>JADJRB010000002.1 GCA_016712445.1 Acidobacteriota bacterium | reverse complement strand
GCGCGGCCCGGTCGACTGGATCACGCGGCGTGCGCCGGGCGCATCTCTCGCGGGTGCATATGCGGCGCGTCATCGTGAAGGTTCATATCGCGCGCCCGGGCCGGTCAGGGCCGGGGCTTTACCGCGCGCATGTCGGATACCTCCAGCGCGACGGTGCGGGCCGGGACGGGACTAGCGGCCTGCTCTATGACCGCGACTCAGAAGGCGTTGATCCGGCCGACTTCCTGGAGCGCAGCGAAAACGACCCGCACCAGTTCCGGATCATCGTCTCGCCGGAAGACGGTGCGCGCATGGGCGACCTCAAGGCGGCAACGCGCGAGCTCATGGCGCAGATGGAGCGCGATACCGGGCGCCGTCTCGACTGGGTCGCCGTTGATCACCACAATACCGGTCATCCGCACACGCATATCGTGATCCGTGGCCGCGATGCCCGCATGCGCGATGTGGTCATTGCGCGCGACTACCTGACGCGCGGCCTGCGCGAGGTAGCCGAAGACCTGGTCACGCAGCGTCTCGGACCCAGACGCACGCTTGAGATTGCTGAGGCGCGCAGCAAAGAGGTTAGCCTTAATCGCTGGACCGGGCTCGACCGCGAGATTGAGGCGAAGCTTGAAGGCGCGCGCATTGACGTGCCCGAAGCCAGCGGGAGCCGCGCGCGGTTTGATCGCGCGTTGCAGGTTGGCCGGCTCCGGCACCTCGAGACACTGGGATTGGCAAGGCCGGTTGGACCTCAGGCCTGGGAGATGACAGATGGCTGGCAGCAACAGCTGAAGCGGGCCGGCCAGCGCGGCGACATCATCCGCACGCTGGCCGCAGAATACAGCGGCCGCGAACAGGGCTTGCGGTTCGTCGAAGATCTTGGCTCCGAAGCCGCCCGCGTCATGGGGACTGTCAAGGCCTACGGTCCGGAGTACGAACTGCGCGATACGCGCTACCTCCTCGTCGAGGATTTTGACGGCAGGGTCTGGCATGTGCCGTCGGGCGCCGCAGACATGACCACGCCGCCGCGCCCCGGCGCGGTCGTCAAGCTCTCAAAAGCGGCAGCAATCGCGCGGCCTGCAGACCGGGCCATTGCGGCCGTTGCAGACGCGGCGGGCGGCGTCTGGTCTGAAGAGATTCATGCCCGTCACGATCCGGGCTCGAACCCAGATTACCGCCTGTCGCTCAAGCGGCGGCTGGAAGCCTTGCGCCGCGACGGCATCGGCGAGCGGCTTGGCACAGGCGAATGGCGGATCGATGAAGGCTTCGTCGAACGTGCTGCCGGTTATGAAGCGCGCCGCGCTGGCGGCGTCCGGCTGGCAGTCCTGTCCTGGGTGCCGCTGGAACAGCAGGTCGGCCTGAACGCCGAGACCTGGCTCGATGGATTGTTCGGCCGGGGTGGGGGATTGGCGGGCGGGGGGGGGGGGTGGGGGGGGGGGGGGGGGGGGGGGGTGTGGGGGGGGGGGGGGGGGGGGGGGGGGGGGGGGGGGGGGGGGGGGGGGGGGGGGGGGGGGGGGGGGGGGGGGGGGGGGGGGGGGGGGGGGGGGGGGGGGGGGGAACCGGGGGGGGGCGGGGGGGGGGGGCGGGATTGGGGGGGGGGGCGCAGAAATATTGGGGGGGGGGGGACGCCGAGACCTGGCTCGATGGAATTGATTCCGGCGGCGCCCGGGGCTCCAAGCGGCTCGCAGAGCTCAGGCAGCAGCGGCAGGCATGGCTCCGCCAGCAGGGTCTTCTTAGTGCGGGTGTCGGGCAGCTCACGGCCGATCAGCGCGCCCGCCTCAGAAGCCTTGAGCTCAGCCGGCGAACGGCCATGCTCGCGGCGCAGTCGAGCCGGACAGCACTGTCACTGCAACCCGGTGACACTTTCGACGGAAAGCTTGAGGGTCATCTGGATCTTGCGTCCGGCCGGATGGCGATCATCGGCAATTCGAAGCAGTTTGCGCTCGTCCCCTGGAGGGATGCGCTGGGCCGCCAGATCGGCCGGGAGCTGAGCATCCGCCAGACAGCGACCGGGCTCAGCTGGAGCCTCGGTGCGGAGCGCGGGCGCGGCCTCTCTCGCTGAAGCTCTGCAGAGCCTTGCGGCGTGCTGCACGCATTGGCGTGCCTTGCGGATGGCGGCGCGCCGCGAAGGCAGCGCAGTTTGGCGCTGTTTTGAGTTTGCAGGGAAGGACCCGCCATGACCGGCACAAAGATCCTCATCGGCCAGATTGCAGTTGTGTTTATGCTGATCCTCGGGGCGGTGTGGCTTGCGACCCAGGTGACTGCCGAGGCCTTGGGGTTCCAGCCAGCACTCGGTTCGCCCTGGTTCCTTGTCGGAGACGCTCCGGTCTACAAACCCTGGCGGCTGTTCCAGTGGTGGTATGCTTATGAAGCCTACGCGCCGGAAGTGTTTGCGCGGGGCGGATTGATCACCGTGTCAGGAACCGGGCTCGGCATCCTCGCGGCGATCACCGGATCAGTCGTGCGCAGCCGGCACGAACGCAATGTCACGACCTACGGCTCGGCGCGCTGGGCAAGGCGGGAAGATCTGAACCGGGCCGGGCTGCTGGGCGGTGACGGCGTGTTCCTTGGGCGCTGGCAGCAGGACTACCTGCGTCATGCGGGGCCGGAACACGTCATGGCGTTTGCGCCGACCCGGTCGGGGAAAGGCGTCGGACTTGTGGTGCCAACCCTGCTTTCCTGGACCAGCAGCGCTGTCATCCATGACATCAAGGGTGAGAACTGGGAGATCACCTCCGGCTGGCGCGCGAGCTTCTCGCGCTGCGTGCGGTTTGATCCGACCGACCGCCGGTCCCCGCGTTACAATCCTCTGATGGCGGTGCGGCGCGGCGAGCACGAAGTGCGTGACGTGCAGAACATCGCCGACATCCTCGTTGATCCGGAGGGCTCACTGGAACGCCGCAACCATTGGGAAAAAACCGGACATTCCCTTTTGGTCGGGGTGATCCTGCATGTACTCTATGCGGAGGAAGACAAGACACTCGCCGGATGTGCGCGGTTCCTGTCCGATCCGGCGCGCTCCTTTGCTGTCAGCCTGCGCGCCATGATGACGACGGCGCATCTGGGGCCTGAAGGCGTTCATCCGATTGTCGCGCAGGCGGCGCGCGAACTCTTCAACAAATCCGAGAATGAGCGCTCCGGCGTCCTGTCGACGGCGATGAGTTTCCTGTCTCTCTACCGCGATCCCGTCATTGCCGAAGTGACCAGCTGCTCGGATTGGCGGATCGAGGATCTGGTGGAGGGCCGCGCGCCCTTGTCGCTCTATCTCGTTGTGCCACCCTCTGACCTCTCCCGCACCAAGCCGCTGATGCGCCTGATCCTCAACCAGATCGGGCGCCGGCTTACCGAGGAGCTTCCTTCAAAGGGGCAGCGGCAGCTCCTGTTCATGCTGGATGAGTTCCCGGCCCTCGGACGGCTCGACTTCTTCGAGAGCGCGCTCGCGTTCATGGCAGGATACGGGATCCGTGCCTACCTGATCACCCAGTCGCTGAACCAGATCGAGAAAGCCTACGGGCCGAACAACTCGATCCTCGACAACTGCCATGTTCGCATCGCCTTTGCGACGAACGATGAACGCACCGCGAAGCGTGTTTCCGACGCTTTGGGCACGACAACAGAACTCCGCTCACAGAAGAATTATACGGGCCACCGCCTGGCGCCCTGGCTCTCCCACATGATGGTCTCGCGCCAGGAAACCCAGCGCGCGCTGGTGACGCCGGGCGAAGTCATGCAGCTCGCCGCCACGGACGAGATCGTCATGGTGTCAGGCGTGCCGCCTGTGCGCGCCAAGAAGCTGCGCTATTTCGAGGACGCAAACTTCAAGGCACGGGTCATGCCGCCGGCACCGGTCGATTGGAGCGGGCAGGCAGGACAGGATGCGTGGTATGCGCGTGTCGATGTACCCATACCGGAGGCTGAGGCGGCGCGAGGCGGAGAGGATACCGCCGGGCTTGAACGCAAACAGACGTTGGAACCTGAGCACGAGATCGATCACGAGGCACCGCAACCGGAGCCGGAACCCGGCGTGGACGTCGAGAGGGACGAGGCCGCAGATCCCGCAGACGATCGCAACCTCAAGGTCGTGCGGCGCGTCGCAGCCGCAGATCGCGGCGATCCTGATTTCCTGCCGGAGTTTTGAGTTTTATGGGTAAGCCGCGCGTGAACATCCGGATCTCGACGAAGCTGCATGCTCAGCTGTGTGAGGCCGCAGGCCGCCCCGGTATGACCAAGACAGCGATTGTCGAGGACGCGCTCCGGGCATGGTTTGATCCAGAGTCGCGGTCCGTGTTGGAGGAGCGCTTGCTGGTCCGCATTGATGCCTTTGACCTGCGCCAGGCAGATATCGAGCGGGATGTGGCGTTCACTTACGAAACGCTTGCTCACTATGTCTATTACTGGCTGACCCGCACCGAGCCTTTGCCCGAAGGCGAACGGGATATTGCCCACGCGCTTGGAAAGAAACGATTTGACCATTTCATCGAGCAGGTGACCCGGAAGGTCCGCTAACGGATAAAGTCAAACTGCAACGCGCAGCTTTTGCGGCTCAACCTGTGCAGGCTCAAAGGCGCGAGGCCGTCACGACGATCTGCTGCCTGAGGGTAACGACTACTTCATTCTCCCGTGAAGACAGGCCTGCGCTTGTTGAGGAAGGCGTCGATGCCTTCCCGCGCATCGGCTGTCCGGTCAGTATCTGCAATCGCACGTGCTTCGAGTTCCATCTGGGTTTCGAGACTGTTGGTGGCGCTGCCGGCGAGGAGCGTTTTGACCGCGCCGAATGCCTGAGTGGGCCCTGCTGCAAACTGCCCGGCGAGGGTGTCGGCGCGCGCCGGGAGCGCGTTGGCCGCCACAACTTCGTTTGCGAGGCCCCATTCGAGCGCTTCGGTTGCCGAGAGGTGCCGGTTGATGGCCTGGCGGCGTAGGCATGGTCACAATGATATCGCCGGCTGGATGGGTCAGTCATCGCAAAACCTCTCTCAATGGCGAGGAGTTGGGCTCTGTGGGTTAATCGTTCAATCCGTTCGCCGTTTGTGACGATCCTCCAAGGCTGACTTGCAAGACGGCGTTAGGTGGGCGTTCTTCCGGCTTTGCAGAGCGAGGTGATTGCTTTCCCGGACGGTGTGTACTGGTTCCCGACATTGGCAGACGTCCAAACCGAACTTGCGATAGCAGGCGTCGTCGTGGATGCGGGCGGCCCGCCCGGTGCGGAAGCGATGGTCGAACCCGTTCTGCTCGTTGCAACCAAAGTCCCAGCATGAACTGATCGCGGGCGCCCGCGCCGCCAGTCGTGAAGGAAGGTCCTTGAAAATAAAACAGTACAGATGTACTAAAAATACTGTGGTGACCTGAACCGAGGTGGAGCCTCATGCAAGCCCTCAGACGATTTTCAATGAAACGCATTGCCATCATTGCCGCTGTTTTGGTCGCCGCCCTCATCCTGGGGCGTTTCGTCGTGTGGCCGCGTTTGAGCCCCGCGGGTTCCGGCGCTGACGGCGCGCTCGTGCTCTACGGCAATGTCGATATCCGGCAGGTGGAGCTCGCGTTTCGGGTGTCCGGCCGGCTCGACGCCGTGAATTTCGAGGAAGGGGACACGGTTTTGGCTGGCGACGTGATTGCGGTCCTGGACACCGCGCCGCTGCGTGACGGGGTCGCTCAGGCTGAGGCAGAGGCGTCGGTGCGCCGTGCAGAGCTTGCGCGCCTCGAAGCTGGAAGCCGGTCCCAGGAAATAGACCGGGCAAGAGCCCGGGTGGAAGAGCTGGACGCAAATGTCCTGATCGCTCAGCAGACCTTCGACCGGCAGTCAAAGTTGCGCGACAGTGGCTATGTATCGCAGCAAGCCTATGACACGGCGCTCGCCGCATTGGACGCGGCGAGAAAGCGTCTTGTCGCGGGTAAAAAGGATCTCGCTCTCGTGCAGCTCGGACCGCGGGCTGAAGAGATTGCAGGCGGCGCGGCGGGCGTCGAAGCAGCCGAGGCAGCCGTTGCTCAGGCTCAGCTGAGACTCGGAGACACAAATCTCATCGCGCCTTCGGACGGCGTCCTTCTGGCGCGCGTGCGCGAACCCGGCTCGATCGTCGCGGCAGGTGTACCGGTCGCCACATTGGCCTTGACCAGTCCGGTCTGGGTTCGCGCTTATGTCGATGAGACAGATCTCGGCCTGGTCGTGCCAGGTAAGACAGCCGAAGTCTTCACTGACAGCGCGCCCGGCAAGCCCTACCAGGGGCAAGTCGGCTTTGTCTCTCCCATTGCCGAGTTCACGCCCCGGACGGTCCAGACGCCTGATCTTCGTACTGATCTTGTCTATCAGGTCCGGATCACTATCGACGCACCAGACAGCGGCCTTCGTCAAGGCATGCCGGTCACGGTCAAGCTCAGCCGCCCGCCTGTGGCAGATTAAGGGCGCAGATGAACGATGCGTCCCTCAGTTCCCTGAAGCCTCAGCCCTTCGTCCAGATCAAAAACGTGACAAAGAGGTTCGGAGCAATTGGCCCGGCGGCTCTAGATGATGTGTCTGGAACCATAGAGACCGGCAAGATCACCGGACTTGTCGGGCCCGACGGCGCCGGCAAGACAACCCTCATAAGACTGCTGACAGGCCTGAGCCGGCCGAGCAAGGGCGACGTGCTCATCGAAGGCGCGCGCGCCCACATATCTCAGCGTGCCTTGCACCAGATGCTTGGCTACATGCCCCAACGCTTCGGCCTCTACGAAGATCTGAGCGTGATGGAAAATCTTGAACTGTTCGCCGACCTCAAGGGGCTTTCGGGCGAAGAGCGGGAGGACACTTTCGGCCACCTGCTGAAGTTCACGGATCTTGCGCGGTTCACCGAGCGTCTGGCCGGCGCCCTGTCTGGCGGCATGAAGCAGAAACTCGGCCTTGCCTGCGCCTTGCTCACCCGGCCTCGTTTGCTGCTCCTTGACGAGCCATCGGTGGGGGTTGACCCGATTTCGCGGCGCGAACTGTGGTCGATGGTGGGCGAACTCGTCGACGACAGCATGGCCGTGGTCTGGGCAACTGCCTACCTCGACGAAGCGGAAAAGTGCGACGATGTTCTTCTGCTCAGCGGCGGCAAGCTTCTCTATGCGGGGCCTCCCGGTGACCTGACGGTGACAATGGCTGGCCGCGTCTTCCTGGCACGCGTTCCGCAGGAGACGCGCCGCGCCGCCATCGCGCCCCTGCTTCGCGATGCATCCGTGGCCGACGCCATCCTGCACGGGGATGCTATCCGCGTGCTGACGCGCGAAGGGGCTGATCTTGACCATGTCAGGACGCTGGTGAATGCAGCGGTGGTTCCGGCCGCGCCGCGCTTCGAGGACGCGTTTGTCGACCGGCTGGGCGGCGGACCGGACGGACGGTCGCCGCTGGCCGAGGCCATGATTGCCCATTCGGACAATGGCGAGGCGGTTATCGAAGCATGCGGCCTTACAAAACGCTACGGCACCTTCACGGCAGCGTCTAATATCACGTTCACGCAGAAGCGCGGCGAAATCCTCGGGCTGCTCGGCCCCAATGGGGCAGGCAAGTCGACAACCTTCAAGATGCTGTGCGGCCTGACTGAGCCGAGCGAGGGCGAGGGGCGTGTGGCGGGGTTCGACTTGCGCACGGCCGCCGCCGATGCACGCGGGCGGCTTGGTTACATGGCGCAGAAGTTCTCCCTGTACGGGGATATTTCGGTGGCCCAGAATCTCTCCTTCTTCGCAGGCGTCTACGGTCTCAGCCGACCTCGCGCACGCGAACGTATCGAGGCGATGTTGCTGGCCTTTGATCTGGCCGCCCATCGCAACACGGCGGCTTCCCGCCTGCCGCTCGGATTCAAGCAGCGCCTGGCGCTCGCAGCTGCGCTCTTGCACGAGCCGGAAGTGCTGTTTCTGGATGAGCCAACCTCGGGTGTTGATCCCATTACACGGCGAGAATTCTGGTCGCACATCAATGCCTTGACGGCGAAGAATGTTGCCGTGCTCGTCACCACGCACTTCATGGAAGAGGCCGAGTATTGCGACCGGATCAACCTGATCTATCGCGGCAGGACGATTGCGGAAGGCACACCTGAAGCCCTGAAGGCAAGCTGCGCCAATCCGGACGGATCGAGCGTAACCATGGAAGACGCGTTCATTGAGCTGGTCGCGCGGTCGGAAAAGGAAGAGGCAGCCTTATGACTCCGTCACGGCTTCCTGCTCCCTTGCGCCGCACCCTGTCGCTGGCGCGTAAGGAGACCTTCCAGATTATCCGTGATCCGTCTTCCATTCTGATCGCGTTCGTCCTGCCGCTTATCCTTCTCCTGCTCTTCGGATTCGGGATTTCGCTCGATGCCAATTCAATCCGGATTGGCATTGTCGCGCAGGACGCACGCGCCGACGCGCGCAGCCTTGTCCAGGCGTTTGAAGGCTCCGGCTATTTCGAAACAGTCACGGCCTTTGACCAGGCGGCACTTGAGCCGGGCCTCGTATCCGGCGAGCTGCGCGGGCTCGTCATTATTCCCGCTGACTTTACCGAACGCCTGCGCAGGCGCGATCCGGCGCCCATCGAAGTCCTGACCGACGGTTCGCAGCCCAACACCGCGCAGTTCGTCGCAAACTATGCCCAGGGGGTCTACGGCGTCTGGCAGGCACGCCGGATCGCAGACGCGGCCCTGCCAGCTCCGGCGGCGATCACCCCGCAACCCCGCTTCTGGTTCAACGCCGAACTGACCAGCCGCTACAATCTCGTGCCGGGGTCCACCGCGGTTGTGATGACCATCATCGGCACCTTGCTGACGGCGCTGGTCATCGCCCGTGAATGTGAGCGCGGTACCATGGAGGCGGTGCTCGCCACCCCGGTCAGCCGGGTGGAATTGTTACTGTCGAAGATCGTGCCGTATTTTTTGCTGGGCATGAGCTCTCTGGTGCTGTGCGCCCTGGCGGCTGTGTTCGTTTTTAATGTGCCGTTCCGGGGCTCGGTGTTTGCGCTTGCCGCCGTTGCCGCAGCCTTTCTGGTGCCGGCCCTTGGTCAGGGACTGCTGATCTCAGCGGCAACCAAGAACCAGTTCGTTGCAGCTCAGCTGGCGCTCTTCACAGGTTTCTTGCCAGCGACATTACTGTCAGGCTTCATCTTCGAAATCAGCGCGATGCCGCTGCCGATCCGCACGGTCACGACGGTGATCCCCGCGCGCTACTTTGTCACCAGTTTACAAACGTTGTTCCTTGCAGGGGATGTCTGGTCGGTACTGTGGCCTGCAATTCTGAAGATGCTGGCCGTCGGCGCCTTTTTCCTCGTGCTGACCTGGCTGGCCACGCCGAAGCGGATCGCCTGACATGTGGCGGCGCCTCAGAGCTCTCATCATCAAGGAGATGCTGGCCATCTGGCGCGATCCGAAGGGACGCGCCGTGATCCTCGTGCCGCCCTTGCTGCAACTCGTCATCTTCGCATTCGCCATGACGATGGAAGTGCGCAATGTCGATATTGCCGTGCTCAATCTCGATCACGGAAGCAGCGGCCGGGAAATCGTGGCAGGCATCGAGGGCGCCTCCGCATTCGACGAGATCATTCATTTGCAATCCGTCAGCCAGATCCGGGAGGCCATCGATAGCCAGCGCGTTATTGCGGTGGTGCATATCGGTCAGGACTTCTCGCGGCGGATCGAGGTGAGTCAGCCGGCAGATGTCCAGATCATCCTCGATGGCCGCAAGTCGAACGCATCGCAGATCGTAAACTCGTACCTGTCTGCGATCATCGCGCGTGTCTCGGCGGCGGCTTATGCGGGCGGCGCGCCGCCGGACGCCCTCCGTGTCCGGCATTGGTTCAACCCAAATCTCGAATATGCTTGGTTTACCCTGCCGGGACTGGTCGCGACCATCACCCTCCTGACCACGATCATCGTGACTGCCCTGTCGGTTGCCCGCGAGCGCGAACTTGGCACATTCGACCAGCTGCTCGTCTCACCGCTGAGGCCCTTGGAAATTGTGATCGGCAAGTCGGCGCCGGGTCTCATCTTCGGCTACCTGCATGGCACATTCTTCGTCATTGTTGCCGTGTTCGGCTTCAAGATTCCCTTCGCAGGGTCCGTGCTCGCGCTTTACGGTTCGATGTTTTTTTATCTGCTGGCAGTGATCGGGATCGGCCTCTTCATCTCGGTGATATCTGATACCCAGCAACAGGCCATCCTCGGCGCCTTCGTATTTGCCTCGCCTGCGGTCCTTCTGTCGGGCTTCATGTCTCCGGTTGAGAATATGCCGGGCTGGATCCAGCTGGCGACGCAGATAAATCCGCTCCGGCACTTCCTCGTCATCACGCAAGGCGTGTTCCTGAAAGATCTGCCGCTGTCCGAAGTGGCCCGCAGTACGGCGCCGCTCATCGTGATCGCGATGGCGACCCTTCCGGCGTCCGGCTGGCTGCTCAGAAAGAAGACCTCATAGATGCCAAAGCGTGATGATCCTCGAAGTGTCGAAACGCGCGAGCGGCTCGTTGGAGCCGCGATCGAACTGTTCGGTCTCGCCGGATTCGACGGAACGACGACCCGCGCCATTGCCGATAAAGCGGGCGCGTCCCTTGCCGCGATACCGTATCACTTTACGACCAAGGAGAAACTCTATCTCGCGGCCGCGTCCTCAATTGCCGAACAGGTAACGCAAAGACTCGCGCCAGCGCTGAAGGTTCTCGACGCCGAAATTTACAGCGGCGCGCTCAGCCGAAAGAAGGCAATCACGCTTCTCGAAGAGGCCTTCATTCCGTTTGTGACGATGCTGGCAAGCCGTGAGAGCGAGAAGTGGGCAAGGTTCATGCTTCGCGAGCAGGCTGCGCCGACGGAAGCATTCGAAATACTCTACGCCAGCGATGTCGGCCGCTTCTTCCGCAATGTCATCCATCTGACCGCGATTGCGAGCGGCGATGTTCCGGGGTCCCAGACCGCACGCATTCGGGGTTTGACCCTCGTCGGCCAGGCGCTGGCTTTCCGCGCCGCGCGGGCGCTATCCTTGAGAACTCTGGAGCGCGAGGATCTGGGTCCTGAGGAAATCGCGGCTGTCACCTCTTCAATTCGCGAGCATATCCGTCTGTTGCGATATCTATAGAGGGGTTGGTGGAGCAGACTTTCCTATATGGGTAATTCGATCCGATACTGCCGATGACTAAGACAGTTTCCTGTTCCGGCGCTGTTCAATCGCCATCAAACAGGATGGTCATGAGCAGGGAAGAGTCCTGAACTCCCAGCAACGAATGGAGCTCGTCATGGTCAAGATAGACCCAGTGTCCGGGCAGCAGCTCAATCGTGGTGCCAGTGATCCGCAACTGGACGTGCCCTTCAATGCACTGGAACATGATCTGACCAGCGACCTTATGGGATGGGATTTCCGTTCCGGCCAGGAGGACGAGCCGTATCGCTTCGAAGTTTGGGGTGCGGACGATGGCGCTGGTTTTTTCCGTGCTCAAAAGGGAGCCGAACGGGCGAAGGTCGACACGATCGCCGGATGCTGCATGCTTCAGCGCCATAGCATTGTCTCCATTTGTTATAGTCTGACTGGATTGAAGGACGCGGGCTGCACCTGCGATCCTGTCGGCATAATGTTGAGTTACCTCTCGTTACATACAGTGAGGCGGTGCGTCGCGCGATCCTTGATTGATGTGATGGGCTGCCGACGTCGCGGAATCACCGGACCGAGGTGTGCATTGCCAATTCTCGTCGGCGGTGGATTTGATTGCGCCTGAGTCAGTGCGCGTCGTGGTCACCTGATTGAGTATGCCCCCAGGAAAATGGTACGCTTTCGCGGACTGCGCGTCCCGTTCTTCATGAGCGGAAAGGATTGTAAAAAATGCTCGCCAAGCCGGCAGGGGGCGAATCTGTCGTCGAGCTGCGGATCGAGAACATCGCGCTGCTGTTCGATCCGCTTGATCCGTTTCCGACGCCTTCCCGGGACCTCTCACGGACGACCGAAGACTTTATCGTCGGGTGGGCGAGAGAATTGCCACGAGGCGCGCAGATCAGGCTTGTCCTGCATGTTTCGACACTGGGACAGCATGATGCATCTGAACTGCAGACAGCATTCTCCAATCACTTCCGCCAGCGAGAACGAGGACTGAAGGGCGATATCAGTGAGCTTTTCCGGGTGGGGCGGACGTCCCTGATGATCGGGCTCGCCACGCTCACGGTCTGTGTTCTTCTTGGACAGGCAGCCTCAATTCTGCTGGGCCCCGGATCTGCATCTCGCATACTGTCGGAGGGATTGATCATCCTGGGATGGGTTGCCAACTGGCGGCCCCTGGAAATCTTCCTCTACGATTGGTGGCCTCTCGCGCAGCGGCGGCGGCTTTTCCGGCGCCTGTCGGACGCGCCCGTCGAAGTGAGAACGGACTGATCTTGCCGGCCTTCGGCGCAGTCCGATTATTCAGTACAGGTCCAATCCGAACGCAGCGGCGCCTGCAAGACAGGCCGCCAGCGACGCGCCAGCGAAGTAGAGTCCGAACTGAAGATTGCCGGTAAAAAAGGCGAGGACTGACTTGCTGAACATGTTGGCGAGCGCTGCCAGCAGGATTGCAGCGACGGCGAGACCGGATGGAGGCTGCGACAGGCGGGTCACGTTCAGGATCACAGCATCGACATCCGCAAAGCCGCTGAGGATGGCAAGCGGCAAGACAGCAATGTCGCCGGCCCAGTTCGTTGCCAGGGCAATGGACACATTCAATCCTGCGATTAGCAGTGCAAAGCCCGCGACGGACCTCATATCGAGCGGGCTTTTCAGTTCAGGCAGAAGCGGCTGGCCGGTCGGCCCTTTCCGCGGATGAAACAGATAGAGCGCCCCTGCCGCGCTGACAGCAACAGACGCGCCGAGTACGGGCAGGATTTCGGAAAGCAGGTGAGGCGCGAGAACGCTGACCAGCAGACCGATCCGGATCAGCATGACCAGCGTTGAAAGCGATGCCGCGGCGGCTGCATCGGGCGCCGTTGCAGTACCCTTGCGCACTCGGTCGGCCAGTTCTGCCACCGTCAGCGTGGAGGAAACCAGCGAGCCGATAACCGCGCCGAGTGCGAGTCCGGCCCTCGCACCGAGCACGCGGACCGCAACGTAACCGGCGAACGAGATTGTTGCGATGAGGATCGTCAGGAACCAAAGCTCTCGCAGGTCAATTAGTCCCCGTGGATCAATGGGTCCCGATGGCAGCAGCGGTAGCGCGATGAATGTCATCGCAAGGATCAAGAGGGCAGATCGGATCTCCGGCCATGTCAGGCCTCCCAGCCAGGCATGAAGGCTTTGCTTGAACGCCAGGATGCACACGGCCGCGACTGCCGCTGCAGCCGCCTCATGCAGGTATCCGAGGCCGGCGAGACTTCCCAAAGCGAACGTCAGAAGGCCAGCAACGGTGCTCGTCGCCGAAAAGTCCTCGTCAGCACGCGTTTCGCGCCACTGAAACGCGCCAAACAGCACGGAAAAAGCAATTGCAATGGCCGCAAATGCAGCAGCGCCAAGGTTTGTGCCAACGACCGCTGCGATACCTCCAAGCAGTCCGGCGAGCGTAAACGTCCGAAGGCCTGCCGCTCGGGAACCCGGTTCATCACTGCGCTGTTTCCAGCCGCGCTCAATACCGATCAGCGCGCCGATTGCGAGCGCCGCAGTCAGTCTCTGGAGCAATTCAGGTTCCACGGCGAGGCCTCACTCTTGACCTTGTTGAGGTGCGAAACGGACACAGAATGCATTGAGGACATGCAGATACTTGTCATAGCAGACGCAAAAGCTGCTGAATCAATGAGAAAGTTGAAGACGCCTGTCAGCAGGCTCTCAAATATTGAATGACCGCTTGCTGAGCCGTGCCGGTCGTACCGTAACGTAACCATTCATATCATCGCGCCCCATCGCAACAGGAGCTGCGCCGAGACATAGAGGATGAGGATGGCGGTCAGGATACGGATGATATCGGGCTTGATATGATATCCGGCCAGCCAGGATCCCATCTGGCCACCGATCAGAACAGCAAGCGGCAGGGGCCAATAGGGCAGGGCGAGTGAAAGCAGGGCGAGGTCCTGGAGTTTGAGTACCTGCCCGACGAGGCCCGACAGAGAATTGACCAGGATGAACAGGCTGCAGGCGGCCGCGATCTGCTTGGCGTTTCCCCAGCGCAGGAAGTAAAGAACCGGGGCAAGGAATATCCCCCCGCCTATGCCGACCAGGCCTGACAGGATGCCGATCGCCCCGCCGATGCCGGCCGCGAGAACAGCCGGAACGCGGCGCGGTTGAGACGCCGGATCGGATTCTGGGGTTCCCCGCTGCAGGGCAAGATGAACCCCCGAAATCAGCAGCGCAGCGCCGAGCAGGCCTACGAACGTTGTCTCGCTGATTGCCAGCCGGCCGCCGATCCAGGCCGCCGGGACCGAAGTCATCAGGAACGGTGCGAGCCGCCGGGCGGACAGGTCTCCGGTCCTCGAAAACCGCCAGACGCCGCCGGTCACCACGATCACGTTGCAGACGAGCGCAATCGCAGGAACCAGTCGGTAGTCCGCGCCGCTGAGCACAAGCAGGGCGTTATATGTCGAGCCCCCGCCGAAGCCGACGCTCGCATAAAGGATGGCCGTGATGAAGAACGCTGCGGTCAGCACGATTGGCATTGGTCGATCTGTCCTCGCGCATCTGCCCGTCTACTCCTAACGGCAGGGCGGGCGCTTCCCCATTACAATCGTCTGGCGGCGACCGGGAAAATAGCAGACTGCCGGATGATCAATGTCATGCCCCATCGCCTTGAGCTGGTTTAACAATTCCGGGCAGGTTTCGGATCAGGACGGACGCAAGGTGAACGGATGGGCGGAGTTTGTGGGGGCAGCGATTGTCTTTCTCGCCAGTCACGCTTTGCCCGCCCGGCCCGGCATACGCGTCCGGCTGACGGCCGCGCTGGGCCGGCGGACCTATCTGGCGATCTACAGCGCCGTGTCGCTGGCGTTCCTCGCCTGGCTCATCCTTGCCGCCGGCAGGGCGCCCTTTGTCGGTCTCTGGCTGTGGGTCCCGAAGGGGCTCTGGATTGCCAATGCCCTGATGGCCCTCGCGCTCATTCTGGCCGTCGGGGGAACAGCCATCGCCAATCCCTTCAGTCTTGGCGGCCGCGCGGACAGGCTATACGATCCGGACCATCCCGGTATACTCGCCCTCACTCGGCATCCCTTGCTCTGGGCTCTGGTGCTCTGGTCTGCGGCGCACCTCATTGCAAACGGGGATCTTGCGCACGTTCTGCTCTTTGGCAGCCTCGGGGGTTTTTCGCTCGCCGGGATCTTCGCCATGGAAAAACGCAGCCGCAGGCTGGCCGGGGCGCAGTGGGCCGGCCTCAGCCGTGCCACGAGCTTCGTGCCGTTTGCCGCCCTCCTGACGGGCCGGGCGAGCTGGGCCTCGCTCCTGCAGCCAAGGATGGCGCTTGTTCCCTTCGTCTGGGGCGGGATTGTTCTGCTGCACCGTCCCACGATCGGCGTCTCTCCGCTGCCCCCGTTTTGAGGCGTTTCAGCCCATGCCAGTAAAAGGAATTGTACGTATGCAGATAGAGTTTCATGGGCGCATCGGGACGCCTTTTGGCGGAGCAGCGCATGTTGATATTGCGATGGACGGGCTCGCTGTCTCCGGCCTGAGAGCCCTGCTCGCCAGCCAGTACGGCGTCGACGCCATCCTCCACCGGTCCGTGCGTGCGGCCGTCAATGATGAGATTGTCACGGAAGATCATATCGTCCAGGCAGGCGATGCGGTCGCGTTCATGAGTCCCGTCTCTGGAGGATGAGCTGAGCCCCGTGTTCGATATCACGCTTGCCCGCGCCCTGCATGTTGCCGCCATCGTCCACTGGATTGGCGGGGTCACGTTCGTAACGCTCGTCCTGCTCCCCGGCGTGCACCGCCTCGCCGAACCGTCTGAGCGGGCCCGCCTGTTCGAGGCCATTGAGAGCGCCTTTTCCTGGCAGGCAAAGATTTCAGTCACGCTGGCGGGGCTGACCGGTTTCTACATGACCCACCGGCTCGCGGCCTGGGGACGGTTCCTCGATCCGGCCTTCTGGTGGATGCACGCCATGGTGGCGATCTGGGCGGTGTTCAGCATAGTCCTCTTTGTGATCGAGCCGCTATTCCTCGACCAGTGGTTTCAACGGCAGATGCTGAGCCAACCCGGCGGCACGATGGCAATCGTACAACGCGGGCACCTCGTTCTGATGACCCTGTCATTGGTAACTGTCCTGGCCGCCGTGCTCGGATCTCACGGAGCACTCTATTGAACATCGAGGGTTGGACATGATCCAGGAAAGATCAGAACACAATTTGCACGCGGAGCTTGCCGCTTCGCCGATCGATGTCACGGCCAGGCTGGACGACCTGCGCCTGCGCGCGCCGGGCCATGGCGCCGTCGTCTCCTTTCAGGGGACTGTGCGGTCTGTGACAAAGCAAGGTGAGCCGCTTGACCATCTGGTTCTCGACTACCACCCGCGAATGACGCTGATTTCCTTGCAAAGGATCGCCAGGGCCGGTCTGGAAAGGTTTGATGTGAGCGCGGTGTCTGTCGTCCACCGCTGCGGCGCAATGACCCCGGGGGAGGTCATCGTCTTTGTGGGCGTGACCAGCGATCATCGAAAGGAAGCCTTTCTGGCCGCCGAGTATCTGATGGACAGGCTCAAGTCGGAGGCTGTTTTCTGGAAACGCGAACTTGGGCCGTTCGGCGAGCGATGGATCGAACCTACAGAACGCGACGTTATCGACCTTGAGAGATGGAATGAAAAAGATGCCGGGAATTGATGAAAACCTTCCCTTCTACCCGCTGAATATTGCGGTTCTCACCGTCTCGGACACGCGCTCTGAGGAGACAGACACGTCCGGAGGCCTCCTTTGCGACCGGGCCAGGGCTGCCGGCCATGCACTGGTTGAGCGTGCCATCGTCAGGGACGAAGTTGACGAAATCCGGCAGGTTGTCGGCCGTTGGATCGCCTACCCGGGGATTGATGTTATCCTGACGACTGGCGGCACCGGTTTCTCGCCGCGCGATGTGACGCCCGAAGCCCTGAAACCCCTCTTCAGCCGTGAGATGGATGGGTTTTCTGTGGTGTTCCATACAGTCAGTCTCGGCACGGTGGGAGTTTCCACGCTCCAGTCGCGCGCTTTTGCAGGGCAGGCCGGTGAGACTTTCATCTTTTGTGTTCCGGGTTCGACGGGCGCTTGCCGCGATGCGTGGGATCATGTTTTTGCGTTCGAGTTCGACAGCCGGTATCGACCCTGTTCACTCGTGGGCCAGATCGCCCGCTACCGGGGAATCTGCCCATGAGTGAACTCACACACCTTGATCAAGACGGCCGTGTCCACATGGTGGATGTCGGGGCCAAGACCGTCACCGAGCGACGCGCGGTCGCAAGCGCCCGCGTCCTCTGCCGAAGGGAAACCCTGCAGCTCGTGCGCGACGACAAGGCGCCGAAAGGCGCCGTGATCACGACCGCAGAACTCGCAGGCATCATGGCCTCCAAACGCACGCATGAACTCATCCCGCTCTGTCATCCGCTCGCCTTGTCCAAGGTCTCCGTCACCGTAAAACTCGACGAGGCTTTGCCGGGCTTCAGGCTCCAGGCAGAGGTGCGCACGCAGGGCCAGACCGGTGTTGAAATGGAGGCGCTCACGGCTGTGACTGTTGCCGCCCTGACCCTCTATGACATGCTCAAGGCCGTCGATCGCGGTATGGTGATCGAGGCTGTCCGGCTTGAAATCAAGAGCGGCGGCAAGTCAGGTGACTGGGCGGCGGAAGAGGAAAGCCGGTGATCAGCTTCGACGATGCGTTTCAAAGGGTCGTGGAGATCGCGGTACCTTTGGGCACGCAGTGCGTGCCGCTCGGCGAAGGGGCAGGGCGGATACTGGCAGAGCCTGTCATCGCGGGTCTCTCGATGCCGAGGTATGACGTCTCGGCGATGGACGGGTATGCCGTGCGAAGCGCAGACCTCGGCGCCGTCCCGTTCTCCCTTCCGGTACGCGGCGAGACGGCGGCAGGAAGCGCGCCAGGCGCCGAGCTCGCCCCGGGAACGGCGGTCCGGATATTCACGGGCGCGCCGGTGCCGGTTGGCGCCGACCGGGTGATCGTCCAGGAAAATGTCGAGCGCGAGGGTGAGCTTGCAAGAATTGTTCGCCCCCCCGGAGCAGCACGCCACATCCGCGAAGCGGGCTCCGACTTCCGGGAAGGGGATATCCTCGTTCCGGCCGGCCGCCAGCTTGACTGGCGAACACTGACGGTCGCCGCCGCCGCCGACCAGTCACCCCTGAAAGTCTATCTCCGGCCGCGGGTCGCGATTCTCGCGACCGGCGACGAACTCGCAGTCCCCGGAGAGGCGAGCGGCATCCCTGGCGCCATACCGGAAAGCATCTCCCCGGCGATTGCCGCTTTTGTAAGGAGCGCGGGCGGGCAGGTGATCAGCCGGGAAATGTACCCCGACGATCCGGCCCAGCTGCGGCTTGCTGCAGCCGCCGCGCTTGCCGGCGCGGACCTCCTGATCCTCATCGGCGGTGCGTCGGTCGGTGACAGGGATCACTCCCGCAGCCTGTTCGCCGGGCCGCCTGATTATATTTTCCCGAAGGTGGCCATCAAACCCGGCAAGCCTGTCTGGCTGGCCCGGGTGGACGGCAAGCCGGTGCTCGGACTACCGGGCAATCCGACATCGGCCCTGGTGACCGCGCGGCTGTTTCTCGCGCCGCTCCTTGCCGGCCTTGGAGGCCGGGATGCAGCGGCAACCGTGGTTTTTGAAAGCTGGGCGCTCGCAGCGGCCCTTCCGGCGGCGGGCGACCGGGAAACCTTCGTCCGGGCACGGATCAGGGACAATCGCGCCATGCCGCTGATCCATCAGGATTCCTCCGGCCAGGCCAGCCTGCTCGAGGCGGACCTCCTGCTGCGCCAGCCGCCCGGCAACCGGGACTTTCAGCCAGGCGAGACGATTCAGGGACTGCTGTTCTAAGGCGCGTCCAGGCGGGATTTATTGATCCGGATCAAGCAAAGGAGATCGGAATGAGTAATAACGAAGAAGTTATCCGAGATTTTATTGCCGCCTGGTCGCGTCTCGATGTGGATGAGCTTGTCGGGTATTTCACTGAGGACGGCATTTACTACAATATGCCCTTCAAGCCCGTGCAGGGACGCGCCGCGCTGAAAGTCTTCATTGCGAACTTTCTCAAAGGCTGGACCGCGACCGACTGGGAGATTCTGACCTTGGTCGCCTCAGGCGATACAGTCATCGCAGAACGGCTGGACCGAACGAAACTCGGTGAGCGCTCTGTCGATCTGCCCTGCTGCGGCGTGTTCCAGATGCAGGATGGGAAGATCAGGATCTGGCGCGACTATTTTGATCTCGCCACCTATACGAAAGGCGCTGCAGGCGGCGGATGAGGCGTGCCTTTCAAGGCTCACCTTGATCATCATCAATCCGGCTTTCTGATTATTTTGCGAGCGTCTTTGAAGCGCGCAGCGTTCCGCCAGCCGCACAGAATCAGAAAGCCTGACCGTCCGTTGACTTCAGAAGACAAGGACGACTGCCATGCCCTTCGATACACCGCTCGCTCAGGAGATCTGGGACAAGAAATACCGCTTCCGCTCCGAGGCGGGTGAAGATGCCGACCTTTCGGCCACACTCGACCGGGTCGCGAATGCTGTCGCCGGCGCTGAAAAGCCGGCAGTCCGTAAACGCTGGCGCGCGCGGTTTCGCGCGGCGCTCGACGACTTTCGGTTCATCCCTGCCGGACGCATACTTGCTGGCGCCGGCACGGCGCGGAACGTGACCCTTTTCAATTGTTTTGTCATGGGAACGCTTCCAGACAACCTACCCGGCATCTTCGAACACCTGCGCGAAGCGGCGGTCACGCTGCAGCAGGGCGGCGGTGTGGGGATGGACTTCTCGACGATCCGCCCGTCAGGCGCTCCGGTGAAGGGCGTCGGTGCACAGGCAAGCGGTCCCCTGTCGTTCATGGATACGTGGGATGCGATGTGCCGGACCATCATGTCCGCCGGGCAGCGCCGCGGCGCGATGATGGGATGTCTGAGGATCGACCATCCGGATATCGAATCCTTCATCGATGCCAAACGGGATGGGACGCGGTTCCGGAACTTCAACCTGTCCGTTCTCGTGACCGACGCGTTCATGGAGGCACTGGAGCGGGGCGAGACCTGGGACCTCGTATTTGAAGGAACGCCTTACCGGACATTGCCCGCTTCCGAACTCTGGGACCGGTTGATGAAGGCGACCTTCGATGCCGCCGAACCCGGCGTCATCTTTGTCGACCGTGTGAACGCCCTTAATAATCTCGCCGGCAGCGAGGTGATTGCCGCCTCCAATCCCTGCGGCGAGCAGATGTTGCCGCCCTATGGCGCCTGCCTGCTGGGATCGATCAACCTGGCAAGGCTTGTGGGTTCACCCTTCGAGCCGGATGCGGGTATATCTGCGGAGACCCTGGAAGAGATCACCGCGACGGCGGTGCGTTTCCTCGACAATGTGATCGACATTTCCCGGTATCCTCTGGACGCGCAGGCGAAGGAGGCCCGGAGCAAGAGACGTATCGGGCTCGGCGTAACCGGCCTTGCCGACGCGCTCATCTTCTGCGGCGCTGCCTACGGATCAGATGAGGCTGTCGCCCTGACCGAGCTCTGGCTGGGAACCATAAAACGTGCCGCCTATCGCGCCTCGGCCCACCTCGCAGCAGAAAAGGGACGCTATCCGCTCTATGACAGCGCCGTCCTCGACCGGCCAAACCTTCTCTCTCTCGATCAGGAGACGCGGGCGCTGATCGCAGAATACGGGCTACGCAATGGGTGCCTGACGTCGATCGCGCCCACCGGAACGACATCGCTGCTCGCGGACAATGTATCGTCCGGGATCGAGCCGGTCTTTGCCTTTTCCTACACCCGCAAGGTCTTGCAGGGCGACGGTACCCGGCGGGAAGAGCCCGTCACTGATTATGCCTTGTCAGAATGGCGCAGGACCCGTGCGGACTATCCGTTGCCGGACGAAATCTTCGTGAGCGCGCAGACGCTCACGCCGGATGATCACCTCAGGATGCAGGCCGCCGCCCAGAGATTTATCGACAGCTCAATTTCGAAGACCGTGAATTGTCCCGCCGAAATCTCCTTTGATGCGTTCAAGGACATATATCTCCAGGGCTACCAGATTGGCTGCAAGGGGCTGACGACCTATCGCCCCAACGCGATTACCGGGTCTGTCATGTCTGTCAGCGCGCCAGCGCCGGCAAGTGCGGCGAAGGTTTCAACAGAGAACGCCTTGTCGCCGCGCGAGAGACGGCTCGAGGGCGCGACCTACAAGCTGAAATGGCCGCTGAGTGCGCATGCCGTCTATGTGACCATAAATGACGCGGACGACGGGCGGGGACGCAGGCCGTTCGAAGTTTTCGTGAACTCGAAGAACATGGACCATTACGCATGGACACTTGCATTGACCCGCATGATCTCCGCCGTGTTCCGGCGGGGCGGCGATGTGGGCTTTGTCGCTGAAGAGCTTCAGGCGGTGTTCGATCCGCAGGGCGGCGCATTCATGGACGGACGCTATGTCCCATCGTTGCCGGCGGCCATCGGACGTATCGTCTCAGAACATCTGGGCATGCACGATCATGTCGCGCCCGCCACGTCGCCGGATGCAGCCTTCTGCCCGAAATGCGGCCAGAAGGCTCTCGTCCGAAAGGAAGGCTGCGACACCTGCCTTGAATGTGGCCACTCGAAGTGCGGCTGAGATCAGCAAAGGAATAAACGGTTCATGGCCACTACATCCCAGCAGGTACGTGACTATCGCGGACCGGCACTGTTCAGCTTCGGATTTCGTCCCTTTTTCCTTCTGGGGGCGCTGTGGGCCGCGGTGTCGGTTCCGCTGTGGATCGTCACCTATGCCGCCGGGCCGGATGCGCTCCCGGTGAATGCAGGCCTTGCGTTTCACGTGCACGAAATGGTGTTCGGGTACGGGTCGGCCATTGTTGCGGGATTTCTGCTGACCGCCGTACCCAACTGGACTGGCAGGTTGCCTGTCTGCGGTCTCCCGCTGATGGTATTGGTGACCGTCTGGGTGGCCGGCCGTGCGGCAATGCTCTTCCAGCCAGGGCCGGGCTGGGTGCCCGCGATGGTCGACAGCGCTTTCATGGTGCTGTTCGCGGGAATCATCTGGCGCGAGGTGATCGCGGGACAGAATACACGCAATCTCAAAGTCGCCGGTGCGGTCAGCCTGCTGGCGTTGGCGAACATCGCATTCCACTGGATCTCGCTTGACGATGGCGGACTGCCCCAGGCCGCTATTCGGGCAGGCCTTGGCACCTTGTTGTTTCTGATCCTTTTGATCGGTGGACGGATCACACCGAGTTTTACGCGCAACTGGCTTGCCCGTCAGGGCGGACCGCTTCCGGAAGCAGCAGGGCGGATCGATGCAGTTGCACTGGCGGTCTCTTTCGCAGCGCTCGCGGTCTGGGCCGTGTTCGGAGGGACGTTGGCCGCGTCAATCCTGCTGCTGGTCGCTGGCATCCTGAACGGCCTTCGCCTGTCGCGCTGGGGCGGGGAGCGCACGCTGGCCGAGCCGCTGGTGACAGTCCTGCATGTGGGGTACGCATGGGCGGCGCTTGCAATTGTCCTGATTGGGCTCAGCGGCCTCTGGCCTGAACATGTGCCTCGCATAGCGGGCCTTCACGCAGCGGGTGCGGGCGCGGTTGGTGTCATGACCCTGGCTGTGATGACGCGCTCAAGTCTCGGGCATACCGGGCGTGCCTTGACGGCCGGTGCGGGGACCCTTGTCATATACGGGCTGGTCAACGTAGCGGCCCTGGCGCGCGTTGCCGCGCCGTTTCTGGACCAGCCTTACCAGATGCACGCAAACTTCCTGGCGTCCGCTCTCTGGTCCGGCGCCTTTCTCGGGTTTGTCTTTGTCTATGGCCCGAGGCTTGTTTCGCCGAGGCTCGGCAAAGCTGCTTGATGCGGCGCCCCAGGCGCCTTGACCCACATCAATCCGCTTACCCCGGAAGGTCAAAGACAGGGTCCGAGGGCCGCTCTAGCGTGGATCAAATCGCTCCGAGCCTGCTCGCCTAAAACGTTTCGATATCACGAACCGTCAAGGCGCTCCGGCCGCGGGTGGTAAGGGGAAACCCTGCCGCCTCCCGTTCTTGGAAAGGAGCCTCGCGATGGTATCTCCCGGCGCAGCTGCGACGGACGCATTCGGACGCAGGTTTCGTTACCTGAGACTTTCGGTGACGGAAGTGTGCAACTTCCGCTGCACCTACTGCCTGCCGAACGGTTACACAAAATCGGGCGCCATGGATTTCCTCGCCGCTGACGAGGTCGCGCGCCTGGTCCGCGCCTTTGCAGGGCTCGGAATCACCAAGATCCGCCTCACAGGCGGGGAGCCAACCGTTCGCAAAGACATCGGTGAGTTGATCGCCTGCGCCGCGCGCCAGCCAGGCATCGGCAAGGTTGCTCTCACTACCAATGGCTGGAACCTTGCGCGTCATGTCGACGACTGGGTCGCGGCCGGGCTGACACATCTCAATGTCAGCATGGACGCTCTTGACCGCGACACCTTCAGAAAAATAACCGGGCATGATCGGCTGGAAGATGTTCTCGCCGGATTGGAACGGGCCCAGGCGCTCCCGCTGAAAGCTCTCAAGGTCAACGCCGTGCTTCTGCGCGACGGGCTGGAGGACGGGTTTTCAGCCTGGACACGGTTCGTGAAGGATCGGCCAATCGCCGTGCGCTTCATCGAGCTTATGCGGACCGGGGACAATAAGGCCTTTTTCGAACAGCAGCATGTCAGCGGGCAGGTACTTCGGACCTGGCTTCAGGACCGGGGCTGGACCCCTTCGGAACGCGGCGCTGAGGATGGACCAGCCATCGAATTCACGCATCCAGACTATGCCGGGCGTATCGGCCTCATCGCGCCTTACGCGGCAGGCTTTTGTGACGGCTGCAACCGGCTGAGGGTCACGGCGCGCGGGCAGCTTCGTCTTTGCCTGTTCGGGCAAGGCGGCAGAGATCTGAGAAAACTGTTGGTCGATGACACGCAGATTGGCGAGTTGCAGGACTGCGTCGTGGATGCGCTAACTTTCAAACCGGCTGCCCACGGACTGCATGCGGGTGATACGGGCGACATGCTGAACCTGGCCCAGGCGGGCGGTTAAGCGCTGCCTTTCCCGTCGAGCAGGCCTTTCTGGCGCTCGGTATGCGCCTTTCCAAGCTCATTGCGCGGCTGCGCAAAGTGGTTGTCGATGAGCGGGCTGGGACGCGCCAGCCGCTCAAGCGCTGTAACTTTCTCGAGCCTTACCCGGGCGCCGTCGACGGTCACACCCTGCGCTTGGAGCTTCAGGAAAGCGCGCGACAGGTTTTCGGGCGTCATACCCAGAAGCGAAGCCAGGACCCGCTTTTCATGCGGCAGGACGATTTCGATTTTCCCGCCCTGGCGGGCGCGTTGGGTCAGCAGGTAGTTGGCCAGCCGCTCGGTCGAGTCGCGCAGTTTGTGATTCTTGATCGAACGCACGAGGCCGCGATAGCAACCGGAGAGTTCTTCCGAGACGGCAAAGCAGAATTCCGCATCTTCTTTCATCGCGCGGCGCAGCGACTCGCCTGGCACCATGAGTATCTCGGACCGCTCAAGCGTTACGGCAGTCATCAGCGCGTCTGCATCGAGTACGACAGCAGCCAGAATGAAGGTCGACACGGGCCGCAGGATGGCGAGCGTGGTATCTTTCGATTTCCACCCCGCGCCCAGTTCGACCGAGCCTTCCAGAAGGATGTAGAGGAAATCGACCGTGTCGCCCTCCATCAGAAGGGTCGTGCCCGCCGGGAACTTCTGCAGAAATCCGCCAGCGATCGCCTTGTCGAACGTCGCGTCCGTCGAGGCGCGGAAAAACGACAGATGACGGATATGTTCCGCATCAGTTGGTCTTAATGGCATGCGTGCCTCCTAAGGGGCTGTTGCGGAACGAACGTCGCGCGGACAATGGCGCGCGGGGGCAAACCTTGGCCGCCCACAGACCTAGCCGACGCTTGATAAAAGTCAAGCCGCGCATTCGGATCCGTCAGCGGGTCTGATCGCAGACATCATGCTTCGCAGCGCTGACTGTCAGGCCTGCGCAGATTGATCTCAATTGGTGCAGGCCAGCGCACATTCGCCAAGCCGTCGCTTCACAAAAATCAAGGCTCGCCGGCCGCGTGAATGACACCTCTGGGGCGCTTCAGGAACCTCTGGCGCTTACGGGGAGGGCGCAATCATGACACCGGCTGTCAATCCAGCTGCCAAAGGGGCAAACGCTGCCCTCGGTCTGACAACATTCGCCTTCACCGCCTGTTTTGCGGTCTGGACGATTTTTGCAATCCTCGGCCTTCAGATACAGAAGGATCTTGGGCTCACCGAGACACAGTTTGGCCTGCTTGTCGGAACGCCGATCCTGACAGGTTCCCTGTCGCGTCTCGTGCTCGGAATATGGGCCGACCAGTATGGCGGCCGGATCGTCAACCTCCTGGTCATGCTCCTCGCAGCGCTCGCCACGTGGCTCCTGACCTTCGCCGAAACCTATCCGCAGTTCCTTCTGGCGGCGCTCGGGATCGGTATCGCGGGCGGGTCCTTCTCCGTGTCGATCACCTATGTGTCAAAGTTCTTCCCGCCGGAAAGGCAGGGCTCTGCACTTGGCATCGTCGGGGCGGGAAATGTCGGCGCCGCTGTGACCAAGTTCGCCGCGCCTCTGGTGATGGCGGCCATCGGATGGAAAGGGGTCGCCAACGTCTGGGCGCTCGCGCTCGTTGCCGTTGCGATCGTTTTCTTCTTCTTCACCAAGGATGATCCCGACCTGGCGGCGCGCCGGCTCTCAGGTGCGCGCCCACGCAGTTTTGCCTCCCAGTTCGAACCTTTGCGCAACGTCCAGGTCTGGCGGTTTTCACTCTACTATTTCTTCGTGTTCGGTGCGTTCGTGGCACTGGCCCTCTGGCTCCCGCGCTACCTGATCGGCGTATACGGCTTCGACATAAAGACGGCCGGCATGCTGGCGGCGGCCTATTCGGTTCCTGCATCCCTGTTCCGCATCTACGGCGGCCACCTGTCGGATAAAGTCGGTGCACGGACGGTGATGTACTGGACATTTCTTGTGTCCGTTGTTGTCACGTTCTTCCTCTCCTATCCTCCTACCTCGTATGTGGTGGACGGTGTCCGCGGACCGATCAGCTTCCGGCTGGCGACAGGCCCTGCCGTGTTCGTCATCGCGATCTTTGTGCTTGGCTTTTTCATGAGCCTCGGCAAGGCGGCGGTCTACAAGCACATACCGGTCTATTACCCCAAGGATGTCGGCGCGGTGGGCGGACTGGTCGGCCTCATGGGCGGGCTCGGCGGTTTCATCCTCCCGATCGTCTTCGGGCTGTTGAATGACCTGACCGGTATCTGGACAAGCTGCTTCATGCTGTTGTTCGTGGTTGTCTCGGCATCGCTGATCTGGATGCATTTCGCCATCCGGCACATGGAACGCCAGGCCGCCGGTGCGACGCTCGATGCGTTGCCTCAACTGCCTGAGATGCAGCCCATTCATGGAGAAAAGGAAGCCCGCGCGCTTGCCCCCAAGCTGATCGACGACTGGCGGCCTGAGGATACGGCGTTCTGGGAAAAAACCGGAAAGTCAGTTGCGTCGCGCAATCTCTGGATTTCAATTCCTTCACTCTTCCTGTCATTTGCCGTGTGGATGGTCTGGTCGGTTGTCGTCGCCAAGCTGCCGCAGATCGGCTTTGCCTACACAACCGACCAGCTTTTCTGGCTTGCTGCGCTCCCCGGCCTCTCCGGTGCCACGCTCCGGATCTTCTACAGCTTCATGGTGCCGGTATTCGGCGGGCGGCTCTGGACGACGCTCACAACCTGGTCGCTGATGATCCCGGCGATTGGCATCGGTCTGGCGGTTCAAAGCCCGGGTACGCCTTACTGGATCATGCTTGCCCTGGCTCTGCTCTGCGGCCTCGGTGGCGGAAATTTTGCCTCCTCGATGTCGAATATCGGCTTCTTCTATCCCAAAAAGGAGAAGGGCAACGCGCTCGCCATGAATGCCGGGCTCGGCAATCTCGGTGTCAGCGCGATGCAATTCCTTGTGCCGATTGCTGTGACCGCCGGTGTTTTCGGCGTTCTCGGCGGCAATCCGCAGGTCAGTGCGACAGGTGAAGAACTTTTCCTGCAGAACGCCGGATTCATCTGGGTCCCGTTCATTGCGCTCAGTGCCTTTGCGGCCTGGTTCGGAATGAATGATCTGTCCACGGCCAAAGCGTCCTTCTCTGATCAGGCCGTGATCTTCCGGCGCACACACAACTGGATCATGTGCTGGCTCTACACCGGCACCTTCGGATCCTTCATCGGATTCTCGGCGGCGTTCCCGTTGCTGACCAAAACCCAGTTTCCTGAAGTCAACGTTCTGCAGATCGCGTTTCTCGGGCCGCTCGTCGGCGCCCTAGCGAGGTCGTTTACGGGCTGGATTTCAGACCGCTTTGGCGGCGGACGTGTCACGATTGCCGTGTTCCTCCTGATGATGGCTGGCACTATCGGTGTTCTCTATTTCCTTGGGGCCAAAGACCAGCCAGGTGCTTTCACGGGCTTCTTTGCCTGCTTCATCCTCCTTTTCTTCGCCACCGGCGTCGGCAACGCCTCTACCTTCCAGATGATCCCGGCGATCATGCGCAAGGAGATCGCGCGTCTTGAGCCTCACCTGAAGGGCGATGCCCTGCTTCGACAGTCGGAAAAGGAAAGCGCCGCCATTACCGGCTTTACGAGCGCGATCGCTGCCTATGGTGCCTTCTTCATTCCGAAGAGTTTCGGGATGTCGATTGCGGCAACCGGCAGCGCCGAGACAGCCCTCTACGCCTTCCTCGCTTTCTACGTCTCCTGCCTGCTGATCACATGGTTCGTCTATGTGCGGCCGGGCGGGCTCCTCCACGATGTCGAGCGCCGCCGCGCGCCCGCTCTCACCCCTGCACAAGCTGAATGAACGGAAGCCCCCGATGAGCCACACACTTGATCGCCTGACCTTCTTTCGCCGCAAGACAGAAACCTTCTCTGCCGGACACGGCGTCATCAATGACGAGGACAGAACCTGGGAGGAGGCCTACCGGAACCGCTGGCGCCACGATAAGATCGTGCGCTCCACGCACGGTGTGAACTGCACCGGATCCTGTTCCTGGAAGATCTATGTGAAGGGAGGCATCGTCACCTGGGAAACCCAGCAGACAGACTATCCCCGCACCCGGGACGACTTGCCCAATCATGAGCCGCGCGGCTGTTCGCGTGGTGCAAGCTATAGCTGGTATCTCTATTCCGCAAACCGGGTGAAATACCCCCTGATCCGTGCCCGGCTGCTCAAGGCCTGGCGGGCGGCAAGAAAGACGATGGCGCCCGTTGCTGCCTGGAAGTCGATCCAGGAAGATCCGGACAAGCGGGCTGACTATGTTACCCGCCGCGGCCTCGGCGGTTTTGTTCGCGCCGGTTGGGAGGAAGCCAACGAAATCATCGCGGCTGCGAACGCTCATACCATCCGGAAATGGGGACCTGACCGCGTATTCGGCTTCTCGCCGATCCCGGCCATGTCGATGGTCTCCTATGCTGCCGGCGCGCGCTACCTGCAGCTCATCGGCGGTGTCACCGGATCTTTCTATGACTGGTATTGCGACCTGCCGCCAGCAAGTCCCCAGACATGGGGCGAACAGACAGATGTCGCCGAAAGCGCCGATTGGTACAATTCGGGCTTCCTTATCCTTTGGGGATCTAACGTTCCCCAGACACGCACCCCGGACGCGCACTTTTACACCGAGGCTCGATACAAGGGCGTGAAGTCGGTCGTTATCTGCCCGGACTATTCCGAAGCGTCGAAATTCTCTGATCTCTGGCTTGCGGCCAAGCAAGGGACTGATGCGGCGCTCGGCATGGCTTTTGGCCATGTTATCCTGACGGAATATCACCGCGACCGGCAAGTGCCGTATTTCCGGGACTATGTCCGTCAGTATACAGATTTGCCGCTGCTCGTGCGGCTTGTGCCGCAGGAAGATGGCTTCGTGCCGCAGCAGCTCCTGCGAGCCGCAGACTTCGACGGCGCGCTCGGGGAGAGCAACAATCCGGATTGGAAGACCGTCGCGCTGGATGAGAGGTCCGGAAAAATCGTCGTGCCGAACGGCTCGATCGGATTTCGCTGGGGCGAAGACGGCAAATGGAACCTTGAGGAGCGGGACGCCTCTGGCGCAGAAACTGAACTTCGCCTCGGTCTCAAGGGCGTCGAAGACGAGATTGCCAAGGTCCGGTTCCCCTATTTTGCGAACACGGCGTCCAACGGCTTTGCATCGACCGACCATCCGAGTGTCCTGACGCGGAACATCCCGGTAAAAAAGGTCAGGCTTGCCGACGGTTCGGACGCACTCGTAGCCTGTGTCTACGACCTGCTCATGGCCAATTACGGTGTCGATCAGGGGTATGGCGGCGAGCATCTGGCTGCCGGCTATGATGACATGGAGCCCTACACCCCCGCCTGGGCAGAGGCGATCACCTCCGTCTCGCGGGAGAACATCATCGCGACGGCCCGAGGTTTCGCGACCAACGCCGAGAAGACCAATGGCAAGTCCATGGTCATCATCGGTGCCGGCATGAACCATTGGTATCACATGGACATGAACTACCGCGCCGTGATCAACATGCTGGTCATGTGCGGCTGTATCGGACAGTCGGGTGGCGGCTGGTCACATTATGTGGGCCAGGAGAAGCTTCGTCCGCAGACCGGTTGGGCGCCGCTGGCCTTCGCAACCGATTGGGTCCGTCCCCCGCGGCAGCAGAACTCGACCTCCTTCTTCTATGCGCATACCGACCAGTGGCGGTATGAAACGGTGCCGGTCGGCGAAATCCTCTCGCCAACGGCCGAGCCGGGAGATTGGGCCGGCAGTTTCATCGATTACAACGCGAAAGCTGAACGCATGGGCTGGCTGCCGTCGGCGCCAGCACTCAAGACCAATTCTCTGGAGATCGCAGGCCGGGCGAAAGCTGCCGGCAAGGATGCGAAAGACTATGTCGCGCAGGCGCTGAAGTCCGGCGAGCTCGAGATGTCCTGCATGGATCCGGACGATCCACACAATTGGCCGCGTAACATGTTTGTCTGGCGCTCGAACCTGCTTGGTTCGTCCGGCAAGGGACATGAGTATTTCCTGAAACACCTGCTCGGGACCGACCACGGCGTGCAGGGCAAAGACCTTGGTGAAATGGGTCAGGACAAGCCCCGCCAGGTCAAGTGGCACGACGAAGCGCCGCGCGGGAAGCTCGACCTTCTCGTATGTATCGATTTCCGGATGTCTACGACCGCAGTCTACTCTGACATCGTTCTGCCGACCGCGACCTGGTATGAGAAAAACGACCTCAACACGTCCGACATGCATCCCTTCATTCACCCGCTGGGCGCGGCCGTCGATCCGGCCTGGGAGAGCCGGTCGGACTGGGAGATCTTCAAGGGCCTTGCCAAGACCTTTTCGGAAATCGCATCGGAAGTACTGGGTGTGGAAACGGATGTGGTTCTTTATCCCATCCAGCATGACACCGCCGGCGAAATGGCGCAGGCACACGGCGTGAAGGACTGGTATGCCGGAGAGTGTGAGCCGGTGCCCGGCAAGACCATGCCGACGGTCGTCACCGTCGAGCGCGACTACAGCCAGATCTATGCAAAGTTCACCTCCCTCGGACCTTTGCTGGACAAGCTCGGCAACGGCGGAAAGGGCATTGGCTGGAACACGGAGCTTGAAGTTAAAAAACTCGGTTCATTGAACGGCAGGGTGCTCGACGAGACCGTCGCCAAAGGGCGACCGATAATAGAGACCGACATCGATGCTTGCGAGACAATCCTCATGCTCGCCCCGGAAACCAACGGTGAGGTGGCGGTCCGCGCTTGGGAAGCGCTCGAAAAGCAGACGGGCAGGGAGCACACCCATCTCGCGCGGCCAAAGGAAGACGAGAAGATCCGGTTCCGGGACATTGTTGCCCAGCCGCGCAAGATCATCACCTCTCCGATCTGGTCCGGGATCGAGAGCGAGCATGTCAGCTATAATGCCGGGTACACGAACGTTCATGAGTTGATCCCCTGGCGAACCCTGACGGGACGCCAGCAGCTCTACCAGGACCATGACTGGATGCGGGCCTTCGGTGAAACCTTGGTTGTCTACAAGCCGCCGATCGACCTGAAGACGCTGCATGTCAAAGGCGACAAGCCCAATGGCAATTCAGAGATCACGCTCAACTTCATCACGCCGCACCAGAAATGGGGCATCCACTCCACATATACCGATAACCTGATGATGCTGACGCTCAACCGCGGCGGGCCCGTCGTCTGGGTGTCAGAAACCGACGCCCGAAAGGCCGGCATCGTCGACAATGACTGGGTGGAAGTCTTCAATGCTAACGGTGCGCTCACGGCGCGGGCCGTCGTCTCTCAGCGGATCCGTGAAGGGACGATGTTCATGTATCACGCCCAGGAGAAGATCGTGAATACGCCGGGATCCGAGATTACCGGTAAGCGCGGCGGGATCCACAACTCTGTGACACGGACGATCCTGAAGCCGACGCACATGATCGGCGGATATGCCCAATTGGCCTACGGCTTCAACTATTACGGCACGGTCGGTTCAAACCGCGATGAGTTCATTGTCCTTCGCAAGATGGCGAAGGTTGACTGGCTCGAAACACCTGCTGCTCAAACGGAGGGCGCACAATGAAGATCCGTGCACAGATCGGCATGGTACTGAACCTGGACAAATGCATTGGTTGCCACACGTGTTCTGTAACCTGCAAGAATGTCTGGACCAGCCGCGAAGGCGTTGAATACGCCTGGTTCAACAATGTCGAAACCAAACCGGGGATTGGATTTCCCAAGGATTGGGAGAACCAGAAGCGCTGGAACGGTGGCTGGCGGCGCAAGAAGAATGGCCGCATCGAGCCGCGCATGGGCGCCAAATGGCGTATCCTCGCGAAGATATTCGCCAATCCGGACCTTCCCGAAATCGATGACTATTATGAGCCGTTCGATTTCGACTATTCCCACCTCCAGACCGCGCCGGAGATGAAGGCGTTTCCGACCGCACGTCCGAGATCAAAGATCACGGGTGAGCGCATGGAGAAGATCGAATGGGGGCCGAACTGGGAGGAAATCCTCGGCGGCGAGTTCGAAAAGCGCAGCAAGGATTATAACTTTGAAGGTGTCGAGAAGGCCATCTATGGCGCCTTCGAACAAACCTTCATGATGTACCTTCCTAGGCTTTGCGAGCATTGCCTCAATCCGACCTGCGTGGCGGCTTGTCCTTCGGGTGCGATCTACAAGCGCGAGGAAGATGGCATCGTCCTGATCGATCAGGACAAGTGCCGGGGTTGGCGTATGTGTGTTTCCGCCTGTCCGTACAAGAAGGTCTACTACAACTGGGATAGCGGAAAGTCCGAAAAGTGTACGTTCTGCTATCCGCGTCTTGAAGTCGGTCAGCCTACAGTCTGTTCCGAGACCTGTGTCGGCAGGATCCGCTATCTTGGTGTCCTCCTCTATGACGCCGACAAGATTGAAGCCGCTGCAAGCACGGCGGATGAACAGGATCTCTATCAGGCCCAGCTCGATGTATTCCTTGACCCCAATGATCCGGCCGTCATCGCGCAGGCCCGGCTCGACGGTGTGCCTGAGGCTTGGATCAAGGCGGCCCAGGTGAGCCCGGTTTGGAAGATGGCCATGGAGTGGAAAATCGCGTTTCCGCTTCACCCGGAGTATCGCACGCTCCCGATGGTCTGGTACGTGCCGCCGCTCTCGCCCATTCAATCGGCGATGGCTGCGGGCGCGCTCGAGAACGACGCAGAGATGCCTGATGTGTCATCGATGCGCATACCGGTGCGCTATCTCGCGAACCTTCTGACCGCAGGCAAGGAAGAGCCCGTCGTTGCCGCACTGGAGCGCATGATGGCCATGCGCAAGTACATGCGCGCGAAGACCATTGAAGGCGTGATCGATCATCCCACGGCGGAACGTGTCGGCCTCACGGCGCGCCAGATCGATGAGATGTACCGGTATCTGGCTATCGCAAACTATGAAGATCGCTTCGTCATTCCGACAACTCACCGCGAAACGGACGAAGACGCTTTCGATCTTCGGGGCGAATGCGGCTTCACGTTCGGAAATGACTGCTCAGGCGGACGCACTGAACTTGGCCTGTTTGGCAAGGACAAGCGCTCGCGGTCCAAGATACCGATGGAGACCTGAACCATGGCAGTTACATACCGGGCACTTTCGCGCCTCCTGTCTTATCCCGAAGCTTCTTTGCAGGCCGAGGCCCGGCTGTGCGTTGAGGCCATAATCAGTGAGGGACTGGTCCCTGATCGGATCTCGGGTTCGCTCGCCAAGCTCGCAGAATATGTTGCGGACGGAGATATCTACGAGCTCCAGGCGGCATATGTTGATCTCTTCGACCGGACACGAAGTGTTTCGCTTCACCTCTACGAACATGTTCATGGCGAAAGCCGGGAACGGGGTCCCGCAATGGTCGGCCTCGTCGAACTCTACCGGACGCATGGCCTTGAAATGGACGTGAGTGACCTTCCGGATTATCTTCCGGTGTTCCTCGAATTCCTCTCCATACTGCCGGAGGCAGAGGCTGCTTCGCTGATCGGCGAGGCTGCTCATGTACTCGAAGCGATCTCGGAGCGGCTCAAGAAGCGCCAGAGCCATTACCGCGCCGTCTTCGGCGCGCTCCTGTCCATTTCTGACAGGCCTGCCGACAAAGCTGCTGTTCAGAGCCTGCTCGCGATCAAGGATGATGATCCGAGCGACCTGGCGGCGCTCGACAGGGCGTGGGCCGAAGAGCCGGTCACGTTTGGCGCCGGCGATGCGCGCGATGGCTGTTCTGCGCCTCAGCAGGCAGCAGCGGCGATGAAGGCACAACGGCCATGATACGTTCGTATGCCTACATTTTTGCCGGACTGATACTCGCCGCGATGGCACCCGCTGCAGCGGCTCAGAACGCTGATATCGATGGCGAGCCGGTCATTGACCTCCGCCTCAGGAGCGAATTTGTCGATCAGGCAGGCCTGGACGAGACGACAGCTCTGACGCTGCGAGGGCGGGTTGGCTATGAGATAAAGACGAGCCGCGGCTGGAGCGCGCTTGTTGAAGCAGAGGCGATTGGCCACCTCAATCAGGACTTCCCGGATACCGTTCGGAGCGTGCCTGGCAAGGCGGTTGTCCCGGACCCTGAAGCGTTTGAGCTGAACCGCTTGCAGGTTGGCTGGAAGGGGAACGCTGGCAATGCCACCCTTGGACGCCAGCGCATTATCTTTGACGATGCACGCTTCGTGGGAAATGTCGGATTCCGCCAGAACGAGCAGACCTTCGATGCCTTGCGGATCGGCTATGCGGGATTTGAGGCAGCGACACTCGACTATGTTTACATTGACAAGGTGCATCGCATCTTTGGGGATGACAGCCCGGCCGGTGAGTTTGAAAGCGATTCACACGTGGTGCGGCTCGGCGCCAAGACGGGGCTTGGAGAGTTCGCCGCAACCGCGCTGCTCCTCGATTTCGATAACGCGCCAGCAGCCTCGTCCCAAACCTATTCCATGCGCTGGTCAGACACATGGGAAACGGTAGCGGGTTCATTCGGGATGACGGCTCTGGCTGCGCGCCAGAGCGATTATAACGGAAATGGTCCGGCCGAAGATCTGGGCTTCCAGTCGTACGGCGCTTCGCTTGCGCGCGGTAATTACTCAGGTTTCGCTAACCTGGATGTTCTCGAGGGATCGGCCGGGCAGGGGTTCGCGACCCCTCTGGCGACGCTTCACGCCTTCCAGGGCTGGGCGGACGTGTTTCTCAACACGCCGGCTACCGGGGTGCGAGACCTTAGCCTCGGCCTGCGCGGCAAGGGACTTGAGATCATTGAGAACGCAAAGCCTGCAGGTTGGGCGCTGATCTACCATGACTTCGATAGCGATAATGGCGCGGTGTCTTACGGCCGTGAATTCGACGCCGTGTTCACCCTGCCCATCAATGCCTGGCTGACGCTCGAAGCCAAAGGGGCCGTCTTCGACGGCGCCGCTGGCGGGCCCGCAGACAGGACGAAATTCTGGCTTGCGCTCGACGCGAGCCTCTAACGGATTGAATAAAGGAGGCCAGACATGGCTCAGGAACACGTAACTTCTCTTGCCAGCGCAGGCTGGTTTGACCAGGCGATGTTTGGATACTATCCCTACATTGCGTTGTCGGTCCTCGCGATCGGCTCCGTCATCCGGTTCGACCGCGAACCTTATACCTGGCGTTCCGGTTCGTCACAGCTCCTGAGGCGCAAACAGCTCGTACTGGGGTCGGTGCTCTTCCACCTCGGCGTCCTCGTGATCTTCGCCGGCCATTTTGTCGGTCTGCTGACTCCCATTCAGTTTTTCGATGCAGTGGGCATCAGTCACGGCGCCAAGCAGGTCCTCGCGATCGTCGCAGGCGGCATCGCCGGTGTCTTCGCCATCGCGGGCGCGCTCATTCTTCTTCACCGCCGCGTATTCGATCCGCGCATCCGTGCAAATTCGAGCTTCGGCGATACGGCCATACTCGCGCTCCTGACCGTCCAGCTTGCTCTGGGGCTGTCGACCATTCCGCTGTCCGCGCAGCATCTCGACGGATCTGAGATGGTCAAGTTCATGGCCTGGGCACAAAGCATTTTCACATTCAAGCCCGGCGCCGCCAACCACATCGCTGAGGTACACTGGATCTTCAAGACACACCTTGTCCTTGGTCTGACGATCCTCCTTGTTTTCCCCTTCACGCGCCTCGTCCACATGCTCTCTGCGCCGGTCTGGTACCTCAACCGGCGTGGCTGGCAGCTTGTCCGGACGCGCCGCAACATGGCGGCCAGCAAAAAGCGGGCAAGTTCAACGGGAGGTGTGTAATGTCGGTCGCTGTTGCAGTATTTCACGGTGTCGAAATCCCCGAAACCCTTCTGGCCGGGGAGACCCAAAACCATCACGCACCGACGCTGGCGGACGCACGCGCCATGGCCGGCCGCGCCCTCGCCGCAAAGGCGGTTCTTCTTGATCGCGCCCGCGAACTCGGGCTCGAGCCCGTTCCTGAGCGAAATGCAGATGACCAGGAGGAAACCGAAGAGGAGGCGCTGATACGCGCCGTGCTCAGCGCAGAAATTGACGTGAGCTCGGCGCCAGAGGCCGATATCAAGGCTGTATACGACGCGCGTCCGGACGCCTTTATGTCGCCCACGCTGCTGGAAGTGTCGCATATCCTGATCGCATCTGCAGATGAAACAGTGGAAGGCTTCACATTGGCGCGCGCGCGGGCCCTTGACCTGATCGACCGCCTGAGAACCCGGCCGGAAATGTTCAGGCATCTGGCTGCAGACCATTCTGCATGCCCCTCTGCGAGTGAAGGCGGGACTTTGGGACAGCTGCGGCCCGGCGATGTCCTTGAGAATATCTGGAACGCGGCGATGAGCCTTGCGGTTGGCGAGATTGCTGCCGAACCGGTACTCACGGAACATGGATGGCATGTCGTTCGGCTCGACCACATGTCTCCGGGTGCACAACTACCGCTCGACTATGTTCGCCCGCATATTGCATTGCAGCTTGAAGCCAAAGCCTGGACGAAAGCGGCTGTGCGATATGTTGATGAACTTTTGTCCAATTCGGCTGCAGCGCCGCGCCTCAAGTTAGGCGACGATGGCCGGCTCGCTGATGGGGAAACCAATCTCTCCCGGCTTGACGGCCTGCTTGGGTCTGCGCTTGCAGACATTGAAGCTGCGTATGCACAATTGCCTTTGCAGGCCCGCCAGTCGGTTGAGGCAGCCGCTGCGCGTGGAGGTGAGCCGGCGGCAGATACGCTGGCGCGCGCGATCCGGACCTTTCTTTCGGACGCAAACGACGAAGCTTGGACACAGATCATTTCGAAACTTCGCGATAGCGCGTCGCCGCTTGCAGACAGCCTCGCGCTGATTGTTGCCCACCAGTTCCCGCCGCTTCGTAAACCGCACCGACTTATCCACATCAGAAACGGAACTGAGACTGCACCCTGAAGAGAAGGACATTGGTTATGGCCAGCATGAAGAAGTCCGGCGTTCTGGAACCGGTGCCAATCGAACTCCTGCGAGAGCCACTGGTCTGGTTCTTTGCCGAGCATTACCGCCACCGCGATGTCTGCAAGCGGCTGCTTGTTCTGCTCGACACGGTCGATCATGACGCAGACGCGCTCCAGGCAATTCATGACTTTCTGGAAAGTGACCTTCCAATTCATATTATCGATGAGGAAGACGACCTCTTTCCGCTCCTGCGCAGGAGATGTGAGCCGGATGACCACATTGAAAATGTCCTTGGAATGCTCTCCGGCGAGCACGCCAATGACATGCATGATGCGCAGGCGGTAAAAACTGTCATCGCGAAAGCAATATCCGAGGAACGCGGTTTGCGATGCTATTCGGAATCGCGATCCGTGATCGAACATTTCTGCAGCGCTCAGAAACGTCATATCGCTATGGAAAATGCGGTGGTCCTGCCCATCGCCCGGATCCGGATCACGGAGTTAGACCTGCAAAGTCTCGGCCAGCGCCTGGCTGCTCGCCGGGGGCTTCCTGATCCTTTTGTGGAGACTCCATGATCGAAAGTCTTCTGAACAACAACATGGCGTGGGCCAGCGCACGGGTGCGTGCAGATTCGCAGTTCTTCCGGCGGCTTTCCGAACAGCAGTCTCCGGAATACCTGTGGATCGGATGCAGCGACAGCCGGGTACCGGCGAACGAAATTGTCGGGCTCGATCCAGGCGAGCTGTTCGTCCATCGAAACATCGCCAATCTCGCACCGCCGCGTGACATCAACTTTCTTTCCGTGCTTCAATATTCGGTAGAGGTCCTGAAAGTGCGCCATATCATCGTGTGCGGCCACTATGGATGCGGCGGTGTGCGTGCCGCCCTGGATACGGAGCGCAGGGGACTGATCGATCACTGGCTACAACCGGTTACTGAACTGGCGCGCGCCCATGCTGATCATCTGGATACAATCACGGACTTTGAAGGACGGGTAAATGTGACCTGCGAGCTGAATGTTCGCGCGCAGGTCGAATATGTTGGACGCAATCCCTTCGTGGCCGACGCGTGGCGCCGGGGGCAGAAGCTGGCGGTGCATGGCTGGATCTACTCGATCCGTGACGGACTGCTTCACGATCTCGAATTGACGATAGAGAATACCAGGGACGTCGATGCACTGGTGCGGCGTCGCTGGTCTTCGAATGCCTGATATTGTCGCTGTCATCCTGGCAGGTGGGGAGGGGCGTCGGATCGGCGGGCACAAACCCATGCAGCGAGTGAACGGCCTGCGCCTCATAGATATTGCTCTTGCGCGTGTGCGAACCTGGGGGTTCGAGGTGGCAGTTTCCGTGCGATACACGGGCCAGGTTCCTGAAGTCGATGTGCCCGAAATTCTTGATGCCCCATTTGAGGGCCCCATCGCGGGCCTCGTCGCGGCCCTTCATTGGGCAGGCTCGGCACGTGCGGTCTCGCTTCTGGTTGTGCCCTGTGACACGCCTGCGCTGCCGCCAGACCTGCTGGCCCGGTTGAAAGTTGTGTCAGACGCCACGCGTGCGCCATGCTTTGCAAGGTCGCGAGGCGGCGACCACCCAGCTTGCGCCGTTTGGCCTCTGTCGGCGACGACCGAAGTCGAGGCATTTGCCACGGCAGGTGGACGAAGTCTCAAAGGGGCGTTGGAGCGGTGCGGCGCGCACGCAGTGGAATGGCGCGACGAAGGCAATGACCCCTTCTTCAACATCAATACCGAGACGGATCTTCAAAATTTCCAGATCCAGATGAAGAGAGTTTGAGCGAAGGCGGCCCCGACAAGGATTCCCTTCGTTCGGGGCCGGAGGAATTTTCTGTTGCGGCCCGTTACGTTGACGGGATGAGAAGGAACTCAGCGCCTGACACGATTGCACGGATAGATGCCGGCAGGTCACCAGGTCTTGCCTGCCAGCATTTCCGCCCCTGCATTTGATCCGTCGTGCCCCCTTTCCCGGCTAGGCTTGCCGTGTATCGGTCATGATCGGTCTGTTCACTCTGCAGCAATGGAAATGGGGCCCGTATCGAGCGGGCGCTCCAGTGCATTCCAGTCGATCTCGGCGTCCGTCGCAGCGTTCTCGTAGTGAAGAACACCAAGGGCTTCGAACTTGGGCTTGACACTTTCGGTCAGCAGTCCGACGCGCTTGAGATTTGGTATCATCCGCTCAAAGAGGAAGTTGCGGAAGGCCTGCCCACCAGTCGAGTCGATCGACGCACGCCGGGCTTCTTCACGGTCAAAGCCGAACTCTTCTTCGACGATGGTTGAGAAAAGTCTTTCCCGCATGATCGCGCAGGCCTCATAGGCGAACTGTGCGCGCTCCTCAATTTCCTGCTCAGGCAGCGACTTGATCCAGTCTTCGAGGTAGTTGACCCCAAAGGCGACGTGCCGGCCTTCATCCCGCATGACGAGATGAAGGATCTGGCGAAGAAGTGGATCGCGCGTCGTCTGTGTCATGGTCTGGAACGCGGCCAGGGCGAGACCTTCGATCAGGATCTGCATCCCGATGAATTTCAGGTCCCAGCGTGGATCGGTGAGGATCTTGTCCAGCAGAAGCTTCAGGCTCGGGTTGACGGGATATTCGATCCGGCAGCGCGTGCGCAGGTATTTGTTGAACACCTCGACATGGCGTGCCTCATCAAAAGTCTGGGAGGCAGCATAAAGCTTCGCATCATAGGTCGGCGCGCAGGAGACAAGCTGCGAGGCAACCATCATCGCACCCTGTTCGCCGTGCAGGAATTGCGAGAGCACCTGGGAAAGGGATCGCCACGCATATTCGCTGCGTTGCTCGTCGCTCATCGCCAGGAAAACCGGGTGATCGTGCAGGGGATTGAGACCGGCCTGCGACGGACCCTGCGACTTGTCGAAAGGCACCTCCCAGTCGACATCCAGCTCAGCGTTCCAGTTAAAGCGTTTGCCGAGTTCGTAGAGCCGCCGGATCTTGGCGTTCGCGCTTTCATAGTCCCAGTTATAAGAACCGGTCAGCGGCGTGTTGAAGATCTCGCGTACGATCTCGACATCTTCCGGCGACAGCTTGTCGGCGAGTTCGCCTGGATCTTCAAATGTGCGGGGCTGGGTTGGCGGCCCGGATACGAGCTTAACTTTCATCGTCGTTTCTCCCTTTATCGTGACTTGGCGTCTCGATTTCGCGCCAGTGGAGGGACGCTATCGGTACAAAAAATAAAGGATATACGGAAAATGACGGATGCGTCATCTTTGGGGGCGTGACATACTTTCCACGTCTTCGGGATCTCGAAATTCCGGGCAGCAGGAAAAGTAGTTGAGCCTGCCTTGTTCGGACGGATCGTCTCCAGATGGACAAGAAGCCCTTGGCGGTATTGTCTGGCAAGGTCGTAAACGACGGAGGAATTCCGTGTACGAAGTTCGGATGTCACAACCTCAGCGCCGACTGAGGTCCGAGAGCCAGCTCCTGTCTGCAGCCTGCCGCGTCGCGGTCCGAGTCGGAATTCAGGGGCTGACATGTGAAGAAGTCGGCCGACTCGCGGGCTATAGCCGGGGGCAGACCTATCAGCGATTCGGTTCCAGAGAGGGGCTGCTGGTTGCGGCGGTCCGCTATCTGAATGCCCGGCGCAAGCACCTGACATCTGAGCTCTGTTTGGTGAATCACAATGGGATTGATGCCTTGATGCATCATTTTTCGGCCCATGTGAGAGCCGCTTCGGCGGATTTTGAACAGGCGGCGTTTTTTGAAATACTGTCGGCCCATATTCCGGACCTTCCGGCCATGCGTAATGCAGTCGCCATAGCTAAGTCGGATTTGTTGGACGAGGTCGGACTGTTGATCAGAAAGGGGCTGGCAGACGCCACGATCAACCCGGCTATCAATTGCGAGGAAGACGCCGTGCTGTACCTGCGGCTGATGCTCGGCGTTGCAACGGAGTGCGCTATCTCAGGCCGGGATGATGATTTGCTAGATCTCAGAGAACGAGGACAGGAAATGGTGCGTCGGAGCTTTTCCCGATTAACGGTCGGAAACTGCTAAAGAACCAAGTCGGCAAGAAACTCCAAAGTCCGGCTGGCCCGGGTAAGGGGCGACTAATTCTTTAGCTGCGTCGCTTCGGGAGGTTCGCCGCAACAATTGGGGATCAAGCACGGGGGCAGTATTGCGCTGTCTGCAGGCCGAGCAAAAAATACGTCTACGGCATACTCTTGCTGGTGGCGTGAATTCGAACTTTGTCAGTCCCCGCTAATGGCTTGCGAACTTTGTAACTTGGTCCGCCTAGAAAGAGGATCGCGAGCCGGCACTCTGGGCCAATGAATCTGGGATTCCCGAAGCTGCAAAAATATCATAGTGTATCGATCTGGCAGGACGGGTTGAGTTGATCTCGGCGGGGTCCTCAAAAATGTGGACCAAATCCGCACCGGAACGAGGACCAAGAGTTGACCATTTAACGCGTAATACGTTGATAAAATAGGATAAATTTTATGGATCGCGTCACGTCACTCGCGCCACTGGCGAGACTGAGACGATTGCAATCAAAACGCCCGGACCGTGACAGTCCGGGCGTTTTGCATTTCCGGGCCCGCGGCAAACTTCAGGCAGGGTCGCTTGGCTGCTCGAGCGAGCGGGCGCGCGGGACGAGCAGGGTGAGCGGGAAGAACGCTTCCTCGGCCCAACCCGGCTGCTCACCCGGCACTCCGTAGCGGGACGGGCGGCCGTCTGGCAGGTACAGTGTGCCGAACAGCCAGTCATACGCCGACAGCATGACGGCATAGTTCCGGTACATCTTGCCGTCCTTGCCGTAGCCATGATGCGAATGGTGCATGCTCGGTGTGACGATCACATGCTGGAACACGCGAAAGGCGCGGGACTTCAGCAAGGCGTCGTCCCACCGGTAGTGCGTATGGGTCAGCAGGTTCCAGGCATAGATGACGAGCAGCGCCAGCGCCGCGCCCGACCCCATGCCGAGATACACGGCCAGCGCGACGACCCAGGTGTTGGGCACCACGAAGGCCCAGAAGATGTTCTGGCGCATCGTGACCGACACATTCAGGTGGTCTGCCGAATGGTGAGTGCGATGGATCTTCCACAGCCAACCGAGGCGCGAGGAGATGCGCTGTCCTTCATGCGCCCAGCGGTGCATCCAGTAGAAGCCGAACTCCATCAACAGGAAATTCAGCAGGAATGACTGCCAGAGGGAGAGGCCCGACAGGGCGCCCGCGAAGGCAGGAAGCGCGGCCGTGATCAGGCCCGCGATCAGGAGGCCCGCCAGCGGACGGGTAACGGCAGAGTTGGTGAAGAAGCACAGGGCCGTAAGCCCGAAGTCGCGCCAGCGCGCGCCCTTGAGGCTGCCGGCCAGCGCTTCGGCGACGAGGATGACGAGCGTGGCCGCCACGACATAGCCGACATCTGCCATGGTGAAGGTGTGGTGGGGCATCTGAGTCTCCGGTTCATCCGCTTTGGAAACGGGTTTACAGGCTGGCTCGTTCATGCGTCCAATGCATATCAAGTGATAAAGCGATAAGAAAAACGCATGAACCTGACGCTCAGACAGTTGAAACATCTCGTTGTGCTGAGCGAGGAGGGCCATTTCGGGCGCGCGGCCGACCGCCTCGGCCTGTCGCAGCCAGCTCTCAGCCGCAGCATCAAGGCGGCCGAAGACGCGTATGGCGTGGACCTGATCGACAGGCGAGCCGCCGGGGCCGCCCTGACCCGAACAGGCGAGGAGGCGGTGCGCCTCGCGCGCAATCTCCTGCAAAGCGCTGCCCATTTCGACGAAACGCTCAAAGCCGAAGCCGGCGGTGATGCGGGTACGGTGTATACCGGCATTGCGCCGCTGCCGGCCGGTGTTGCGCTCGCGGCGATTTGCACACGCGTGCTGACGACGCGGCCCGGCGTGCGCTTCTACACCGACGTGCAACCGAATGCGGCGCTCGCCGGACACCTGATTGCGGCGACCTACGACTTTTTGCTTTGCCCGCCCCTGGCGCTGAATTCTCTCCACGATTTCGACGTGATCCCCGCAGGGGCGATCCCGTTCGACATGATCGTGCGGTCGGGGCACCCGCTGGCAAAGCGCCGCAAGCTGACGATGGAGGAGATCAATGCGTTTCCGGTCATCGGGGCTCACACGAGCGCAGTGGGCCGGCAGGCGGATTTCGACCCGGGCACCAGCTTCTTCGGACTGGGCGCGCTGAACCTCACCAGCGACAACTACCATGTCCTGGCGCAGGTGACAGAGGACACTGATGCGATCTGGATGTCGTCGCGGCTCGCCGCAAAAGGTGGGTTGCGCGCAGGAGCGCTGACCTTGCTTCCGACCTCCGGCCTGCAATTTCCCGAACGGGTGGACCTCGCGATCGTCACGCTGCGCAATGCGTCCCTGTCACCCGCCACGCAGGCGGTGATCGACGATATCCTCGATGTGATCGCAGGCCTTACCTCCTGAACGGATACTTCGCCGGAACGCTGCGCCGCGCCGGGCATTGGTTTGCGGATGAATGGAGCGCAGCGACAATGAAGGATTTTGCCGGGTATCTTGCGATGGTGTCCGGCATCATCGCCGCTGTGATGGTTTCGGCCAATTTTGGCCGCAAGGTCACCGGTTACGGCTTTGCGGTTTTTGCTGCGTCTTCGCTGATCTGGGTGGCTTTCGGAGTGATGAAAGGCGAACTGCCGTTGATCGTTCAGAACGGCGTGCTGTTCGTCATCAACCTGCTGGGCATCTATCGCTGGCTGATCATGAAGGCGCGCGGCGCGCAAGCACCGGGAACTGGAGAATAGGCCGCACACAGAAGGTATAGCCGCATGCTGGCCGGGAACCGGCCTTGGGCTCCGTGCATTGCTGGAGAAGGCGAACGCTGCCGAGGAGACAAGTCGATGCCCGCCAAATCCAAAGCCCAGCAGAAAGCGGCCGGTGCTGCCCTTGCAGCCAAGCGCGGCGAGCAGAAGAAGTCCGACCTCAAAGGTGCATCCAGGGAAATGTACGCGTCGATGTCCGAAAGTGAACTGACGGACCTTGCGCAAACGAAGCGCAAGAATCTTCCCCCCAAGAAAAAATCCTAGGCGGCAATACGCATGGCCGCAGACACCCTGGTGGACCCCGCAGGCGCACTTTCGCTGCAGCGGGAAAAGATGGATGTAGCCGCAATCGGCCTGAGGGAAGCGGATACGCTGAAACCCGGTTGGCGGCGAATACGCTGTGGCAAGGGATGGCGTTTTGTCGGGAAGGATGGTGCCTCTCTTGGCAATGCCCAGCGGCAGCGGTGTGAAAGCCTCGTCATCCCGCCGGCCTGGCAGAGTGTGTGGATCAATCCCGACTCCAAGGGGCATATCCAGGCCTACGGAACGGACGCCGCTGGCCGGCGCCAGTACATCTATCATCCCGAGTGGGGCGAAGCGGCCGGTGCCGCGAAGTTTGCCGACATGCTTCGCTTTGCCGACAAGCTGCCGGCGCTTCGAACGCGTCTTAAATCCACGATCGCAAACTCGGATGACGAGTTCGAACGTGCGGTGGCTGTGGTCGTTCGCCTGCTCGATGTGAGCGGCCTGCGCATCGGGCACCGCCGCTACCGCGAGAGCAGCGGCGCGATCGGCGCGACCACGCTGCAGGCGCGGCACCTGAAGTTCAAGGACGGCGTTCTCGAACTGGCCTTTCCGTCCAAGAGCGGCAAGTTCCAGACCAAGCAGATCGACGACCCGGACCTGTGCGCGCAGCTGCATGATTTCTGCGGCCGGCCCGGCGAAGACCTGTTCGACCTTGAAGACGGTCGCATCACAGCGGCCGACGTCAACGCTTTCATCCGCGCCGCCATGAAGGCGCCTTTCACCGCCAAGGACTTCCGCACCTGGGGCGGTAGCGTGGCCGCCGGCGACGCCCTGCGCCGCGCGCCGGAAAAGCGGGCCAAGGCGGTCGTCGAAGCGGCGGCGGAATGGCTCGGCAACACGCCTGCCGTGGCGCGCCAGTCCTATATCTATCCGGCGATCCTGAGGGCGGCCGAAACCGATGCACCTCTGGTGCCGCCGGAAGGGCCTGTTCGCCTGAGGGCGGCGGAACGCACCTGTTACGGACTCATCCTGCGCGACGCGGAGAACTGAACCGGGGCGGCCTGCCGCCGCGTGACCCCTTCCAAGTCCGGAGCCTGCCGGTAATCTCTGCCCGAGTAAGCGGCGCCTTCCGCGCCTGACGGGTCATGGGAGCAAACCAGATGGTGAAGACACGGATTACGGAAATGTTTGGCGTCGAGACGCCGATCGTGATGGGCGGCATGACGGGCGTCGGGTATGGCGAACTGGTCGCTGCGGTGGCGAATGCCGGCGCGCTCGGCTTCATCACGGCGCACATGTTCAAGACCGGGCAGGAGCTGTTCGACGAGATCGAAAAGACCCGGAAACTCACCAAGAAACCCTTCGGTGTGAACCTCACGCTGCTGCCGTCGATCAACCCGATCCCGTATGATGAATACCGCGAGGCGATCATCGCGTCGGGCATCAAGATCGTCGAGACGGCCGGCCGCGCGCCGACCGATCACCTGCCGCGGTTCAAGGAACATGGCGTGAAGGTGATCCACAAGTGCACGTCGGTTCGCCATTCGGTTTCGGCCGTGCAGAAGGGCGTCGACGTGATCTCGATCGACGGCTTCGAATGCGCTGGCCATCCGGGTGAGGACGATGTCGGCCTGATCGTTCTGCTGCCTGCGACGGTGGATGCGGTGAACGTGCCCGTGATCGCCTCGGGCGGCATGGCCGACGGCCGCAGCCTGCTCGCCGCCCTCGCGCTGGGCGCCGAAGGCGTGAACATGGGCACGCGCTTCTGCGCGACGGTTGAAGCCAAGATCCACGAAAACGTGAAGAAGAAGATCGTCGAGAACAACGAACTCGATACCGTCCTCGTCGGCCGTTCGCTGCGCAACACGGCGCGGGTTGCGAAGAACAGTGTCTCGACCCAGGTGGCCGAGATCCAGAAGGACCCGACCAAGACCTTCGCAGACGTGAAAGAGCTGATGGCGGGCGTGCGCGGGCGCGAGAACGTGCTGCGCGACGGCCACATGGATGACGGCATCTGGACCACCGGGCAGAGCCAGGCACTGATCCACGACATTCCGACCTGCGACCAACTGGTGAAGAACATCATGAAACAGTTCGAGGAAGTCCGCGGCCGCGTTTCGAAGATGTAGGTCGGGCACCGGCGCCAGAATGAAAAACGGTCCGGCCCTGCGCCGGGCCGTTTTTTGTTGCAGCAGACGGGGTCGGGCAGGGCCGCAAGGGGCCCGACGGAATACACACCCTGCGTCTTTTCCCCGTTGACCTCGGCCCAAGCCAACCCTATTACCCCGCCCTCTACCCCGTGCGCTGATGGCGGAATTGGTAGACGCACTAGCTTCAGGTGCTAGCGCTGCAAGGCGTGGAGGTTCGAGTCCTCTTCAGCGCACCATTCACTCAAAACGGCCGCTCCGGGAAACCGGGCGGCTTTTTTCTTGGGGCCGAAGCAAAGCGCCCCGGCTTTGGGGCCGGGGCGCTGGTATTGGATTTGCGGAACGGGAATCAGGCGCCGGCGCGTTCCGGGCGGCGGGCGCGCTGGCCGTTCCCCTGGCTGGGGCCGCCGCGGCGGGGGCCGCCTTGGCCGCCCTGCTTGCCGCCACCCTGGCCGCCTGCGATCCTTTGGAAGTGGCCGCCGTTGCCGGCGGTACGCTCGCCGCTGGCCTGGGCGCGGCGTTCGCCGCCCTGTTGCGGACGGCGTTCACCGGTGGCCTGCTGGGGCCGGCGTTCGCCATTGCCCTCGGCGCGGCGATGACCGCCGCCCTGGCCGCGATGCTGACCTTGCGGTTTGCGGCTCTGCTGTTGCGGTTTGCGTGAACCCCGATCATCCGCTTCCGTCTCGCCAGCCGGGCGCTCGGCAAGCCGATGGCCGACGAGCTTTTCGATGGCGCGCAGGTAGTCGCGCTCGTCTTTCGAGACGAAGGAGATGGCAATGCCGGTCGCCCCGGCGCGCGCAGTGCGGCCAATGCGGTGGACATATTGCTCGGCCACTTCCGGCAGGTCGAAGTTGATGACGTGGGTCAGGCCGTCGATGTGAATGCCGCGCGCGGCGATGTCGGTCGCCACCAGCACCGGCACGCGGCCGTTCTTGAACGATTCAAGCGCACGCTCGCGCTGAGACTGGCTCTTGTTGCCATGGATGGCAACCGAGTCGATGTGCTCGGCCGCGAGCCGGCGCACCACGGCATCAGCGCCATGCTTCGTCCGTGTAAAGACGAGCACGGTGCGAACTTCAGGTTGGCGGATGGTCTGAGCCAGCAGGGCCTGCTTGGCGCCCTGTTCGACGAAGCAGATGCGCTGTTCGACTTTCTCGGCCGTCGTCGCCGGGGGCGCGACCGCGACCTCGGCGGGATCCTTCAGGAATTGCTGGGCGAGCGTGGCGACAAGCTTCGGCATCGTGGCCGAGAAGAACAGTGTCTGGCGCTTCGTCGGCACATGCTTTGCGATTGCGCGCAGGGCGTGGATGAAGCCGAGATCGAGCATCTGGTCGGCCTCGTCGAGGACGAGGACCTCGACATCTTTCAGGCCCACGGCGCGCTGGTCGATCAGGTCGATCAGGCGGCCAGGTGTGGCGATCAGGACATGTACGCCGCGCTCGAGCTTGCGAATTTGCGGGCCGATCTTGGCGCCGCCGCAAACCATCGCGATGCGCAGACCGAGGCCGGCGCCGTAGGTTTCAAACGACGTCGCAATCTGGCTCGCGAGTTCGCGGGTGGGGGCAAGCACGAGGACGCGCGCGCCCTTGTGCGGGGCGGGCGACTGGTTGCGCACCAGCTTGTCGAGGATCGGCGCGGCGAAGGCCAGCGTCTTGCCGGTGCCGGTCTGGGCAAGCCCCATGACATCGCGGCCCGACAGGATCAGCGGGATGGCGCGGGTCTGGATCGGGGTCGGGGCAGTGTAGCCGGCCGCGGTCAGCGCGGTTTCAACGCGCGGCGCGAGGCCGAAGGATTGGAAATTGGTCATGTGTACTTTCAAAAATGCAGTGCGCCCCGGCGCGGATGACGCGCTGGGAAGCGGGGTTCTAACGACCCGCGTGAAGAAGGGCGCCTTGGGCTGAATTCGTGTCTGTAAGGAGGGCCACGGCTGGGCGGATCAACCGCCGTGCCAGCTCACGCTGTCCCTGCAAGGCCGCCGAAGTGGCCCAGACCGCGGCGACATGGCCCCTATTCGCCGGAAAGTCAAAGGGTTTTCCACATTCGGAGTGTTTTGGCCGCCCGTCGCCCCTCTCTCCTGCGGCGATCAAAACAGGGCCGCGACCTGGCTGACCAGGCGCAAGGCTCCGATTCCGAAGATGATAAGGGCGGGGATGCCGATGAGATAGGTTTTAACTGACGAGCGCTTCATCACGCCGAAAGCCAGCGCCGAGAACATGAGCAGACCCAACACGGTAGCGATCAGTCCGACGCCCCAGATGCCGCCGAAGTTGAAGATGATCGCACCGACGATACCGAGTGTCGCATCGCTATCGGCTGACATTTCACGTTCCGCTCGTGCAATGGCGAGTTTGCGGATCCGGATCTTGTGCCCCAGATCCCTCTCGTCCTCGTCGTCGGAAGCCAGCAGGCGTTCAACTTCCTCGTCTGGAATCCGTCTGGCTTCCTGTATATCCATCAGGCCTGTTCCCTCTGAAGTGTCTTTTAGTCAGTGCTCAGGTTTCGGATTTGGCGCGCGCGACCGCGTCAGCGAGCGAGCGATGCGTGCTGACCCAGCGCTCTCCGCTCTTGGAGACCCGGTAAACCTGGTAGGTGTCCGACGTCATGACGCCCCCGTCGATGCGCCTCACCTCATATACGGCGTCGCGTCCGTAGAAGCGTTCGACCGTTTCCTTCGACATGGCGTTTCCTCCTTGCAAACCCGCTGGCCATTCCCCTGAATTCGGTTGACCAGATCAGGCCGCTTTGGTTCATTCAAACGACGGACCCGAAACCCGTCCGAAGTTCCTGCGCGCAAAGCCCGGAAAATGATGAAGAAATTTTTTCGGCCGCCGCCGGATGAGCGAGAAGATTTCTTCGGCTTGTTCCACACGTTGTGGGATCAAGGTGTCGGCAACCGGCTTCGCCGGGATAGTGTGTGCGGCGAGAAGTGGACTGCCGAATCCCTCTCGGCTGCGTTCGAAGATCACGGGCAGACTGTCTCGGAGCGGACAATTGAGGGCTGGCATAGCGGCGCGCATGTGCCGGGTCCTGACAATCTTCGCGCGTTGATCGCCATTGTGTCGGACGCGGCCACGCGGCCTGCGTGGCGCGATGCCTTACTGACATCGGCCCGTCGCGCGCGTCAGAGCCGGCGAGAGAGCGGAGGCACGAAGACCGAGCACACGTCGACGACGTCGCCGGTTTCTCATCATGCGGCGCCGGCCCCAACCCGCCGGTCCGCGCTGGCGGGTCTCGGCGCTGATCGCCTGGTCCGGATTGCCACCGTCGCCGCTGCCACAGCCGCTTTGCTCGGAGCCGGCGGCGTGGCTGTGGCTGAACTCGTTGCGCCGCGCGTCTCCGATCTCAGGTTTTGCGACGTCCAGCATTTTTCTGTTCGGGACCGCGTCTGCACCCGCAATTTCGAACATTTCGACTACGGCACAAAGCGCATTTACGTCAGCTTTCGCTTGCGCAACTGGCCCGATGACCAGAAATTCACACGCACCTGGTATCTCAATGGCGCCAGCGTGCTGGAGCGCAGCAGCCTTGCCGCGCCGCCATGGGAGGGGTGGACGTGGTATGGCTCTGCTGATCCTGAGCATCCCGATGCGGTTGCGGTGAAGCCTGGAATTTACACGTTGCGGGTACGCGCCGGAAAAGCGATCCGGGCACAGACGTTCGAGGTTGCCACACCGTCCGAAACCGAAGTGGGCATCCGGTTTCGCGATCCGTTCCATGGCGGCCGCGGCGATGGCCCTGAAATGGTCATTGCCACATTGCAACCGGAGAAAGGCGATCTGAAAAAGCACCGCATTGCTGTCAGCCGGTCTGAAATCTCGGTTGCCGATTGGCAGGCCTGCGTCGATGACGGCGTGTGTGAAGCAGCAAGCCAGCCTGCGGGAACCGATGCCAGGGCACCGGTCACAGACGTCAGCTGGGATCAGGCTTTCAGCTATCTGGAATGGCTCAACGAGAAATTGGCGATCCGGCCGGAGCGGTGGGACCGCTATACTCTTCTGACCGCCGCTGAATGGCAAAGCTTGGCATCTGCTGATACTCCCCCAGACATCCTTGGGCTGAGCAATGACATTGGGGAGTGGGTGTTCGATTGTGCCGGCGCTTCCGGAACCGGTGCCAGCGGTCCGTGCCCGGAGCGCCTGGTGCTGGGCACACCTGCCGGGCGCCTTCAAGCACCAACTGGCGAAAAGCGTGAGAGCACAGGATTTCGCGTTGTGCGGCGGCTTGATCCGCTCCGTGGCGCGGACTGGACTCGCGCGGACGACTGAAGGCCCGCGCAGACCCCGCGTCAGGTGGGGTCCATGCCGTCTTCCAGCAGCTTCAGCGCCACGGCGCGTGCCCGGCCTGCCGGTTTGCCGAGGAGTTCGCTGAGGGTGGGGCCGAACAGGCCGACGCCGATGGCGAGAATGACGCTGACGAGGATCGCATCCTCGAGCCGGGCTTCGTCGGCTTCCGGCGCGCCGATCTTCTGGCGGACGACGGTCTGCACGGCTTCGCGAACGGTGCGCAGGCGGCGCGACTCGTCGGTGAGTTCCAGCCAGGCGGCGAGGCGGGCCGCGCCCTTGGTCTCGAACGCGTCGAACAGGTTCTGCAAGGCAGCGGCCCGGGCTGCGCGCGGGTCAGCCGGCACGTCCATCGCGAGCAGGCCGGCGACCAGCGCGACGATCATCTTCTCCATCAGGGCGGCCTGCACGGCGTGGATGCTGCCGAAATGATGCAGGACCGTGGCATTCGCGACGCCGGCCTCGCGCGCCACATCCGCCAGCCGCAGGGATTGCGGGCCCTGGCCGACGAGCAGCCGTTCAGCCGCATCAAGGATGTTCTCCCGCGACGCCTCAGGCGAGCGGCGGATCCGGGCAGGGGTGTGTTTATCTATCGACATTTTTGTCAGTAAGTGCTAAATTGCCTTCAGATCAATTGAAAACGTATCCCGAAACTTGTCCATCCAGCAGGAAATCCGCGATGACCGGCAATCCCACGCCTGAAGATCTCACCATCAGCCCGCGCGACCTGCATTTCGACGTCAGCAGCGCGCGCACCGGTCATTGGCTCGACGGGGACCCTGTGGGCACCGCCATCATGAACACGCTGTCCCTGACCTTCCCGGACGGCGAGCGCCTGTTCATGGACGCCGTGCGTGCCTACCGGGACCAGCTGTCCGGGCGGCTGGCCAAGGATGCCCGCGACTTCATTGCGCAGGAAGCGATCCATTCGCGCGAACACCACCTGCTTAACGGCGTGATCGACCGGGCAAAGTATCCGGTCGCGCGCGTCGAGGAGCAGATCCGTGAGCGGATCGAATATTCCCGCGCGGCAGGGCCGATGCGGATGCTCGTCGCCACAATCTGCCTCGAGCATTTCACGGCCATGCTGGCCGACATGTTCGCCGCGCATGACGACATGTTCACCAAGACGCACCCGTCACTGAAGGACCTGTGGCGCTGGCACGCCATGGAAGAGACCGAGCACAAGGCGGTTGCCTATGACGTGTTCCTCGTCGCCACGAAGGAGTGGTCGGGCTTCAAGCGGTACATGCGCCGGTCCGTCGCGATGTTGCTGATTTCCTATTTCTTCAGCCGCAACATCACCACCTACGCTTCCTGGATGCTGGAAGCCGATGGCTATTCGCCGAAGGATGCCCGCAAGGCGGTCAAGGCCTTCCTCTGGAAAAAGCCAGCCTTCTTCGGACGGGGCTGGAAGATCTGGATCACCTGGTTCAAGCCGGGTTTCCATCCTTGGGACCACGACAACCGGGCGCTGATGGCCGAATGGCGCGAAGAGTTCAATCTCGTCGCTGCGGAGTAGGCCGCCCCGCCTGAATTCGACGTCTGGACACGGTGCACCGGCCGCCCTTACTTTCGCCATGTGGCTGGGGCATGAGGCCGTTCTGCATGATGTTTTCCCGGTTGCGCCCCGCTCTTTCCGCCCTGTGTGCCACGCTCGCCGTGCTGGCGCCGGGCTTTGCCGCCTCGGCGGATGCGCCGCCGCTCGATTCCGGCACCGGGCCGGCGCCCGTGTTCGACGCGACCAATCTGCCGCTTCGGCCGGGTGAACGCCTTCTGGCTACCGCCGACGGCGACTGTTCGGTCATCGTCTTCGCCCCGCATGACGGCCGCTACCAGCGATTCGCCAACTATTGGCAAAAGGCGCGGTGGATCGGTCCCTGCCGGTTCGGACTGGCGCATGGAGACGGGACGATCGCAGGCGTGGACGGCGACTGGAGTGTCGAGACGTCGATGCTTTACGGGATCGAAATCAATCCGGCCGAAATCACGAACTCCGTCGTCGGCCAGGACGGCGCCCTGTCGTGGACGTCATCGAACGGCAACCTGAACTTCTTCTCGGGCACCGCCTTCAGCGACCTGGCCACCAAGCGCTATGTCATCCGCGTCGAAAAGGAGCCCGCGCACGAGCTGGAACTCGGCGATCTCGTGGCGACCTGGTACGGGACCGACTATCTCGAACGCCATACATTCGATGCGGATGGCCGGGAGCGGACGATGAGCGTCAGCGCCTGGAACATCGACACCTATTGCGGCTTCGGCTTGCCGGACGAGTTCAAGCCGGTCGAGAAGGAAGTGAAGAAGATCTGCAAGAAGAACGGTGACAAGCATGTGCTGCTGCGCCGTGACGGTTTGGAGGCGGATCCCTGGGAGGATCGACCGATCACATGGGTGAAGGCCTGTGCCTACAACAAGGCGCGCAGGACCTATGATTGCGGCAAGCTGGTGAAGGAAGCGCTCGGCAAGGACGTCGGCGAGCTTGAAACCTTCCTCACCGATGGTGACGCGGCCGCGCGCAAAGTTGCGATGCAGGAAATCATCGACCGCTATGCGCCGCTGGAGGCCGCCTTTGCGCCGCCGGCGCTGGCGGAGGAGACGGCCGAGCCTGCGAGCGTCCAGCCCTAGCTGTCCAGCACCACTCGGCGCGCGTCCAGCGCCGACAGCGCCTCGCCCGGCGAGGTGGCGTGAACAAGGCTGCCGCGGAACTCCTCCGGGATGAAGCCGCCGGCAATGACATGCTCCATCAGCTCGAAGAAGGGAGCCCAGAAACCATCTTCGTCAAGGAAGGCCATCGGCTTCGCATGCAGGCCGAGCCGCGCCCAGGACAGGATTTCCACGGCTTCTTCCAGCGTGCCGATGCCGCCCGGCAGCACGATGAACGCATCCGCCTCGTCAAACATCATCATCTTGCGGGTGTGCATGTCGTCGACGATGCGGTGCTCGACCTCGGTGTAGATACGTTCTTTCTGGAGCAGGAATTTCGGCATGATGCCGAGGACTTCGCCGCCCGCGTCATGCGCGGCGCGGGCGCATGCGCCCATGAGGCCCACGCCGCCGCCGCCATAGACGAGGCGCAGCTCGCGGGCGGCCAGCTCCTTGCCGAGGGTTTCGGCGAGCCGGATGTACTTTTCGTTCACCGTGTTGGATGCGCCGCAATACACGCAGATCGAGACACGGCCGGAATTGGGTTTCGGAGATTTTATCGTTGTCATGACGCCACGTGATAGGGGGCGCCGGCGGGTTCGGCCAGACCGTTTCGCACGTATCCGGCCAGCGCGGGCGGCGAGCGGGTTCCGTTTTCGGACATTCCGCGCCATATGGCTTGGATGAGCCCACCGACCTCCGCCGATCCGGCCCCCGAAAACCCCGACCGTATCGACAGCGCCGATGGCGGGCTCTGGGGATCGATCACCCGCATCCTGCAGCTGCTCTGGCGACGGGAACTCGCCAAGTGGCGCCCGGTCATGGCGATTGCCGTAATCATCACGCTGCTCGCCTCGGTGCTGGAAGTGATCTCGCCGCTGGTGATGGGTCACGCCATCAACCAGGTCGCGCCCAGCGGCGGCGCCGCGGCCGATTTCGGCACGGCGCTGCTCTGGCTGTCCTACGGTCTCATCCTGCGCTTCCTCGCCGCCGGCTTGCCGCAGGCGCGCGACTGGCTGTTCGCGCCGGTCAGCCAGGATGCGCAGCGTGTGGCCAGTGTCGATGCCTTCGGCCATTCGCTCGGCCTGTCGCTGAACTTCCACCAGACCCGCCGCACCGGCGCCCTGAACCGCATCATCGAACGCGGGGCAGGGGCAATCGACTACCTCATCCGCTTTCTCGCCTTCAATATCGGGCCGACCCTGATCCGCCTGGTTCTGGCCTCGATCGCGCTCGGCGTCGCCTACGACATCCGCCTGTCGATGATCGCGGTCGTCACCATTGCGGTCTATGTGGTGGCCACCGTGATCATCACCGAATGGCGGGTTCGCCAGCGGCGGAAGATGAACGAGGCCGACACGCATTTCCGCGCGACCGCCGTCGACATCCTGACCAACTTCGAAACCGTCAAATCCTTTGCCGCCGAAGCGCGCGAGACTGGCCGGTTCGACAAGGCGATGGGCGAATACAACGTCCATTACGTCGACACCGTGCGCAGCATGTATGTGCTGAACACGGTGCAGGCGCTGGTGATGAACCTTGGCCTCCTCGCCGTGATGGTGCTGTCGGCGTGGAATGTCATCCAGGGCACCATGCAGATCGGCGACCTGACCGCCGTAATGCTGATGCTTCTGTCGCTCTATGCGCCGCTCAACATCCTTGGCTGGGCCTGGCGCGAGATCAAGCAGGGCGCTGTCGACCTCGAAAAGCTGCACGGCTTGCTCGCCATGGTGCCGGAGGTGCAGGACGCGCCGGGTGCCCGCACCCTCGACAAGCCGAAGGGCCGCGTCACGTTCGATCAGGTCTCCTTCAACCATGAAGGCCGGTCTGTCGGTGTACAGAACATCAGCTTCGATGTGCCCGCGGGCCGCAAGATCGCTTTCGTGGGCACGTCGGGTGCCGGCAAGTCGACGCTGCTGAAGCTGCTGTTCCGCTTCTACGACACCGATGGTGGCCGCGTGCTGATCGACGGTCAGGACGTGCGGGACCTCAAGCAGGATTCGCTGCGCGGCGCGCTCGGCCTCGTGCCGCAGGACGTTGTCCTCTTCAATGATACGATCCGCGCCAACATCGCCTATGCCCGCCCGGATGCTACCCAGGAAGAAATCCGCGATGCGGCCCGGCGCGCCCAGTTGCTCGACTTTATCGAGAGCCAGCCGGATGGCTGGAACACCCGCGTCGGCGAGCGCGGCCTGAAGCTTTCGGGCGGCGAAAAACAGCGCGTCGGCATCGCGCGCGTGGTGCTTGCCGATCCGGCGATCCTCGTGCTCGACGAGGCCACCAGCGCGCTCGACAGCGCCACCGAAGCCGCCGTGCAGGACGCGCTCGACCATGCTTCGGCGGGGCGCACGACACTGATGGTGGCACACCGCCTGTCCACCGTGATTTCCGCCGACGAGATCCTCGTTCTCGAAGCGGGACGTGTGATTGAGCGTGGTAACCATGCCGCGCTGCTGGCAAAAGGCGGCAAATATGCTGATATGTGGCAGCGTCAGGCCCGTAGCACGGATGCTGCATTGGCCGTGACCTGACACAACAACGCCGCGAAAGGAGCGATGAAATGTCCGACGAGATCGAACGCCGCTCCATGCCGTGGCTGAATATCGTGCTGGATTGGGAAAGCGTGGCGGCTGCCGCCGGCGCATTCCTGGCCGCCTTGTTGCTCGGCTGGATCTGGGGACCGCTGTTCTGGATCGGCTTCGCCGCGATGCTGCTTGCCCTCGCAGCCGGCCGCTGGTCGCGCCGCGCGCCGCCGGAAATCGCCGACGGGGTGGTCGCGCCCTGCGACGGCATTGTGCTCTCGATTGACCATGAGGAGCCGCCGACGGCCCTGCGCCTGTCGGCCAGCCGGTGCGTGCGGGTACGCATCGCGTCCTCACCGGTCTCGACCAACAAGCTCTATACGCCCATCGCCGGCGGTGTGGACCTGATCAGCGTGGCGCAGGGCGAACCCTCCGTGCCGGTCGCTTTCCGGCCCGACGATGACGGGCTGACGCGCGCCTATGTCGCTTTCGAAAGCGCGGGCGAGCAGGCGGGCCTTGCGCTCGCGACCGGCGGTTTCGGACCACGCATTGAGTTGTCGGTCGAGACCGGCGACGTCGTGCGTCTTGGACGCGCCTTTGGCACGCGCCGCCTGGGCGGCTGGTGCGACCTTTACCTGCCCGCCAGCCTGAATGTGCTTGTCTGGCCCGGCCAGACACTGGTCGGCGGCGAAACGGTCATCGGTCGCCTGCGCGCAGAAGACGACAGCGCGGTGATCATCGATGCGGTTGACGCCGTGATGCCCGAGGTGCGGCGCGAAGCGATGGCGCCAACTGCTGCTGCGGCTGCCGCGACGGAAGCGGCGGTCGAGGAAGAGGAAGTCTTCGACGATTATCCCGAGCCAGGCGAAGTCGAAGCGCCGGAAGATCCCGCCGCCATCTTTGCACGCTTGCGCGAAGCGGCGCGAAAGCATGGCGAGAGCGACTAGGGTCGGGACTCAATTAGGTCCACCATTCTATGGCTGCTGCGAGGCAGATTGCTGAGAGGAAGATGTCTGCGCGCTTGTCGTAGCGTGTGGCGATTCTCCGGAAGTCCTTTAGCCTGCAGAACATGCGCTCGATGCTGTTGCGGCTTTTGTAGGTCTTGCGGTTGTAGTTGATCGGCGTCTTGCGCGTGGCGGTAGAGGGGATGACCGCCTCAGCGTCCCTTTCCGCAAGCCAGTTTCTGAGGCGTCCGGCGTCATAGGCCTTGTCTGCGAGTAGTTTCCGGGGCGGCGCGATCATGCCGAGCAGATCCAGGGCCGGCGTCATGTCATGTATATTGCCGGGCGTCAGCAGGAAGGTCAGAGGCCTGCCTGAGGCGTCTGTCAGGGCGTGGATCTTGGTGGTGCGCCCACCGCGCGAGCGGCCGATGGCGTGATGGAAGGCCCCCCTTTAGCGCCGCCTGCAGAGCGATGGGCCTTCACATGGGTCGAGTCGATGCAGACCGTTCGGGTCCCGACAATGCCGGTCGAGCCGGTCAGGGTATAGAAGATGTCCCGCCAGATGCCCTGACGGCTCCACCGGTTGAAGCGATTGTAGATCGTCGTGTACGGACCATAGACCTCGGGGCAATCGCGCCACCGTGCGCCGGTCCGCAACATGTGCATGATCCCCGAAATGACCCGCCGGTCATCAACCCGGTGGGCGCCGCGCCGCCCCGAGGCAGCAACGGTTCGATACGGCACCAGGCCTCGTCATCCAGCCAGTAAAGATCACTCATCACAGCATCCTCCAGGGCGCAGTGAATCACATCTACCCGATCACGGGAATTCTAATTGAGTACGGACCCTAGTCTTCCTCGGGTTCCGCGTTAGCGTTCATCCATTTCAGGAGCGGGCGCAGCGGCAGGATCCAGAGCGTGCCCGCCAGCACATAGAACGCGATTTCAAGCGCGGCCGGCCAGCTGCCCGCCGCCGGGGCTACCATCGAGATGCCCCAGATCCAGAACGCCGCGAATGCGAGCATGCCGAGCGAGGCGACGATCTTGCGCATGCGGCGGTCCTTCACGGGCTGATGCGACGATGGCGCCTCTTGATTGCGCCGGTAGCCGGGTGATCTACCGCGCATGACCGCAAACGCAATTTCGCCTGTTGCCGCACGCTGGATCCGCGCCTGGCTCGTCCTCATCGGACTGCTCGTCTACGCGACGATCCTGGTCGGCGGCGCAACCCGGCTTACCGATTCCGGCTTGTCGATCACCGAATGGCGCCCCGTCACCGGTGCGCTGCCGCCGATGGACGCTGCCAGCTGGGCCGAAGAGTTCGAGAAATACCGCTCGACCACCCAGTACGCGCTGCAGAACCAGGGCATGTCGTTGTCGGAGTTCCAGTTCATCTACTGGTGGGAATGGGGCCACCGCCAGCTCGGCCGCTTCATAGGTTTCGTAGCCGCCTTCGGCTTCGCCGTTTTTGCCATCCGGGGCTGGCTCGGCAACGGCCTTGCCTGGAAGCTGCTCGGGCTGATCGCGCTCGGAGGCCTGCAGGGCGCCATCGGCTGGTGGATGGTGTCCAGCGGCATGGGCGACACGACCCGGGTTTCGGTCGCGCCTTACCGGTTGATGACCCACTTCAGCCTGGCGCTGCTGATCCTCTGTTTCACCACCTGGCTCTGGCTTTCGCTCGGAGACCGCCCGCGGGAGGCTGCGCCGGGCCGCGCCCGGTGCGTGGCCGTGGCGCTGCTGGCGCTCGTGTTCGTCCAGATGGCGGCCGGGGCACTTGTGGCGGGGCTCGACGCCGGGCGCACATATAATGACTGGCCGCTGATGGCGGGGGAGCTGATCCCGTCACATTATATACAGGCTGACCTTGGTATCCGCAGCTTCTTCGAAGGCCGCGCGACAACCCAGTTCAATCACCGCATCCTGGCCTACACGTTGCTGGCAACCAGCCTCGCGGCCGCCTGGCGCTACCGGGCGACCGCGCTGTCGCGTGAATTCAACGCGCTGGCAATCCTCGTCACGGCGCAGGCGCTATGGGGTATCCACACGCTCCTGAACGCCGCGCCCCTGTACCAGGCGCTGCTGCACCAGGCGCTCGGGGTGATTGTCACGCTGGCCGCCGTCCATCTCGTCTGGCGGGCCTCAACGCCTATTCATCCCCAACCGGCTCCAGCGTGATCTCGCTCGGGTCGATGAACACGACCTGGCTTTCGCCGGCCGCATTCTCGCCCGCAACCACAACGACGCCGCCCGGAAAGCCGCCGGCGGGAAGGGTGCCCAGCGCCGTGATCGCGGTCGGGTTACGGGGCGCCTCGATGGTGATGCCATCGCGGATGGCCACATCGGTGTTGGTCATCCCGAAGTCGGTGGAGATGCGCAGTGGCTTGCCGGATTCGAGTGACAGCAGCGCCGACAGGTCGCCGCGCGTCAGCGGCGCCGAATCTGCCGCTGCAGACGAGACCAGTTGCCCGCCCGCAAACACGCAGGACGCGACTGGGATGGTGGACGGCGTTGCCGCTTCCGGCGTCCAGGCGAGGTTGCCGTCTTTCTCGGTCAGCAGGCCGGTGGTCAGTTCCATCGAGTTGACCACGGTCCAGTAGGCAATCCGCATCAGGCCCTGGGTGCCGGCGTCCCCTGTGCAGAGGCCCGCGACCGAGCGGTCTTCGGGAATCGGCAGGTCGATCTGGGTCGGGGCCAGCAGGCCGGGGCTGTAGATGTAGCCCTTCAGCTCGCCGCTGTCGGTCACCCCGGGAAACAGGGTGATCGGGGCGTCACCAATGGTGGTCGAGCGCCCGTCCGCCACGGCTCTCAGGCGGAACAGGGCCGGCTCGCCGATCCGCTCGCCTTCCATGTCGAAAAACTCGAGGCCGCCGCGTTGATACGCCACCGCCAGCACGGCGCCCCCGCCCGTGGACATCGCCACGTCCTTTACGGGGCCCGACAGGGGACGGGTTGACCAGACGGCCGGAAGCTCCAATCCTGCAGCAACTGGGGCAGCTTGTGGGGGGGCTTCAGGACCCTTTTCCTGCCGTGAACAGGCCGCTGCGCCAAAAAGCAGGATCGCCCCGGCAGCCGCGTTGACAAAGGGAGAAGCGGCGACTAAACGCCAGCCCTTAATTTGCATTCCTGGAACTCCGAAATTGAGAGGCTCTGAGCAGAGCAATGAAAACCTATAACGCGCCCGTCGGCGGAGAGAACAAGTGGGTCGTGATCGACGCGACAGGCATCGTCGTCGGACGGCTTGCTTCTTACGTCGCGAAACGTCTTCGCGGCAAGCATCGCCCTGACTTTACTCCGCACGTCGACACCGGCGATCACATCGTGATCATCAACGCCGAGAAGGCCGTGTTCACCGGCAACAAGCTGACCGACAAGGTCTACCACCGCCACACCGGTTACGCCGGCGGTATCAAGACCACCACGGCTGGCAAGATCCTGTCGGGCCGCTTCCCGGAGCGCGCGCTGGAACTCGCAGTGAAGCGCATGATGCCGCGTGAGAGCGCGATGTCGCGCCAGCAATTCGGCAAGCTGCGCATCTATGCCGGCGCCGAGCATCCGCACACCGCCCAACAACCCGAGCTCGTCGATTTCAAATCGATGAACCGCAAGAACTCGAAAACGGCCTGATTACCATGACCGATACCTCCGCTTCCCTGAAAGACCTTGGCGCAATGACCGGCGCACCGTCGGCCCAGCCGGTTGCCAAAGCCGAGCCCAAGATCGATGCTCAAGGCCGCGCCTACGGCACCGGCCGCCGCAAGGAAGCGGTTGCCCGCGTCTGGATCAAGCGCGGCACCGGCAAGATCACGATCAACGGCCGCGACCAGGAAACCTACTTCGCGCGCCCCGTGCTGCGCATGGTGATCGCCCAGCCGCTGATCGAAGCCGGCCGCCAGTCGGAATTCGATGTCATCTGCACCGTCAAGGGTTCGGGCCTCATGGGCCAGGCCGGCGCAGTGCGTCACGGCATTTCGCGCGCCCTCGTGGCGTTCGAGCCGGGCCTTCGCCCTGTGCTCAAGCCGTTCGGCTTCATGACGCGCGACCCGCGCGTGGTCGAGCGCAAGAAGTACGGCCGAGCCAAAGCTCGCCGCAGCTTCCAGTTCTCGAAGCGCTAAACCCCCAAGAGGTTTATCCACTCTTCTGGCGGGCGCTTCGGAAACGAGGCGCCCGTTTTGTTTTGCTGTCTGACCGGGAAGGAACCGGCCCATGAAACCGAAGGTGTTCATCGATGGCGAGGCGGGCACAACCGGCCTGCAGATCGCCGGCCGGCTTGCCGGGCGCAGCGATCTCGAGGTGATCTCGATCGACGACGCGAAGCGCAAGGATGCCAACGCGCGCGCCGCCATCATGAAACGCGCCGACGCGGTCATCCTCTGCCTGCCGGACGACGCGGCGCGCCTCGCTGTCAGTCTCGTGGAAAACCCCAACACGGTGATCATCGACGCGTCCACCGCGCACCGCGTCTCGCCGGGCTGGGCCTATGGCTTTCCGGAAATGGACAAGGGCCAGCGCGCCACCATCAAGGCCTCAAGCCGCATCTCCAACCCGGGCTGCTATCCCACCGGCTTCATCGCGCTGGTTCGCCCGCTGGTCGTCGCCGGCCTCCTGCCGCATGACTGGCCCGTCACCGTGAATGCCGTGTCCGGATATTCCGGCGGCGGAAAGTCGATGATCGCTGATTTCGAGGACCGTCAGACTGAAGACAATTACCGCATCTACGCGCTCGGCCAGACGCACAAGCACCCGCCCGAGATGAAGAAACACGCCGGCCTGTCGCACACGCCGATGTTCATGCCGGCTGTCGGCCGCTTCGCGCAGGGCATGATCATCGAAGTGCCGCTGCCGGTCTGGGCGCTGCCGAAGAAGCCGAAACGCGCCGAGCTGCAGAAAGTGCTCGCGTCCGCCTATGCCGGCGAAGCCTTCATCAAGGTCGCGACTCTCGCCGAGGCCGACGCCATCAAGACGCTCGGCGCAGAAGGCTGCAACGACACCAACCGGCTCGAGCTCTACGTGTTCGGCAGCGACGACCAGGCCCGCCTCGTCGCGCGGCTGGACAATCTGGGGAAGGGCGCGTCCGGCGCGGCGGTGCAGAACCTCAACATCGCGCTGGGGCTCGACGAAGCGGCAGGCCTTACGGCCTGATCATTCCGGCGGAAGCTTGATGTCCGCCATCCGCACCTTGGCGTAGGTGCCGGGCGCCGCGCCAAGGCCCATATCCTTGGGCTCGACCGCCTTCACCTTTCGGCCCGATTTCGGCTTCAGCCAGTCCCACCAGGTGGGCCACCAGCTGCCGCCGATCTCGGTCGAGCCCTTCAGCCACTCATTCGCCGAAGTGCCGAGTTCGCCGGGATTGACCCAGTGCTGGTATTTCTTCGCGTTCGGGTGGTTCACCACGCCGGCAATGTGGCCGGAGCCGGAGAGGACGAACGTCGTGTCGCCGCCATAGCGTTTGGCCGTGCGGAACACACTCTCGTAGGGCACGATGTGGTCGTCCTTCGAGGCCTGCAGCAGCACCGGGATCTTGATGTTGCCCATGTCGACCTTCTGTCCGAGCACGGAATAGTTGCCTTCGGCCAGCTGGTTCTCGGCGTAGCATTCCTTCAGGTAGCGGCGATGCACCGGCCCCGGAATGTTGGTCTGGTCGGCGTTCCAGTAGAGCAGGTCGAATGGGCGCGGTGGTTTGCCCAGCATGTACATGTCGACGACGTAGCGCCACACAAGGTCGATCGGGCGCAGCCAGTTGAAGGTCTCGTACATCTCCTTGCCCGGCATGATGCCGCCGTGGTCGTCGATGATGCCGTAGACATAATCCCGGCCCGGACCATCGGTGAACACCTTCAGATCACCCGCGAGTTCGAAGTCGGATTGCGAGGCGAAGAAGGTCGCGGCCGAAATCTTGTCATATCCCGTGGCCGCCATGTGGGCGAGCGCAGAGGTGAGCAACGTGCCGCCGATACAATAGCCGACCGCATTCAGGTTCTTCGCGCCGGAGGCCTGCAGCGCAGCCTCCACGGCGGCGTAGATGCCTTTCTTGACGTAGTCGTCCCAGTCGTAATCCTTCGTCACCTTGTCAGCCGAGCGCCAGGAGACGACGAACACCGTCAGGCCCTGGTCGACGAGCCACCGGATCATCGAATTTTCTTCGCGCAGGTCGAGAATGTAGAACTTGTTGATCCAGGGCGGGAAGATCAGCAGCGGCTTCGAATACACCATCTCCTGCGTCGGCTTGTATTGGATCAGCTCGATCAGGTCGTTGCGGAACACGACTTCGCCGGGCGCCGTCGCGATGTTCACGCCGACTTCAAACGGGGTCTCGTCGGTCTGCGAGATGTAGAGCTTGCCATTCCCCTTGCGCACGTCCTCGCGCGCCAGACGCAGGCCGGCCAGCACGCTCTCGCCGCCGCTTTCGATGAAGGTGCGCAGCGCCTGTGGGTTGGTGCCGAGGAAGTTGGTGGGCGACAGGCTCTCAGTCAGCAGCTGCATAAAGAACCGCGCGCGCAGCTGCACGGCGGGATCCATGTTTGTTGCGCGGTCGGCCAGCGAGTTCATCCAGCGCGAATTGAGATCATACGCCTTGCGGATGAACTTGAAGGCCGGGTTCACCTGCCATTCCGGGTCGGCGAAGCGCTTGTCCTTTTCTTTCGGCGTTTCCGGGGCCAGTGCTTCGGTGGCCATTTCCTGCCACAGCTTCATCCAGCCCTGCATCAGGTCGAAATTCGCCTGCATCAGCGCCTGCGGGTTGGTGGCCAGGCTCATGCCGACCTCGCGGAAGGCGTCGGCAGCGCCCATCGGGTCGCCTTGCGTCATCGTGGCGAGCGGGCCCGAACCGGTCATGACCTCGGTCATCAGCGCCTGCGACTCGGTATTCGCCAGCGCCAGCGTGGTCATTAACACTTGCCAGCGCATGGGGTCCTGCGCCGCCATCAGGGCGGCCAGCGGCTCGTTTCCGGTGGCTGGGGGAGTAGCGCTGCTCATTGGTCCTAGTTTTGCCCCGTTTTTCGCGCTCATCTATCCATCACAATGTTTGTGATTTAATGAGATTAACCATGAAAAACACGGCGATTCTCCTGTGTGGCGTGCCACTGTTGCTGGCAACTGCGTGTACATCTTCGTTTTCGAAGGTGCGCGGCGCCATTAACGATGCGCCGGAATGGTACGGCGCCCGGCGCACCGAGATCCGGGGCGAGGGCTATCCGAAGATCGCTGATATTCCCACGATTGACGCAAATTGGAAGCCCGCAGATGGTCTCGCCGTGTCCGGCGACGAGATGCGTGCGCTCCAACAACAGTTCGACACCCAAGAGCGCGCCCAGGTCGCCCCCGAAGGCGCCGCGCGCATCGCCAATATCGCGGCGGAAATCCGGGCCGAGTTCGAGCCCGGCCTGCCGGAAGGCGAATTCTTCACAGAAACCGAGATTGCGGCGATCCGGGAAAGCTTCAACGTGCCGCGTGTGACCGAAGGCGTGATCTCCAGATGATCAATACAGACTTTCACAAGATCCGGCGGCTGCCGCCCTATGTGTTCGAACAGGTCAACCGCACGAAAGCCGCCCTCCGCGCCAAAGGCGCCGACATCATCGATCTCGGCATGGGCAATCCGGACCTGCCGACGCCCAAGCATATCGTCGACAAGCTCGTCGAGACCGCCCGCAAGCCGGACGTCAACGGCTATTCCGCCTCGCGCGGCATTCCCGGACTGCGCCGTGCACTGACGGATTATTACAAGCGCCGCTTCGGCGTGAGCCTCGACAAGGACCGCGAAGTCATCGTCACGCTCGGCTCGAAGGAAGGTTTTGCCAACCTCGCCCAGGCGATCAGCGCGCCGGGCGATGTCATCCTCGCGCCGGACCCGTCCTATCCGCTGCACCATTTCGGCTTCATCATTGCCGGCGCCTCGATCCGCGGCGTGCCGGCGCATACGCCGGAGCAATACCTGTCGAACCTCGGTCGCGCGGTGAAATACTCCGTGCCACCACCGACCGCGATGGTGCTCTGCTTCCCGTCGAACCCGACCGCTGCTGTGTGCGATCTCGACTTCTACAAGGAAGCGGTAAAGTTCGCGAAGAAGCACGATCTCTGGATCCTGTCGGACCTCGCCTATAACGAAATCTATTTCGAGGAGCCGACGCCCTCGATCCTGCAAGTCGACGGCGCGAAGGATATCGCGGTGGAGTTCACCACGATGTCGAAGACCTATTCGATGGCCGGCTGGCGCATCGGCTTCGTTGCCGGCAACGACAAGCTTGTCGCCGCGCTTGCCCGCGTGAAGTCCTATCTCGACTATGGCGCCTACACGCCGATTCAGGTCGCCGCTGCAGCCGCGCTCGACGGCCCGCAGGACTGCGTGGACGATGTGCGCCGCATTTACCGCGCGCGCCGCGACGTCCTCGTCGACAGTTTCACCCGCGCAGGCTGGCCGATCCCGAGCCCCAAGGCGTCAATGTTCGCCTGGGCGCAGATCCCGGAAAAGCTGCGCCATATGGGCAGCCTTGAATTCAGCCTGCAGATGATCAACGAGGCCCACGTCGCCGTCGCCCCTGGCGCCGGCTTCGGCGAGCATGGCGACGATTATGTCCGCATTGCACTCGTGGAAAATGAGCAGCGCATCCGGCAAGCGGGCCGCAACATCCGCAAATTCCTCGCCACGCACGGCGTCAAGGAAATCAAGCCGGTCGCGGCGGAGTAGGGGGCGTGGGCACCCGGTTGTTCCGTCCGATACGTCCTTGGGTCAGCAACGTCCGGTGGATGTTGGCAGGCAGTTTGCTTGCGCTCGCGGGTCTGGGCGCGTTTGTTGCTTGGGCAAGCCATCAATATACCGTCGGCTTTCTGGTCCGACCGATGAGCTACATGATCTTTTCTCTGATCGGTGGAACGGTGGGTTTGGCCGGCCGCATGCTTTGGAACCATCTGTGCGCTCGTTTGCGCTCAGGTTGAGCCGTTTCAGGCTATCCCGGGCCTTCCCCCCGCGCCCCAAAACCGCTAGGCACCCGCCGGAGCATTGAACAGCGTACAAGGGGCGCCCGATGGGCCCGTTAAGGATTGGAATCGCCGGCCTTGGCCATGTGGGCGCCGGGCTGATCGAGCTGGTGCAGCGCCAGGACCGCCTCCGGCTGCCCGGCAAGGTCGAGATCGCCGGCGTCAGTGCCCGCTCGCAGAGCCGCAACCGCCCCGTCAACACCGACGCCTATCCCTGGTTCGACGACGCCGCCACGCTCGCCGTCGACCCGAATGTCGACGTCTTCGTCGAGCTGATCGGCGGCTCGGACGGCCCCGCCAAGTTCGCCGTCGAATCCGCCCTCAAGGCCGGCAAGCACGTCGTCACCGCCAACAAGGCCCTGATCGCCAAGCACGGCACCGCGCTTGCCGCTCTTGCGGCCGAGCAGCACGTCGACCTCCTTTTCGAAGCCGCCGTCGCCGGCGGCATCCCGGTCGTCCGTGTGCTGCGTGACAGCCTTGCCGGCACCGAGGTCAAGCGCGTCTCCGGCATCCTCAACGGCACCTGCAATTTCATCACCAGCACCATGCTGGAAACGGGCCGCTCCTATGAGGACGTGCTCGCCGAAGCGCAAAAGCGCGGCTATGCCGAAGCTGACCCCACGCTCGACGTGTCTGGCATGGACGCCGCCCACAAGGCCGCCATCCTCTCCGCCATCGCCTTCTCCGCCGATCTCGATTTTTCGAAGGTTGAAGTGCGCGGCATCGAGGAAATCGGCCTGATGGACCTGCGCCTCGCAGACCGGCTCGGTTTCCGCATCAAGCTCATCGCAGAGGGCGTGCTGAAGAAAGACGGCGTCGTCTGCCGCGTCGAGCCGATGGCCCTGCCGGTTGCCCACGCGCTTGCCCGCATCGATGGCTCGCTGAACTCCGTGCGCATCGAAGCCGACCCGCTTGGCGCCGTCGTGCTGTCCGGCCCCGGCGCAGGCTCCGGCCCCACCGCCAGCGCCGTCATGGGCGATGTCGCGAAGCTTTTCCGCCCCGCCATCCGCAACGCTTTCGGCCGCGCCGAGCATCACGTCGCCCAGCCCTTCATCAAGGGCGACAATACCGAAGTCGCGCCCTTCTTCCTGCGCGTCCGCCTCGCCGACAAGCCGGGCACGCTCGCCGCGCTCACCGAAGCGCTGGCCGAGGAAGGCGTCTCGGTCGACAAGCTGCTGCAGGATTCCGCCGACGAGAGCGGTGCCAGCCCCGTCGCCGTGGTCACCCATCGCTGCGCCCGCGCCCAAATGCAGGCCGCTGTTAACCGGATCGCGAAACTCTCCGTTTCGGTCGAAGATCCCCGCCTCATCCGCATTGAAGCGGCAAGCTAATTGCTTCTCTCAGACGTTAACTGTCCCGAATTTCCGCCCCTGGAGAAATATAGATGAAAAACAAGGTTTTGACGCCCGGTCTTGCTGACTCCATGGTGCGCGTGACCGAGCTTGCCGCCATCGCAGCCGCCAAACTGGCCGGCCGGGGCGACGAGAAGAAAGCCGATGCCGCCGCGGTAGACGCGATGCGTTCGGCCTTCAACGAGGTGGATTTCAAGGGCCGAGTGGTCATCGGCGAAGGCGAGCGCGACGAAGCCCCGATGCTCTACATTGGCGAGGAAGTCGGCACCGGCAATGGCCCGGAAATCGACATCGCGCTTGACCCGCTGGAAGGCACCACGCTGACCGCCAAGGCGATGGCCAACGCGCTCGCGGTGCTCGCCATCGCGCCGCGCGGCGGCCTGCTGTATGCGCCCGACACCTACATGGACAAGATCGCCATCGGCCCGGGCTATGCCGACGGCATCATCAGCCTGGACGAAAAACCCGCGGATAACATCAAGGCGCTCGCCAAGGCCGCCAAGCGCAAGGTCGAGGACATGACCGTCTGCGTGCTGGATCGTCCGCGCCATGAAGACATCATTGAGTCGCTCCGCTCGGCCGGCGCCCGCATCGCGCTGATCACTGACGGCGACGTCGCCGGCGTCATCGCCACCACCAACGCGCTCACCGGCATCGACATGTATGTCGGCTCCGGCGGCGCCCCTGAAGGCGTGCTCGCCGCGGCTGCCCTGAAATGCGTGGGCGGGCAGATGTTCGGCCGTCTCGTTTTCCGCAACGACGACGAGAAGAAGCGCGCCGCCAAGACCGGCATCACCGATTTCGGCAAGACCTATTCGCTGAACGAACTCGCCTCGGGCGACACCGTGTTCTGCGCAACCGGCGTCACCAACGGCACCATGCTGAACGGCGTGCTGCACCGGGATGGCCGCGTCCACACGCATACGCTGGTCATGACGTCCACGGACGGAATGGTCCGCTACGTGCGTTCGGCCCGCAAGGTCTAGCCGGCGGGAAAGGGGTCAACCGGGGCGATCCGCCTTCGGTATCCCCGGATACCCGAACATCGCCAGCCGCAGGCTCTGGGCGATGCGTTCGGCGCGCTCCATGAAGTAATCTGCAGCGCCCGAGGTCGGCGCGGTGTCGGCCAGCGTTTGGCGGAACAGCGCGAGCCACAGGTTGAAGTGCCATTCCTGTATATGCTTGTGCCGGGCATGAGCGGGTACCGGCTTGCCGGAATAACGCCCGGCATTCAGCGCGACCGAGGTCCAGAAATCCTTCATCGTCGCCAGGTGAGGCGTCCAGTCGGTGATCGCGCTTTCAAACACCGGCCCCAGCAGGGGATGCGCCCGAACGCGGGTGTAGAAGGTGTCGACCAGCCGCGAGATATACGCCTCGTCAATCCCAAGCGCTGCCGCGTGCCGGCGAATGTCCTCGCGCCGCTCATCTGCGCTGCGCACCCTGAAGTCTGTCATTCTAGCCGTCTCGTATTGCGTCTCGTTCGCACAAGCTATTCTGCAGCTCACGCGGGCCCGATAGGTATTCACCGCAGGTCCGTCAGAGCGGCTTTGCGAGCACCACGTCGTCATAGAGCCGTTCGCCAACGCGGAACTGGCGCGTGCCGGCCATCTCAAACCCGTGCTTGCGGTAGAAAGCGATTGCCCGGCGGTTTTCTTCGTACGTGCCCAGCAGCAGGCGCAGCGCTCCGCACGCGCGGGCCTGCTCAATCGCGGCATCCATCAGCATCCGGCCAGCGTCTGAGCCATGGAAACGCGACAGCGCGTAGATGCGCTTCAGTTCGACGTCGCCCGGTTGCAGTGCAATCGGCAGGTCCGGCGGGCAGTTCACGGCATAGCCGACAGGCGCGCCCGTCTCCTCGTACTCGGCCAGCCATACCGCGCAGCCCGGATGGGCGAGGTAGGCTTCATACACAGCCTTTGAATGCTGCGCCGTGCAATGCGCCGCCATGTTTGCGCCGTCGATGATCTCGCTATAGGTCTCGACGAACGTCGCCGTGCCGATATGCGCCAGCCGCTCGGCATCGCCCGCAACCGCCCGCCGCACGCGGATACGCGGCGCGGCCACCGGCGGCCGTTTCAGCGCCAGCAGCGTGTCGATCGCGGCAATCGCCTTCGGCAGGCGCGCCTCGTAAGGTCCGGTGATCAGCACATAGGGCGTGCCATTCGCCTTGATCAGCTCCACAAACCGCGCATGCATCCAGTCGCGGATCTTCTCGCCGTCGCGCACGCCGTCCTGCACGAAGGGAATGTCCGGGGCCGGAACAAGGTAGAGGTCCACAATGTCGCGTGCACCGATGGCATCGACGGCAGGGTGGCGGGTGTTGGCGTACCGCTCGAACCAGGTCGCCGTAGCGAAGGCGTTGGTGTCGCAGATCAGCACCCGGTTGGCCCGCGTCGCCGCCTCGTTCTCACGCGCTTGCTGAACTTCGGCGATATGGATGAACTCATCATCCGTCCACGCCGGAATCTCGCCGGGCGCGTTCATCGCCGCGATCTTGCGTTCCCAGTGCTCGCGGCCGTATTCGCCGACCCATTCGGTCTCGTAATAGGCCGCCAGCTGCTCGCACAGCGTCGTCTTGCCGGTCGATTCCGCGCCGATAAGCACGACCCTCAGCGCCCGCGTGCTCATGCCGCCACCGCCTTGCGCCAGGAGGTGAGGCCCATCACGGCCAGCGCGAGAAAGACGGCGTAAAGCAGGGCGATCAGGTAAAGCTCCCGGGTGATGTAGAGCGGCACATAGAGCACGTCAGCAAGGATCCAGAGGTGCCAGCATTCGAGCTTCTTGCGGCTTTGCAACCATTGGGCCGCCAGGCTGATCGAAGTCGTCAGCGCGTCCCAGAACTTTACCGCGCCTCCGGCCTTGTGCAGCAGCCAGTATAGGAACGCCGTCGAGCCGGCGATGAACGCCCCTGTCAGCAGAAGTTCCCGCCGCGAGGTGCGCGCCACATTCAGCGCCGTGCGCTGCTCACCGCCATACAGCCAGAGATACCAGCCGATCAGGTTCAGCGCGAAGTAAACGACCTGCAGACCGGAATCCGCATACAGACGGTATTCGTAGAAGATATAGCCAGAGATCGCGACATTGATCAGGCCGAGCGGAAAGTTCCAGATGTTCTGGCGGACCACCAGCCAGACGCAGATGGCGCCGGAAACAAAGGCGGCCGCTTCCAGTATGCTGGCATTGCCGGTGGCCCAGGCTGCATAGCCGATGACGGCCGTCGCCAGCACGAGCGCGGCGGGCAGGGCCAGATCGCTCCACGTGCGTGCAGCCGGACGGTGTGTCTCAGTATCCAGCGCCATCCTCCCCAGCGCTCATCCCGGCGCAGGCCGGGATCCAGTCCTGTCTAGTTCAGCCAATCGGAAAGCTGGACCCCGGCTTTCGCCGGGGAGAGCGGATGCAATCGGGAGGGGCTTAGTTCTTGCCCATTGCCTCTTCGAAGCGCTGCGCCACCTTCTCGATGAAGCCTTCCGTGGTCAGATAACCCTGGTCCGGCCCGACCAGCAGCGCGAGGTCCTTGGTCATGAAGCCGGCCTCGACCGTCTTCACGATCGTGTCTTCCAGCGTCTGGGCAAACTTGCGCACTTCCGGCGTGCCATCCATCCGGCCGCGGTGGTCGAGGCCTTGCGTCCAGGCATAGATCGAGGCGATGGAGTTGGTCGAGGTTGCCTCGCCCTTCTGCCAGTTGCGGTAGTGACGCGTCACGGTGCCGTGCGCGGCTTCGGCTTCCACCGTCTTGCCATCCGGCGACAGCAGCACCGAGGTCATCAGGCCCAGCGAGCCATAGCCCTGCGCCACGGTGTCGGATTGCACGTCGCCGTCATAGTTCTTGCACGCCCAGATATAGCCGCCAGACCATTTCATGCATGCGGCCACCATGTCGTCGATCAGACGGTGTTCGTAGGTGCCTTTGAACTCGGCAAACTTGTCCTTGAACTCGGTGTCGAAGACTTCCTGGAAGATGTCCTTGAAGCGGCCGTCATAGGCTTTCAGGATCGTGTTCTTGGTCGACAGGTAGACCGGCCATTTGCGCTGCAGGCCGTAGTTGAAGCTTGCGCGGGCGAAGTCGCGGATCGACTCATCCATGTTGTACATGCCCATCGCGATGCCGGCCGACGGGAAGTCGAACACTTCCTTCTCGATCACCTTGCCGTCCTTGCCTTCGAATTTCATCGTCAGCTTGCCGGCGCCCGGCACCACGAAATCCGTCGCCTTGTACTGGTCGCCGAACGCATGACGGCCGATTACGACCGGCTTCGTCCAGCCCGGCACCAGGCGCGGGATGTTGGAGATCACGATCGGCTCACGGAACACCACGCCGCCCAGGATGTTGCGGATCGTGCCGTTGGGCGACTTCCACATCTTCTTCAGGCCGAATTCCTCGACGCGCGCCTCATCCGGCGTGATCGTCGCGCACTTCACGGCGACGCCGTATTTCTTCGTCGCCTCGGCCGAGTCGATGGTCACCTGGTCGTCGGTGGCGTCGCGGTTCTGGATCGAGAGATCGTAATATTTCAGGTCGATGTCGAGGTAGGGGTGGATCAGCTTGTCCTTGATGACCTGCCAGATGATCCGGGTCATTTCGTCCCCGTCCATCTCCACAACCGGGTTTTTGACCTTGATCTTCGACATTTCGGGGAATCCTTGCGCTGTAACGGTTTGGCCCGGCCTATAGCAGACGCCGGGCAGGCGTCAAAACGGGCAAACCGGCGCATCCGGCCCACCCGGCTTGACTACTCCGGGCGGCGACGTTCACAAGTCGGCCCCGATCCCCGCAAACTGACAGGTTCAATCTCAGGTGATCCGATTTTTGTCTGCTCTGGTGGCTGTAGTGGCCTCCCTCTGCTCCGGCGCTCAGGCACAGATACTGGGCAATAGCGGAAGTGTGCTGGATGAGGCTTTCGGTGCACGACATCTTCTCGTCGTCTGCGGCTCAAGCGAAGCCGCGCTCGGGGAGGGCATCCTCGATGAACAGTTCAGGGAAGCCGACTGGCCGGGTTATGCCGGGCGCGGTATCAGCCTGATCGGTCTTTCAGCGGGCATAGAACTGGTTTTTGACACGGCCTCAGTAGCTGCTGGTGAAGTGAAGCTGCACATCTGGCATGACGGTGATGCAAAGCTTGAGCAGGCGGCAGGGTGCGACGGCGCTGTGCGTAGCGTCATGCTGATCGCCACGGATGGCAAGGTCCATGGCCGATGGGAATCTGTTGTCAGCAATGAAACCTTGTTCCCGCTGGTCGATGCAGTACGCAGCCCGCGTGGACGTACCAATCCTCGCACCGAGTAGACTTTGAAATGAATTTCCTCAAAGACCTCGCCGTCACGCTCATCGGCTTCGGCTTTGTCGTCATGGGCGGCTTCATCCTGCTGAAGGACCAGACGGGTGAAGACACGCTGCTCGCCGGAGCGGTCATCCTCTTCTTCGGCGCGGTCGGCCTTGTCGGCCTGATCGGCCTTTTGCCGGCCAGCCTCCCCAAGGCCCAGCCGGATGGCCGCTTCATCGTCAACACCTCGCGCCTGCGCGCCGGCGTCTTCGCTTTTGGCGGCCTTGCTTTCCTCGTTGCGGGCATCGTCATGCCGCTCCATATGATGTCCACGGGCGGCGTCTCCGCCAAGGCGCTCATCGGTGCGCTCGGCGTCCCGTTCGGCCTTGCCGTGCTGGTCTTCGCCGGCCGGCAGATGTTCACCGCCGGCCCGCTCTATATCCTTGACGCAGACGGCATCGAATCCTGCGCCGGCCTCAGATGGCGCCTCGCCTGGCGCGACATCTCGGACATCGGCCTCGGCTCGGTCGGCGCAAACCGCTGGCTGATGTTCGAAACCTTCCCGCATGTGCCGGACCCGCCCGGCAAGGTCTCCGCCCTGAACCGCCGGTTCAACATGCCGCCCTATGCCCTCACGACCGGCCTCAGCGGCGTCAATTTCAATGCGCTCGCGGGCCTTGCCGGCGACCTCTGGGAAGCGCACCGGGGCGCTGCGTCCACGCCATGATCAAGCCCACCATCCTCCTCCACACAGCCCAGCTTGGCGAGAACATCGGCGCCGCTGCCCGCGTCATGCTGAACTTCGGCCTCACCGACCTGCGCCTCGTCACGCCCCGCGATGGCTGGCCCAGCAGCAGCGCCAACGCCATGTCCGCAGGCGCGTTCGAGCAGGGCGTCACGGTGCAGGTCTTCGACACGCTGGAAGCCGCGATGTCCGGGCTCACCTATGCCTTCGCCACCACGGCGCGCCCGCGCGGTATCGAAAAGCCGGTCGTCGATGCGTCCGGCGCCGTTGATGCGACCCTCGCCCGGCCGGGGCAGGTGGGCATCCTCTTCGGCGGCGAGAAGTCCGGCCTGCCCAACGAAGCCGTCGCCCTCTGCGACGCCATCCTCACCTATCCGGTCAACCCTGCCTTCGCCTCGCTCAATCTCGCGCAGGCTGTCGGTGTCTTCTGCCACCAATGGGGCGCCCGCGCCGGCTTCGGTGGGCGTTTCGAAGGCAAGAACGAAGGCGTTGGCGACGCCGCCTCGCGTGAAGACCTGATCGGCATGTTCGAACACTTCGAGGCCGAGCTCGAGCGCGCAGGCTATTTCTATCCGCCGGAAAAGACGCCGGTGATGATCAACAACCTGCGCAACGCGCTCGTCCGTGCTCAGTGGACGGAGCAGGAGGTGCGCACCTTCCGGGGCGCCATCAAGGCGCTCACCCTCGGCCGCGGCAAGGCCCGCGTGAAGCGCGACGACTGAGCAGGGCGGCAACGCGCCTAATCTGCAAACGTCGCAATCACCGGCACGTGGTCTGACGGTTTCTCCAGCCCGCGCGCCTTCTTGTAGATTTCGGCGGATTGCAGCCGGTCCGTCATGCGGGGGCAGGCCAGCACATGGTCGATGCGGATGCCGTGATCCTTCTGGAATGCCCCCGCCTGGTAGTCCCAGAACGTGTATTGGTGGGCGCGCCCGTCGCAGGCCGAGAAGGCATCCGTAAGGCCGAGAAATTTCAGCCGCCGGAAGTGCGCGCGCGTTTCAGGCAGGCCAAGCGCGTCGGTATTCCATACCGTATCGTCCCAGCAGTCTTCCGGCGCCGGGATCGCATTATAGTCCCCGCAGATCACGAAGGGCTGTTCCGCGCGCAGCAGATCAGCCGCATGGAGTTCCAGCGCTTCGGACCATTCCATCTTGTAGTCGTACTTTTCGCCCGGCGCGGGATTCCCGTTCGGCACATAGATGCCCACCACGCGAACCGGCCGCTCGCCGAGTACTGTCGCGGCAATGTAGCGCGCCGCATCGTCGGCGATCGTGGGCATGCCCTTGGTCACATCCTCGAGAGGCAGCTTCGAGAGGAGGGCGACGCCGTTATAGGTCTTTTGTCCATGAACGGCACAGTTCCAGCCTCGCTCCTCCAGTTCCAGGTAGGGAAAGGCGCCGGTTTCACACTTCAACTCCTGCAGGCACACGACATCCGCCGCGATGCCGTCCAGCACGTCCAGCACGGTCGGCAGCCGGGCCTTGATCGAGTTGACATTCCAGGTCGCAATCCGCATCGGCCCTGCATAACAGCTTCGCCCCATTGTTCCAGCGGGGGCGGGGCCCTATACTTCGCGAAATCATCAGGAGTTTGCGCATGGCGCCCGGTTGGATGCAGATTTTGTTGGTCGCAGTCGTGGCCATCCTCCTTTTCGGGGGCCGCGGGCGCATTTCCTCGATCATGGGCGACATGGCCAAGGGGATCGGCGCCTTCCGCAAGGGCCTCAAGGACGAGGAACGCAACGAGAAGGACGAACTCGTCAACATCACCCCGAAGAAGGACGAATCGAAGTCCTCTTCGTAGTTCGCTGACCCGGAGGGCGCATCGCCATGCTGCCCGGTATCGGGTTTTCCGAAATCCTCGTGCTAGGCCTTGCGGCGCTGATTTTCATCGGCCCGAAGGACCTGCCCATGCTGATGCGCCGCCTCGGCCAGATGGTCGGCAAGGGCCGGCGCATGGCTGCCGAATTCCAGGCCGCCTTCGACGACATCGCCCGCCAGAGCGAGCTCGACGAGCTGAAGCAGGAAATCGAGGCGCTGAAACGCTCGAACGCCATGACCAAGGCGGCCGAAGACCTCGCAGCCGTGGAGGCGGACATCAACTCCGCCGTCATGCGCCAGTCGCCCGAGCCCGAGACGCCACCGCTCACGCCGCCCGCAGATGCCGAAACGGGGGAGGGTAAGCCGTGACCTTTACCCCTCCGAAAGACGAGCAGCCCGATCTCACCGACGAGGTGGAAACCAGCCGCGCCCCTTTGCTGGATCATCTCAACGAACTGCGCGCGCGCCTGATCAAGAGCCTGCTCGCCCTGACGGTCGCCACCATCGCCAGCTTCTTCTTCGCCGAGGACATCTACGATCTCCTGGTGCGTCCCTTCGCCCAGGTGGCCGAGGAGATCCGGGGCTCGCAGCTCGAATTCATCTTCACCGCGCCGATGGAATACTTCTTCGCGCAGCTGAAACTCGCCGTGTTTGCCGGCCTGTTCCTGGCATTTCCGGTCATCGCCTGGCAGGTCTACGCATTCGTGGCGCCGGGCCTCTACAAGTCCGAGCGGGGCGCCTTCTGGCCCTATCTCGTGCTCGCGCCGATCCTGTTCGCGCTGGGAGCCACCTTCGTTTACTTCATGATGTTGCCGATGCTGGCGCGTTTTACCGTCTCGATGGAACACATCGAAGCCGCCGGCACGACCATCCGCATGATGCCCCGCGTCGGCGACTATCTCTCGCTCGTCATGGCGCTGATGCTGGCCTTCGGCCTGTCGTTCCAACTGCCCTTGGTGCTGACCCTGCTGGCCCGGATCGGCGTCGTCTCGTCCAGCATGCTGGCCAGCGGGCGAAAGTACGCCATCGTCGCCATCCTCGCCTTCGCCGCCGTGTTCACCCCGCCGGACCCGATGTCCCAGATCCTGCTGGCCGGCCCGGTCTACCTTCTCTACGAAATCTCGATCTTCTGCGTGAAACTCATCGAAAAGCGCGCAACGGCCGAACAATCCGCCCCGTCCCCGGCGCCTTGAGGGCTCGGCTTCCTGCTGACCCCGGTTGCATTATTCTTGCAGGTTGTCGAAGGTAGGGTCTGGGCAATCAACCGACTCCCGAGAAGCGAGGAGCCTCCCGAGTGGCGCGCGTCAGAAGCGTATTGCTGGTCGATTTCGACAACATCTTCGGCGCGACCAGCGACGACGTGGTGAACAGCCTTTCTAACTGGGTGTTGTGGCTGGAAGATGGCGCACTGTCGCCAGGCGGCAAGCGCCGCACGTTCCTGCACAAGCGCGTCTACTGGAACCTGCAGTTCGACCGCTACCGGGCCGAATTCGAAGCGGCCGGGTTCGAGGCCTTCAACTGCCGCGCGCTCGCCAAGCGCAAGATCAGCGCGGGCAAAAGCTCTGCCGACATCGTCATCACGATGGACGCGATCGAACTCGCCCTGCAGACGAAAAACCTCGACGAGATGATCGTCCTGACCACCGATTCGGACTTCGTGCCCGTGGTCAACCGCGTCCAGAACCCCGGCCTGCGCGTCGTCACAGCCGGCAAGGAAACTGACCCGACTTACGAACTCTACAGCCAGCACGCCGATGCGGTGATCCACGTTGCTGCGATGAAGGCCGCCTTCCAGTATCAGCGCACGCCGCGCAAATGGTACCAGCTGCGCTCGCCGGCGCCGGAAGTTGCGCCGCTGACCCTGCAGCGCGAGCGCCAGTCACCGCTCTTGGGCCGCGTGCGAGCGGCGCTGTCGTCCAGCGAGGGCGGGCAGGGCGGCGCTTCAACCGAACTGCACCGGGCAGCCGATATCGTGCGCGCGCTCGGCGAGCGGATGCCTGACCAGGTGCTGTCGAAAACCAAGATCGTGCGCGCCCTCACGGTGCTGCCGGAATTCACGCCGACCTACGAGGCGGGCGTTCGCCCCTGGTTCGGCTTCAAGAACTTCGCCACCATGATGCGCCGGCTCGAGCAGCTGAACCCGGCAATCCAGGTCAACACGCTTGGCAAGGGCCGCGTCGAGGTGATCTACCGCGAGCCAGCGGGCACGCCGCGCGTCGTGCGCAGCGAGACCACGCCGGTCGACATGCGACCGCCCCGGGCCGAGGCCGACGAGGACGAACCCCTGCCAGCGGGCCTGTCCTCACCGGCCTGAGTGTGGACAGGAGGGGGCGGCGCGGATTAGAGCCTGTGCCGAACCGAAATCCGCATCAGGACCAGCCTGCCCATGTTCGATATCCGCGCGATCCGCGAAACGCCCGACGCCTTCATCAAGGCCTGGAACCGGCGCAAGCCCGGCCTTGGCGATGAAACCGTCTCGCGAGTGCTCGAACTCGACAAGGCATGGCGTGCGGCGACGACTGCCAAGCAGGATGCCGAGAAGGCGCGCAACGACCATTCGAAGCTGATCGGCCAGGCCAAGGCGAAGAAGGACGAGGCCGAAGCGGCGCGCCTGATGGCGCTGGTGGCCGAGGCGAAGACGGCCATCGAAGCGGCGGGCGAAGAAGAAGACAAGGCCCGCAAGGCGCTCGACGACATCCTGATGTCCTTGCCCAACCTGCCGCTGGACGAAGTGCCGGAAGGCAGTGACGAGCATGGCAACGTCGAGAAGTCGAAATGGGGCGAGCCGAAGCGGATCAACAATCCGAAAGACCATGCCGACCTTGGCGAAGCGCTGAAGACGCCCGCCGGCTTCTCGCAAATGGATTTCGAAGCCGCCGCCCGGATGAGCGGCGCGCGCTTCGTTGCGCTGCGCGGCCAGCTGGCGCGCATGGAACGCGCGCTCGCGAACTTCATGCTGGATATTCAGACCACGGAACATGGGTATCAAGAGACGAGCGTGCCGCTGCTGGTTCGAGACCAAGCACTGGTCGGGACGGGGCAGCTGCCCAAGTTCGCGGAAGACCTCTTCAAGGCGGGCGAAGATCACTACCTCATCCCCACCTCCGAAGTCCCCCTCACCAATCTCGTCCGTGAACAGATCCTCGAGGCGGCTCAATTGCCGCTGCGGTTCACCGCGCACACGCCGTGCTTCCGGTCGGAAGCGGGGAGCGCCGGTCGCGATACGAAGGGCATGATCCGGCAGCACCAGTTCTACAAGGTCGAGCTTGTCTCCATCGTTGCGGGCGAGACCGAAGGCCTTGCGGAACTCGAGCGCATGACCGCCTGCGCCGAGGAAGTGCTGAAGCGGCTCGAGCTTCCGTTCCGCCGTATGCTGCTCTGCACCGGCGACATGGGGGCAGGGGCGCGCAAGACGTATGACCTCGAAGTCTGGCTGCCCTCGCAGAACACCTACCGCGAAATCTCATCCTGCTCGTATTGCGGCGACTTCCAGGCCCGCCGCATGGACGCGCGCTTCCGGCCCGAGCCGAAAGCGAAGACCGAGTTCGTGCACACACTGAACGGCTCCGGCCTCGCCGTCGGCCGCACGCTGGTGGCGGTGCTGGAGAATTATCAGACCGCGGATGGCTCGATCACCGTGCCGAAGGCGCTGGTGCCGTATATGGGCGGTCTCGAAGTCATAAGATAGATCTCCCTACGGCCCTTTCGGGCCCCCCCCAAGCGGGGGAGGATTGCGCTGCATCCGGCGAAGCCGTTATCCTCCCCTGCGAAGCGGGGGAGGTGGCAGGCCGCGCAGCGGACTGACGGAGGGGGGCTTGCGGGACAACGAGAAGAAAACGCTGAAGCGTGCGCGTTCGCTTCGCAAGGCGATGCCGAAGTCGGAAATCATTCTCTGGCAGCACGTGCGCCGCGAACAGTTGGACGGCTTCAAGTTCCGGCGTCAGGTTCCAGTCGGACCTTTTATCGCGGATTTTGCCTGCGTGGGGTTGAAGCTGATCGTGGAAGTTGATGGTGCAACCCATGCGGAAGACCATGAGATCGTCCACGATGTGCGCCGGACACGATTCCTTGAAGCACAGGGATGGCGGGTGGTGCGGGTTCTGAATACGGATATCTATGAATCACTTGATGGGGTCTTGAGCCTCTTGCTGGATGAACTGCAAAACCTGAAGCGAGCAAAATGATCGAAGCGTTTTCCCCCTCCGACCCTTCGGGCCACCTCCCCCGCAAGCGGGGGAGGAGAACGGCTCTGCCGAAAGTCGGAATGTCATGAAAATCCTCCTCACCAATGATGATGGCATCAATGCGCCCGGGCTCTCGGTGCTGGAGGAGATTGCGCGGCAGTTGTCGGATGACATCTGGATTGCCGCGCCGGAGGAGGAGCAGTCCGGCAAGGGGCGGGCGATTTCGCTGACCCAGCCTGTGCGTGTACGGAAGGTCGGTGCCAAAGCTTGGGCGATTGCGGGCACGCCGTCGGACGCTGTGCTGCTGGCCACCAAGGACCTGATGCCGGACGCGCCAGACCTCGTGCTGTCGGGCGTCAACCGCGGTCAGAACATTGCCGAGGACACGAGCTTTTCCGGCACGGTCGCGGCGGCCATGTTCGGCATGCAGATGGGCATTCCCTCCATCGCGCTGAGCCAGGCGCAGAACTTCCGCGACCGGGGGTCGCTGCCGTGGGAGACCGCCAAGGCGTGGGGCGCGAAAACGCTGCGCCCGTTGCTGGACATGAAATGGCCGGCGGACGTGGTGATGAACGTCAACTTCCCGGACGTGGAACCGGAAGACGTGCGCGGCATCCAGGTCACCCGTCAGGGATTCCGCGACGAGACGATCATCCATACCGACCGGCGCGAAGACCTGCGCGGCAACGACTATTACTGGATCGGCTACCGGGGAAAGCTGTCGCGCCCGGAAGAGGGAACCGACCTGCGCGCCATCTATGACGGCTATGTTTCGGTTTCGCCGCTGCATGTGGACTTGACGCACGAGGCGTTCCTGCGAACGCTCCGCACGTCATGGCCGACCTGATCGCCGATCCTTTCCGCGCTGCGCGCCTGCTGCTGCACCTGAGGCAGGAAGGCGTGACCGACGCGCGCGTCCTGACGGCGATGGAAACGCTCGACCGGGCCGCCTTCGTGGACGACGCCGGCCTTGCGCCGCTGGCCTTCGAGGATGCCTTCCTGCCGATCCCGTGCGGGCAGGTGATCCTGCGACCCGCAGCCACGGGACACCTGCTTCAAGCGCTCGTCCTGCCGGATGACCGGTCGGCCAAGGTGCTGCTGGTCGGGTTCGGGTCCGGGTACATGGCCGCGCTGGCCGCCAGCCTGTCGGCTCAGGTCTACGCCATCGACCGCTTTTCACGGCTCGTGGAAGAAGGCCGCGCCCGCCTGGAACGGCTCGGCATCGGCAATGTGACGCTGAAACAGGGCGATGGCCAGGCCGGCTGGCCGGAGGCCGGGCCGTTCGACCGGATCGTGCTCGCGTGCAGCGTGCCGGAAGTGCCGGAAATGCTGCTCGACCAGCTGGTCTGGGGCGGCCGGCTCGCCGCGGCGCTGGTGCAGGGAAATGTCCGCGCGATCCTGTCGCTCGCCCCTTCGGGCGAGACGCTGCGAACCCCGTTTTTCCAACAGGTTCCGGCCCTCATCGAGGGGCGCGCGGAGGTGCTCTGATGCCTGCAGGGGGTGTTTGCCAAGGCCTTGGCCCCCCTATATACGGCTGGCAGCATTACGCGATTTGCAGGATTCGAGGAGAAATGGGCATGCGGGACAAACTGGTGATGGCGGGTCTCGTGCCCGTGCTGCTCGCGGCGCCCGCACTGGCCCAGGCTGCCGCCGCGCCGGCCGGCCCGAACCTGATGACGCAGCTCCTGTTCTTCCTGCCGCTGATCCTGATTTTCTATTTCCTGCTGATCCGCCCGCAGCAGCAGCGCGCCAAGAAACACACTGAAATGGTCAATGCCATCAAGCGCGGCGACACGATCGTCACCTCCGGCGGACTGATCGGCAAGGTCAACAAGGTCAACGATACCGAGCTGTCGGTGGACCTCGCGGAAAACGTGCGCGTGCGCATCATCAAGGCGATGGTGATCGAGGTGCGCAACAAGGCCGAGCCGGTTCCCGCCAACGACTAGGTTTCAGGATACGGCCCGCCGGTCTCCAAGGAAAATTCCATGCTTCAGTTTCCGCCCTGGAAAGTCGCGCTGATTTTGGTGACCCTCTTGTGGGGTGTGCTGATGGCCCTGCCCAACGTGGTCAACATGTCGGGCGCGCCGGATTTCCTGCCGAAGAAGGGCGTCAATCTCGGCCTCGACCTGCGCGGCGGGGTGTACCTCGAAATGGAGATCCGGCCGGAAGACGTGATCGGCGGGCGGCTTGAAGTGTTTGCGCGCGATGTGCGCAGCGCGCTTGCCCGCACCGACACGGAGCTGCCGGTGGCGCACCTTGCCGAGGTGAACGGCCGCTCGATGACGATCAAGCTGACGCGACCCGATGCGGCCGGTAATTTCCCGGTCGAAAACGCGATCGCGCGCATCAACCGCGTCAACGGTCCGCTCGAAGGCGGCCTTGCGGGCGGCAAGACGTTTGAAGTCGCCCGTTCGGGCCCCGACAGTATCCAGATCACGGTGCCGGAGAATTCCGAGAACCTGATGATGGCCGACGCGCTCTCGAAGACCGAGACCATCGTGCGCCGCCGCATCGACCCGGACGGCGTCGCCGAAATATCGATCACCCCGTCGGGTAACAGCCGTCTCGTGCTGGAAGCGCCGGGCGAGCCGGATCCGGAACGCCTGAAATCGCTGCTCAGCCGCGATGGCCGGATGACGTTCAACATCGTCGATGACAGCCCGTCCTCGATTGCGGCGGCGCAGGCCGGCGTGGTCAAACCGGGCTACCGGCTGCTGTCGGGTCCGGGTGTCGGCGAGTTGCTCGTCCGCTCGATCCCGGAAATCGTCGGCTCCGACATCGCCAATGCCAGCCAGGGCAATGACGAAGCCAACCGACCGCAGATCAACTTCCGCCTCAACTCCAACGGCGCGCGCAAGTTCTTCGAGACGACGCGCGCCAACACCAACAAGCGGTTTGCCATCGTGCTCGACGACAACGTGATGTCGGCGCCGAACATCAACGAACCGATTGCCGGCGGCAACGTGCGCATCACCGGCGACTTCACGATGGAAGAAGCGCAGGACCTCGCCGCGATCATTTCGGCGGGCGAGATGCCGGCGAAGCTGCAATTCCTCGACCAGCGCACGGTCAGCGCCACGCTGGGCCGCGACTCGATCAATGCCGGTATCCAGGCGTCCGTCATCGGCATCCTGCTCGTCGCCGGGTTCATGATCGTCGCCTACAACCTGCTCGGCATCTTCGCCGTGCTGTCGCTGGCGGCGAACGTCGTGCTGATCTTCGGCGGTCTCTCGGGCCTCGGCGCCACGCTGACCCTGCCGGGCATCGCGGGCATCATCCTCACCATCGGTATGGCGGTGGACGCCAACGTGCTGGTGTTCGAACGGATACGCGAGGAGCAGCAATCCGGCCGCAGTCTGATGACCGCCGTGCAGGCGGGCTATGAACGCGCGCTGTCGACCATTCTCGACGCCAACATCACCACGCTGATCGCGGCCACGATCCTCTACCTGCTCGGGTCCGGGCCGGTGAAGGGTTTCGCGGCGACGCTCGGCATCGGTATCGTCACATCCGTGTTCACGGCCTTTGTCGTGACGCGCTGGCTGACGGTGGCCTGGATCAAGACCTTCAAGGTCAAGAAGCTTTCGGTCTAGGGCCGGGGAGAGACAACCATGTTGATGAAATACTGGCCCAAGGACACGCACCTGAAGTTCATGAGCCTGCGCATGGCGGGTCTCGTGTTCTCGACCTTCATGCTGACGGCGTCCGTGTTTTTCCTCGGCACCAAGGGCCTGAATTTCGGCGTTGATTTCGCCGGCGGTACGTCGATGGAACTCAACGCCACCGAGACGGTCAATGAAAGCACCGTGCGGGCTGCGATTCCGTTCAGCGCCGACGTCAACGCTGCCGTTGGCACGGATGCGCGCCACATTATCGTCGTTCGGTTCGGCGAAGCACCTGCAAACCTGCTGGGCGAGGAGTTCCAGGCCCTGTCGGACACCGAGAAGGCGGACCGCGCCTCCAGTTTCACCAATGATCTGGTTGTGCGCAGCCTGACTGAGAAGCTGGGCATCAATCCGGCCACGGATCTTCTGAAGAACGACACGGTCGGCCCCAAGGTCTCGCAGGAGCTTTTCCGCGACGGGATCACGGCGCTGGTCGTCGCCCTCATCCTGATGCTGGCCTATATCTGGTACCGGTACGAGTGGCAGTTCTCGATCGGCGCCGTGGCTGCGCTGGCGCATGACGTGATTATCACGCTGGGCGTGTTCGCCTTCCTGCAGCTCGAGTTCAACCTGACCACCATTGCCGCCCTGCTGACGATCATCGGTTATTCGATGAACGATACCGTCGTCGTGTTTGACCGCGTCCGCGAAGAGAAGCGCAAGTACAAGAAGATGCCGGACAAGCAGGTCATCGACCTCGCGCTCAATTCCACGCTGTCGCGTACGCTGCTGACCTCCGGCACGACGCTGATCGCGCTGCTCGCAATCTTCTTCCTTGGCGGCCCGGTGTTGCGCGGCATGAGCTTCGCGCTGATCTGGGGCATCGTGATCGGTACCTACTCGTCGATCTTCATTGCCTCGGCCATCGTGCTCTCGCTCGGCATGGACCTGACGCAGAAGACGGTAGACGACACGCCCGGCTTCCAGGGCGCGCCGTAGCGGCGGCATTCAAACGATTGAAGCGTGTCATCCCGGCGAAAGCCGGGATCCATTCACACGCAAACCCGGATTGTCTGGGTCCCGGCTTTCGCCGGGATGACACATTGTTGCTGCTTTGGCCTAGACGTTGAACCGGAACAGCATCACGTCGCCGTCCTGCACGATGTATTCCTTGCCTTCGGAACGCATCTTGCCGTTGTCCTTGGCGCCGACTTCCCCGTTGAACTTCACATAGTCATCGAACGCGATCGTCTCGGCACGGATGAAACCCTTTTCGAAGTCACCGTGGATGACGCCGGCGGCCTTCGGCGCGCTCCAGCCTTTGCGGATGGTCCACGCACGGGCCTCTTTCGGGCCGGCCGTGAAGTAGGTCTGCAGGCCGAGGAGTTCGTAGCCGGCGCGGATGAGGCGCGTCAGGCCGGGCTCGGTAAGGCCAAGGGATTCGAGGTATTCGGCGCGGTCCGGGCCGTCGAGCAGGGCGAGTTCGGATTCGATCTGCGCCGAGAACACAACGCAGCCTGCGCCTTCTGTCTTCGCGCGCTCTTCCACCCGTTTCGAATAGGCGTTGCCGGTGGCTGCGCTCGCCTCGTCGACGTTGGCGACAAACAGGATCGGCTTGGAGGTCAGCAGCTGCAGCATCTGCCAGGCCTTCACGTCGTCCGCCGGCACTTTCGCCTTGCGGGCCGGGCGGCCCTCGGTGAGTTCGGCCAGTGCGAGGTCGATCAGCGCCACCTGCGCCTTGGCTTCCTTGTCGCCGGAGTTCGCCTTCTTGATGACGCCGGCCTTGCGTTTCTCCAGGCTGTCGAGATCTGCAAGCATCAGCTCGGTCTCGACCACTTCGAAGTCCGCCACCGGATCGACCTTGCCGCGCACGTGCGTGATGTCGTCATTGTCGAAGCAGCGCAGCACGTAGATGATCGCGTCGGTCTCGCGGATGTTGGCGAGGAACTTGTTGCCGAGGCCTTCGCCCTGGCTGGCGCCTTCTACGAGGCCGGCGATGTCCACGAAGTTCATGCGCGCCGGGATGATTTCCTTCGATCCGGCTACCTTTGCCAGCGCGTCGAGGCGCGGCTCCGGCACGGCGACCTCGCCGACGTTCGGCTCGATGGTGCAGAACGGATAGTTGGCGGCTTGGGCGGCAGCGGTCTGGGTGAGGGCGTTGAACAGGGTCGACTTGCCGACATTCGGCAGACCCACGATTCCGCATTTAAATCCCATGGCGCCAGACCTCCGCTTCAACTGACCCGGCGCTTACAGCATCAATCGAATTCAGGGAATTCGGTTGCTGCTGTATTTCCACGTTTGGCGCCCCATTCCGGCCCTCAAAACAGGCACGATAATCGCTTGGCAGCTTAAATGGCTGGCTTGGCCAGACCCCGGCGGTATTCTGCCGTGGTTAACCGTATCAGAAGGGTACATCCGCCCATGAGTTACGACGTCTTCCTTGTGTCCGCTCTCGAGGACCGGGACACCGCCAAACTGGTGGCACGGCGCCTGCGTTCCCTGAAATTCAAGGTCTGGCTCGACCAGAAGCAGGAAGACGAGACGTTCGATGCCAAGGACGCGCGCGATGCGATGAACTCGCAGACGCTGCTGGTCCTCTGGTCCGCCAACGCCGTGAAAAGCGACTGGGTGCGTGCAGCGGCCGCTGTCGGCAATTCGCAGCCCGGCGACGTGATCGTGCATGCCGGCCTCGACAAGACGATTCCCTACGAACCCTACCGCCAGGCCAAACGCTTCGGGCTCGAGGGCATGACCTCGCGCAAGTCGCCGCCCGCGTTCGCTGACCTGATCGACGAGCTCGGCCGCCGGCAGGGGCGCAGCGACCTGCGTGCCTGGATGGGTTACGGCGCACAGGACGAGGAAGAACGCCTCGACTGGCTGGCTGCCCACCCGAACGATCCGCTGGCGCTGGACGCCCGCAAGAAGCGCGAGAAAGACCTCGGCCTGAAGCCGGCACCGGCGCGCGAAGCCATCGGCGCTGCGGCGCTGGCGGCAGCCTCGCTGCGTGGCACGTCCGGCCCGCCGCCGGCCGCCAGCACGATCGGCAACGGCCGCACCAATGGCGCCGCGCCGCTGGCCTCCAACGGCGCCATCGCGTCCGCCAACCTTGCCGACGAAGCCCTCGGCTGGGGCACCATGATTGCGGTCTGCGTGGCGATCTTCGCGATGCTGATCCTGGCTTGGGTCTTCCGTTCGGTACCCGCCACGCCGGGCATGGGCGGCATGCCGGCGATTGCCAATGCCAGCATGATCCCGGCCGCCTGTCCGGCCGGCACCGTGCCGCGCTCGATGCTGAAGGTCCTGGAACCCGGCCCGATCATCGACGACACGCAGCCCCAGATCATCGACGATACCACGCCGCAGCCGGAGTGATCCGGCGCGCGCTGCGCGAATGAAAAAAGCCGCCGGAAACCGGCGGCTTTTTTGTTGTCTGGTATCTAGCGCGGGAGACTAGCCGAGCGCTTTCTCGATCTCGCGGGCAGCGGCTTCGAACTGGTCGACGCTCGACTGTTCCGACATCACGCGGCGGGCCGCTTCGGTGGCCGCATCGGCTGCCGCGCGGCGCACTTCGCTGGCCGCTTCGGCTTCAGCGCGGGCGATGCGGGCAACAGCCTGCGCTTCCCGGCGGGCGATCTTGTCGGCGAGGTCCTTCTTGGCTTCCTCGAGCATGGCTTTCGCGTCGCGCTTGGCCTGTTCGATGATCGCCTCGGCTTCCTTGTCGGCGTCCTGCTGGCGGCGTTCGGCCAGCGCAAGAGCCTCGGCAGCCTGTTCGCGCAGGCTGGCGGCTTCCTCGAGTTCCTTCTTGATGCCGTCCGCGCGGGTGTCGAGACCGCCGAGGACCGCCTTGAACGCGCCGACGCGCCAGATGATCAGCAGGAAGATCACGATACCGATCATCACGAGGTTCGTGACGGTGTCGGTGAACGGGGTCAGCAGCGTATCGCCGCCGTGGCTTTCGGAGGCGGCCAGGGCGGCCGGTGCGAAAGCGAGTGCAGCGAGGGAGAGGGTGAACCGGCGCAGGGTCATCCGCGGGCCTCCAGGGCTGACGTCACGGCCTTCTTGAGGTCGGCCTTCGACGCCTTGACGCCGAGCTTGGCTGTCATCGCCTCGGCGGCGTCGACAGCGATCTGCTCGACATTCTTCATCGCATCGGCGCGCAGCTTGGAGATGCGCGCTTCAGCGGTTTCCAGCTTGCGGGCGAGATCGGCATCGACGCGCGAGGTTTCCGTGGCGAGTTCCGCCTCGGTCTTCTCGCGGGCCTTGTCTGCCGTTTCGCGGGCTTTCGACCGGGCCTGGGCCAGGCGAAGCTCAAGCGCTTTCTGCGCTTCCACGGACTGGTTGTTCAGCCGGGCGGCTTCATCGAGATCCGACGCGATCCGGTTGGCGCGCTTCTCCAGCGTGTCGCTGAGCTTCGGCAGGATGAAGCGCGACAGGGCGAAGTAGAGGCCGATGAAGAACACGGCCAGCCAGAACAGCTGTGACGCAAACCAGGTCGGGTCGAACGCGGGGAAGGGCGCCTTGACGCCTTCCACATGTTCACCGCCGTGTTCTGCGGTTTCTGCGAGAAATGCCAGCAAGCTCATGGCGTGCCCAGCTCCTTAACCTGAAACTGCAGTCGCGATTAGGCGGCGAACAGGATCAGCATCGAGATGACGAACGCGAAGAGGCCGAGGGCTTCTGCGAGGGCCATGCCGAGGAAGAGGTTGCCCGACTGTTGCGGGGCGGCGGACGGGTTGCGCATCGCGGCGTCGAGGAACGAGCCGAAGATGTTGCCGACGCCGATTGCGGCGCCGATCATGCCGAGCGTGGCGAGGCCAGCGCCGACGTACCGCAGACCTTCGGTGATATTGCCTTCCATGGGAGTCTCCTGTTGGAATCTATGAATTCTGTTGATGTGAGGCCCCTCAAGCGTGTTCCGGAAGAACCGTCAAGGGGCAGGACTTGGTGCGTTTGGACGCACCGGCGGGTTGGTTTCTCCGGTCAGTGCGACGGGTGGATCGCATCCTTGAGGTAAACGCAGGTCAGAAGGGCAAAAACGTACGCCTGCAGGAAGGCGACGAGGAACTCGAGCGCGGTGATCGGGATCAGCAGCACGTAAGGCGCCCAGGCGGCCCAGGCGAAGCCAGCACCGGCCAGCATGACCACGAAGATGGCCAGCAGTTTCAGCATGATGTGGCCGGCCAGCATGTTGGCGAACAGACGCATGCCGAGGGTGATCGGGCGGGCGAGGAAGGAGATGATCTCGATCGGGATCAGGATCGGCATGATGTAGGGCGGGACGCCGTGCGGGGCGAACAGGCCGAAGAAGCCGAGGCCGTTCTTGTAGATGCCGTAGCCGATGACGATCAGGATCACGACGACCGCCAGGGCGCCGGTGACGGCGATATGGCTGGTGGTGGTGAAGGCGTAGGGGAACATGCCGACGACGTTGGCGCCGAGGATGAAGAAGAACAGCGTGAACACGAACGGGAAGAACTTCAGGCCTTCCTCACCGGCGGTCGAGCGCACCATGTCGGCGATGAAGCCGTAGGACAGCTCGCCCAGCGACTGCAGGCGGTTCGGGATCAGGCCGCCGCGCGAGGCCGCGAGGCCTAGGAAGGCCAGCACCAGGCCGGTCGAGACCAGCATCCAGAAGCTCGAGTTGGTGAACGACAGGTTGTACCCGCCGGCCGTCCACTCAAGCAGCGGGAAGATCTTGAACTGGTGAATCGGGTCCGTCGAAATGGTCGGCAGGAAACCGGAAAGGGGAAGGTTCATCAGGTCGTCTCGTCTGTCGATTCGGGCGTTGCGGCCGATTTCTGTGCGTCTTCGGACAGCTGTTTCGCTGCCCGCATGAGGTTGCGGATGCCCGCTGCCATGCCGAACCCCATCATCACGAGCAGGCCCCACGGGGAGGACTTCGCGAAATGGTCGATCAGCAGGCCCAGTCCGACACCCACAAGAACAGCGGCAACAAGTTCGGAGCTGTAGCGCAGGGCCTGGCTCGCGGGCTTGTTGATGCTGTTCTTTCGCTGGCGTTCGGCCCGGCGCGCCTTCTCGTCCCGTTTGGCCTGGGCCTGAGCGATCCGGTCGCCAAGATCCGAGGGATCAGGTCCGGACATTTTCAGGCTCCTGCCAGCGGTCGAGGGACGACGTGCACCACCCCTTGAATTTCGCGCAAACTATGAGCGGCCCCCTGCCAAGTCAACGGCCTATCCGCGCAAAGAGCGCCTTGTTTTTATTCAATTAACTTGGCGCACTGCTGCGCTACTCCGCCGCAACGAGCCGTTCGGCGGCAGCAAGGTCCACCGAAACCAGTTTCGACACGCCTTTTTCACGCATGGTTACCCCGAACAGGCGGTCCATCCGGCTCATGGTGACCGGGTTGTGCGTGATCACGACGAATCGGGTGTCGGTGCGCTGACGCATTTCGTTCAGCATGTTGCAGAACCGGTCGACGTTGGCGTCGTCGAGCGGCGCGTCGACCTCATCCAGCACGCAGATCGGCGCCGGGCGTGACAGGAACACGGCGAAGATCAGGGCCGACGCGGTGAGTGCCTGTTCGCCGCCGGACATCAGGTTCAGCGTGCCGAGCTTCTTGCCGGGCGGCTGGGCGAAGATTTCCAGGCCGGCATTCAGCGGGTCTTCTGCATCGACGAGGCGCAGCTCCGCCTTGCCGCCACCGAACAGGGCGATGAACAGCGCCTTGAAGTGCTCGTTGACCGCATCGAACGCCTCGACGAGGCGCTGGCGACCTTCAACGTTCAGCGCCTCGACGCCCTCGCGCAGTTTGGCAATTGCAGCGACGAGGTCGTCGCGCTCAGCGATCTGGGTGCCGAGGCGCGATTCGAGTTCCTCGGCCTCTTCTTCGGCATTCATGTTCACGCCGCCAAGCTGGTCGCGTTCTCGGCGCAGGCCGTCGAGCCGTGCTTCGGCCTCGCGCGGCGTGAAGGCACCCATGGCGTCTTCGTCAAGGCCGGCTTCGGCAATCGCCAGCAGGCCCTCAGGCGTGCGCTGGAACGCATTGCGGGCGTGTTCGATACAGTCGGCGAGGCGGGCTTCGGCCGTTTCCAGCTTCACCGCCCAGCCGGCCAGCTGCTCGCGCGCTTCGGCGGCCGCAGTCGCAGCGCGGCGGGCGGCCGCATCGGCTTCACGGATCGCGGCTTCCTTGACGGCGAGTGCGTCGCCGGCCGCCTTGCGCTCGGCTTCCAGCTGCTCGGTCTCGCTGCCAAGGCCGTCGATCTCGGCGCGCAGGGCCTCAGGCCGCTCGCGCGAGGCATGCACCGAGGCGGCGACATCTGCCTGGCGCTCCGTCACCTGCGCGAGGCGTTCGTCAGCCGAGGCGAGGCGCGCGGTCCAGGCTTCGACGTCGCGGGTCAGCGCCGCGCGGCGGGCCGCTGCCTGTTCGCGTCCGCGCAGCAGGTCGGCCAGCTGGCCGCGGGTTTCGGTCTCGGCGGCGCGGGCCGCTGTCAGTGTCTCGCGCGCCGCAGCGAGCGCCGCCTCGAGCGCTGCATCTTCCTCGCTGCCGCCGCCGGGGGTCGCCAGCGCGAGCAATTCCGCGATGGCAGACAAGTCCGTCTCGGCCCGGGCGAGCGCTTCGGTGCCGGCTTCGCGCTTCATCACTGTGCGCTCGTTTGCCTGCGTCGCCTCGATGGCGGCGGCGCGTGCGTCGGTCAGCGTGCGCTGCGCCGGGGCGATGAACTGGCGCAGGTGGCGCAGGTTTTCTTCCGCTGCGAGGCGAGCAGTGCGAGCAGCTTCGAGATGCGCGGCGAGTTCTTCGCGCTCCGACTGGCGGGCTGCGAGATCGGCCTGCGCTGCCTCAAGCCGCGCTTTCTGTTCGAGGCGCGCTGCGGCGCTGACCGGGGCGTCCGGCGTGCGGATGAAGCCGTCCCAGCGCCACAGATGCCCCTCGCGCGACACGAGGCGCTGGCCTGGGCTGAGATGCGTGAACAGGCGCGCGCCGTCCGCCGGTGTGACGAGGCCGCATTGCGAGAGGCGCGCGGCCAGTTCGCCGGGGGCGTCAACGTAAGCCGTCAGCGGCTCGGCGCCGTCGGGTAGTGCCTGCTGGGTGATGTGGGCGCCGCTCCAGAAGAGGGCCGCAGTGCGGTCGGTCGGCGCTTCGATATCGTCGCCGAGCGCAGCTGCGACTGCCTTCTCGAAGCCCTCGCGCGTTTTCAAACGGTCAAGCACGGGCGGCGCCGATGCGGGATCGGCGCGGCGCATGAGGCGTGAAAGGCCGGCGATCTCGGCTTCGAGGGCGCGCACGGCATGGTTCGCCGCATCAAACGGTGGCTGCGCTTCACCTTCGGCTACGCGGTGGCGGGCGAGGTCGGCTTCGGCCAGTTCGACAGCCCGTTCGGCGTCGCCCAGCGCAATCTCGGCTTCGGCTTCGGCGTTCTTCGCCTGGCGCAGACGGAGCAGGTTGATGCCGGCGTCTTCAAGGCCTGTCATCTCCTCTTTGAGGCGGGCAATATCCGCCGTCAGCTGTTCCTTGCGGCGCGACTGGGCAGCGGCAGTCTCTTCGGCTGCGCGGCGACGCGCGCGCAGTTCGGAGAGGCGCTGCTGGGCGTCATCGGCGGCGCGCTCGGTGCTGGCGAGATGGGCGCGGGCGGCGTCGAGCGCGGCCTGCGCTTCGGCCTCGAGGCGCGCGCCAAGGGCGGCGTCTTCCTGCGGCAGCGCGGCGAGTTCCTCGCGGGCCTGTTCCAGCGCGGCCGCCGCTTCTTCCCGCGCGGTGCTTTCGCGTGCGAAGTCCGATTCGAGGCGCAGCGCTTCCGATTCAAGGCGGCCGTGCGTTTCCGATGCGATGCGGCGTTCGGTTTCCAGCTTGGCGAGCGTGATGCGCGCCGAGCCGAGGCGGGCAGCGGCCTGCATCTCCGCATCGCGCAGCGGCGCGAGGCCTTCGCCTGCTTCGATCCGCTCGCGCTCGCGCATCGCGTCCTCGCGCGTCAGCTCCTCGACCTGGCGTTTCAGCGTGTCGAGCTGCGTGCGGGCAAGCTCGGTCGCCTGGCGGGCCTCGACCCAGCGCAGGTGGGCGACGAGGGCGTCGAGCGCCTGGATCTCGGCGGAAATCTTGCGGTAGCGGCGTGCCTTGCCGGCCTGGCGCTTGAGGGCGGTCAGCTGGCGCTCGACCTCGGCCGACACTTCCGCGAGGCGCTGCAGGTTCGCTTCGGCGCCGTCGAGCTTCAGTTCGGCTTCGTGCCGGCGGCTGTTGAGGCCCGCGATGCCGGCGGCTTCCTCGAGGATGCGGCGGCGGTTCTGGGGCTTCGAGCCGATCAGCTCGGAAATCTGTCCTTGCCGGACGAGGGCGGGGGAGTTGGCGCCGGTGGAGGCATCCGCGAACAGCAGCTGGATGTCCTTGCCGCGCACCGTGCGGCCGTTGATCCGGTAGCTGGACCCTGCGCCGCGTTTCAGCTTGCGCTCGATCTCCAGCAGGTCTGCGCCGTTGAATTCCGGCGGCGCGGTGCGCTGCTTGTTGTCGAGCACAAGGATGACTTCAGCGGTCTCGCGGGCCGGGCGGCCGTCGGCGCCGTTGAAGATGAGATCGTCCATCTCGCCGCCGCGCATGGCCTTGGCGGAGTTGGCGCCCATCGCCCAGCGGAGCGCTTCCAGAAGGTTCGACTTGCCACAGCCGTTCGGGCCTACGATGCCGGTGAGGCCCGGCTCGATGGGAACAGTCTGCGGGTCGACGAACGACTTGAAGCCGGCGATGCGGAGTTCAGTGATCTGCATGCCGGCGCCTCATGGACTATTGCGCGCCCTTCGCGGCGAGCGCAGCGTCGATCTGCTTCGAGAAGCCGTCCACCGTGCGGAAATCGCTTTCGAAGATGCGCACCTTGCCATCCAGCACGAATGTCGGCGTGCTGTTGACGCCGTGGGCTTCGGCCGCCGCGTACACGTCGGCGAGCTGGTCGCGGTATTTGGGGTTTTTCATGCAGGCATCGAACGCTTCGTCGGTCTCGATGCCGTGGCGTTTGCCGACTTCCTTCAGCATGCCGCCGAGCGCGCCGACGTTTGCGGCCTGGACGATGCCGTCCTGGTTGTCGAAAAGGTCGTCGATGACGTCGAAATACTTGTCCTCGCCCGCACACAGCGCCACCACATAGGCCGCCACATCGGCTTGGCCGTGAATCGGGTATTCGCGGTAGATGAACTTCACCTTGCCGGTCGCGACGTATTTCTCCTTCAGCTCGGGAAGGATCTCGTCATGGAAATACTTGCAGGCCGGGCAGGTCGGCGAGGCGTATTCGATCAGCGTGATCGGCGCGTTTGCGTCACCGACGACGTGTCCGAGCTCGCCCGAGACATTGGCCGCAGGTTTGCCGCCGTTGCCGGAAGCGGTGCTGGTGCCGTCGCCATTGGCTGCACCGCAGGCAACGACTGCCAGTACGGGAAGAGCCAACAGGGCCAAACGCCGGGAAAAAGATGCCATGGTCATGAGCCTCGCGTTAAGGAATGAGTCGCACCGGTTGCCAAATGGTTAAGGAATCTGGCCCGGCTGTTTACGGGTCCGCCGATAGCACAGCCTTGCCCAAGGCAACAATTGCCGCGCGCAGGCGCGGATTCTCGACCGCCTGGGCATGGGTTTCGACCGTCCGGGCCTCGTCCGGCGTCAGGGGGCGGGTTTTGCGGCGGTAGGTGACGGTTTCGGCGCCGCGCTGGATTGGCCCCTGCACGATGCGGATGGCGGTAATATCGCCGCCCGCCGCAATGGAAACGCGCTGGCGCAGGGTTTCGGACTGGTGCTGGATGATGGGGGCGGCCTGCGGCACGACCCGCAGGGTGAGGGTCCGGCCGTCCTTGGTGGCGCTGATCTTTTCCGGGTGCGAGTAGCGGTAAAGCTGCTCGCCCGCGATCTCCAGCCAGCGGGCCTGCAGCAGCTTCAGCGGCGGCAGTTTCGCGGTGCCGGCCTTGCGCCCGACCCGGTCCGCCGACATGCCGAGCGGCTTCATCGGCGGCTTCAGCGCACGGGCCCGCGAATAGCGCAGCTTGACCAGCGCGCGGGCCTCTTCCAGCGGATCGAGGGTTGATCTTGAGACCATGATCGCAAATCTGCACGGCTTCTGCGGCGAGGAAAAGGCATGGCACGCAAAAGTGAGGCTGGACTCGCCGGTCTGGCGCCGAAGCTGCTCGCCTGGTTCGACCGGTCGGCCCGCAGCCTGCCGTGGCGCACGCCGCGCGGCGTTCCCCGCGATCCCTACAAGGTCTGGCTCGCCGAGATCATGCTGCAGCAGACGACCGTGCCGCATGCCGCGCCGTATTATGACAAGTTCACCCGCCGATGGCCGACGGTGGAGGCGCTGGCCGCTGCGCCGGATGACGAGGTGATGCAGGCCTGGGCCGGGCTCGGCTACTATGCGCGGGCCCGCAACCTGTTGAAGTGTGCGCGCGAGGTCAGCCGTCTGGGCGGCTTTCCGGAAACCGAAGCTGGCCTGCGCACGCTGCCCGGCGTCGGTCCGTACACGGCGGGTGCGATCGCGGCGCTGGCCTTCGGCGAGCGTACACCGGCGGTGGACGGCAATGCGGAGAGGGTGTTCGCGCGCCTGCTGGCAATGACGGGCGACTGGGCAGCCGAAAAGAAGCGCATCGGCGCCCTGGCCCGTAGGCTGGTGCCCGCCGACCGGCCGGGCGATTTTGCCGAAGCGCTGATGGACCTCGGCGCAACGATCTGCACGCCAAAGGCGCCGAACTGCGCCGCTTGTCCGCTCGCCGGGCTTTGCGCCGCGCGGGCCGAAGGCCGCCCTGAGCGCTATCCCGTAAAGCCGGAAAAGGCGAAGCGCCCTGTGCGGTATGGCACCGCCTATGTGCTGCGCCGGAAGCGCAAGGTCTGGCTCGTGCGGCGGCCGCCTGAGGGCTTGCTCGGCGGCATGCTGGCGCTGCCGTCATCAGACTGGCGCGAGACGGCCGCCCCCGCCGAGGCGCCTGTGGTCGCGAGCTGGACAAGAATCGGCGAGGTGCGCCACGTGTTCACGCATTTCAGCCTCACTCTGGAGGTGATGGCCGCCGATGCTCATTCGGAGGACTTGCCGGAAGGCTTTTGGGCGCTGGAAGGCGATCTCGCCGGCCTGCCATCAGTGTTCAGCAAGGCGGCCGCGCTTGCCGGATTCAGCGTCCGGAAAACGCGTTGAGCTGGACAAAGGCCGCCATGTTGATCGCAACGCTCATCCAGAACAGCGTGCGGAAGGCGACCTTCTGCGTCTTGTGACGATAGATTTCCTGCGCCGCGATGCCGCCCGGCCAGCCGCCGACAAGGCCGATCATCAGGAGGATGGTTTCGGACACCCGCCACTGCTTCAGGTTGGCGGCGCGCTTGTCGAACGCATAGCCGGCGAAACACGCGACGCTGGCCACGCCGTAGATGACGATCCAGAGCGGCGATACCGGCTTCACCGAATTCACCGCGACGACGATGAACAGGAACGCCGGAATCACCAGCAGGCGCGGCCCGCGCTGGATGACCTGCGACCAGATGCTGGGGCGCGGGCGCGCGGCAACAATGGTGCGCACGCGCTTCGCCTTGGGCCGGCCATCCTTGCCGACCTGGACCTCGAATTCGTATTCGTGGCCGACCTCGATATGCCGGTCTTCCTTCAGGAAGGCGCTGACGTGCACGAACACGTCGGCGCCGCCGCCGTCCGGGGCAAGGAACCCGAAACCGCGCTCATCACTCCAGCTCACCAGGCGCCCCCGCGTCAGCGGTGCTGAAGAGGGGGCAGGGCCGGTCATGCCGGGTCTTCCTGTGCGACCGAAGCCGCCAGCGAGGCAGACAGGAAACGGTCGATGTCGCCGTCAAGCACGCCGCCGGTGTCGGACGTCTCGACATCGGTGCGAAGGTCCTTGACCATCTGGTAGGGCTGCAGGACGTAGGAGCGGATCTGGTGGCCGAAGCCGATCGCGCTCTTGTCCGCATACTGAGCATCGGCGACCGACTTGCGTTTCTGCAACTCCAGTTCGTAGAGCTTCGAGCGCAACATGCGCCAGGCCTCGTCACGGTTCTGGTGCTGCGAGCGTCCGTTCTGGCATTGCACGACGGTATTCGTCGGGATGTGCGTGAGGCGCACGGCCGAGTCTGTCCGGTTGACGTGCTGGCCGCCGGCGCCGGAGGCGCGATAGGTATCGGTGCGCACATCCGACGGGTTGATCTCGATGTCGATCTTGTCGTCGATCACCGGTGTCACGCTGACCGACGAGAACGAGGTGTGCCGCCGCGCCGATGAATCGTAGGGCGAAATTCGCACCAGCCGGTGCACGCCGGTTTCCGACTTCAGCCAGCCATAGGCGTTCTCGCCCTTGATCTGGATAGTCGCAGACTTGATGCCCGCTTCCTCGCCTTCGCGCTCGTCGAGTTCCTCGACCTGGTAGCCGTGCTGGTCGGCCCAACGCACATACATGCGGCGCAGGATCGAGGCCCAGTCCTGGCTCTCGGTGCCGCCTTCGCCGGCGTTGATCTGCACATAGCAGTCATTGCCATCGGCTTCGCCCGAGAGAAGGGCGGCAAGTTCAGCCTTCTGCGCGCGCTCGGCCGAACGGGCGAGGGTGGCCTGCAGGTCGGCGAGCATGCCGGCGTCGCCCTCAGCGAGTTCCATCAGTTCCGGCGCGTCGGCGATGTCCTTGTCGAGCGCTTCGACCATCGCGATGCCGTCCGCCAGTTTCTGGCGTTCGCGCATCAGCTTCTGGGCTTCCTGCGGGTCGTTCCAGAAATCCGGGCGCTCCGACAGCGCGGTCAGTTCATCGAGGCGTTTTGTGGCTGTATCCCAGTCAAAGACGCCTCCGTAGCAAAGCGGAGGACTTGCGGATCTGGTCAATCAGCGAGCGGATTTCTGCGGACATGAAGGTGCCTCCTCAAGGACTGGGGCAAGGGATTTTGTGGACGGGCTATAGACGCGCCGCCGGGCACGGTCAAAGCGCTGGCTGTAGGTCGTCCGGCGTCAGAAAATGCCGTCGAGGTTCTCGTCAGCCGTGTCGGCGGGGTCGGTGCCGTCGAGGCCTGGGCCTGAGCTTTCGCCCGTGCCGCAGGAGCCGGAGATCGACAGGCAGTCTTCCTGGCCTACGAACACGTTGGTGCCGGGTTCGGTGCCGGGCCGGAACGCCTCGTCGATGGTGCCGGGGCCGCCGCCGGGGGCGGGCGCACCCGACCGGGCATCGATCTTCACGAGCCGGACGCCGGGCGGAATGCGGAACGGCGTCGCCGGTTCCTTCTCCAGTGCCTTTTCCATGAACTCCGTGAAGATCGGCGCAGCAACCGAGCCACCGGCTTCACCTTCGCCAAGCGACCGGTTGTCGTCGAAGCCGATGCGCACGCCGACCACGAGGTCCGGCGAGAAGCCGACGAAGATCGCGTCGCGGTAGTCGTCCGTGGTGCCCGTCTTGCCGGCCAGCGGCTTGCCGACGCGCAGCGCCCGGCGGCCGGTGCCGCGTTCCACGACGCCTTCGAGCATGTGGGTGATCTGGTAGGCGACAATCGGGTCGAGCACCTGGGCGCGCGGATCCGGCAGCACCGGCGGTTCCTCGCCGTTCCAGCTGGCGGACTGGCAGCCTTCGCAGGCGCGCTGGTCGTTGCGGTAAAGTGTGCGGCCGTAGCGGTCCTGCACCCGGTCCAGCATCGTCGGCGTGACCAGCTTGCCGCCGTTCACGAAAGCCGCGTAGCCGCGCACCAGGTTGATCAGTTCGGTGTCGCCGGCGCCCAGCGACATGGCGGCATAGGGCGGCAGCTTCTTGTAGACGCCCACCCGTTCGGCGAGGTCGGACACCGCTTCCATGCCGATGTCCTGCGCGACGCGCGCCGTCACCTGGTTCAGCGACTTCTCGAGCGCCACACGCAGGGTGACCATGCCGTAGGACTGGCCGGCGGTGTAGTTCTTCGGCGCCCAGTATTTCTGGGTCGACACGTCATACGACACGAACGGCGCATCCAGCATACGGCTGGCCGGCGTGTAGCCCTTTTCGAGGGCGGCCGCGTAAACGAACGCCTTGAAGCTGGAACCCGGCTGGCGCTTGGCCTGCGTCACTCGGTTGAAGCTGGATTTGAAGAAGGAATAGCCGCCCTGCATCGCGAGGATGCGGCCTGTGTGCGGGTCCAGCGCGACGAGCGCGCCGTCGACTTCCGGAACCTGGCGCAGCGTCGCGTTGCCGACCGGCACTTCCACCGGCTCGGCCGGCGGGGTCGCGATCGGCTTGCCGTCCGGATCGAGTTCGGGGTCTTCCACCGGGGTCGCTGCTTCACCGTCGGTGCGCGATTCCCGCTTGAATTCTGCAAGGATGACATGGCCCACTTGCAGTCCGGGCTTGCCCTTTTCCGGCTTGTAGGTCTGCGCCCATTTCACGTCATCGCCGGTCAGCTTGATGGTGGCGCCATCCTTAAGCAGCAGCTCGGCAGCGTTCGTCCCGACCTTGGTGACCAGTGCCGGCTCCCAGGTGCCATAGCCGCCCGGCAGCTTGATCTCCTTGAGCGCGTCGGCGGCCGCCTCGTCGACCGGCAGCGTGGCCAGCGGGCCGCGCCAGCCATGGCGGCGGTCATAGGCGATCAGGCCGTTCTGGAGCGCGGCCTGCGCCGCTAGCTGCAGGCGCGTGTCGATGGTCGAGCGGATCGACAGGCCACCCTGTTCGAGCGTGTCTTCGCCATAGGTCTTGATCAGGTCCTGGCGCAGTTCCTGGACGAAATAGGTCGTAGCGGCGTATTCCGGGCCGCGCAGACGCCGGGTAGTCGTCAGCGGCTGTGCCTTGGCTTCTTCGGCTTCTTCCTTGGTGATGTAGCCATCCTCGACCATCCGGCCGAGCACGTAGTTGCGGCGCTTCATCAGGCGTTCGGGGTTGGTGTACGGGTTCACCGCCGACGGCAGCTGGGCCAGCGAGGCGAGGATCGCGGATTCGGAAAGATCGAGCTCCGACAGCGACTTGTTGAAATAATTCAGCGCCGCCGAGGCAACGCCGTAGGATTGGCCGCCGAGATAGATTTCATTGAGGTAGAGTTCGAGGATCTGGCCCTTAGTGAACTCTTTTTCCATGCGCTGGGCGACGATCGCTTCCTTGGCCTTGCGCTCCAGTTTCTGGTCGCGCGTCAGCAGCATGTTCTTGGCCACCTGCTGGGTGATGGTCGAGCCGCCCTGCATGCCGCCGTCGCCGGTCAGCTTGTTCTTCGCCGTGGTGACGGCGCCGCGCGTGATGCCGACATAGTCGAGGCCGTCATGGGTGAAGAAGTTCTTGTCTTCGGCTGAGACGAACGCCTGCACCACATGCTCCGGGATCGACTCGTAAGGCACGAACACCCGGTGCTGGTCCGCGAACTCGGCGATCAGCGTGCCGTCGCCGGCGTGCACCCGCGAGGTAATCGGCGGCTCGTACTGTTTCAGCTTGGCAATCGACGGCACGTCGCGGCCGAGCGCGGCGAAGTAGCCCCACACCACGATCAGGGCGATCACGCCCAGTACGAACAGGGCGATAGCGGCGCGGCGGGCCCACTTGATGTGCGTCGAATACTTGTCGAGCGTCATGCGGAAAGACGGAGGAGGAGAGTCAGTCATCAACGAAACCTGTGGGGTGATTCGACCGCCGGAAGCCATGAGCACCCGCACGAGCGGGCCGAGCGGACCGGGTCGCATGGGTTTCCGGCGATACTATGGCGCGGCTGGGGCGCATGAAAGAGTCCGGTGTCAGATGTCCCTGCGTTCGACTTCCAGGTCTTCGAGCGAAATCTCCGGCAGGGGGCGCTTCTCCGGCTTCGGCGCCGTCAGCCCGTCCTTGAGTTTGACAAGGATTTCATCCCGCTCGCCGTTCGGCGGGTAGTTTTCGAGCGCCTTCTGCCAAGCCGCCCGGGCGTCTTCCTTGCGGTCCTGGTACCAGTAGATGTCGCCGAGGTGGTTCTCGATTTCCCAGTGGCTCTGGGGCGCCAGCTCCTCGCGGGCGCTCTCGATCAGGCCCTGTGCCCGGTCGAGGTCACCCAGCTTGAACAGCGACCAGCCGAAGGAGTCGGCGATATAGGGATCGGAATCGGCCAGCAGCAGCGCGCGGGCCAGCACCTTGTAGCCTTCTTCATACTTGTCGGTTCGCGTGATCAGGAAATACCCGAGCGAATTCAGTGTGTAAGGGTCATTCGGGCGGGCGAGGCGCTCGGAGCGCAGAATGACCAGCGCGTCATTCACATGGCCCGCCTGGCCCAGCGCATCGGCCAGCGCCATCCGCCGCTCGTGCGTATCGTCCAGCTGGCGGGCGTCGCGGGCATGGTCCGCCGCTTTCGCCATGTCGCCGAAGTGGAGGTAGACCGAGCTGGCCGCACCATGCGCCGCTGCCTGTTCGGCGGCATTCTCGGCCAGGCTCAGCAGCTCCGGCACGAGGTCGTAAGCCGCCTGCTTGTCGTCCAGCAGGGCACGCAGCTGCAGGGCGCCGTAGAGCGTCGACAGCCGGTCGGTGTCGTCGCTGATCTTCAGGGCCGAGTCGATCGCCTTGCGGGCGGCCGGCTCGTTGCCGCTCATCAGCAGCGCCTGCGCCGCCGAAATCTCCAGCGAGGGCGACGTTTCCGGCGCCGACAGGGCGACATGCGCCGCCCCCGCATACAGGGCCTCTTCGTACAGGGCGTCGATGATCCCGCCGCGGACATTCTCGTTCGCCGGATCGACCAGCAGGATCGACAGGTCGAAAGCGGCGCGCTTCTCGTCAAAGCCGTCGATGCTGCCGCCCATCATCACGGTCTGGATGAACCGCTGTTGCTGCATCGAATAGGACACGTCAGATAGTGCCAGCGCAAAGCCGGTCTGCACGGTCAGCGGCTTGTTGTGCAGGTTCTTGCCGGTCTCGAGGCTGTCGATGGCGGCGGCGTAGCTGGTGGACTGCTCCGGCTCGGCATCGGCCAGCTTCTGGTAGACCAGCTTCGATTCCTCGATCCGCCCCATGCGTTGCAGCAGCAGCGCGTGGCGCACAATCACGGTGCTGATATGGGCGAATACGATGCCCTGAGGATCGAACTCGTGTTCCGGCGCTTCGATATTCGTCGGCGTCAGCGACTCGTAGACCGCCAGCGCTTCCTCGTTGCGGCCCGCCGCTTCCAGCATGGCGGCGAGTGACAGGTCAGCCGTGATGCCTGGCATGCCGCCAGCCACTTCGCGGTGCCGGTTGATCGCGCCTTCAAGGTCGCCTTCCAGCGCCATGAACCAGGCGTCGATCCAGAGATAGAAGCCGGGCTTTTCGAAATCGTCGGCCGCATTTCCGGTCAGGCCCAGATAGGCCCGCGCGCCGGCCATGTCGCCATCGGCCGCCCGGTCAAGCGCCAGGTAGGCGTTGGCAAAGCGGTCCTGCTCGCGCTCTTCCGCGGGCATTGCGGCGAGCAGTGTCAGGTAACCGGCCGTGTCGCCGGCCTTCAGCGCGTCCGTCGTCGAGGCGTACTGCGCCCGCAGTCCGTTCTTCTCGCGCACCGCCGTGGCCAGCGCGGCGGGTGACAGGGGCGTGCTGCCATCCTTTTCCACGAACTCGGCGGGTGCGGCGTTGAAGACCGGCACGTTGGCACAGCCGGTGACTCCCAGAACGAAAGCCAGGGCGAACAGGGACGGTTTCAGGGGCATGGGCGCGGGTGCTCCACCTTGCGGACACGGCAACTCAAGCAGGCCCTTGGGGCGAGGGCAAGGCGTGGATGTGTTCATCGCAGGCGCGCAACTGTGCACGCCTGCGTGATGATCACATGTTCGGATAGGCCGGCCCGCCGCCGCCTTCCGGCACCGTCCAGTTGATGTTCTGGTTCGGATCCTTGATGTCGCACGTCTTGCAGTGGATGCAGTTCTGGGCGTTGATCTGGAACTTCAGGTCCGCGCCTTCGCCCACCCATTCATACACGCCGGCCGGGCAGTAACGGGCCGACGGGCCGGCATAAACGTCGTGTTCGGACGATTTCTGCAGCGCCATGTCCGCTACGATAAGGTGAACCGGCTGGTCTTCGCCGTGGTTCGTGTTGGTGAATGAAACGTTGGTAAGCTTGTCGAAGCTGATCACGCCATCGGGCTTCGGATAGTCGATCGGCTTGAAATACTTCGCCGGCTTCAGCGATTCGGCGTCGGTCTTGGTGTGGTGCAGCGTCGGCAGGAAGCCGAAGCCGACGAGGCAGCGCATCCACATGTCCGGCACGCCGATCATGGCGCCGACCAGGGTGCCGAACTTCGACATCAGCGGCTTCATGTTGCGAACCGGCGAGAGGTCCTTCCAGACCCAGGAGCCGCGCACGGCTTCCGAATAGCTCTCCAGCACATCGCTCTGGCGGCCGGCATGGATCGCCTCAAAGGCGGCCTCGGCGGCGAGCATGCCCGTCTTCATCGCATTGTGCGTGCCCTTGATGCGCGGCAGGTTCACGAACCCGGCCGAACAGCCGATCAGGGCGCCGCCCGGGAAGGCGAGCTGCGGGATGGACTGGATACCGCCCGAGGTGATGGCGCGCGCGCCGTAAGCCACGCGCTTGCCGCCTTTCAGGTAACGCAGCACGTCCGGGTGGTGCTTGTAGCGCTGGAATTCCATGTAGGGCGACAGGTAGGGGTTCTTGTAGTTCAGGTGGACCACGTAGCCGACCGAGACGAAGGCCTCGCCATTGTCGCGGAAGTGGTAGAGGAATCCGCCGCCATCGCCGTTCTTGCCCATGACCGGCCAGCCGAAGGTGTGCTGCACGAGGCCTTCCTGGAAAATCTCCTCCGGCACCGACCAGACTTCCTTCAAGCCAATCCCGAACTTCTGCGGATCGCAATCGTCGCGCAGGCCGAACTTCGCCGTCAGCTCTTTCGTCAGCGAGCCGCGCGCGCCTTCGGCGAACAGCACATACTTGCCGAGCAGCTCCATGCCGGGCTGGTAGTCCGGACCCGGATTGCCTTCCCTGTCGATGCCCATGACACCGGCGACGATCCCTTTCACCACGCCGTTCTCATCGTAGACGACTTCCGAAGCGGCGAATCCCGGGAACACTTCAACGCCCAGCTTCTCGGCTTCCGCGCCGAGCCAGCGGCAGACGTTCGCCAGCGATCCGATGAAGCAGCCATGGTTGCTCATCAGGGGCGGGAAGGGCGCCCAGCCGACTTCTGCCGAGCCGTTCTCGCCGAGCAGCTTGTAGCTGTCGATCTTCACTTCGGTGGACAGCGGGCGGTCGGCGCGCGTGCGCCAGTCGGGCAGGAGTTCGTCGAGCGCCTTGGGGTCGAGCACCAGGCCGGAGAGGATATGGGCGCCGATCTCGCCGCCCTTCTCGATCACCACCACCGACAGGTCTTCACCTGCAGCCGCCGCGATCTGCTTGAACCGGATGGCGGCGGACAGGCCCGCCGGGCCACCCCCGACGATGACCAGGTCGAATTCCATCGACTCGCGTTCGGGGGCCTCGGCCATGGGTCAGCTCCTTGCTTGCGCATTGCGCATATTGTCTATCCGGGTAAGCACTTAACGCCTGTTTCCTCAAGGTCCAGACCGTCCGCAATGCCGACCCCTGCGTCAAGAGAGCCGATTTCCGCGCTCACCGAATGGTGGGCCGACATGGGCGTCAGCGTCGACACGGCGCTGGTGGACGCTTTGTTGAGGTCTGCCCCGTCCCGCGCGGCGGCGGCGCCGGTGGCCGAACCTGCGGCGCCCGCCCCTGTCCGGCGCGGCGCGCGAACGGTGGCTGATTGGGCAAACGAGGCGCGCAGGCAGGCGCGCGCTGCCGCCACGCTCGACGCCCTGGCCGGGGCGATCCGGGCTTTCGATGGCAGCCCGCTGAAAGCGTCCTGCGAACAGGCGGTCGTTTACGACGGTGTGCCGGGCGCCAGCCTGATGGTGATCGGGGAGGGGCCGGGCGGCGAGGAAGACCGGCGAGGGCTTCCCTTCGTGGGCAAGGCCGGCCAGCTGCTAGACAAGATGCTGGCCGCCATAGGCCGGTCGCGAACGGACAATACGTTCATCACCAACGTCAACTACTGGCGCCCGCCAGGCAACCGCAACCCGGACGGCGACGAGCTTGCCGTATGCCGGCCGTTCGTCGACCGGATGATCGAGCTGGTAAAGCCGAAACTGATCATCGCCGCGGGCGGCGTTCCAGCCGTCTCGCTGCTCGCCAGCAGGGACGGCATCATGAAACTGCGCGGCAACGAATATGCGTATTCGACCCCGGACGGCTTCAAGACCGTCATCGTGCCGATCCTGCACCCGGCCTATTTGCTTCGGCGCCCACAAGACAAGTCCCGCGCGTGGCGGGACCTGATGCTCATAGAAAAGCTGCTCTCCGAACAGCGCGACTGACGTCCGACGCTATTCGTCGGGCGTCGCTTCGGCCTTCTCGTCGACCAGCTTGCGTTCACGCTGTTTGCGCTTGTGGAAAGTCTTCTCGATCGCGCCGTCCTTGTCGGCGCCAAGCACCTTCCTGGCAACCTCGAACACTTCTTCCTCTTCTTCCTCGATATGGTGCTCGTAGCGGTGGCGAAGCGTCTTGAAGCGTGTCAGCCAGCCGGATGAGCTGAAGTCCATTTCTTCGAGTTCCTGGATGATGTCGTCGAGTTCCTTGTGCTCGGCCACGGAGTGACGCCCCATCGGCTGGCCGTCTTCCTTCTGCATCAGCGGGCTGTAGAACGACTCTTCTTCGGCGGCGGCATGCGCGCCGACTTCGTAGTAGAATTCGCGCCACAGCTTGCGGCGCGTGTCCGACGCGCCTTCGGTCTCGGCGAGGCGGGCCAGAATGTCCCGGTGGCGGTCATGGTCCTGGCGCAGGGCATCATAGATCGACATGCAATCCTCCATTGTCTTGCCCTCAGAACGCCGCTGCGCCGCTAGAAGTTCCGCTTTGCCCGCCGGCCTGCTAGATGGCGCGGATGCCCGCGCCCCTGACTGTTGTCATTCCCACACTGAACGCCGCCGGCGACTTGCCGCTGTGTCTCGAGAGCCTGCTCCCGGGGCTTGAGGCAGGATTGATCCGCGAAGTGATCATTGCCGATGGCGGCTCCACCGATGCCACCCGCGCCATCGCCGGCGCAACCGGCGCGCGCGTCGTCGACAGCGAGCCCGGCCGTGGCCGCCAGCTTCGTGCCGGCGCCCAAGCGGCCCGGGGCGAATGGCTGCTTTTCCTGCACGCCGACACCGCGCTGTCGCGAGACTGGACGGAACGCGTCGGCGACCATATCGACACGCGCCCGGACAAGGCCGCCGCCTTCCGCCTCAAGTACCGCTCGGACGCGCCCGAAGCGCGCTGGCTGGAATCCCGCGCGAACCGCCGTGCGCGGTGGATGGGTTTGCCCTACGGCGACCAGGGCCTGCTCATCTCGCGCGCGCTCTATGATGCGATCGGCGGCTATGCCGATGTGCCGCTGATGGAAGACGTGATGATCGTGCGCGCCCTCGGCAAGCAACGCCTCGTCATCCTCGATGCGGAAGCGCGCACTTCGGCGGCAAAGTACGAACGCGACGGCTGGCGCAAGCGTGCATGGAAGAATGCCTGGCTGCTCATCCGCTTCCTGACGGGCGCCTCGCCGGACACGCTGGCGAAATCCTACCGCTAGGTTTCGTCCGCCCACCAGGCATCGTCCGCGAAGCGGGCCGCATAATTGTCGATCAGGAATTGCCGGAAGGCGGCATAGTCCGAGAACCCGCACGTATAGGAATCGGTGCGCGCGATGGCATACCTGGCGCGGGTCGCCTCGTCGAAATCATTGCAGCCCGGCATCATGACGTCGAAGCGCGGCAGGCCGTCTTCAGAATCGCCGTTGCGCCGGGCGACAAGATAGGCCCACGCCGCTTCGTCCTGCTCACGCAGTTCCGCTTCCGCCACATAGACCTGCACGCCGCCGGCCATCACCAGCGGCTCGAAGCGCAGCCGCATGTCTTCCTCGTCGCCGTCGTCCGACTTCACGAGATAGCCGTCGCCGTCGATCCGGCCGGTCTGGCAGTCGCCGTCGTCGGGTGAACAGAACACCGCATTCCCGTCACTCAGCAGCACGCCGGTTTCGATATGCGGCGTGCTGGAGAGGTAGCAGGCGGGCAACAGCAGCGCGGCGAGCAGAGGAAGGGCACGGAAGAGGGGCGTCATCACGGGCTGATTTCCTTGCGTTTGCGGTCGGCGTCAGACAGTTTCGTCCGGATTTCCGGCGAAACCAAGGCTCCCTGAACATGCGCCCCGTGACCCTGCTCGTCTATGCGAAACCCCCGCGCATGGGCCTCGCCAAGACGCGGCTCGCGAAAGGCCTCGGCCCGGCGCCAGCGCGCCGGATTGCCACCTTCACGCTCGCGCGCACCCTGCAGGCAGCCCGGGCCAGCGGCTGCGCGGTGACAATATATGTCGCGCCTGACAGGGCAGTGCGCACGCCTGCCGGCTTCGGCGGCTTCGGTCTGGCACCGCAAGGGCCGGGCGGTCTGACCGAGCGGCTGAGCCGCGGCCTGCGCGAGGCGCCGCCGGGGCCGGTCATGTTCATCGGCGCCGACGCGCCGGACCTGACAGCGGGCCACCTGCGCCGGGCCGCCGCCATGCTCCGGCGCCATGATGCGGTGTTCGGCCCCGCGCGCGATGGCGGATTCTGGCTGTTCGGCCTGCACAAGCGGACGGGGCAGGCACCTCCGTTCGACGGGGTGCGCTGGTCGGGCCCTCATGCACTCGCAGACGTCCGCCGGCGCCTGCCGGACCGAGCCCGCGTCGGGCTGCTGGAAGAGCTGATCGACATTGACGAGGCTGCCGACTGGCGGGACTGGACCCGCCGCAAGGGCTGAATTCCCCAAAATTGCAATTCAATGTTCTTGATTTGTTCCTTATGCTGTGGCTTTCATCCGCGCATGAGGACAGGACAGAAACTCAAGGCCACAGGCCGCGTCACGCTGATCGATACGGGCGAAGCCGCCGAGCGGTTCGAGCATCGTGGGCGCGGCGCCATCTCGAACCAGACTGGCCGGTTCGAACGTCAGACGCATGACCCCTTCGACGATGGTTGGGGCACGATCGAGGATGACGCGGCGCCGCTCGAGACCATCCTGATGGACGACACGGCGAAGACCATCATCACCTTCAACAATTCACCGGACATCCATTTCGACCGCTCGATCAATCCCTACCGGGGCTGCGAGCATGGCTGCATCTATTGCTTCGCGCGGCCCACCCATGCCTGGGCGGGGCTCTCCGCAGGGCTCGATTTCGAGAGCCGCCTGTTCCGCAAGGCGAATGCGCCGGACCTGCTGGTCAAGGAATTGTCGCGGCCCGCCTATATTCCGAAGCCGATTGCGCTCGGTATCAACACGGATGCCTACCAGCCGGTCGAGCGCGCGCAGCGCCTGACCCGGCGCCTGCTCGAAATCCTGTCGGCGCACGACCATCCCGTCAGCCTGCTGACGAAATCGGCCCTGATCCAGCGCGATATCGACCTGCTGGCCCCGATGGCGGCAAAGGGCATCGCGCGGGTCGGCGTGTCGATCACCACGCTCGACCGCACGCTGGCGCGCAAGATGGAGCCGCGCGCCGCGACGCCGCAGCGCCGGCTGGAGACGGTGAAAGCCCTTTCCGACGCCGGCATCCCGGTATCAGTGATGACCGCGCCGATCATCCCGGGGCTGACCGATCACGAGATCGAGGCCCTGCTCGAAGCCTCGGCGCTGCACGGGGCCACCGGCGCCGGCTATGTAGTGCTGCGCCTGCCATTCGAAATAAAGGACCTGTTCCATGAATGGCTGGTGCAGCATGTGCCGGACCGGGCCGCGCGGGTGATCAACCTGATCCGCGAGATGCGCGGCGGCAAGGATTACGATCCGCGCTGGTTCGAGCGGGGGCGGGGGCGCGGGCCGATGGCAGACCTGATTGCGCAGCGCTTCCAGAAGGCCGCCGCCCGGTTTGGCCTCAGCGGCCAGCGCCCGCAATTGCGCACCGACCTCTTCCGCCCGCGCGAGACGCCGGATGGCCAGTTCCTGCTCGGACTGTAAACGCTGCATCAGTCTGCGCGGCGGCGGGTAACCTTTCGTTCGCTTTTCCGTAACGCCGTAGTAACCGGCGCAACCCAGAGATTCCCGCTCATGTAGATTTCAGCGGGGCTCCCGGAATGACCATCCAGAAGAACACGATTGCGCAAGGCGACTGTATCGAGCTGCTGTCGCGCATTCCCGACAAGTCGGTTGATCTCGTGTTCGCGGACCCGCCCTACAACCTGCAGCTCGGCGGCGGGCTGACCCGCCCGGACCAGTCGGTCGTCGACGGCGTTGATGACGAATGGGACAAGTTCGCCAGCTTTGACGATTATGATCTGTTCACGCATCAATGGCTGGAACAGTGCCAGCGCGTGCTGAAGGATGACGGCGCCATCTGGGTGATCGGCTCCTATCACAACATCTTCCGCGTCGGCACGGCGCTGCAGGACCAGGGATTCTGGATCCAGAACGACGTGATCTGGCTGAAGACCAACCCGATGCCGAACTTCAAGGGCACGCGCTTCCAGAACGCTCACGAGACGCTGATCTGGGCCGGCAAGAACCGCGACGCGCGCGTGACCTTCAACTATGACGCGCTGAAGACCTTCAACGAAGACAAGCAGATGCGCTCCGACTGGGTGATCCCGCTGTGCACCGGCGGTGAGCGTCTGAAGGACGAGGCCGGCCGCAAGGCACACCCGACCCAGAAACCGGAATCGCTGCTTCACCGCGTGCTGCTGGCCACCACCAATCCGGGCGACCTGGTGCTCGACCCGTTCTCCGGCACCGGCACGACCGCCGCCGCCGCCAAGCGCCTTGGCCGCAACTATATCGGGCTGGAGCGCGACGAAACCTATGTGCGCCTGTCGCGCAGCCGCCTCAAATCCATCCAGCCGATGGATGTCGAGGACCTCGAGACCGAGCGCAGCAAGAAGTCTCTGGCGCGCGTGCCGTTCGGCGCGCTGATCGAGACCGGCTGGCTGAAACCCGGCGACCGCCTGTTCAGCCCGCAGCGCCGCCACCAGGCCCGCATCCGGGTCGACGGTTCGCTCACCACGGGCGCAATCTCTGGCTCGATCCACCGTCTCGGTGCGCACGTCCAGCAGGCGCCCGCCTGCAACGGCTGGACGTATTGGCACTACGAGACCGACAAGCGCGATCTCGCCCCGATCGACCTGCTGCGCCGCCGCTACCGCGACGAGATGGGCCTCAACTAGGGTTCATCCGTAGGCGGTCAGCACTTCGTCGACCGCCTTCTCCAGGTCCTTCAGCGTCGCGACGTGACTCATCTGTGCACAGAAGGGTTCGTAGCGCGGGATGACGCTGTCGCCGGTGCCCCAGAGCGCCCGGCCTTCCGGGTTCAGCCAGATGATCCGCTTGGCGCGGCCCGCGAAGCCCCGGAACAGGTCGAGGCGCGGATCGCCATAGTTCGAGCGGCCATCGCCGAGGATGATGATGGTGCTGCGCCGGTCTATCTTGCTCTCGTGGTCCAGCTTGAAGTCCGAGAAAGCCTGGCCATAGCTCGTCGAGCCCAGGCCCACTTCGCGAAGGATCTTCTTGATCGCCGCGTCGAATTCCATCGTCTCGAGGATGTCGTCAACGCATTGCAGCCGGTAGGAAAACGCGAAGGCGTGCAGATCCGGAATGGCTTCCTTCATCGAATAGAGCAGCAGCAGCAGGAAGCGCACATAGGCCGCCACCGATCCCGATACGTCGCAGATGACGAGGATCTTTGGCCGGTCCTTCTTCTTCTGCCGCCAGATCACATTGAACGGAATCCCGTCGACACCCGCGTTCGCCCGCATCGTCCTGCGCACATCCAGCAGGCCGCGCTGGGTCACCTTCCGGCGCCGCGAATGCTTCACGGCGAGCCGCTTCGCCACCTTCGCGATCAGCTGCTTCATGCGCGCCATGTCGCTCGCCTCGATGGCCGACAGGCGCTTGGTGGCGGCGACATCATCGCGGAATCGTTCGGTTTCGGCGGCGCCGAAAATATTGAAGGCGCGCTCGGCGCGTTCCCGCGCTGCCATCGTCAGTGTGCGGCGCACGTCGATCAGGCGCTGCGCTTCGGCGTCGGCATCCGGTGTGCGCCCTTGGAGCGCTTCCAGAAGACGAGCCTGCAACGCCTCGCCGCCCATCGCGCGCACCATCGACTGGGCGAAATACGCCACCTGCGTCGAGAAGCGGATGTCGTTGAGGCCGGCCGCTTCTGCCGCGCGCTCCACGGCGGTGGCGAGTGCCTGTTCGTTGCCGGGCTGGGTCAGCGCCGAGAGACGCTCGGCGGCATCGGCCGGGTCTTCGTTCGCGTTGCTGGTGTCATCCTGCGCCGCTTCGGGCGGGGCACCGGCGGGGGCGGCCGAGAAGTAGAGATCAAACAATCGGTCGTGGATCGACTTCTCGGCTTCCGACTTTGCCAGCACGCAAGCGAGCGAATCCTTCATGAGGCCGCGGTCGCCATAGCCGATCATAGCCACGGTCCGGGCCGCGTCCAGCGCTTCACCGGTCGAGACCCGCACATCGGCAGACCTCAGGGCACGGATGAAGTTGGAGATCTGCTTTTCCATCGGCGAGCGGGGCGCCTTCAGTCCATGTCCGGATAACCGGAGGCAAGCCGGCCCCGGGCGTCCGGCCCGGTCGCCTCGCGCACCATCTTGGGGATGGCCGGCGTGATCACCGCAATGTCGCTCTCATGCTTCAGCAGCACGTTCAGCGTATCGCGCACGAAGGCCTCGTCCAGCGTGTTGGCGTGCAGCAGCAGCAATGTGCGGGCCCAGTCGACGCTCTCGGCAATGGAGGGGCGCTTCTTGATGTCGGTCTCGCGCACTGACTGGACGAAACGCACCAGCTGATTGAGCAGCGTATCGGAAATGCCGTCCACCCGCGCACGCACGATGCGCTGTTCGCGCTCATGGTCGGGGAAGCCGATATGCAGGTGAAGGCAGCGGCGCTTCAAGGCGTCGCCAAGTTCACGCACATTGTTGGACGTGAGGATCACCAGCGGCGGCACGTTCGCCCGGATCGTGCCGATCTCCGGCACGGTCACCTGATAGTCCGACAGCACTTCCAGCAGGAAGGCCTCGAACGCCTCGTCCGACTTGTCGATCTCGTCTATCAGCAGCACCGAGCCCTTGTCCTGCTGCATCGCGTGGAGCAGCGGCCGGGCCTCGAGGAATTGCGGCGAGAAGAACAGGTCTTCGAATCCAGACAGCTTGCCGAGCGAATCCGCCAGCGTTTCGGCGCTGCCGAGCAGCTCGTTGAGCTTCTCTTTCAGGATCTGCGTGTAGAGCAGCTGCTTGCCGTATTTCCACTCGTACAGCGCCTTGCCCTCATCGAGGCCTTCATAGCACTGCAGGCGGATCAGGTTGAGGTTCATCCACTTCGCCAGCGACGCGGCGAGATCGGTCTTGCCGACGCCCGCCGGGCCTTCGATCAGGATCGGCTTGCGCAGGCCGTGGGCGAGGAAGACCGCCGTCGAGATCTGCGCCGTGGAGATATAGCCCGCCGTGCCGAGCCCTGCGGTGATCGCCTCGATGGAGGTCAGCGGCTCGTAGCCAGTTTTCTTGTCTTTCGCCATGAAATCAGGGGTAGGGGCCGCCCGGCGTGTAGGCAAGGCGTGACGCGGGGAAAGGGCGCGGCTAGGAGGACTGCGACATGCCCATCGCCCGGATTCTCTTCACGATGCCGTTGCCGGAACCGTTCGACTATACGGTGCCCGAAGGCATGGTGCTGGCGCCCGGCAGCTATGTCGCCGCCCCGGTCGGCCCCTATGACCGGCTCGGCATGGTGGTCGAGGTGCTGGACGACCGGCCCGGCTCGAACCGCAAGCTGAAGGAGGTCAGCGCCGTCTACGACGTGCCGCCGATGACTGGCCCGATGCGCGAGTTCCTCGCCTGGACGACGCGCTACACGGTCAGCCATCCGGGCACGATCCTGTCGATGGCGATGCGGGCGCGCGATGCGATGCTGCCCTCGCCGACCGAGGTGCGCTACCGCCCGACCGGCCGCGCCGAGGGGCGGATCACCGAGGCACGTGCCCGGGTGCTGGAACAGGCCGGCGTGCTCGGCCTTGCGACGGGCGCCGAGCTGGCAGCGGCGGCGGGCGTCTCGTCCAGCGTCGTCAAGGGGCTGGTCGAGATGGGCGCGCTGGAAGCGGTGGAAGAAGACGTCGACCCGCCATTCCCGCATCCCGATCCGGACCTGCCCGGTGCACAACTGACCGCAGAGCAAGCCGCTGCAGCCGAAGAGTTACGCGAGGGCGTCCGCAAGGGCGGCTTCTCGGCCTACCTGCTGGACGGGGTCACGGGCTCCGGCAAGACGGAAGTTTATTTCGAGGCCATCGCCGAAACACTCCGCAGCGATCCCGAAGCACAGATCCTCGTTCTCTTGCCCGAGATCGCGCTGACGCAGGCGATCCTCTCGCGCTTCGAGGCGCGCTTCGGCACAGCCCCGGCGCCCTGGCATTCCGGCCTGAACCCGAAAGAGCGCCGCCGCACGATGCGTGAGACGATGCACGGGCGCGCGCGCATCGTCATCGGCGCCCGCTCGGCGCTGTTCCTGCCGTTCCGCAAGCTGAAGCTCGTCATCGTCGATGAGGAGCATGACAGCAGTTACAAGCAGGAAGACGGCGTCACCTATCATGCCCGCGACCTCGCCGTGATGCGCGCCAAGCTGGAGGAGGGGATGGTCATCCTCGCCTCGGCAACGCCGGCGCTGGAAACGGTCGTGAACGCCGAAGCCGGCCGCTACATCCGCCTGCGCCTCGCGGCCCGGCCGGGGGCGGCGCGCCTGCCGGACATCGAACTGATCGACCTGAAGAAAGCCCCGCCCGCAAAGGGCAAGTGGTTGTCGCCCCTGCTCGAACTCAGCCTCGCCGAAACGCTGGCGGCGAGGGAACAGTCCCTGCTTTTCCTCAACCGGCGAGGTTATGCTCCTCTGGTGATCTGCAAGGCGTGCGGTGAGCGGCTGAAATCACCCGGCACCGAGAACTGGCTGACCGAGCACCGCTATTCCGGGCGGCTCGTCTGCCACCTGACCGGCTTCTCGATGCCCAAACCGGCAACCTGCCCGAAATGCGGCGCGGCCGATTCGCTGATGGGGGTAGGGCCCGGCGTCGAACGGGTAGCTGAAGAGGTGCGGGTGCTGCTGCCGAATGCCCGGATCGAGATTTTCTCGTCCGATACGGCCCAAGGGGGCGAAGCCACCCGCGGCATCATCGACCGGATGGCGGCCGGCGAGATCGACGTGCTGATCGGCACCCAGATCGTGGCCAAAGGGCACAATTTTCCAAATCTCACGCTTGTCGGGGTGGTTGATGCCGATAGCGGCCTGAAAGGCGGCGACCTGCGGGCAGGCGAGCGCACCTACCAGTTGCTAAGCCAGGTGGCGGGCCGGGCTGGCCGGGCTGAGCGTCCGGGCAAGGCGATCGTGCAGACATACGCCCCGGACAATCCGGCGATGGAAGCCCTGGCCGCCAATGACCGCGACGGCTACCTCGCGGTCGAGCGCGCCGTGCGGGCCGAACTGGACCTGCCGCCGTTCGGACGGCTGGCGGCGGTGATCCTGTCGGCGCCGTCGGCTGAGCTGGTCGACCGGACGGCGCTGGATTTCGCGGCGCTGGCGCCAAATGCCGAAGGAATTGAACTGTTTGGCCCGGCGCCAGCGCCGATCACGGTGCTGCGCGGACGCCATCGGCGGCGATTCCTCGTGAAGAGCCCCCGCACGGTCGATCTGTCGGCCTACATGGCCGCCTGGACCAGCCGCCTCAAACTGCCGTCACAGGTGCGTTTGTCGGTCGATATCGATCCCTATTCCTTCCTGTAATTGCTGGGGATTCCGGGGCAGAAGGAAACTTTGCCATTTCGCCGCAGCGTCAGGCGGGGCGCCCATGTTGTCAGCGCAGTTTTCTGGTGTTAAGCGCCGCACAGTTGAGCGGGCGCGCACGGGTTGTGGCGGCCTGCAATTGACATTTTCGGGGCATTTCCGCCCTTTTAACCGTGACGGATATCGACCTTGCCGGCATCGAGCGTGACGCAGACGAGTGAAGCAGCGCAGCGGTATGCCAACGCGCTGTTCGAACTGGCGCAGGACAAAGGCGTCCTGGCGGCCGTCCACAAGGACTTCCGCGCGTTCGCCGAAAGCGTGCGCGCCTCGAAAGACCTGAAGACCCTGCTGGATTCGCCCGCCTTCAGCCGCGACACGAAAGTGGCAGCCCTCAAGGCAGTGGCGGCAAAGGCGGCCTATTCGCCGCTGTTCAGCAAATTCCTGGGTGTTATCGCCACCAACGGCCGCGCGAAGGACATCCTCGGCGCAGAAGCGGCGTTCGACCAGCTGTACGCGAAGCAGCGCGGCGTGAAGCGCGCCGTCGTGCGCACCGCGAAGGAAATGACCGGCGCCGAGCGCGCCCGCATCGAATCGCTTCTGGCCAAGCTGGTCGGCGGCGAAGTGGAACTCTCCAGCGAGGTTGAACCCTCGCTCATCGGCGGCATCCAGCTGCGCATCGGCTCCAAGCTCGTGGATGCCAGCGTTGCCGCCAAACTCAATCGCATGAACACCGCCATGAAGGGAGCATAAGTAGCTCGATGGATATTTCACCCGCAGAAATTTCGGGCATCCTGAAGTCCCAGATCGACAATTTCGGCGTCGAAGCCGAAGTGTCCGACGTCGGACAAGTGCTCTCGGTCGGCGACGGTATCGCCCGCGTTTACGGCCTCGACAGCGTCCAGGCCGGTGAACTCGTCGAGTTCGACGGCGGCCTGAAGGGCATGGCCCTCAACCTCGAGAGCGACAACGTCGGCGTCGTGATCTTCGGCGACGACCGCGGCATCAAGGAAGGCGCGACCGTGAAACGCGCCGGCGAGATCGTGGCTGCGCCGGTTGGCAAGGCCCTGCTGGGCCGCGTCGTCAACGCGCTCGGCGAGCCGATCGACGGCAAGGGCCCGCTCGGCGAAGTCGCCAGCCGCCAGCGCGTCGACGTGAAAGCCCCGGGCATCATCCCGCGCAAGGGCGTGCATGAGCCGATGATGACCGGTATCAAGGCCATCGACGGCATGATCCCGGTTGGCCGCGGCCAGCGCGAGCTCGTGATCGGCGACCGCCAGACCGGCAAGACCGCCATCTGCATCGACACCATCCTGAACCAGAAAGCGACCAACGACGCTGCCAAGTCCGACAAGGACAAGCTGTTCTGTGTCTACGTCGCCATCGGCCAGAAGCGCTCGACCGTTGCGCAGGTCGTGAAAGTCCTCGAAGAGCGCGGCGCGCTCGACTACACGATCATCGTCTCGTCGACCGCGTCCGAACCGGCCCCGATGCAATACCTTGCGCCGTTCACCGGCTGCACGATGGGCGAATGGTTCCGCGACAACGGCATGCACGCCCTCATCATTTATGATGACCTTTCCAAGCAGGCTGTTGCGTATCGCCAGATGTCGCTGCTGCTGCGCCGTCCGCCGGGCCGCGAAGCCTATCCGGGCGACGTGTTCTACCTTCACTCGCGCCTCCTGGAGCGCGCTGCGAAACTGAACGCGGACATGGGTTCGGGTTCGCTGACCGCGCTGCCGATCATCGAGACGCAGGCCAACGACGTGTCGGCCTACATTCCGACCAACGTGATCTCGATCACCGACGGCCAGATCTTCCTTGAAACCGACCTCTTCAACTCGGGTATCCGCCCGGCCGTGAACGTCGGTCTCTCGGTGTCGCGCGTGGGCTCTGCAGCCCAGACGAAAGCGATGAAAAAGGTTGCCGGCTCGATGAAGGGCGAACTCGCCCAGTACCGCGAGATGGCCGCCTTCGCGAAGTTCGGTTCGGACCTCGACGCCGCCACGCAGCGCCTGCTGAACCGCGGCGCACGCCTGACGGAACTCCTGAAACAGCCGCAATACTCGCCGCTGCTGATGGAAGAGCAGGTCGTCGTGATCTACGCCGGTACGCGCGGCTACCTCGACAAGGTGCCCCTGAAGGACGTGACCCGCTACGAGAAGGAACTGCTGGCCCACATGCGCGGGTCGAAGAAGGACCTGCTCGCGAAGCTGCGCGACAAGAAAGAGCTGACCGAAGAGATCGAAGCCGAAATCAAGGCTGCGCTCGAAGCGTTCACTTCGAAATTCGCCTGAGCCCCGTTGCCGTCGCTTTAAGGACCAAGAAGGCCCCTCATGCCCAGCCTTAAGGATCTGAAAAACCGGATCTCCAGCGTGAAATCCACGCAGAAGATCACGAAAGCCATGCAACTCGTTGCAGCGGCGAAGCTGAAGCGTGCGCAGGAAGCCGCGACGGCTGCCCGTCCGTATGCGGAGCGTATGGCGGCCGTGCTGGCAAACCTCGCCAGCTCGGCAGGCGGCGGCGGCCCGAAACTGCTTGCCGGCACCGGCAAGAGCGATGTGCACCTGGTGGTCGTGATGACCGCCGAGCGAGGTCTCGCCGGCGGCTTCAACGCCTATGTCGTGAAACTGGCCCGCCAGAAGATCCAGGCGCTGCTCGCCGAAGGCAAGACCGTGAAGGTCCTGACCATCGGCAAGAAGGGCCGCGAACAGCTCGTGCGCGACTATTCGAACCTGTTCACCGGTCACGTGAACCTGTCCGACGTGAAGGGCAACGACTTCTCGGAGTCGGCGCTTTCGGTCGGCAGCCTTTTGACCAAGGGCTACGAAGCCGGCGATTTCGATGTCGCCACGCTGATCTATTCACAGTTCAAGAACGTCCTCACCCAGGTGCCGACGGCCCAGCAGCTGATCCCCGCCAAGGCACCGGAAGGTGCGCCGGTGATCGATCTTGGCGGCGCGATCTACACCTATGAACCGAACGAGGAAGCGCTGCTTGAGGCGCTCCTGCCGCGCTACATCAACACGCAGATCCTGTCCGCCCTGCTGGAAAGCTCGGCCGGTGAGCAGGCCAGCCGGATGACGGCGATGGACAACGCGACACGCAATGCCAAGGACCTGATCAAGGCCCTGAACCTGAAATACAACCGGGCCCGCCAGGCGCAGATTACCAAGGAGCTGATCGAGATCATCTCCGGTGCCGAAGCCCTCTAGACCAGTAACCAGACACACTTCATCTCCCGAGGAGACGATCAAGATGAGCATTCCCGCAAACGCAAAAGGCCGCGTTTCCCAGGTCATCGGCGCCGTTGTGGACGTCGAGTTTGACGGCGAACTTCCGTCGATCCTGAACGCGCTCGAAACCGAGAACAACGGGTCGCGCCTCGTGCTCGAAGTCGCCCAGCACCTTGGTGAGAACACGGTCCGCACGATCGCGATGGACTCCACCGAGGGCCTCGTCCGCGGTCTCGCGGTTGCCGACACCGGCAAGCCGATCATGGTTCCGGTTGGCCCGGCCACCCTCGGCCGCATCATGAACGTCATCGGCGAGCCGATCGACGAGCGCGGCCCGGTGAAAGCCGACATGGTCCGCCCGATCCACGCTCCGGCGCCGGAGTTCGTCGACCAGGCGACCGAGTCCGAAGTGCTCGTCACCGGTATCAAGGTCATCGACCTGCTGTGCCCCTACGCCAAAGGTGGCAAGATCGGCTTGTTCGGCGGCGCCGGCGTCGGCAAGACCGTTCTGATCATGGAACTCGTGAACAACATCGCGAAACTGTTCGGCGGCTACTCGGTGTTCGCCGGCGTCGGCGAGCGGACCCGCGAAGGCAACGACCTCTACCACGAGATGATCGAGTCGAAGGTTATCAACCTCGAAGGCGAGAGCCGCATGTCGCTCGTGTACGGACAGATGAACGAGCCGCCGGGCGCCCGCGCCCGCGTCGCTCTGACCGGTCTGGCACAAGCCGAATACTTCCGCGACGCCGAAGGCAAGGACGTGCTGTTCTTCGTCGACAACATCTTCCGCTTCACGCAGGCTGGTTCGGAAGTGTCCGCGCTGCTCGGCCGTATTCCTTCGGCCGTGGGCTACCAGCCGACGCTCGCCACCGACATGGGCGCGCTGCAGGAGCGCATCACCTCGACCAACAAAGGCTCGATCACCTCGGTGCAAGCCGTGTACGTGCCGGCAGACGACCTGACCGACCCCGCTCCGGCTACCTCGTTCGCTCACCTTGACGCCACGACGGTTCTCAACCGCTCGATCGCCGAAAAAGGCATCTACCCGGCTGTGGACCCGCTCGACTCCACGTCGCGCATCCTCGACCCGATGGTCGTCGGCGAAGACCACTACGAAGTGGCCCGCGGCGTCCAGTCGATCCTGCAGAAGTACAAGGAACTGCAGGACATCATCGCCATCCTCGGCATGGACGAGCTGTCGGAAGAAGACAAACTGACCGTGGCCCGCGCCCGGAAAGTCGAGCGCTTCCTGTCGCAGCCGTTCGACGTGGCGCAGGTTTTCACCGGTTCGCCGGGCGTGCAGGTGAAACTCGAAGACACGATCAAGGGCTTCAAGGGCCTGATCAGCGGCGAGTTCGACCACCTGCCGGAGCCGGCCTTCTACATGGTCGGCAACATCGACGAGGCGAAAGCCAAAGCTGCCAAGATGATGGCTGACGCTTCGTAAGCGCAGCTGCTGCAGGAACCTGACTGATGGCTGACAAGCTGCACTTCTCTCTCGTGTCGCCCTCCCGGGAACTGTTCTCGGGAGAGGTCGACCACGTCATCGCTCCGGGTACGGAAGGTGAGTTCGGCGTGCTGGCCCACCACGCGCCGTTCATGACGACGCTGAAGAACGGCATTGTCCGCGTGCTGGAAGGCGACACCGTGAAGATGCGCATCTATGTGCGCGGCGGTTTTGCAGACGTGACGCCGGCCGGCCTGACGATCCTTGCCGAAGAGGCGCGCAATCTGACCGACATCAAGGCCGAGGAAGTCGACGCCGAGATCGAAGCCGCGCGCCTGAAGCTGCTGGCGCTCGACAAGGACGACACCAAGCAGTTCGCGCTGCAGGAACAGATCGCCTATCTCGAAGGCATCCGCGCCGCGCTCGCCAACTAGAGCCTGCGCCAATAGCCGGACAGGGCGCGCCCTTCCGGTTTTCCCATGTTCGGAGGTCCTGCGGATGGGAGCGCGGCTCCCGTTCGGGGACATGTATTGGGTCTGGTAGTCTGGTGTTCCGGTCCCCGTCGTCACGGCGGCCTCACATCCCATCCGGCTTATCTGTCAGCGGCGCCTGCTGAAGTCCTTTCTCTCACGGCGCTGCCTGGACCCGCCAGCGTGATTGCCGGCCACGCAAAAATACCACCGGCGCCGCGCAGTAGGATAAGTCTCCTGTGGAATTCGCGAGATTGCCGCCGCTGCAACAGGTCGCGCGGTGCGTCATGACGGGAATTTGTTGCACAAGCCGCTTTCAGGCGAACACGGCGATCGTCTGGCGGCCGACCATCACCGGATCGCCCGCCTTGTTCCACATCAGCATCTGCTGGCTGGAATAGCCGTTGCGGGCGGTCTGCGCCGTGTGGCGGGCGAGGAACCAGCGGTCCTCGGTGACGATGTCTTCGGTCAGGAATTCCGCCATCCAGGTCATCGAACTGATGCGGCCCGGCTGGGTGAACATCGACATCGCGGCCGGCGGCGGCGCGTCGCCGAGCGCGAGCAGGGACACGGCGCTGCCGGTCGCCAGAGGATCCTTGTGGCGCATCCAGATCGATACGTCTGCCTCGCTTGCGCCGCTCATTGGCGGATTGCCGCCTGCGAACAGGAGGTCGAAATTCTGGGCGAAGACCGGTCCTTTTCCGCCGGGGCCGAAATAGCCGCCGCAGGTTTCCGGTGCCGGTACGGACGGGGCAGGCAGGTGCGTGAAGTCGAGCGCCGACTCGCGCGGCGCGCCGAAGGTGATGATCGTTTCGGCGAGCACACCGTCGTCGCCCGTCATGCGCACGGAAGCGAACACGGTGTTCTTGCCCTGGCGCAGCACTTCCGGCTTGCACAGCACGGCGCCGTTGACCGGCCCGACGAAGGCAACCTGCACGGTTCTCACCGGCAGGCCACCGGAAAGGGGAAGGGCTGCCTCCAGGCACAGGGCGGCGGTGAGACCGCCATAGGCGGTTCGGCCCTGCATCCAGGTGTCGGGCACCTGCGTGGTGCGGGCATGGGCTTCGCCGGCAACCGACGAGGCGAGGAGGTCAGTGAAATTCATGGCGAAACTCCCGGGAGGTTGTCCCGTCCTATACCGTTCCGAAAAAGAACCAAGTCGTCACGCAGGGGAACATGCAAACGCCCCGGCGGCTGGCCGGGGCGTGCGATGCGCAAGTCAGCGCGTTGCAGGTTAGTGCTGGCTCTCGGGCGTGGTGACACGCAGGCCGTCGAGCGCGTCCGACACCTTGATCTGGCACGAGAGGCGCGAGTTGGGGCGGACGTTCTCGGCAAAGTCGAGCATCGACTTCTCCATCTCCTGCTGCTCGCCGGCCTTCGCGAGGAAGGCTTCGTCCACATACACATGGCATGTGGCGCAGGCGCAGGCGCCGCCGCAATCGGCATCGATTCCCGGAACCGAGTTGTTCACCGCGACTTCCATGACGGACATGCCGTTCTTCGCCTCGAGCGTGCGTTCCGTGCCGTCATGGGCGATGAAAGTGATCTTTGCCATGGGGTGTTTCCGTCTCCTTCAGGCGGCTGCTTGGGCCGCTATTTCCTTCATTGGGGTTGATGTGTCGCCAAGTCTTGCAGGGTCTAGCTTGGCCCCTGCCATGATCAGCTTCTTGGACGCAAGGAATTCCGGCGGGCTGTTGACCGAATCGACGGCAATCAGCGTCCCGTTCTTCAGGTAGAATACCGCGAACTTGCGGGTCGCCGGGTCACCGCGCACGACCAGCGTGTCATAGCCCTGGCTGAGGCCGGCGATCTGCAGCTTGAGATCATACTGGTCGGACCAGAACCACGGGCAGTCTTCCACCGGGCGCGGCTGGCCAAGGATGGCGGCGGCTGCGAGCTTGCCTTGCTCGATGGCGTTGTGGACGCTCTCCAGACGGCCGGAGCGGCCGAAATGCACGAGCGGGCGGCTGGCGCAGTCACCGGCTGCGAAAACGCGCGGATCGGAGGTGCGTGCGTCGCGGTCGACGAGGATGCCGTTCGAGCAGGCGATGCCGGCTTCCTTCGCGAGTTCCTCGTTCGGCAGGATGCCGATGCCGGACAGCACCATGTCGGCCGGCAGGCGGGTGCCATCTGCGAGCAGGACCGCGGAGACCTTGCCGTCCTTGCCCTCGATGGAAGCGGTCTGGGCGCCGGTAAGGATCGTGACGCCCTGGCGGCGGTGTTCTGCGGTGTAGAACTCGCTGATGACCGGGCTGGTGACCCGCGCCAGCACGCGGGGCGCCATTTCGACGACGGTGACGTCGAGGTCCATCTGGCGGGCGACAGCGGCGGCCTCGAGGCCGATATAGCCGGCACCGATGATCACCAGCTTGCGACCAGCAATCATCTTCGGACGGATACGCTCGACATCGACCAGTGTGCGCAGGTCATGGAGGCCCTCAAGGTCTGCCCCCGAAACCGTCAGCGGACGGGGGCGCGACCCTGTGGAGAGGATCAGGTAATCATAGGGCAGGTGGGCGCCGTGCCCGAGGTGAACTTCGCGGGCGGCGCGGTCGATGCCGGTAGCATGGGCGCCGAGCAGCAGCTCCACCTTCTGGTCTTCATACCAGGCCGCCGGCTTGAAATAGAGGCGCTCTTCGTCGAATTCGCCCTTCATGTAGGCTTTCGACAGCGGGGGGCGCTGGTAGGGCAGGGCGGCCTCGTCGCCGACGAGCGTCAGGTTGCCGGCATAGCCGCCCTGGCGGAGCGATTGCACGGCCTGCGCGGCCGCCTGGCCGGCGCCGACGATGACAATGTTCTGCGCCTCTCCCAGCGACATTCCGGTTCCCCAGGTTCATTCGTGACGGCTGCGTCACTTTTGTGTTTATTCGGTTGCGCCCGGCGCTGCAACCATGCGCGAACGGGGCACACCGTCACAGGTTTCCGGGCGTTGCGTCAACCGGCGAGACGACTACGGTGCGCGCCAGATGCGCACACTTGACCTCGATTCCGACACCGACACGCAGGCGCTGGGGGCGCGCCTCGCAGCGGAGCTGCGCGCGGGGGATGTGGTGGCGCTGCATGGCGATCTGGGCGCGGGCAAGACGACACTGGTGCGCGGTCTGATCCGGGCCTTGCTGGGCGCCGAAGAGGAGGTGCCAAGCCCCACCTATACGCTGGTGCAGATGTATGAAGCGCCGGGCCTAATGGTCTGGCATTTCGACCTCTACCGGCTGGAGACGCTTGACGACCTGATGGAACTCGGCTGGGACGAGACGGCTGGCGGCGCGGCGCTGGTGGAATGGCCCGAGCGGGCCGGTGGGCACCTCCCGCGCACACGGCTGGACGTCCATCTCGAATTCTCTGGGGAAGGGCGCCGCGCAAGACTGGAACCGCGCGGCGAAGGCTGGCAGGAACGGCTTGATGAACTCCTTGCCTGATCTCCGGGTCCCAGCGATCGACGCCTTTCTCGAAGCTGCCGGCGACGGCTGGGCCAGCGCGCGCCGGCAATCGCTAGGTCAGGATGCGTCCACCCGCCGCTACATCCGCCTGTTCCGGGAAGACGGCGCCACCGCCCTGCTGATGGACGCGCCGCGCGTGGAAAGCGATCCGTGCCCGCCGGACGCCGACCCAGCCACGCGCACCCGGATGGGCTGGAACGCGATGACGCGCCTGGCGGCTTCACGCGTGGAAGCTTTTGTGCTGATCGCGGCGCATCTGCGCAGCCTCGGCCTGAAGGCGCCGCGGGTTTTCCACTTCGATGCCGGCGAAGGCTTCGCACTTATCGAGGACTTCGGCGACGGGCGCGAGTTTGCCCGACTGATCGAAAAGGGCGAGGCCGAAACACCGCTTTACAAGGCAGCCGCCGAAAGGCTGGCGACGCTCCACAAGGCGCCCATTCCTCACGTATTGTCTCTGGACGGCGCCCAATGGCCGATCCTTGAATTCGATGCGGTGGCGCTGGCTGCGAACGCCGATCTGTATGCGGACTGGCTGCCGGCGGAAGTGGGCGCTGGCGGGCTCGCGGGCGCGCAGCGGGCGCGCTGGGAAGCCGAACGCGACGCGCTGATCCAGCAGGCTCTTTCATTTCCGCGCGCCTTCACCCTGCGCGATTACCATGCCGAGAACCTGCTCTGGCTGCCGCAAGGCGATGTCGGCCTGCTGGATTTCCAGGACGCGGTGATCGGGTGGGATGCGTGGGACCTCGCCATGCTGACGCAGGATGCGCGGCGGACGGTTTCAGCCGACGCGGCGGAGGCGGCGATCACGACCTTCCTCGATCTCACCGGTCAGGCGCGCGCGCCATTTGACGAGCGCCTTGCGGTGATCGGCGGGCTGAACGCACTCCGCATCGCGGGCGTATTCTCGCGGCTCCAGCACCGCGACGGCAAACCCCGCTATGGCGACTTCCAGCCGCGCCAGCTGCAATTGCTGGCCCGCAACCTGTCACACCCGGCGCTGGCGGGCATGGCGGCGTTCGTGCGCGAGACGACCCCCTTCGTGTTCGAGGCAAAGGCATGAGCGCTGCGGTTCCCCATACGGCGATGGTGCTGGCTGCCGGCCTCGGCACGCGCATGCGTCCGCTGACGGATGCGACGCCGAAGCCCTTGTTGAAGGTGCGCGGCAAGGCATTGATCGACCGCTTGCTTGACCCGCTTGCGGAAGCCGGCGTGAAGCGGATCATCGTCAACGTGCATTACCTGGCCGACCAGGTGGAGGCGCATCTTGGCGCGCGGTCCGGCATGGAAGTTATCGTCTCGGACGAGCGGGGCGAAGTGCTGGAGACAGGCGGCGCGTTGGCGAAGGCGCGGCCCCTGCTGGGAGACAATCCCATCTTCGTGATGAACACGGATGCTTTCTGGGCACCGGAATCGGCGGCGCCTTTCCTGGAGCTGGCCGAGGCATTCAATCCGGATACGGAGGATGAGCGCCTGCTGGTGGCCGACACGGGCCGGTCGCTCGGCTTCGACGGCGCGGGCGATTTCTTCCTTGAGCCCGGCGACCGGCTGCGGCGCCGCGGCGATGCGCCGGCGGCGCCCTGGGCCTATGCCGGGGTGCGGATCATGAAGCCCCAGCTATATGACGGGCTGGCGGCCGAACGGTTCTCGGCGCTCAAGATCTGGGACGCTCTGATCCCGAAGGGCCGGCTTGCGGGGCAGAAACTCGACCGCTTCTGGCTACATGTGGGCGACCCGGGCGCGCTGGCCGATGCCGAGATGTGGATTGCCTGCAATGGCGGCTGATGTCCGGCCATTCGCGGCGGGCGCCCCCAAGGTCTGGACGATCCCTCCCGGCACGGACTTTCTTGGATCGCTCGCCCGGGAACTGGTCGAAGCTTTTGATCTGGTCAGCAAGCCCGACGCGTTGGCGGATGCGATCATCTACCTTCCCAACCGCCGCTCGGCGCGTGCCCTGACGCTCGCCCTGTTTGACGCGATGGGCGGCAAGGGCACCTTGCTGCCGCCGGACATCCGCACGCTGGGTGACGTGGAGTCCGATGAGCCGCCCCCCGTGGCCGAAGCGGCGCTTGCTGCGTTGCCGCCCCCGCTGTCGCAGGCGCAGCGCCTCGGCGTGCTGGCGCAATTGGTCTCCAGATTCTATTCCGGAGAATATGGCCAGGTTTTGCCGCCGGCTTCGGCCCTGTCTGCCGCACGTGAACTGTCGCGCCTGCTCGAACAGGCAAGCCTCGGCGAGGCACCGGACCCGTGGGACGCGCTCGGGTCGCTTGTCGACAAGGCGGACCTTGCCGCGCACTGGGACAATTCCGTGCGTTTCCTGTCGATCATCGCCGAGATGTGGCCGGCCTGGCTGGCGGAGAACAATGCGGGCGATCCGTTCGAGCAGCGCCGGCGGGCGGCCGAGGCGCTGACGCGGGCCTGGGCCAAGGCGCCGCCCCAGGCGCCGGTGATCATTGCCGGCTCGACCGGCGCCACGCCTTCCGGGCGCGCCCTGATGCGTGCCGCGCTGGCCGTGCCGCGCGGGCTGGTCGTGTTTCCGGGGCTGGACACCGAACTGTCGGCGGAGGCACTGGAAGCTGTGTCAGTGTCGGCGAGCCATCCGCAGTATGCGCTGGTCCGTACACTGAAGGCGCTCGGCCTGACGCTCGATGCCGTGCAGGAATGGCCGGTCGTTGACAGCGCGCAGGCGCCGTCGCGCCGCCGGTTGATCCATGAAGCGCTGGCGCCGGCCGACGATACGGCGGACTGGCGTGAGACGCTTGAAACGCTTGCGCGGGCCGGAAACACGCGGCCGTCGGAGTTTGCCCGCTCGGCTCTTGAAGGCCTGTCGGTGGTGGAACTGCCGAATGAAGCGGCAGAAGCGGAGGCGGCCGCCCTGCTGCTTCGCGGCGTGCTCCAGGTGCAGGGTCAGACGGGCGCGCTGGTGACGCCGGATGCGGGCCTCGCCCGCCGGGTGGGCGCGCTGCTGGAACGCTGGGGAATATCCGTGCCGCCCTCTGCGGGCCAACCCCTGGGCCGGACGCCGGCGGGCAGCCTGATCTCGATGTGCGCGCGCTGGGCGGTTGATCCGGGCGATCCGGTGACGCTGTCGGCGGTGTTGAAACATCCCTTCTCGAAGGATCGTGCGCGCGGCGACCTGATCGACCAGCATTTTCTGCGCGGGGCGAGGCGATGGGGCTCGCTGGATGAGCTTGCGCGGACCATCGAGACACGGATCGACGAGGAACGCTATCCGGCGTTCACGAAGGAAGAGGCAGCCGAGGCGGTGCAGTTCATCCGTGAACTGCAGGTGTTGCTGTCATCTGCCGGGGCGGACTTTTCCCAGCTCGCGGCCGTGGACGTGGCCGAAGGGGCGCAGAGGATTGCTGCGCTCGCCGGGGCGATCAGTGAAACGCCGCTGCCCTGGGCGGGCGAAGACGGCGCTGGCGCCTCGCGGCTGCTTGAGCGGGTCCGCGAGATGGGCACGTATCTGGGTGAAACATCGCCGCGCGAGCTGGCAGAGCTTGTCGAAGCCGAATGTGCCTCTCTGACTGTGAGCCTCGGCGAGCCGGAGCATCCGCGCCTCTCCATCTGGGGGCCGCTGGAGGCGCGCCTGCAATCGACAGACCTGATCGTGCTGGCGGGCCTGAACGAGGACGTCTGGCCGGAGAAGACGCTGCCGGACGGTTTCCTGCCGCGCCGGTTCCGGGGCGCACTGGATATGCCGGACCCGGACGAGCGGCTGGGCCTTTCGGCCCACGATTTCGCGCAGCTCGCCTGCGCGCCTCGCGTCGTGATGCTGTATGCAAAGCGGCGCGACGATGCACCTGCGGTGGCATCGCGCTGGGTGTGGCGCTTGCGGACATTGGTGCAAGGCTCGCTGTTCGAGGCGGCAGGCGAGGTGCTGAAAGGCGAGGCGCGCGACTTGCCGGGCTGGGTGAGCCAGCTGCAGCATGAGGGGATAGGAACCCAGGCGGCCGGCTTCAGCGCCGAACCGAGGCCGACGCAGCGTCCTCCGAACTGGCCGAAGCGGATGTCGGTCACACGCATCGACCGGCTGCAGCGCGATCCCTATTCGATCTGGGCTGAAGACATCCTTGGACTGAAGGTGCTGGACCCGATGAACGGTCCGATGCAGCCGAACCTCAAGGGCACGGCTGTGCACCGCGCGATCGAGTTGCTGGAGGCTGACGGCGAGGAGAAATCTGCGGCGAGACTATCGGCGCTGCTGCGGCAGGAACTGAGCAAGGCCGGCGACGATGAGGCAGCGTGGCTCGGCCGGCAGGCGATCTGGGAGGATGTGTCCGCCTGGTTCCTGGAATGGCGGGCGGGCCGGGATGTGTCCGGCGGCATGGCGCTCGAAGTCAGCGGCGAGCTGCCTTATGAAATCGCCGGCGAGCCGTTCGTATTGTCGGCGCAGGCGGACCGGATCGAGATCGGTGCGTCGGGCGAGATCATCATCGTGGACTTCAAGACCGGTAGCGCGCCGTCCGACAAGGCGATCGGCACAGGGTTCGACCAGCAGATGCCGCTGCAGGCGCTGATCGCGCGCAAGGGCGGCTTCAAGAAGGTGCGCCCCGCGCCGGTGGCGCATCTTGAGTATGTGGAGTTTCGCGGAAAGCCGGCATCGCGTCGGATTGGTCCGGGCAAGGATGATGAGCTTACGCCGGAGGTGCTGTCGGCGTCGGCCGAAGAGGGGATGCAACGGCTGATCGCGGCTTACCGTGCCGAGGGCGCGGTGTTCTCGTCGGCGCCGCGCGTGCAGTTCGTGAAATACGACTACGGTTACAATCTGCTCGCACGCCGGGCCGAATGGACGAGCGATACGTCCGACGGGGAGGGCGGCGATGAGGGATGACAGGCAAGCCGCCGCGCTCGTCGAGGCAACGCGGGCGCAGGCGCAGGCCGCGGATCCCGGCCGGTCAGCCTTCGCCACGGCGAATGCCGGGAGCGGCAAGACCAAGGTGCTGATCGACCGGGTCGCGCGGTTGTTGCTGCGCCGCCCGGATGGCCGGCCAGGCGCCGAGCCGGACTCCATCCTGTGCATCACCTATACGCGCGCCGCCGCGAGCGAGATGCTGACGCGGTTGTTCGAGACGCTTGGCAAGTGGGCGGTGATGGAAGACGAACCGCTGAGGGGCGCGCTGTCGCGGCTGGAGGGCGAGCGACCTGACAGCTATACGCAGGCGCAGCTGAAGGCAGCCCGGGCGCTGTTTGCGCGCGCACTCGAGACGCCAGGCGGCCTTCGCATCGAGACGATCCACGCCTTCTGTGCACGGATATTGCGCCGCTTCCCGCTGGAATCCGGTGTGGTGCCGGGCTTCGTGGAACTGGACGAGGAAGATGCCCGCGAGATCTGGCAAGCCGCCAAGCGGCGCGCGATCCTTGCCGCGGCCCGGACACATCCCGAAGCCCTGGCGCTGATTGCCCGGCAGGCCGGGCGAGACGGCGCGGCCAGCGCGCTGGACATGCTGAAGGCAGCAGCGACGTCGGTCAGGGCTTTGGAGGCGGCGTGCGGCGGAAATGACGAGGCGATCGAAGCGCTGGTACGCCGTGTGATCCGGCCGCCCGATGCGTCACCGGCTGAGTTGCTGGCGGCGGCGATGGGGGATGCGCTTCCGGTCAAGGATATTCGCGAAGCAGTTTCGGCGCTGCGAGGCGGCAAGAAAACCGACGAGAAGACGGCGGATGTGCTTGAAAGCGTGCTGGCCAGCCGCGATCCCGCTGCGGCCTTTGCGGCCTATGCCGGCATCTTTTTCACAGGTGCAGGCGAGGTGAGAAAGGCTAATCCTTATACGAAGGATGTCGCCGAACAGTCGCCGCTTGTGGCGGCCTTGTTCGCGACGAAAGAGGCCTGGGGGAGCGAGACGGCGCGGATAATGGCGCTGAAGGATGAGCTGAAGCGCGCCGAGGCGTTTGCCCGCACGGACGCGCTGTTGAAAGTCGGACGCCCGGCGCTGGCTGACTATGACGCCGAAAAGGTGCGGCGCGGCGCGCTGGACTTTGACGACCTGATCGAACGGACCCGAAACCTGATCGCGTCGGAGGGCCTGTCGAGCTGGGTGCTCTACAAGCTGGATGGGGGGCTCAGCCATGTGTTGCTTGATGAGGCGCAGGATACGAGCCCTGCACAGTGGGAACTGATCCGTGCGCTGACGCAGGAGTTCACAGCCGGTGCGGGCCGGGAGCGCGTGCAGGAGCCGCGCACGATCTTCATGGTCGGCGACGAGAAACAATCGATCTATTCCTTTCAGGGCGCTGATCCGGCGCAATTCCTGGCCGAGACACAGGCGCTGGTGGCGCGCGATGCGCAGGTTGCGCAGGCCGACATGCGCATGTCGTTCCGCTCGAGCCCCGAGATCCTGACATTCGTGGATACGGTCTGGAATACGGCGCCGATGATCGACGTGCCCTTCGCGCCTGACCGGCCGGTGACGTCGGACGTGGTGGTTCACACGGCCAGGCGCTGGAATGAGCCGGGCTCTGTCGAGCTTTGGCCGGTGACGCCGAAAGATGAGGCGCCGGACGTCGATGCCTGGGAGCGACCGGTCGATGCGCTGCGCCTGACATCGCCCAAAGTGAAGCTGGCGAGGGCGATTGCGGCGTCTGTTCGGCAGATGATTTCGGATGGCAGTGCGGTCTGGTCCGGGCAAGGGCAGAAGCGCGCTGTTGTGCCGGGTGACATCCTGATCCTCGTGCGCGAACGCCGGGGCGGGTTGTTCGAGGCGATCATCAGTGCGCTGAAGAGCGCCGGTGTGCCGGTGGCTGGCGCCGACCGGCTGCGGCTGGCGGATTATATCGGCGTGCAGGACTGCCTCAACCTGATGCGGTTTGCGCTGTTGCCTTCGCGCGACCTTGTGCTGGCGGAAATCCTGCGCGGGCCATTCGGAGGGCTCGTGGATGACGACCGCTTCCTGTTCCCGTTGGCTGCGGGGCGCAGGCAAGGTGAAAGCCTCTGGTCGCGGGTGCAGGCGAGCGGCGATCCGGACATCGCGGCGGTGCGCGTTTTCCTCGAGGGCCTGATTTCCCGCGCGGGGCAGGCGCCGTTCGAGTTCCTCTCCGCTGTGCTCGATCGGCCTGGACCGGACGGGCTGACGGGGTGGGCGAAGCTGAATGCGCGGCTGGGTACGCCGGCGCGCGATCCGGTGGAAGCGCTGCTGGCGCGGGCACTGGCGCATGATGCCGCCGGGCCGTCATCTCTGCAGCTGTTCGTCGCTTCTCTCGAATCCACGCCCGTGGAGATCAAGCGCGATCTCGCGGAAGCCGGCGGCGAAGTGCGCGTGATGACCGTACACGGAGCGAAGGGCTTGCAGGCGCCGATCGTGATCCTGCCGGATACGACAACGAAGCCGAAGCTCAGCAATGACGCGATCCTGAAGGCGGACGAGGCCTTGATCTGGTCTCCGCGCAAGGACGATGACATCGAGCCGGCGGAGCGGGCGCGGGCCAGTGCGCATGCCAAGTCGCGCGAGGAGCATCGCCGGTTGCTATATGTGGCGCTGACGCGTGCGCAGGACCGGTTGCTGATTGCGGGGTACTGGTCGGGCCGCGACGGCGAGACGGCGACGGGGTTCCATGAGGAGTCGTGGTATGCGCTGTGCCGCAATGCGATGGAGCAGTTGCCTGCGGTTGTCGGCGATGATGGCGTGGCGCGTTTCGGTGAGCAGCCAGGCGCGGCGCCTGCGATGGCCGCGGGCGCTGCAGAGGCTGCGCCGCTGCCGGGCTGGGCGTTGGATCCGCCAGAGCCGGACGTGGCCGCGCGCATCCTTACCGCGCCGACGAGCCTGCTGGGCCCTCGGACCCGCGTGGTGGCGCCGTTCGATCCGAAGCGCGAGGCGCGGCTCAAGCGCGGGCGTTTGATCCACAGCCTGCTGCAATACCTGCCGGAGTTGCCCGAGAGCGCCCGGCGGGCGGCCGGGGAGGCATTCCTGGCGCGCGAGCCCGAGCTTACGAAGGCCAGGCGGGCCGAAATGCTGGGCGCGGCCATGGCGATTCTCGAGGACGCCGACCTGTCGGAACTGTTCCAGCCGGGCGGGCGGGCGGAGGCGCCGATCATCGGTACGTCGCCGAAGCTGCCGGACGGCATGATCATCAATGGTCGCGTCGACCGCCTTGTGGTCACGCCGGCTCGGGTGCTGGTGATCGACTTCAAGACCGACCAGCCAGCGCCGGACGATGTTCGGGACGTGGCCACCGGCTATATCACCCAGATGGCGGCTTATGCGGCGGTGCTGGAATCCGCCTATCCGGACCGGGAAATCGTGGCTGTGCTGTGCTGGACGGACGGACCGCGCATGATGAGGATTCCGCCTGGGATGCTGTCAGAGCACCTAAACAATGCCTTGAGGGTGGTTTGACAGGCCAATAGAGTCCCTATGTATCAGGCTCACACTACGGGCCAAAGAAGGAGCCGTGATCATGGCTAATATGGACGTAACCGACGACGAATTTGACGTGCTGCTGGGCGATTCCGACGTTCCGGTCGTGGTCGATTTCTGGGCTGAATGGTGCGGGCCCTGCAAGCAGATGGCCCCGCATATCGAAGCGGTTGCCGCTGAACTCGACGGCAAGGTGAAGATCGTCAAACTCAACGTAGACGATTTCCCGCTGGTCGGCGCCAAGTACGGCGTGCGCGGCCTGCCCACCATGTTGTTGTTCAAGCAGGGCAAGGTGGCCGCCACCCACAACGGCGCCATGAACCGTCAGGCGCTCGCCAACTGGATCAGCCAGTCGGTGTGAGGCTCGGCTCGGCCGGTGCGTTGTCGCCGGTCAGTGAAAGGAAGACATCTTCCAGGTCAGGCGACTTGGTCGAAAGGTCCGCGACGCTGATACCGGCGCCGCGGGCTTTTTCCAACAGGCGCCCGATTCCGGTTTCGGCAGTCTTGAAGGTGATCGCCAGCGTGCCGTCATCGCGCAGCTTGGAATCGTACACGGCCAGTTCGGGCGGGATGACCGTGATGGGCTCGCGCGGCGTGATGATCAGGGTCTTGTAGTCGAGGCGCGACAGGAGTTTTTGTGTCGGTTCGCAGGCTTTGATCATGCCGTGGTCGACGATCGCGATGGTGTCGCAAAGCTCCTCGGCCTCTTCAAGATAGTGCGTGGTCAGGATGATCGTGGTGCCCCGGTCGTGCAGTTCGCGCACATAGTTCCACATCAGGCGGCGCAGCTCGACATCGACGCCGGCCGTCGGCTCGTCGAGAATCAGGACGGGCGGATTGTGGACGAGTGCCTTGGCGACCATCAGGCGGCGCTTCATGCCGCCGGAAAGCTGGCGGACATAGGCGTCTCTCTTGTCGATGAGGCCCAGCGCCGTGAGGATTTCGTCCGTCCGGCGTTCGGCTTTGGGTACGCCGTAGAAGCCGGCCATGAGCTCGAGCATCTCGAACGGCGTGAAGAAGGGGTCTGCAACGACTTCCTGGTTCACCACGCCGATGGCCGCGCGGCTCTGCCGGGGGTGAGCGTCGATGTCCAGGCCCCAGATTTCGGCTGTGCCGGAGGTTTTCTTCACCAGGCCCGCGAGGATGTTGATGAAGGTCGACTTGCCGGCCCCGTTCGGGCCCAGCAGGCCGAAGATCGTACCGGTGGGAATTTCGAGCGAAATGCCGTTGAGGGCTACTTTTTCGGGCATCTTGCCGGTGGCGGCATAGGTTTTCCGCAGATCGCGGACCTGGATGGCGTATTGGGGGGTCGGCATGTTGCTCTTTCGTCAAGGCAGCCGCTACGCCTTGCAAGGCAGCAGCCCGGCCTTTAGTTAGGGGGCAAGTTGCCTCGGCGCAACCGACCGACCCGGAGAACCTGAATGCCCCCGAAGCGCGATGTCTTCACGCCGCCCGAAATCTCGATGGTCACGAGCCGCAAGGTGTCTTGCAACGGCGGCGGCGGCGCATTGGGGCACCCCAAGGTCTGGTATGAAATGGGCGATGAGGATTTCGTCGAGTGCAAGTATTGCGATCGCCGGTTCGTGCTCATCGGCGGCGCCGAAGATCCTTCGCGCCACAAGTAACCGCCCCGCTCGCAGAACAGGCCAGGCACCATGCATGTCCTGATAGCAGGCGGAGGAATTGGCGGGCTGACAGCAGCGCTCGCGTTCCAGAAATTCGGCCACACGGTCACCGTGCTGGAGCAGGCGTCGCGGCTTGAGGAAGTCGGCGCAGGCCTGCAGGTCAGCCCGAACGGCATGCGCGTGTTTGAAGCGCTGGGAGTCACCGCGCGGGTCGAGAAGGACGCTTTCCGGCCACGTGCGCAGGAGTTGCGGTTCGGCAAGGGCGGCGGCCGTATCCTGACAATCCCGCTGCGAGCAGCGTCGCATGCGCGCTGGGGCGGCGAGTACCTGCACATTCACCGGGCCGATCTGGTCGACGCGCTCGGCAGCGCGCTGGCGGACCGGCAGGCGGATGCCGTCCGGCTCGGCTCCGAAGTGGTTTCCTATTCTCAGGACGAGGCGAGCGTGACGGCGCACCTGGCGTCGGGCGAGATGGTGACGGGCGACTTGCTGGTGGGAGCAGACGGCATCCACTCCGCCATACGCACGCAGGTCGCAGGCCCGGATGCACCGCGCTACACCGGCCATGCGGCGTGGCGGGCGGTGGTGCCGGTGTCAGAACTCGGCAAGGACGCGCCGCCCGAGTCGGCGTGTGTTTGGGTGGGATCGCGGCGGCATGCGGTGACCTACCGGCTGCGGCGCGGCAGCCTCGCCAATCTAGTGGCGGTGGTCGAATGCAAGGAACGCCATCTGGAATCCTGGACTGCGACGGGCGCGCGCGAGCAGGCGCTGAAGGATTTCAGGAAATGGTCGCCGGTGATCCGCGGCATACTTGAGAAGGCCGAGACCCTGAACCGCTGGGCGCTTTATGACCGGATGCCGCTTGAGCGGTGGTCGGACGGCCGCGTTGTGCTGCTGGGCGATGCCTGCCATCCGATGCTGCCCTTCCTCGCGCAGGGGGCGGTGATGGCGATTGAGGACGCTTATGTGCTGGCGCGGCTTTGCAGCCGCGGTGATGACCTCGGTCAGTCGCTCGCCCTCTACGAAAACATCCGCAAGCCGCGCACCAGCCGGGTGCAGGAAGGTGCCCGGCGCAACGCCAACCTCTTCCATCGGGGAGACCCGATTTCGCAGCTGGCGACCTATGGACCGATCTGGCTGGCGGGACAGTTCCTTCCCTCCATCGCGCATGGGCAATATGACTGGATATACTCTCACGACGTGACGGACTTGCCCGGCGCGGCAGCCTGACGAACAAGACAAAACAAAAAAAGGAACGCCAGATGCTGTCCGTACTCGACCTGTTTCGCATTGGCATTGGACCGTCGAGTTCGCACACGGTAGGCCCGATCCGGATTGCTGGCCGGTTCCTGGCCGAGCTTGAGCAGTCAGGCGTGCTCGCCCGGACCGAGCGGATAGAGGTGGAGCTACAAGGTTCCCTCGCATTGACGGGCGCAGGGCACGCAACGCCGAAAGCCGTGATGCTGGGCCTGCTCGGCCTTGATCCGGAAACGCTCGATCCGGAAGACGCAGACAACCGGGTCGCGGCGCTGGAACAGTCCAGGACTTTGCCCTTGCCGGACGGACGGCGCATTGCGTTCGATCCGGCGCGCGACATCCGCTTCGCCTATGAAGTGCTGCCCAAGCTGCACCCCAACGGCATGCGGCTGCGGGCTTTTGCCGGCGACGGGGCCGAGTTGGCGGACAATACCTGGTATTCGACCGGGGGCGGGTTCATCGCGTCGCAACGCCAGCTCGAACGGCCTGTGGTGGACGATATCGTGCCGAGCGGACAGGCCGTGCAGTTTCCGTTCATTTCGGCCGCTGAGCTTCTGGCCGTCTGCAAGCAGGAAGGGCTGCCGATCGACGCTGTGGTGATGGCGAACGAGGGCGCCAAGCGCGCGGCTGAGGCGACGAACGCCGCGCTGGACCGGATCGCCGGGGTTATGATGGCCTGCATTGACCGAGGCCTGTCGCGCACCGGCACGCTGCCCGGGAGCCTGAAGGTGCGACGGCGGGCGCCGGAAATCTGGCAGAAACTCAAGAATGCGCCGCCCTCGAACGAGCGTGAGCAGCTGTTCGACTGGCTGAACGTCTATGCAATGGCCGTCAACGAGGAGAACGCTGCGGGCGGCCAGGTTGTGACGGCGCCTACAAATGGCGCGGCGGGAATCATCCCGGCCGTGATTCGGCATTATTGTTGGGAAGCAGAGGACCGCGCCGCGCGGGTGCGCAAGTTCCTGCTGACGGCTGGCGGGGTAGGGCTGCTCTACAAGCAGCGGGCCTCGATTTCCGGCGCCGAGATGGGCTGCCAGGGGGAAGTGGGAGTCGCCTGCTCGATGGCGGCGGCGGGGCTCGCGGCCGTCTGGGGCGGCACGCCGCAACAAGTGGCCAATGCGGCCGAGATCGCGATGGAGCACAATCTCGGCCTGACCTGCGATCCGGTTGGCGGGCTTGTCCAGATCCCCTGCATCGAGCGCAACGCGATCGGCTCGGTGAAGGCAGCGAACGCGGCGCGTCTGGCGCTGCATTCGCTTGAACAGACGAAAGTGTCCCTCGATCAGGTGATCGAGACGATGCGCCAGACCGGCATCGATATGTCGTCAAAATACAAGGAGACGAGCCAAGGCGGGCTGGCGGTCAACGTCGTCGAGTGCTGACGGCTCAGTCGGTCGACAGGGCGCGGAGCACCTTGGCCATCGATTCGAGTTTTGCGACCGAATTGGTGCGGTCGATCAGCGTGTGACAGCGCGCCCGAGCTTCGGAGACCGGATCGCGTTTGTCGGCAGCGCCGGCTTCGGAATCCTGGAACAATTCGGAGATCGGGACGCGCAGGACGCGCGCGACGCTGGCAAGCATGCCGGCGCTCAGGCGGTTGGTGCCGGTCTCGTATTTCTGGAGTTGCTGGTGGCTGATGCCCAGCTCCTGGCCAAGCTCCGATAGGGTGAAATTCTGGGCCGTGCGCAATTCGCGAATCTTTTCCCCGACCATTTGGTCAATACGGGTGGGGGAACGGGAACCTGCAATCCGGGCTTCTTCGAACATATTTCTACCTTTTGGCTTCTTTTATCGTTTTCCTCCACAATAAGTGGAAGGCAACAAGCGCGGTGCATAAAAATATGTAATGCCGTTGACAGTGTTGCGTCGGAGAGCACGTCACTCGTGCCGCCTGTTGGCACGCCGAATGTCGTTAGTAATCCTTTTTCCAGCGCACCGAAATGCGCGAATCTCCCGTCGAACTAGTCTCGGATGCAACTGAAACCTGCGGGCGAGGCTGCCATTCGACCTCGACACTGTTACCCGCTGCGCCCTTGGTTGTCACCTCGAGGTAGACATCAGGGGCAAGATACTGGCCGACACCGAGTTCCGGATTGCCGGCCGTGTCGACGCCGAGCCGGAGCCTGTCGACGCCGAGACCGGACTGGATCGCGCCCACGGGGTTGAGACCAGTATCCTGGCCCGCAAGGCGCGCGATCGATTGCGCCAGTTCAGCTGCTTCGAGCGCGGACAGATCGACGGAAGAGCGACCGAACAACATGCGCGAGAGGATCTCGTCCTGGGGAAGCGACGGTGTGCTCGACAGTTCGATCTCCGGATTGGCCGGCGCGCCGCTGACATCAGCCCGCACGGAGAATCCGTCGACCTCGCGATTGGCGGAAATGGCCATCTGGGCGGAATCAATCGGTCCGTCGAATGTAATGCGGCCACTTTCGAATTCGAAAGGCCGCTGGGCGAGTTCAAGTGTTCCGCGTACCAACGTTGCACGCCCTTTCAGCAGCAGGCTGTCGGGCCGGCCGGTGACGTCGATATCAAGCGCCCAGTCGCTGTTGAGGCCGCGCCCGGTGACAAATACGCCGCGCTGGGCTGTGACGCCGAGGTCCAGCCGGATGGGCTTTCGAAGCACGGCGGCGCGCTGCGCGTCCGGATCATCGGTGGTCCATCGGACATTCAGTGTACGAATGGAGTTGTTCGAGAAGTTCTCGACGTTGAAGCGTGCCTCGTCGATCTTGAGGTCGCCGCTCAGCACGCGGTCCTTGGCGCCTTCCGTCAACTTGGCTTCGCCCGACAGGCGGGCGATGTCACCCATGCGGTCGTAGACCAGCAACCGATCGAGGTTCACGGTCACGCCGGCTTCATCTTCGGCGAGGCGCCCATTCAGGGTGACACGGCCTCCTTCGGCACCCGCGCCTGATCCCGTAAGCGCAATCACCCGGTTCGCCAGGTTGGCGTTGAGTTCGAGATCCTTGAGGCTGAGGCCGGTCGCGCCGTATTCGTAGAGCCCGTTGTGGATATCTGCCTTGGCTTCGATTGCCGGCGCGTCGAGTGTGCCGGTGACCTTGGTACGGCTCTGGATCGTGCCGCCGATATCGTGGCCATAGGCCAGTGCGATCAGGCGCAGCGCATTGAGATCGCCATTGACGTCGAGCAGGGCTTCAAGGTTCCGGTCTCGGTCGAGGTTAACGAAGCCGTTCTGTGAAGGCTGGACGGGCAAACGCGCGGCGGCGTTGGCCTTGAGGTCGGGCCCGTAGGTCGCCTGCGCGGTGAGTGTCAGCGATTTCTTGTCGAGGCGTCCGTCGAGATCGAGATCAAGCGCGGTGTTCAGCCCCGACACGGCACTTGTTGCCGAAAGATCGACTGTGCCTTCCGGATTGGGACCGTAGAGCCGTCCATTGATCTTGCCGGACACGACAGCATCGACGGCTGGATAGCCGAACGCGGCGAGCAGGGGAGCTATGGACAGGCTCTTCAACTCGACGCTGCTGCTGCTCGTGTCGGTTCCCGGTTTCAGCACGGCCTGAAGCGACCCGCCAAGCAAGGCGAGGTCGATGTCAACCGATGGCGCGGCGCCGAGCGACCATTCGATATCCTTCCGTGTCGAGACGGGATTTCCGAGAAGGTTGCCGGACAGGCTCAGACTTCCCGCCGGATATCCGCGTGAAAGCGAGGCCATGCCAGAGAAGGCCAGGTCACTGTTGGCGCCGGGTTGTTTGTCGACGAGGCGCCCTTCGAACCGGTAGCCGGCGTTCGTCGTCGTGACCGTGCCGGTGATGGCGTCAATTGCGAGGCGTGAAGAGACGTCAACGTCGCGGGCTTCGAATGCGGCACCGAGCGCCAGCGCGTCGTTCGCGCTGCGTCCGGCGTTGCCCTTCAGAGACAGGGTGCCGAACTTGATGCCGGCGAAGGTGAAGGCTTGTGCGTCGGCATCGAGGTCGGCTTGCAGGACGCCATTGTCGAACAGGGTGGCCGAGCCCGTGAAGTCAATCGTGCCGAGGCGGCCGTCTATGGCATTGAAGCGCGTGGCTTTCGCGGACCTGTCGAGCACGAAGGAGACAGCAGATGCCTGGCCATCCGACACGCCGGTCAGGGTTACCGGTCCCGAGACATCGCCTTCGTTGATCAACAAGTCGGCTTTTGCGGCGAGGTTGCTCACGTGGCGACCGCTTACGCTTGCGCTTCCGCCTTCCGAGTTGGCGGCGAGCAGGTAGCCGGCGCCGCTGCGCTGCACATTGCCCGTGACATGACTGAGATCGACCTCGTTACCGGCAATCAGGAGCGACTTGATCTGCTGGGCGTCAAACGTGATGTCCGGGCTGCGAGGACCATATATCCGGCCACGGACTTGTCCCTCCAGGCCGGGAAACCGGACGTCGAGGCGCTGGATGTCGCCCTGGTCGGGTGTGAATTTCAACATGCCGCGGACAGCGCCGCGGCCTTCGACGAGCGTGTTGAGGTCGGACACGCTGGCGGTCACGCCGGCGAGGTTCAGATTGAGCCCCAGCTCGAAATCCCGGATCGCGCCCTTGGCCTGCACGAAGCCCGACGCCGAGCCAGAAAAGCCGCCGGGCAAGGCTGCGATCGACTGGGTCAGCTTGCCGGAAATGTTGAGGCGGTTGTCGGCGAAGTCGACTTCACCGAGCAACTGCGCGGTGCCGGACTTGTGTGTCAGCTCGACCGCATCGAGCAGCAGGCTCTTTTCGCTGAGGTCGTAGTTGCCGCTGCCGGATACCTTGATCGTATCGCCGACGATGCCGGCGGCCGAGCGGTTGTTGGCAAAGGCCTTGCGGATTTCGACGTCGCCGGTGAACGGGACGCGCCCGCTTTCAAGACTGATCGTGACCGGACCGGATACGACTTCGAACGGCAAGCCGGCTTCCGGCCGAAGCTCGATGCTGGCGTCGCCAACGTACTGGTAGCCGGTGTCGCGCGCTTCCAGCGTACCATCGAGTGCGATGGCGCGCGGGGCTTCCCAGAAGGGGGCGAGCGTCGCGAGACGGGCCTGGAGGCGCGCTGGCTCCTGGAGCTCAATCCGATTGGGCTCGGACTTGCCGGACAGGTTGATTGTGCCAGCGGCAATTCGCGCGGCAACATTGAAGGTCACGAACTTGCGGGCGAAGGTGGCCGTCACGTCGGCTTCAACCTTGGGACCGAGGAAAGAGGCTATGTCAGCACGGATCGGCAGGGCCTGCGCGTCGAGGCGCACATTGGCGTCCACGGCGCCGTCCTCGATCTTGCCCGAAAGCCAGACCTTGTCGCTGCCGTCGACCGTCAGGCGCGCTTCGCCGCGTCCGTCGTCGAGGTTGCCGGCGGCGGTGGCCGACACGATCGCCGAGGCGCCGTCCTGAAGCTGCAGAAGGTGCGCGAACACACCGCCGGCGGGTGCGTAGCCGTCTACTTTAAGGTCGAAGGCGGCCGAGCGGTCGCGAAGGATGGTGGCCTCAATGCGGTCGCCGGCGCCGTCCAGCGGCTCGATGCGGAGGTGAGCGTCGATGGATCCGCTGCGCTCATTGAGAAAGCGTGCGGAAATGGCGGAAGCGGATTCAGGGCCTGCAACGCCCTGCGCGAGGTAGAGGCGCTTGATCTGTGCATCAGACAGCCGCACTTCCCATGGCTTGCTGTCGCTATCCGGGCGCGGCGCGCGGACCGGACGGCGCAGAATGCTCACGTCTTTCAGGGCGACCGATTGCAGGTCGACCGTGCGCGACAGGAGGGCAGCGGGCGACCAGGTCACGCTGAGCGCTTCGGCGGTCAGCCATACGCCCGATGCATCGCGGATCTCGATCTCGCCAATCGAAAACTCCGAGAGCGGATCACCTTCCAGCTTGCGTACACTGAGGCGGCCATAGCCCGCGACTTCGCGTCCATCAATCTGCGAGACGATGAAGTCGCGGCCGGACTCCGTCGAAAGCCAGAGCCGGACGGCGAACAGCACGGCTATGAGGCCGCACACGAACAGCGCCGTCGCCCAGACGATGGGGCGCCGGCGCATTATGGGCAGGGGATTGAATCGGTCCGGCATCAGAAGGCCTGGCCGATGGAAATGTAGACCTGGACGGGCGAATCGCCGTCGCGGCGGTCGAGCGGGGTCGCGATGTCGAACCGGATCGGGCCAAACCCCGGATAATATCGGACACCTACACCGACAGATGCGGCCGCGTCGGAGAACACGCTGCCGGCATCATCACCCGCGGCGCCGAGATCGGTGAACAGGGCGTAGCCGAAGCGCTCGCTGGCGCGCCAGCGCAATTCGGCCGATGCGGCAAACAGGCTGCGTCCTCCTGTCAGGGCGCCGAGGGAATCGCGCGGCGACAGGCTCTGGTACTCGTAGCCGCGCACGGTGCCGCCACCGCCTGCGAAAAAGAGCTTGTCGGGCGGCACATCGCTGGAACCGGCAAATGCGCCGTATTCGGCGCGGAAGGCGGCGACGAGGTTTTCCGAGATGGCGCGATAGGTGGCGCCAGAGAGATGCAGGCGGGTATAGCCGGGCGTATTGTCGCCGACCGAGATGCCGGTGTCGGCGCCGGCGAACAGGCGCAGGCCGGATTGCGGGTCCAGTGGGTCGCCGACATCGGTGTAGCTGGCCGAGACCGGGAAGGAGAGAGTCAGTTGGTCGCGTTCGATGCCGCCGACGATCTTGGCCCGTTGGTCTATGGTGCGCGTCGCATCGAGCACGGCGCCGACCGAAATCGTCAGCTGGCGCGTGAAAGGCTGAGCCAGCGTGGCGCCGACGCTGACGCCTTCAAGGTCATAAGCGTCGGTCTGTTCGGCGCGCACGCCTGTCTCGAGTGAGAGCGTGCGACCATACTTCCCGATGTTCGGGCGTTCGTAGGTGGCTTTCAGGCCTTGCGCGAGGGTAGCGACTTCGCCGCTGATGCGGATGCGGTCGGCTCGTCCCGTGAGGTTGCGCCGTTCCCAGTAGCCATCGACACCGATGCCCTCAGTGGTCGATGCGGTCGCGCCGATGCCGATCGTGCGCGGCTCGCCTTCCACCAGCGTAACGGTGACTGTGTGCAGGCCATCAGGCCCCGGCAGGTCCGCGACCGTCACACCAATACCGTCATAAAGGCCGGTAGCGCGCAGGCGGGTGCGGAGCCGGTCGATGATCGCCGGCGTGTAGAGGTCCCCGTCAGACCAGGTCTTCAGGGTACGCACCATCTTCGCGCTGCGGGGCTCGACATCCGGCAGTTCGAGGGCGCCAAGCGATACGCGCGGACCTGGCACGAGCAGGAAGGTCAGCTCGACATCCGCGTTCTCACGCGAGGCGAGCACGTCGATGCCTTCGCTGCGGGCGAAGGCGTAGCCGTGGCGGCGAAGTTGCAGGACTAGCTCGTCGTCCATCCGCTCGATCGTGGCTGTGCGTGCGGGTGCGCCAGCAGGCAGGGCTGCCAGCTCCGTTTCCAGCCGTCTGGCCACTTCCGGCGCCATCTGGTCGCGGCCCTGGAAATCCCGGGAGAGGACCGTGAACAAGGGGCCGGGCTCTGCAAACAGCACCGTCTCGTCTGTGGTCGCATTGATCTGGGCGGGCTCGATCTCGGCTGCCAGATAGCCTTCGGACGACATCAGGTCCTGAAGGAGGCTTGCCGAATTGTTCATGCGGTTGCGCGCTTCCAGCACGCTGCGCGCAGGTGGTTCATCGACGCGGACGAGGTCGTTGGCGCGGGCGGCGAGCGCCGGCGGCATGCCTTCGACCTTGGCGCGGGGCACGCCTTCAGCGGCCTGGAGCCCGTTGCCGCCCAGTCCCGGCACGAGGGCGCAAGCTGATGTTGCCGCCAGCAGGCAGGCCCCGGCCAAAGGCCGGGCGATCGTCCATGCGCTGGCCGGCTTCGCCTCTTTCATCGTGTTCTCAGCTTTCTGCCGGAGCAGGATTGCAAGTACTGGCCCATTCATATTGGTGAAACCATAACGTTCACTTGACAGGTGAAAGCGAATTGCATGGCCGCACCGCAGCGTGATTGCCTCGCACGCTTTCGTGACCCTATAACGCCGGAAACGCGGCAGGATTCGACGCAATGATGTACCTTTTCGTCCTTGGCGGGCTCATTCTCTTGTTCATCGGCGGCGAGGCGCTGGTGCGCGGATCGGTGAGCGTTGCCCGGAAACTGAACATTTCCGAGCTGGTCATCGGCCTGACGCTGGTAGGTTTCGGCACATCCGTCCCGGAACTGGTGACGAGCCTGCAGGCAGTTGAGCAGGGCGCCGTCGGCATAGCCATCGGCAACGTGATCGGTTCGAACATTGCAAATATTCTCCTCGTGCTTGCAGTCGCGGCGGTGATTTCTCCCATCATCGTTCACCCGAATGTGATCGCTCGCGACGGCGCCGTGATGATTGCCGTGACAGCGCTTTTCTGCGGCTTAATCTGGTTCGGCGAATTCAGCCGGGTCGCCGGCTTTCTGCTGGTCACGTTGCTGGTCGCCTATCTCACGTTCTCGCTGATTGCCGACCAGCGCCGGCAGGGGCCTACTGCCGAGATGCACAAGGCAGAGGGCGAGATAGTCGAGGCAGGTTTCGGACTGGTTACCGGCATCCTGATCGCGGTGGCCGGCCTTGCCGGGGTCGTGGCGGGGGCCAACCTGCTGGTGACGGGCGCGGTGTCGCTCGCGCGCTCGTTCGGTATCAGCGAAACCGTCATTGGCCTGACGATTGTCGCCATCGGCACGAGCCTGCCGGAGCTTGCAACTTCGGTTGTCGCTGCCTACCGCAAGCGCGCCGATGTCGCGCTCGGTAACATCATCGGGTCCAACATATTCAACGTGCTTGGCATTCTCGGCATCACAGCCCTGGTGCGCCCGTTCGGCATCCGGGGCGACACGTCTGCCGAGGCCCTCGCGGGCGACCAGCCGGTCAGCATGGTGTCCTCGATCGACATCGGCGCGCTGGTGCTTTCGGTGGGCTTGCTCATCCTATTCGCGTTGACCGGGCGGCAAATCGCGCGCTGGGAAGGCGCGGTGCTGCTGACCGGATACGCTGTTTACATGGGCCTCACGTTCGGTCTTCTTCCAACCTTCAACCTGGTGCCCAATGGCTGACGAAACGATCTACCAGGGCCTCGGCCAACTCGGACAGGCCAGCGCCATTCCGGCCTCGCCCGACGCCGCCGTGCTTGAGCGCGTGCCTAATCCGCATGCGGGCACCCTGTTCCTGACGCGCTTCGTGGCGCCTGAGTTCACGTCCCTCTGCCCGGTCACCGGCCAGCCGGATTTTGCGCACCTTGTGATCGACTACGCGCCGGGCGACTGGCTGGTGGAATCCAAGAGCCTCAAGCTTTACCTGACCAGTTTCCGAAATCACGGGGCGTTCCATGAGGACTGCACGGTCTCCATCGGAAAACGTATCTACGAGTTCACGAATGCGCGCTGGCTGAGGATTTCCGGCTACTGGTACCCGCGCGGCGGGATCCCGATTGATGTGTTCTGGCAGTCCGGCGCCGTGCCGGATGGCCTGCATGTGCCTGATACAGGCGTTGCGCCTTATCGCGGGCGGGGCTGATCAGTCGAGCGTCCAGCGGGTGATCCGTTCGCTGACGTCGGCGCGCACGCGTTCCGGCGTTGCCGCGCGCGCCGTGCCGATGTGGACAAAGCCCGCAACGCGCTCACCGTGTTTCAGGCCGAGGACGACGCCCGCATCCGCGTCGTAGGCCGGCCATTCCGACAGCCATACGCCCGCCCAGCCGCTGGCGTTCGCGGCGAGCAGCAGGTTGAAGCAGAGCGCCCCGGCGGAGAGTTCCTGTTCCCAGACGGGGGTGCGCCCGTCATCGACCGGGCTTGAGATGACCGTCACGACGACCGGAGCGCGCAACATCGAGTTTGCGGCCTCGTCAACCTGGGGAGCGGGCGCGCCGCGGTCGCTGAGTATCTTGGCGAGTTGCGCGCCGAGTTGGGCGCGGGCGTCGCCCTCAAAAACGATGAAGCGCCAGGGGCCGAGCTTTCGGTGGTCAGGAACGCGTGCGGCGACCTGCAGAAGTTCGTCGAGTTCGGCCGGGGTAGGGCCCGGAGCGCCGAGCAAGAGCTTGTTGGCGGATTTCCTGAGTGCAAGCAGGGTTCTCGCATCAGGGCTGGGGCGGGCGCCGGGCAGGGGAAGGTCGCGCGGCGGCGGAGGTGGAAATCGTTTGGTCATGTCTGTCCGGCTTAATGCGACGGACGGCGGAGGAGAAGGCATGATTTATTTTACGGCGCGCCTTGCCGCCTTCGGACGTCTGCCCTATTTCTGCCTCATGTGAACAGTGTTCACTTTCTAAACGCTGATCGGAGCCGCCAGCTTGTCGCCACCGCTGGACCTCGAGACCTCCCCGGCCGAGCGCCGCCGCCAGAAGGTGCGCGGCGCGATCCTTGAGGCTGCCGAGCGAGTGTTCTCGGTGGAGGGGGAAGCCGGCCTGTCGATACGCCGGCTTGCCGAAGAGATCGATTATTCGCCCTCCGCCATCTACAAATACTTCGGCTCGAAGGAAGAACTCGTCGACGAGCTGAAGGAGGCCTTCTTCGGGCGCCTGATGCAAAGCGTCGACCGGGCGGCCCTGCAGACGCTGACGTTCGACCAGCGCATCCGGAAGTGTTTTACGACCTATATCGAAGTAGCCGTCGAGCGCCCGCATCATTACCTCGCGGCCTTTTCGTCGCTGGGCTCACCGGAAGCGGCTGATCAGCCTGCGGACGACTGGGACACGTTCCAGCAGACCAAGAAGGGGCAGGCGTTCGGAACGGTCGCGGCCCTCGTGCAGGAGGGACAGGCGGCCGGCATATTCGATCCGTCGATGAACCCGCTGCTGGCTGCAAAGTCCCTTTGGGCCTCGATGCACGGGCTCGCCCAGTTGCTGATTCACTTGCCGGGTTTCCCCACCATGATGCCGGACGCCTCGCCGGGCGTGTCGGTCAAGGATTTCACCGCCTTTCATGTCGGACTGATGGTGCGCAGCCTACAGCCCGGCAGGCCAACGTCTGACAGTTCCGGGTATTAAGATGACCGATCCTGACTATCACGCCGCCCTGCAACAGCGCGAATTCAAGCCCACGCTCATGAAGGGACTGATCTTCGTCGTGATCCTCGCGGCGGTGCTGGGCGGATTTGTTTTCGCGGCGTTCGGCTTGCGCAGCGCGGAAGGCCCCAAGGTTGCTGCTGCAGAACCGGAGCCGCTGACGGTCGAGGTCGCGCAGATCGAGCGGATCGACACGTTCGAGATCGAAGAAACCTTTTCCGGCCTGGCGAAGGCGCAGCGCACAAGCCAGCTTGGGTTTCCGGGCGGCGGGCGGATCCAGTCAATTGCCGTGCGCGTGGGCGACCAGGTGAAAGCCGGCGACACGCTGGCTAAGCTCGATACACGGGCGCTCGGGGCCCAGCTGGCGTCGTCCGAAGCTGTTGTGGCGGAGGCGCGCGCGGGCTACCAGCTGGCGCTCGATACGGTCGGACGTCAGCGCACCCTGCAGGCTCAAGGGCACGTCTCAACCCAGCGCGTCGACGAGGCGGAGGCCCAGGCTACTACCGCTTCGGCGCGCATCGATGCCGCCAAGGCACAGGCCGATACGCTCCGTGTACAGATTGACCTCGCACGCATCACGGCGCCGTTTGACGGGGTCGTCACGGCGCGGTTTGCCGACGAAGGCGCAATCGCGGGCCCCGGCCAGCCTCTGATCGAACTCGTTGAAGCGGGCCATCTCGAGGCGCAGATCGGGGTTCCCGCGAGTGTCGTTTCGGGGCTTGAACCGGGCAAGCCTTACATGTTGACGGCCGAGACCGGGCCCGTGCAAGCCACGCTGCGCAGCATCACGGGCGTCGTCAGCGCCTCGCAGCGCACGGTGACCGCCGTGTTCGACATCGACCAGGCGGCCGGCGTGCCGGCGGGCAGCCTCGTGCGCCTTTCGATGCCGCGCAAGATTGACGAAGGCGGCTTCTGGGTGCCGCTCAAGGCGCTTACCAGCGCGACGCGCGGTCTGTGGACGGTCTACGTCGCCGCGCCGGATGGCAAGGGCGCGCGGGCCGAAGCGCGGCTTGTGGAAATGATCCACACCGCCGGCGACCGCGCCTTCGTGCGCGGGCCGATGCAGCCCGGCGACCGGATCATCATTGATGGCCTGCACCGTATCACGCCCGGCGCGCCGGTGACGCCGCGGGAGTCGCAGCGCGCCTCCACCGAGAACGACGGCTAGGGAAACGCTCGCAAATGCGCACGCTGTTCTTCCGGCTTCCCCGCCTGACGGTTCTTGCGATCCTCGTGATCCTGTTCGGCGGCCTCGGTGCCCTTCTTTCACTCGGGCGTCAGGAAGACCCGACGCTCGTCGAACGGTTCGGCCTTGTGGTCGTCACGCTTCCGGGCGCCGATGCCGAGCGGATGGAAGCGCTGGTTGCCGAACCTCTGGAAGCGGCGCTGCTGGAATTGCCGGAGATTGAACAAGTCGAAACGTCGGCCCGCGCGGGCGTGGTGCAGGCGAGCATCAATATCCGGGAAAACCTCACAGTCACCGAAGTCGACAACGCCTGGACGCTGGTGCGCGAGCAAGTCGCCAAGGCGCAACAGAGCTTTCCGCCCGCCGCATCGCCCGGCGAGATCACTCGCTTCTATGTCGGCGCCAGCACCATGATCGTGTCGCTGACATGGACCGGTGAAGGCGAGGCGCCGCTTTCGGTGATGCGCCGCCTCGGCCTTGACCTGCAGGATGCCTTTCGCCGCCTCGACGGGACGGAGCTGACCGAGACTTTCGGTATGCCCACGGAGGAAGTGCGCGTCATCGTGGACGGTGATCGCCTGTCGGCCGCAGGCGTGAGTATGGCTGCGACGGCCAATGCCATCGCGGCGGCCGATGCCAAATCGCCTGCAGGGCGGTTGCGGACCGACGGCGGCACCATCGGCGTTGAAGTGGGCGGCGAACTGGACAGCATATCTCGCGTGCGCGCGGTGCCTGTGCTGCAAGCCCCGAACGGGTCCGTTCTTCGCGTCGGCGACGTGGCAACCGTCGTGAAGGGCTACGAGGATCCGCCAACGCGGATGGCGTTCGAGAACAGCCAGCGCGCCGTTCTGGTAGCTGCCTATATATCGCCGAACCAGCGCGTTGACCGCTGGGCGGAGGGGGCCCGCGGAGCCGTCGAAACCTTTGCGGAAGGCGTGCCGCCGGGCATCAAGGTCGAGATCGTCTTCGACCAGAGCCACTATACGACCGCGCGCCTCAGCGGCCTTGCCCAAAACCTCGGCTATTCCGCGCTGATCGTGTTCGTCGTGCTGTTCTTCACGATGGGTTGGCGATCCGCGCTTGTCTGCGGCACGGCCATGCCGCTGACGGTCGCGCTGGTGCTCATCCTGTTCAACATCTTTGGGCAGCCTCTCCATCAGATGTCGGTCACAGGGCTGGTTATCTCGCTTGGCTTGCTGATCGACAACGCCATCGTGGTCGTCGACGACATCGACCAGTGGCGGGCGAAGGGTCTGTCGCGTCTCGAAGCAATCGACCGCAGCCTGAAACACCTATTTGCGCCGCTGGCCGCTTCGACGCTGACCACAGCGCTCGCCTTCGCCCCGATCGCGATGCTGCCAGGCTCAGCAGGCGAGTTTGTCGGCATGATCGGCATTTCGGTGATCTACTCCATTGTCGCGTCGTTTGTTCTGTCGGTGACTCTCGTGCCGGCCATGGCCGGCTGGTTCGACCGGCAGCGCGGCTGGGAGCGGGGCGAGAAACGCCGCCCGCGCCGCTGGTGGCGCGATGGCGTGTCGGTCGATTTCGTTTCCGATGGCTACCGCGCCAGCCTGGAGGCGGTGATCCGGTTTCCACTGATCGGCATCGTGATCTGCATTGTGCCGGCCATCATCGGCCTGATGCTGATGACGCGCTTGCCGCAGCAATTCTTTCCACAGACGGAGCGTGACCAGTTCCAGCTGACTCTGAGCCTGACCGCCGAATCGAGCCTGGCCGACACGATGGCCATCACGCAGCGGGCAACCGAGCTGATCAAGCAGAATGAAGGCGTGAAGTCGGTCACATGGGTTCTCGGAGAGCCGTCGCCGCGTGTGTATTACAACTCCTTCAACAACACGCGCGGCGTGGAAGGTTTCGCGAATGGCTGGGTGCAGCTGGATGGCAACCAGCGCACACGGCAGATCGTGGACGACGTACAGGGCCAATTGCGGCGCGAATTCCCGTCGGCGCGGTTCCTCGCCTTGCCTTTCGAGCAGGGTCCGCCTGCTGACGCGCCGATCGAACTGGTGCTGCGCGGACCCGACCTCGAGGTCCTGAACCGGCTCGGCAACGAAGTGCGCACCGTTCTGACTGAGACGCCGGGTATCACCTATGCCCAATCCTCGCTCGAGCTTGGCGCGCCGACGCTGCGGTTGAAAGCTGATGAGTCGGCAACCGGCCTTGCGGGCAGTCGTCTGGTCGAACTCGCGGCCAACATCAATTCCGAACTGGAAGGCGTTCGCGCCGGTTCTGTGCTGGAAGGCACTGAAGAACTCCCGGTGCGGATCATTTCGTCCGACAGCCGGCGCACCAGCCTGAGCGAACTTCAAGGAAAGACCATCGGGTCGCGTCCGGGTGACACAGGCACGCCGCTATCGGCGCTCGGCGAGATGGAGCTTGTGCCGAAGACGGCCATCATCTCGCGCCGGGACGGCCTGCGGACGAACCAGATTCTCGCCTTCCTTGATCCGTACACGTTGCCCGCGCCGAGCCTTGAAAAGTTTCAGGAGAAGCTGGCCGCTTCCGGATTTGCGCTGCCGGCTGGCTACGACATGCTGATCGGCGGCGAGGCTGAGAATTCCGGCGATGCGGTAGGCAACCTCGCAGCGGTCGGTGTGCCGCTGATGCTGGTGATGGCAGGCGCCGTGATGCTGGTGTTCAATTCCTTCCGCATGATGATGTTGATCATGACGACGGGCATCCTGTCGGTGTTCTTCGCCTTCTTCGGCGTCTGGCTGTTCAACCTGCCGTTCGGCTTCAACGCAATCATCGGCAGCCTCGGCCTGTTCGGCATCGCCATCAACGGCACCATCGTCGTGTTGTCCCTGTTGCGGGGAAGTCCGGCCGCGATGGCGGATGATGTGATCGCGCAGCGCGAAGTCGTCATGGACGCCACGCGCCACATCATCGCGACCACGCTGACGACGATGGGCGGCTTCGTGCCGATCCTGCTGTCGGGCGACGCGTTCTGGATGCCGCTGGCGGCCGGTATCGCCGGCGGAGTGGGCGGTTCGGCGCTGCTGGCCCTGTATTTCACGCCGGCCGTATTCCGCCTGTCGACGATGCGCCCGTTCTGGCGCGGCGGCCGGTCGAGACCAGCAAACATGCAGCATGCAGAATAGGCGAACTGCCGCCCGGACCGGACTCGTTGAAATCGCGCCGCGGACGCGCCATGTAGCTTTGACCAACGGCGCAGGAGCCCCTCATGATCGACAATCCTGACATCGGAGCGCCCGCGCCCGCCTGGAAACGCCTGAGATTCGAAGCGACGGCGGCGGCGGCAGAAGAGCCTTCGCTCTCCAGCTATCTCAATGCGGCGATCCTCAATCATGGCCGTCTCGGACAGGCCTTGTCGTACCATCTGGCCGAAAAGCTCGCGAGCCCGGCAATGGCGACGCAGCAGGTGCGCCATGTCGTGTCAGATATCTACGATGCAGCGCCGTCGCTCGTCTCCATGGCAGAGGACGACTTGCAGGCGGTGCTTGAGCGCGACCCCGCCTGCCGCGGCATGTTGCAGCCTTTCCTTTTCTTCAAAGGCTATCTCGCTTTGCAGACGCACCGGGTCGCCCACGAACTCTGGCGGCAGGGACGGGAAACCCTGGCATTCCATTTCCAGAGCCGGGCGTCTGAACTGTTCGACGTGGACATCCACCCCGCCGCCCGCATCGGGCGCGGTGTGATGCTCGACCACGCATCCGGCATTACGATCGGTGAAACTGCGGTTGTCGGCGATGGCTGTTCGCTGCTGCACGGTGTCACGCTCGGCGGAACGGGCAAGGAAGTCGGCGACCGCCATCCGAAGATCGGGCGCGGCGTGCTCCTGTCCGTTGGCGCCAAGATCCTCGGCAACATCACGGTTGGCGATGAAGCAAAGGTCGCTGCCGGCAGTGTGGTGTTGAAGGATGTGCCCGCGCATTGCACCGTGGCCGGCGTGCCCGCGAAGGTGGTGGGTGGGCCGAGCTGCTGCCAGCCGGCGCAGTCCATGGACCAAGGCATTCCGGACCAGGCCTCCAGCTGACCGTCACCTTGCAGTGCAGCACTTTGCGGCGCGGCCCAAAGCGACTAGTCTTGCCCGGTGTTGATTTGGTTCAGGATTTCCCATGATAAACAAAGAAGAAACGTTGCGCCTTGAGGCCTATCTCAAGGAAAAGCTGAATCCCGGCCTGCGCCTGCTCGCCCGCGACAAGGCGAATGACTCGCTTGAAGTCTACCTCGGCGCCGAATTCCTCGCGGTCGTCTACAAGGACGAAGACGAGGGCGAGACCTCCTACCAGTTCATGATGACTGTCCTGAAGGAAGACATCACGGGCGGCTGAGCGTTTCAGTCTGCCTCGCGGTAGGCCGCGCGTTGCAAACGATCGTTGATGGCTTCGCCTAGCCCGGTGCCGGGAATGGGCGACACCGCGATGCGCTCGAACCGCGCATCAAGGGCGCGCAGCATGGCGAACAGCTTGGACGCGGCCTCGACGAGATCGCCGGACGGCGAAAGGTTCAGGCCGGCCACCGAGCCCGGCCCGAACCCGAGATAGCCTTCACCCGCATCCGGCGCGTCGGCATTGAGCCGGAGGCGGGCGTTTGGCGCGTAGTGGGATTTCAGCTGCCCCGGGGCATTGATGGCGGCGTCTGCGTTATGCGCCCGGACCGGCCGGCCGAGTGCGTCGGCCAGGGCAGCTGTCGGCACACCGCCTGGCCGGAGGAGAACGGGCGCCTCGCCCTCGAAGCCGAGGATGGTGGACTCCATGCCGACATCGCACGGACCGCCATCGAGGATCAGGTCGATCCGGTCGCCAAGATCGGCGATTACGTGTTCGGCACGGGTCGGGCTCACATGACCTGACCGGTTTGCAGACGGTGCAACGAGCGGCCGCCCGAATGCGGCAATAAGTGAGCGCGCGGCGAGGTGCGCCGGCCAGCGGACCGCGACCGTGTTGAGGCCGGCGCGCGCGAGGTCAGATACCTGGCCGCCCGGGCGCGCGGGCAGCACCATCGTAAGCGGGCCGGGCCAGAACTTTTCGGCGCACAGGCGCGCAAGATCAGAAAACTCAGCTTCGGCTTCCGCCATCTTCAGCGACGCGACATGCGCGATCAGCGGATTGAAACGCGGCCGTCCCTTGGCTTCGTAGATGCGTGCGACCGCTTCAGGGTTGGCCGCGTCGGCGGCGAGCCCGTAGACTGTCTCCGTGGGGATGGCCACGAGGCCGCCCTCACTCAGCACTTCGGCGGCGAGGGCAATCGTTTCTGGCAGGATGGGCACGATCTGGGCGGTCATCCGACCCGCCTTATCACTGCTCTGCTCGGCGACAAACGGGGCAACTACGCCTTGCGGTCTGCCCGGCCGGATACCGTGACCACGACCTTGTCGGCTATCCAGCTGTTCGACGCGTCCGACTTCTGGCCAAGGTTCAGCGCCTTGCGTGAGAGCTCGGCGGTGCCTTCAAGTTTCGCGCGGTCGCCTTCGATCTCGAGCGAGAAGGCAAGCGGTATGCTCACCGAGCCGTCTTTCACGGACAGCGTGGCGGTCGCTTCGTAGCCGCCGGGCGCGGTCTTGAAATCTGTCAGTTCGACCGTCGCCTGCGGGAAAGCCGCCATGTCGAACCATTCGGCGCCCTTCAGGCTGTCATCATATAGCTTCTTGCCCGTTTTGGCCGAGCGGGCGTCGATGATGACGCTGACGTGAGATCGGGCGAGGTCATCGGGGTAGAAGGCGACTTCGGCCGTCCAGGATTCGAATTCGCCGTCGAAGGGTTTGCCTTCATAGAGGCCTTCGAACGCGATCTCCGAGGAATCGTAATCGACGGTCCAGTTGACATCGCTGGTGGCTGCAGCGGGTGCGCCGGCCGGTGCAGCATTGCCTGAGCCAAGCGGAAGCAGCGGGATCGCCGCAATCGCTGCGAACAGCAGGAGGCTTCCGCCAAACGCGAACACGGCGCCGCGCGCGGGCAGGGCCGGCGCTGCCGCCTTGCCGAACAGACCCGGCAGCATCCGCTTCAATACGCCGTCTTCAGCGCCGATTTCGTGTTTCACCGCGCCGGCGACGTGCAGGCCAAGCAATCCGATCACGAGCCAGGCTCCCTTGCCGTGTATGGTCTCGACAACTTCGAACAGGTCCTTGCTCTTCCAGCTGTCGGGGAAGGGCAGGTGCGGCCAGCTGACCATGCCGTAGAGCACGGTCGAAACCTGAAAAGGTGAGACAGAGACGAGCAACCAGCCCATGATCGGAATGCCGATCATCAGGACATAGAAGGCCACATGGACCGCATGCGATGCGGTCTTCTCGATCTTCGCCATGTTGTCTGGAAGAGGCGGCGGCGGGTTGGCATAGCGCCAGGCCAGCCGCGCCAGCGCAAGGAACAGCACCGTAATGCCGATCGACTTGTGCAATTGGTAGCGGGCTTCGTTGTCATCCATGTTCCAGCCAAGCCAGATCATGAAGGCGAGCAAGGCCGCCATCGCCCAGTGAAGGGCGATGGCAACGCTGGTGTACCGTGACGAAGCGGCGTCAGACATTATTCAGGTGCAGCTTCGGTGGTGGCTTCTGCAGGCTTGTCCTGCAGGAACTCGGTCTCGATCAGCAGGTCGATATCGTCGCCGATGAATTCGAGGTTGCTGTCCATGCCGAACTCCGAACGCTTCAGCGTCGTCGTTGCAGAGAAGCCAATGCGGTCCTGTCCCGGCGTCCAGGGCAGCTGGACCATGCCGTTATAAGTGACATCCAGCGTCACCGGCTTGGTCACGCCGCGGAAGGTGAGGTCGCCCGTAACCTTGCCGGTTGCCGCGCCGGTCTGCGTCACGCCGGTCGACTTGAAGGTGATCTGCGGGAACGCGCCGGCATTGAACCAGTCCGGGCTCTTGCCGAGGGACTCGTTGAAGCTGGCATACGGGCTGTCCGGGTGGGTGCCTTTGTAGTCGCCGGCGAAGTCGGTTTCGACCGAAAGCGGGTCGATCATGACTTCCACGGAGTTCGCGGCGAGGTCGCCCGGATTGAATTGCAGCGTGGCGTTCACCGTCTTGAACCGTGCCGTGTAGTTCGACAGGCCAAGGTGCTTCACGCGCCAGGTTACCGACGTATGCCAGGGGTCCGCCGTGTACGTGCCGGCAGCGCCGAGCGGCAGTTCTTCAACCGGCGCGGCGGCAGGCTCGGTCGTTTCGGTCGCCGGCGCGGCATCGGTTGCCGGCGCCTCGGTCGTGGGGGCGCACGCGGCAAGCGCGAGTGCGCTGGCGGAAATCAGGAAAAGTCTCATTGTGTTCGTCTCCAAAATGCCCAACGGGTCGGCCGCGAAAGTAGTGCAGACTTTCGATCTTTGAACCAATTCATTATCACTGGCCTCGCATAACACCTATCCAAGACGTGGACTACCGATGGCTTATGACGCCCCGACGGACGAAATCGAGTTTTCTCTCAAGGCTGTAGCGGGCCTGGGTCAGGTCGCGGGGCTGCCGGGACTGGAGGCCTATGATGAGGATATCGTCGGGCCAATCCTCGAAGAGGCGGCCAAGCTTGCGCGGGATGTTCTGGCGCCGCTGAACCCGGTTGGCGATTCGCAGGGCGCGCGGCTTGAGGCGGACGGCGTGATCGCGCCGGACGGCTTCAGGGCCGCCTATGATGCCTTCCGCTCCGGCGGCTGGATGGGGCTCGCGGCCCCGGAAGCCTGGGGCGGCCAGGGACTGCCGCGCGCGCTGGCGCTCGGCGTGATGGAAATGTTCCACGCCGCGAACATGGCGTTCGGCCTGTGCCCCATGCTGAGCCAGGGCGCCATCGAGGCGTTGCTCGCGCATGGCACGGACGCGCAGAAGCAGACCTACCTGCCGCGCTTGGTTTCTGGCGACTGGACCGGCACGATGAACCTCACCGAGCCGCAGGCCGGCAGCGATGTCGGCGCGCTGTCGACCAAGGCGGTGCCGAATCCCGATGGCAGCTTCGCGATCACCGGTCAGAAAATCTACATCACCTGGGGTGACCACGACCTCACCGACAACATCATCCATCTCGTGCTTGCGCGCCTGCCGGGGGCTCCGGCGGGTTCGCGCGGCATCTCGCTGTTCATCGTGCCGAAGTTCATCGTCAACGAAGACGGCTCGCCGGGCGCGCGCAACGCTGTGCGCTGCATCGGCCTCGAGAAAAAGATCGGGATCCATGCCAGCCCGACCTGCGTGATGGAATACGCCGGCGCGACCGGTTGGCTGATCGGCGAGGCCAACAAGGGTCTCGCGTGCATGTTCACGATGATGAACTCGGCGCGCCTGAACGTTGGGCTCGAAGGCGTCGGCTTGGGCGAAGCGGCCTATCAGGCGGCCTTCAATTATGCGCAGGAACGAAAACAGGGAAAAGCGGATGGTGTGGCCGGCGCTGCGCCAATCCTCCACCATGCCGATGTGCGCCGTACACTGATCACCATGCGCGCCCGCGTCGCAGCGGCCCGTGCGATCTGCTATGCCTGCGGTGTGGCGGCCGATCTTGCCCACGCCTCCAACGTGCCCGCGATCCGCGCCGCCTCAAAGGCCCGCGAAGACCTGCTGACGCCGATTGCGAAGGCCTGGAGCACCGACATGGGTGTGGATGTCGCGAGCCTTGGCGTGCAGGTGCACGGCGGTATGGGCTACATGAGCGAGACACTCGCCGCGCAGCTCTACCGCGATGCGCGCATCGCGCCGATCTATGAAGGCACCAATGGAATCCAGGCCATCGATCTTGTCGGGCGCAAGCTCGCCGGCAATGGTGGCACGTCGATGCGTGCCATGCTGACGGAGATCGACGAGACCGTCCGCCTCGCGCGTTCGACGAACGATCCGCAATTCGTGCAGCTGGCCGAACGGCTCTGGGCTGCTTCGAAAGCGCTCGCCGAGGCGACCGACTGGATGCTGGCGCGAATGAAAGACGAAGAGCAGGACAAGGCGCTTGCCGGTGCGACTGCTTACCTTGCGCTTGCGGGTGACGTGATCGGCGGGCACTTCCTGGCGCGCGCTGCGCTGGCCTCGCGCAGCATGGATGCTGACTTCCGCGCACGCCAGACGGCGCTTGCAGGTTTCTTCGCGGAAACATCCCTTGCCGCAGCGCCGGGCCGCGTGCCCGGCATCATCGAAGGCGGCGACCGGTTTCTTGCCAACAGCCGCGCATTGTTCGGGATCGGATAGTCACATGGCCGCCTGGACGAAGACATACGACGGCGCCGAGCCGGTACGGATCAACAAATGGCTGGCGCTCGAAGGCGTATGCTCGCGCCGCGAAGCCGATGCGTTGATCGAGCAGCGTCTGGTCGAACTGGACGGCAAGGTCGTCACCGAACTCGGCGAGCGCATCCTGCCGGGCCAGACGATCAAGCTGAACGCCAAGGCGGCCAACAAGCTCGACAACCAGTTGTCGATCGTTCTGAACAAGCCGGTGGGTTATGTGTCCGGAACGCCGGAGCCGGGCGAGACGCCGGCCATTCGTCTGATCACGGAGAAAACGCTGGTCGGTCAGGCGCCCGCTATTCCGGGCCGCAACAACAAGATGGCGCCGCTCGGGCGGCTCGACAAGGACTCGCGCGGCTTGCTCATCTTGTCCGAAGATGGTGTGCTCGCAAAGGCCGTGATCGGCCCCCTGAGTGATGTCGACAAGGAATATGTCGTCAAAGTCCTCGGCGAGATCACGCCTGAAAAGCTTGCGCTGTTGCGCCATGGACTCGAACTCGATGGCCGCAAGCTGCGACCCGCAAAGGTCAATGCCGAGGGCGAGGACACGCTGCGCTTCATCCTGAACGAGGGGCGCAACCGCCAGATCCGGCGGATGTGTTCGCTGGTCCACCTGCGCGTCGTTGACCTGCAGCGGATCCGCGTTGGCCCGATCGAACTGGGCGGCCTGCCACAGGGCAAGTGGCGCCCCCTGAGCCACAAGGAACGCGCCGCCCTGGTCGCTGCCAGCGTCGGCAAGACCGAAAGCGCCAAGGCCGCCAAAAAGGCGCCGGCCCCTGGCCCCAAGGCCCGCAAGGGCGCGAAATCGAAGGAAGTGGCTTCCGAGCTGGCGCCCAAAGTTCCGTACAAGACGCGCTCTTACGGCCTGACCGGGGAAGGGTTCCGCCGCACCAAACTGCCGCCCCGGCCCCGGTCGCCCATCAAGTAATCTTGACCCTGCGTGACGGCTCGACCTGTCCTACATGAGGTATATCGTTCCGTATGGACGGATTTGAATCAGCCCCGCGTCAGCGCCCCAAACTGGCTTACCCGCTGGGCGATGTGACCCCCGATATCGCGACCACGCTGACCATCGCGCCCGGCATCGAATGGGTGCGGATGCCGCTGCCGTTCGCGCTGAAGTTCATTAATCTCTGGCTCATTGACGACGGCGACAGCTGGACCATCGTCGACACCGGCCTGCCGCTTCCGGAAACCAAGAGCGCCTGGCGCCAGCTGCTGGATGCGCGCGTGACGCCTGAAAAGCCGCTCAAGCGGGTCATCATCACCCACATGCACCCCGATCATGTCGGCAGCGCCGGCTGGCTCTGCCACAAGTACGGCGCCGAGCTGTGGATGAGCCGGCTGGAATACATCACTTGCCGCATGCTGGTGGCCGATACCGGCCGGCAGGCGCCAAAGCAGGCGCTGGAATTCTACCGCCGCGCCGGGTGGAGCGAAAAGGCGCTGGACAATTACAAGGCCCGTTTCGGCGGCTTCGGCCGGGGCGTCAGCCTGATGCCGGACGGGTATTTCCGGCTCTCGGATGGCGACGAGTTTGAGATGGCGGGCGCGACCTGGCGCGTCATCACAGGCGCCGGCCACTCGCCGGAACACGTCTGTCTCTACTGCCCCGAGCGCAACATCCTGATCTCCGGCGACCAGCTTCTGCCGCGCATTTCGTCCAACGTGTCGGTCCACCCGACCGAACCGGAGGCCGATCCGCTCGAGGAATGGCTGGACAGCTGCCGCAAGCTGATGGCCGCCGTGCCGGAAGATTGCCTCGTGCTGCCGGCCCATAACGAGCCGTTCACCGGCGCCCACAAGCGCCTCCAGCACCTGATCGACGGTCACGAAGTGGCGCTGACGCGCCTGCGCAACCGGCTCGAGAAGGGGCCTGCCACTGTGCTGGATACCTTCGTTGCGGTGTTTGGCCGCGCCATTGACGGCGACGAGCTCAGCATGGCCACAGGCGAGGCGCTGGCGCACCTGAATTACCTCAAGCATCGCGGGGAACTGGCCCTCGACCTCTCGGCCGACGGGGTGACCCGCTACGGGCTCGCGCATGTGGCCCAACCGGGCGAATAACAGTCCGTTCGGCGTTTTCGCCTTCGCAGCGCGGAGGCTTTTCGTCTAAGACTGCGCCCGCAACCGAGCTTTGAGGTCCGAATGCCGAGCGAAATCGACGTCCCGTCGCAGCCCACGCCGCCGGCGTCCACCTGGGACAAGGTCAAGCGCGAGCTGAAGGAATGGGGTGCCACACTGGCGATCGTCGCCCCGGCATTCCTCCTGTTCACCGGCCTCCTGTACGAGCAACGGGTGATTCCGTCCGAAAGCATGGTGCCGACCCTCGAAGTCGGCGACCGCGTGGCTGTGGCGAAGTTCGCATTCGGCTACGGGCGCTACTCGCTGCCGCTGAGCCTCGGCCGCTACCTGCCGCTCGGCCACGGCCGTTTTTTCCCCAGCCTGCCGGAACGCGGGGAAGTCGTCGTGTTCGAGCACACTCATTCCGACCGGGTGATGATCAAGCGCGTGATCGGATTGCCTGGCGATACGGTGCAGATTCTCGGCGAAACCCTCATCGTGAACGGCGAACCGGTCGAGTCCGAGTACATCCGGGACGTGCGCTATGTGCCCGACAAGGAAGCTGTGATTGAGACGGTCCAGGAATGGCAGGAGACCATCGGCGACCGCAGCTGGATCACCCATCGCGGGCTGAGGGGCCGTCCGGTCTCGGATTCGCTGTTGTTCGTGGTGCCTGAAGACCACCTGTTCATGATCGGCGACAACCGCAACAATTCCTATGACAGCCGCGAGCCGTCGGGCCATTGCCCGCCGATCAACGGCGTCATTGACCGCGCCGATTGCCCTGTGCGCGGCAATCCCGACGATGCGTCCATCGGGTTCGTGCCGGTCGATCACCTGATCGGGCGCGCTGACACGGTGCTGCTGACGTTCCACCGCTGCAAGCTGCAGGACAATGTGCCGTGCCGGAAACGGGTCTGGCGCCCGCTCTGAGGCTGCAATCCGGCCCTGTCGGTCCACGCTCGGCGCTTGCTCCGGCGCGACAACCCCATTAGTCGGAAGGGGCGGGCAAGGGGCCCCTGACGAAACACCCACGACGAGGAAGGACGATGCCAGAAACGACATCGGCTGGGTCGCCGCGAGGTCCCATCATCATTTCGCGGCATGGCCGTCCGGCGCTGGACCGGCGGGCAGGGCCGCGTCTGGGCTGGCGTGAATACATCGACTGGTGGAGCCGCTACGAGGCGGGCCCGCTTGCTGACGGCCAGCAGGCTCCGAAGGCTCTCATGGACATCGTGGCGGACGCCGACGTGGTCTTCGCTTCGGGCCGCCTGCGCGCGCAGCAAACGGCCGGCAAGGCACTGCCGCACAAGCCGGCCTCGCACGATCCGGTGTTCAACGAAGCGCCTCTGCCGCCGCCCAAGGTGGCCGGCGTCCGCGCCCTTCCGAAAACGTGGAACGTGCTGGCGCGCGGCGCCTGGTTGGCGGGTCATTCCCTCGACGGCGAATCGTCATCCGAGGCGCAGCTGCGCGCCAAGATCGCTGCGCTCCGGCTGCATGAAGCGTCCGAGCGGGGCAAGGTCTACCTGGCGGCCCATGGCTGGTTCAATCGCATGCTTCGCCCGGAGCTGCGCCGCCTCGGCTGGGTCTGTGTCGAAGACGGCGGCGACCGCTACTGGAGCTACCGCGTCTACCAGTACCGCGGGCGATAAACGTGTGCGGGGACCGTATTTCGGTTGTCGCCCCGCGATACGGGCTCTAGAACCAGAGCCACCCCGACCCGAGGACGACCTTTGCAGATGGCTGACACCAAGACCCGCCCCGTCGAGAAGATGAGTTTCGAAGAAGCGCTGGCCGAACTTGAAGGCATCGTGCGCCAGCTCGAGGCCGGTGACGTTGACCTCGAAAAGTCGATTTCGATCTATGAGCGCGGCGCTGCGCTGAAGGCGCATTGCGAGTCGCGCCTCAAGTCGGCCGAGCTGAAGGTCGAACAGATTGTGCAGGGTGCCAGCGGCCCGGCCACCGAACCCGCGAATTTTGATTGAGAGCCTGCGCGGGATATGGGGGAAGTTGCGGGTTTTGAGCAGAGGCTGAAGGAAGTTGCAGACCGGGTGACGGTTGCGCTCGACCAGCTGATCCCGCCTGCCAGCGGCCCTGAAGCCAACCTCATGCGCGCGATGCGACATGCCGCGCTTGCCAACGGCAAGCGCATGCGGCCGTTCTTCGTGCTGGAGACCGGCGCCATGTTCGGCGCTTCGGAAAAAACGCTCCTGCGCACAGCTGCCGCCCTCGAATGCGTGCACTGCTATTCGCTCGTTCACGATGACCTGCCGTGCATGGACGATGACGACTTCCGGCGCGGACAGCCCACCGTTCACAAGGCGTTCGACGAAGCCACCGCCGTTCTCGCCGGTGATGCATTGCTCACCCTCGCGTTCAAGATCCTGGCGTCCAGCGAGACTCATGACGATCCGGCGATCCGGATCCAGCTGATCGAACGCCTCGCAGATGCATCGGGCGCGAGGGGCATGGTCGGCGGCCAGATGATCGACATGCTGGAACATGACAGCCCGCGCGATCTGAACACGATTACCCGCATGCAGCGGTTGAAGACGGGCGCACTGATTTCCTATGCCACCGAAGCCGCCGCGATCATCGGTCATGCGCGCGAGGCCGAGCGCAACGCGCTGGCCGGGTTCTCGAATGACCTCGGCCTCGCCTACCAGATCGCCGACGACATCCTTGACGCCGAAGGCGATGAAGACGTCGCCGGAAAGCCGCTCCGCACCGACCAACCGGCCGGAAAAGCCAACTTTGTGTCCCTTCTCGGCGTTGACGGCGCCCGCCAGCGGGTGCGCCTCCTTGCGGCTCAAGCCAAGGAACATTTGGCGATTTTCCGTGACAAGGCCGTGATCCTGCTGCATTCGGTCGATTATGTGTTGAACAGACCGCGTTAAAACGGTCTGGCCCACAACCCGAGAAGATCACGCGTGATGACTGAAACCAGACCTAACCGGCTGCTTGATTCCATCAATTCCCCGTCCGACCTGAAGGGCCGATCACGGGCGGAAATCAAGCAGATCGCCGCTGAAGTCCGCGAAGAGGTCATCGATGTCGTGTCGGTAACCGGGGGCCATCTGGGGTCCGGCCTCGGCGTGGTTGAACTCACGGTTGCAATCCACTCGGTTTTCAACACGCCGGACGACAAACTCGTCTGGGATGTCGGCCATCAATGTTACCCGCACAAGATCCTGACCGGTCGCCGCGACCGCATGCGCACCCTGCGCCAACCGGGCGGCCTGTCCGGCTTCACCAAGCGGTCCGAGAGCATTTACGACCCCTTCGGCGCCGCCCACGCCTCGACCTCCATTTCGGCCGGACTCGGCTTTGCCAAGGCGCGCGACCTGCAAGGCGGCGACAACCATGTCGTCTGCGTGATCGGCGATGGCTCGATGTCGGCCGGCATGGCGTACGAAGCCATGAACAATGCCGGCGCCGACAAGTCGCGCCTGATCGTCATCCTGAATGACAACGACATGTCCATCGCCCCGCCAGTCGGCGCGATGAGCCACTACTTCTCGCGCCTCGTCTCGTCGCGCCCATACCGGGGCCTACGCCGCTTCGCCAAGAAGGTGGTGACCCCCATGGGTCTGGAGTCGCCCGCCCGCCGTGCCGAAGAATACCTGCGCGGTTTCGCCATGGGCGGCACGATGTTCGAGGAAATGGGGTTCTACTATGTTGGCCCGGTCGACGGGCACGACCTCGATACGCTCATTCCGATCCTCGAGAACATCAAGGCGATGCAGGACGGTCCCATCCTGCTGCATGTCGTTACCCAGAAGGGCAAAGGCTACGCGCCGGCCGAGAACTCGGCCGACAAGTATCACGGTGTGTCCAAGTTCTCGGTGATCACTGGTGAACAGGCCAAGGGCGCCGCCGGCCCGCCGTCCTACCAGAAGGTCTTCGGCCAGACGCTCGCCAAGCTCGGCGAAACGGATGACAAGATCTGCGCCATCACCGCCGCCATGCCATCCGGTACGTCCACGGACATTTTCGGCGCTCGGTTTCCCGAGCGACACTTCGATGTGGGTATTGCGGAGCAGCACGCCGTCACTTTCGCCGCCGGTCTCGCCGCCGATGGCATGAAGCCCTTCTGCGCAATCTATTCGACGTTCCTGCAGCGCGGCTATGATCAGGTCGTGCATGATGTTGCGATCCAGAAGCTGCCCGTGCGTTTTGCAATGGACCGCGCCGGACTTGTTGGCGCCGATGGTGCAACCCATGCCGGCAGCTTCGATATCGGATATCTCGGCGCGCTGCCCGGCTTTGTCTGCATGGCCCCCGGCGACGAGGCGGAACTGGCACTTATGGTCAAAACGGCGCCGGAAATCGACGATGGCCCGAGTTCGATCCGCTATCCGCGCGGCGAAGGCATCGGCGTGAAAATCCCCGCCGACCTGAAAGCATTGGAAATCGGCAAGGGCAGGGTGGTGCGCGAAGGCACGACCATCGCGATCTTGTCCTACGGCACCCGCCTTCAGGCATGCCTGAAGGCCGCCGACATGCTGTCGGCCCAGGGGCTCAGCGCTACGGTGGCCGATGCCCGTTTCGCCCGCCCGCTGGACGGCGAACTCGTGGAGAGCCTCGCGAAAAACCACGAAGTGCTCATCACGATCGAGGAAGGCGCACGGGGCGGTTTCGGCAGCTTCGTGCTGGAACACCTCGCCAATGCCGGCGCGATTGATAATGGCCTGAAGGTCAGGGTGATGACACTGCCCGACATTTTCCAGGACCAGGACACGCCCTTTGCGATGTATGAGACGGCCGGCCTCAATGCCCGCCACATCGCCGCGCGTGCCATCGAAGCCCTTGGCCGGGGCGACCTTTCAGCTATCGAACGCGCCGCCCGCGCTTAACGCCCCCGGCGCCACAGTTTCACCTCAGTTCGGCCCTGTCGCCGCTTGGCTTGGCAAGCTAAGCAAGGCGCGGCGCAGGCTCATTCTGGCGCTCGTTCCTGATTCCCCACGGAGAAAACCGATGCTTCGTCCTATCCTGTTCGCCGTCGCCTCTGCGCTTGTACTGGGCGCCTGTGCCTCGTCGCCGGACACCTCGACCGCCCCCAAGCCTGGTGCTTCGCAGACCGTTGTGCCGTCGCAGTTCGAACTCGCGATGCAGACTGCCGACGAGCTGGTCAATGCCGGCAATACGCCGACCGCCATCCAGCGCCTGATGCAACTCGTCGGCGATACCGGCCTGACGCCGATCGAGCGTTCGGACGTGCTCTACAAGCTGGGTGACCTCAGCGCCTCGCCCACCGGCTATGACAGCGAAGGCGCTGTCGAATATTTCGGCGAAGTGATCGCCGACTTCCCGTCGACGACCGCAGCCTCCCTTGCATCTGCCAAACTGCCGGGAACCGAAGCCGCCGTTGCGCGCGACATCGCCATCATCGATTCCGTCGATTCGGCGCGGTCCGAACAGTTCCTCGCCATGATGCGTCTCGGCCGTCACCAGAGCGCTATCGACCTGATGGTCGCCAACGACATCCTGCCGGGCAACGAAGAGCTGCTGGCGATGTACCAGATCGGCTATCTCTGCGACGACTCCAACCTGACCGGACGCGCCTATTCGGTGACCGACCGCGATGGCACCGTCCGCAACCTGCGCTTTTGCGATTTCGGAAAGTGATCTAGCCTGGTCCCCGATAGGGGACGGGACATGACCACAGTGGAATACCGCCACAGGGCGTCGGTGATCGAAAAATCCGAGGCCGTGTGGCGGACAACACCTGGCGCTCTCGAGCGGGTGTCAGAGGGGGGCGCCGTCGTCTTCCGTGTGCCGTACGCGAACATCCGCTCGGTGCGGCTCGCCTTCGCGCCGGGCCGGTTCCAGACCGGCCGATTCCTGATGGAACTCACCGGCGCCCGTTCGCAGCTCACATTGACCAACCTGCATTTCAAGGGCTTCGCAGACTTCGAAGACCGGTCCGACACCTTCTTCCCGCTCATCCGGGAAGTGGTGCGCGGTGTGGCGGCGGCAAATCCGGAAGCGAAGTTCCAGGCCGGTGAACAACCTGCACTTTATCTCCTGCTGCTCGCCTTCGCGCTCGGTTCGCTGGCCCTCTTGGCGCTGGTCGTAGCCTTCCTGCCCATCGCGCCCGGAAACGTTTCGCTGTCGGCCGTGCTTAAGCTGGGATTGATTGCCTTCAGCCTGCCTTTGCTTCTGTCATGGGCCGTCAACGCGCGGCCCCGGCGGTTTGACCCGCACATGGGGCTTGAAGCCGTGCTCAAGGCACGCAGCGCCTGAAAGCTGCCGGCATGTCATTTTCAGCCGCTGGCCCTTCAAACGGCGGGCGGGACATGATTTGTGGGGTGCAGAGAAACCATCCGGAGGAGACGGCACATGGCCGAAGGCGCAAGTTCAAACTGGCCTGCAATGACGATTGCCGCAGCCAACGCAGCCCTGGCGGGCGAGGGGTCGCCGGTCGAACTCGAAGATGCCGTGATCCGCGGCGTGCCGATGAAGGTGTACAAGAACGCGCCGCCGACGATCAACGCGATCCTCGACGCTGCCGCCGAACAGTTCGGCGATCGCACTTACATCGTATACGAAAACGAGCGGGTCACCTTCCGGGCAATGCAGCTCGCCGCCCGCAAGCTGGCGCACCACCTGAAGACGGCCTGCGGCGTGACCAAAGGCGACCGCGTCGCCGTCATCATGCGCAACTATCCGGAGTGGCCGCTGGGCTTCTACGCCGCCCTGAACCTCGGGGCGATTGCGACGCCGATGAACTCCTGGTGGACCGCCGAAGAACTGGAATACGGCCTCTCGTTCGCAGGCGTAAAAGCCGCCATCATGGACGCGCAGATCTACGAGCGCATCCGCGGGCAGCTCGACCGCCTGCCGGACCTGAAGCACATCCTGATCGCGCGCGACTCGGCCGAAGAGATTGCCGATCCGCGCGTGTCATCGCTCGATCCGGTCGTCGGACATCCGAACGACTGGGCAAAACTGCCGGACGCCGGTGCGTTGGGGGTGGCACTGGGGCCCGAAGACGACGCGACCATCATGTACACATCGGGCACCACCGGAAAGCCGAAGGGCGCGCTGGCGACCCACCGGGCTGTCCTTTCCAACATGTTCAACTCGATGACTTGCCAGGCGCGCATGTTCCTGCGCAAGGGCGAAGCCATCCCCGCGCCGGATCCGGACGCGATGCGCGCCACGCTGCTCGCGGTCCCGTTCTTCCATGCCACCGGCGCCTTTGCGATCCTCGTGCCGTCGGCCATCCGCGGTGACAAGATCGTGTCGATGTACAAATGGGACGCCGGGCAGGCCTTGCCGATCATCGAAGCCGAAAAGGTCACGTCCGTAGGCGGAGTGCCGGCCATCGCGTGGCAATTGCTCGAGCACCCCGACCGCGACAAGTTCGATCTCTCAAGCATACAGGTGATCTCGTATGGCGGCGCGCCTTCGGCCCCCGAGCTCGTGTCGACCATCAAGAAGCGCTTCCCGGATGTCGCCCCCGGCAATGGCTGGGGAATGACCGAGACCTGCGCGACCGCAACGCTGAATATCGGCGAAGATTACGTCCATCGCCCTTCCAGCGCCGGCGCGCCTCCCGGCGCGGTCGAGTTGAAGATCTGCGATCCCGAGGGCAAAACTTTACCGCCCGGCGAAGTGGGCGAGCTCTGGTGCAAGGGACCAATGAACTGCCGGCTCTACTGGAACCGCCCGGATGCCACCGCCGAAACTTTCCGCGATGGCTGGGTCGTCACCGGCGACCTTGCGCGCATCGACGAAGAGGGCTTCCTCTATCTCGTCGACCGCGCCAAGGACATGCTGATCCGCGGCGGCGAGAACATCTACTGCATCGAAGTCGAGAATGCGCTGTACGACCACCCCGCCGTCATGGACGCGGCCGTGGTCGGCATTCCGCACAAGGTGCTGGGAGAAGAGGTCGGCGCGGTGGTCCAGCTGAAGCCGGGCAAGACGGCGAGCGAAGCGGAACTGCGCGCGCATGTCGCCGGCCAGCTGGCTGCCTTCAAGGTGCCGAAGGAAATCCAGTTCCTGACAGAACCGCTGCCGCGCAATGCCAACGGGAAAATCCTGAAAGCCGAACTGCGCGAACGCTTCAAGACGAAAGCCTGACCTCATGACGATTGCAAAGCGCCGCATTGGCGACCGGGACGTGCATCCGGTCGGCCTTGGATGCATGAACATCACGCACGCCTACGGGCCGCCGCTGGACGAGGCGGAGGCGAAGGCGCTGCTGGTGCGCGCGCTGGATCTCGGATGCGATTTTCTCGACACGGCGACGATCTACGGCCTCGGCCGCAGCGAGGAACTGATTGGCGAAGCGCTCGGCCATCGCCGCAAGGAGTATTTCCTTGCCAGCAAATGCGTGCTCGGCTTCCGCGACGGGCAACGCGTGCTCGACGGGCGTCCGGAGGCGATCAAGGCGGCCTGCGAAGCCAGCCTGAAACGTCTGCGTACGGATGTCATCGATCTCTATTACCTTCATCGCCCGGATCCGAAGGTGCCGGTAGAAGACTCTGCCGGTGCGCTGGCAGACCTGGTGGCGGCCGGGAAGATCCGCTTCATCGGCCTCTCCGAGATGGGCGAGGACCAGCTGCGCCGTGCGCACAGCGTGCACCCGGTCGCGGCGTTGCAGTCGGAATATTCACTCTGGGTCCGCAATCCGGAGATAGCGGTCCTGAAAGCTTGCGAAGAACTGGGCGCTGCGCTCGTCGCATTCTCACCCGTCGGGCGCGGCTTCCTGGCCGATCCACCCGCTGATCCCGCAGCCTTCCATGCCAGCGACATGCGCCGCTCGATGTTCCCGCGCTTCTCGCCGGAATTCTATCCGAAGAACCTCGCGCTGCTGGACGAAGCCCGCGCCGTTGCCCGCGAAGCCGGCTGCACGGTCGCGCAACTTGCGCTCGCCTGGACACTGGCAAAGGGTGACCACGTGATCCCGATCCCCGGTACGACCAAGCGCGCTCACCTCGAGGACAATCACGCAGCGGCGACTGTAGTCCTCTCCGGCGCGCAAGTCGCGCGCCTCGATGCGCACTTCGCACCAGAGCACGCCGCCGGCCCGCGCTATAGCCCGGTCGGTCAGGCCAGCGTGACAACCGAGATGTACGACTTCGAGAAGGCGCTCCATGGCTGACAAGCCGCCCGTCGCGCTGGAGGCGCGCGGAGAGGACGGCGATGGCCGCCGCTACTCGCCCTCCGCCGCGCGAAACCGCGAACCGATCCGCGATGCCATCTCACAGCTGATATCCAGACCCGCCCGCATCCTCGAAATCGCCTCTGGAACGGGCGAGCATGGCGCGTTTCTGACGACCTCACTTCAGGGCGTCGACTGGAGCTATTCCGACATCGATCCCGAAAGCCTCGTCAGCCAGGCTGCGTGGAAGGCGCTCGATTCAACGGACCGTTTGCACGGACCGCTGACCATTGATGCGTCCTCGGACGATTGGAATTCGGCTGAAACCGGGGACGGCTGGGACGCCATATTCTCCGCCAACATGGTGCACATTGCGCCCTGGAGCGCCGCGACAGGACTCATCCGCGGGGCAGGGCGGCTGCTGGGGCCTGGTGGGCAATTGATCCTCTACGGACCCTTCGCCCGAGACGGCGTCATCGCGCCATCCAATGCCGCGTTCGACGAGAGCCTCAAGTCACGCAATCCGGATTGGGGCGTGCGCGACCTTGACCGGGATATTGTCCCTCTGACAGCCGCTGCGGGTCTCGCGCTGCATAGCGTCATCGAGATGCCGGCCAACAATCTGACCGTCAGTTTTCGCAAACGCGCCTGACGCTCAGCCGCCGCCGAAGCGCTCGGTCCATTCGGCAACAGTTGCGTCCTCGATCTTCTGGAACAGCACGTCCGGCGGCATGATCGGCGCGCCGTGCGGGATCGCATCGAGAAGCCCTGCATAGTCCTGTCCCGCCGTGCCGCCCGGCATCTTGCGGTTCGCTTCGGGAATACCGAGCGCGTCGAGGATCTTCTTCGCGGTGTCAGGGATGATCGGCTGGGCGATGATGCCGAACAGAGCCGCAAGGTTAAGGCCGGCGCGTACGCCGACCGCGGCCGCGTCCACATCCTGCTTGTACTTCACCCAGGGCTCGGCCTTGGTGAGGTATTCATTGCCGGCAGCCCAGAGCGCGCGCGTTTCCGCAGCTGCCTTGCGGAATTCCATCGCTTCATAGAATTCGACAAGGCGGGGCAGGCGCTCTGCGAGTTCCGCAGCCATCCAGGCTTCTGCTTCGCCGGGTGCGCCGGTGCCGGGCACCTTGCCGTCGAATTTCGATGCGCAATACTTGGTGATGCGGTTGACGAAATTGCCGAGCACGTTCGCCAGGTCGGAGTTGACCGCCGCCTGGAAGCCTTCCCAGGTAAACGCAGCATCAGAACCCTCCGGCGCATTGGCGATCAGATACCACCGCCAATAGTCCGCAGGCAGAAGGTCCAGCGCCTGGTCCATGAACACGCCGCGCTTGTTGCTGGTCGAGAACTTGCCTCCATACCAGGTGACCCAGTTGAACGCCTTCAGCTTGTCGACCGTTTTCCACGGCTCGCCCGAACCGAGCAGCGTGACCGGGAAGCTCACGGTGTGGAAGGCGACATTGTCCTTGCCCATGAACTGGACGTATTCGGTCTCGTCGGCGCCCTGATCACGCTTCCAAAGTTGTTCCCAGTTGCCGCCAGTTGCTTCGGCCCATTCCTGCGTCGCCGAGATATAGCCGATCGGCGCATCGAACCAGACATAGAACACCTTGTTTTCGAAGCCCGGGCGCGGTGATCCGTCAGCGGACGTTACCTTCACGCCCCAGCTGAGATCGCGCGTGATCGAACGGGCAATGAGGCCCTCATCCAGCCACTTGTTGGCGATCGACACTGCCAGCGATGGCCAGGCTTTGCCTTTCTCGTTCACCCAGGCGCGGATCGTATCCTGCATGCCGGTCTGTTTCAGATAAAGGTGGTCGGTATCACGTACTTCGATGTTTCGGCTGCCGGTCACCGCCGAGTACGGATTGATCAGGTCGACGGGATCGAGCAGGCGGCCGCAATTGTCGCACTGGTCGCCGCGCGCCTTTTCGAAGCCGCAATGTGGGCAGGTGCCTTCCACATAGCGGTCGGGCAGGAACCGGCCATCATCCACCGCATAGACTTGTCTGGACGTCTGCACTTCGATGAGGCCATTGCGCTCCAGCGCCTGCGCGAAGTGCTGGGTGAGTGCATGGTTGGCCGGACGGGATGTGCGTCCAAACCAGTCATACGACAAGGCAAAGCCTTCGCCCGCCTTGCGCTGGATCTCATATTGTTCGTCGCAGTATTGCTGCACCGACTGGCCGGCGGCCTGGGCGGCGAGCTCAGCCGGCGTGCCATGCTCGTCGGTAGCGCAGATATACGTCACCTGATGCCCCAGAAGGCGCATGACGCGGGCATACACGTCCGCCGGAAGCATCGAGCCGGCGAGGTTGCCGAGATGCTTCACCCCATTGATGTAGGGCAGGGCCGAGGTGATGAGGATGCGCCGGGTACGCGTCATGGGCAAAACTTCTTTTCCGTCAGGGCTTTTGACTGACCGCAAGCTCTCCGCCTGCAAGCCGAGGCCCTTTTAGCGTGCTGCGGGGGAAAAGAAACAGTCAGGGCTCATGGGCCATCGGGCCGGCAGGTCCGAGACCTGAAGAGCCCCGGACGGCGGGGGGGCACCGCCCGGGGCAGGAGGCGCCACACGCCCGGTGAAAGGCGCCGGCTCCTGGAAGCTTGTGAAGCGTCAGACGCCGACGGGCGACTGGACCTTGAAAGCGACGTTCACACGTCGCGCCATCGGCTTAACCATCGGCTTGGCGGCCGGAGCGGCGGCTTCCATGCGGCTGAAGTCCGCCTTGTAGGTCGAGGCGTCGATACCGTTGGCGAGAATCGCCTGCATCACGTTTTCCGCCCGCGCTTCGGACAACAGCGCGGCGTCCTCGTCGGTGGTTGCCTCTTCAGACAACACGTTCACGGAAACGCCCGTGACGACGCAGTTCTTGAGCTGTTCGCCCGCTTCCTCGACCACGGACTCTGATTGCGAGGTCAAATCCGTGTCATAGGCAGGAAAGTAGATGGCGATATTCATGTCTCGGCACGCGTCCGCGGCCGGTTCGGCAAACGCAACTGGCGCAACGAAGGCGGCCCCGGCGAGGCTGGCAGCGGCGAGTTTGCGAAAGGCGTTTTTCATGTCCGTCTCCTGAAATCGCGTAGAATGTCAGCTAAACGGATGCCCGGTGGATCGGTTCCGGTTTCGGCGATCGGGGAGAAGGCAGAATCGGCTGAATCGCCTTTGGTGACGGGGCTTTAAGCCCGCCCCCAATACGTCACTCGGCGCAAAAATACCTCCATGGGCCCGCGCGGGGCGAAATGTCGCCAGATGCCCGTGATCAGGAGTGAAAGCCCCGCAACACCTGCGGCGAGGGCGATCGCGCTTGCGGCGCCCAGCTTGCCGAAAAGATCAGCGCCGTAGTCTGCAAACAAAAGCGAGAACAATACCGACTGCAGAAGGTAGGCGGTCAGAGACGCCGAGCCCGCCAGCGCGATGAAATTGCGCACCGGTCCACCGCCGCCGCGACAGACCAGCGCGATGAGGCCCGCATACCCCATCGCCGCAAAGCCCGCGAATCCGAGAATGACGGCGCTCCCCAGTATGAAGGCGCTGTCGACCGATGACGCTGCCTGTATCAGGATTGCGGAGCCGATTCCGCTGCCCGCCAACCCGACCGGCAACAGCACTCGCCGCGAGAGGCGCCAGACAGCCGCCTCCGGCTGGTCGATCACCCCGCTCTTCACCATCGCGAGGCCAAAGCAGGAAAATCCGAATACAGACAATCCTTGCTGAGCCACGACACTCGGTACCAGCGTCGGGGCGAGGGAAAGCCGATAGAGCACCGCATCAACAAAGCTGCCGTCTGCGAAGGCGGCGATGGCCGACGCTTCCATCCGGGCGTAACCGGCCAGGTCTTCGGGGGCATATCTTTCGGCGAGCCACATCATGCCGGCCAGTCCTATCAGGAGCGCGGTATTGAGCGCGATCAGCGCTATCCCGGTCCTGACGAGCAAGCGCACAGATGCGCCGCGAAGCGCATAAAGCAGGCAGCCGAGGAGGCCATACGTGAACAGGATGTCGCCGATCCAGAAAAACACGAAATGCAGGAGTCCCAGCACCATCAGTGCAGTCATGCGGCGAAAATAGCGCGGCGCAAACCGGGCACCCGCGCGAACGGACGCCGCCATCTGATAGCCCAGACCGGCCCCGAACATCATGGAGAACAACGGATAGGACTTCATCAGGAACAGGCTGGTCATCGCGCCGTACGCGATCTTGTCGGCCGGCGTGGCGAGACCGCCGCCGTGAAACCCCGCTGTGAAGGGTTGGGCGAAGCCTACCACATTGACCACCGCTATGCCGAACAGCGCAAACGCCCTCAGCAGGTCCGGCATCACCGCGCGCGGCGGTAGCTGTGTCAGCTGCGTCATGGGGCATTCCCGATTGGCCGCTTGCCGAAAAACATGCGTGACAGGCTGCCGATTGGCAAGCGCGCGCCGAGCTGCAGCGGGGCTAGCAAGCTTGCGCCGGATGGGTGTTTCCGCTATCGGCGTGCGCGTGCCGGCATAGCTCAGCTGGTAGAGCACCTGATTTGTAATCAGGGGGTCACGGGTTCGAGTCCTGTTGCCGGCACCACGCTTTCAGGTTTCCTCAGGCGTCCCGGGTCGGATCAATGGTCGTGTCGACGGGCGGTCCCGCGTTCACCGGATAGCTGCTCACCTGCCGTTCGAGAAGGCGGTGGATTTCCGGCGGCCAGCTTCCCTTGTGAAGGGACTTGATCGCGGCGTGATTGTCATCGTCCGCATGGGTTCGCCGCTCGTTGTGGCGCACGTAGTCAGCCCAGCGCGCGAACTGGTATTGCTCGATCCAGGTCTCCAAGTCCGCAAGGTCCCTGGAAAGGCTCCACGCCTTCGCACCGTCGCGCCGGCGCACGCGCCGCCGCTCGTTCATCGCGGCGATGAAGGCCGGAATGTCGCTTTCCGAAATCCGGTAGCGGATCGCCACCCGGATCGGACCGCTTCGCGGCTCAACATCGACTTTCACGGAGGGAATCTGCCAGCGATCCAGCGGATCGAGGTTCAGGTGATCGACTTCAGGCAGCCTGAAGAAGAAGCCGATCGCAAGGCCGGCCGTCTGCACGGCCATCATGGTCAGCATCGCGTTGGAGACGCCGAAATTCTCCGACAGCACGCCGCTGGTCCAGCTACTGAGCGCCATCGCGCCGAATATCGCCATCTGGTATAGCGAGATCGCACGGCCGACGACCCAGCGCGGCGCCGACATCTGCACCACGACCGTCATCGTCGCCACACTGATCAGCCACCCGCCGCCGCAGAAGACGAGGCCCAGCAGGGTCAGCGCCAGCCATTTGCTCAGTGCGACGGTCACCGCGCCGAGGATCATCACGCTGATCGACATCCGGACCAGCAGGTCGCTCGTGAACCGTGCGCGCAGGCGGGCGCTGGACAGGGCGCCGATCACCGCGCCGGCGCCAAACGCGCCGAGTAGCAGGCCGAACGTTGCGGCGCCGCCTTGCACGAGATCGCGCGCAACAAGGGGCATCAGGGACGTCACAGAGCCGCCGCCAATTCCAAACAACGCACCCCGCAACATCGTGCGCCGGATCGGCGGCGAAAGCGCGACGTACTGGATTCCGGCCAGCATGGCGCTGCTCAGGCTCTCGCGCAGTTTCGGCTTCTCCGGTTCGGCGGGCCGCCAGCGGAACAACACCGCCATCAGCCCGAGATAGCTGATGGCGTTCAGCGTGAAGGCGGCCGCGGCGCCGAACGCGGCGACCACTGCACCCCCGACCGCCGGGCCGGCAGAGCGCGCTATATTGAAGCCCATGGAGTTCATCGCCACCGCATGCGCAATCGTGCCGCGTGGGACGATGTCGCCTACCGTCGCCTGCCAGGACGGCGCGTTCATCGCCATGCCGCAGCCGATCAGGAAGGTGAAGCTGAGCAGGAGCCAGGGCGTCAGCGAACCGGTCCAGGCGAGCACACAGAGGACCGCCGACAGCGCAAACATCGCGAACTGCGCCATGAGCATGACGCGCCGGCGAGAGTAGTTGTCGGCCGCTGCACCGGCGACCAGGGCCAGCAAGAGGATGGGCAACGTGACCGACGCTGAAACGAGTGCGATCTGCGTCTGGCTGGCGCCTAGTTGCACCATCAGCCAGGCCGCACCAACCGCCTGCATCTGGCCGCCGAACTGGGATGCGACGTTTGCCGTCCAGATCCGCCGGAACAGCGGGATCGAGAACGGGCGGGGGGCGGTCGTGGTGTCCATGCGCTCCGGCAGGTCTGTTGCCCCTTGGTGGCGCTGATCCTTGCCGAGGGCAAGGCGCCCGGGCGGAAGATACGGGAACAAGACACAAAACTGTGACGTCTCCGACACTGAACCGTTTCACAACGCCTCTAAAGCTGGAGAGGTGTTGCCGGGGGCAGGTTCGTGGGCGATCCAAAACTCATCTACTCGCTCGAGATCCGGGTGATGGACCTCGAGAAGCAGGTTGAAGCGCTGGAAAAGCAGCTTGAAACCCTGTTGTCGGGCGGGAAGGCACCCGCTGGCGCGTCCCTTGCGCCGCTGCCGCCAGTGCTGCTGAAGCGTATCGGCGAAGGCGAGAACGCCGTGCGCGCGGTTCGCCAGTTCCGCTTGATGACGCAGCGCGAGCTGGGTGAGCGCAGCGGGATTCGGGCCAATCACATCTCTGCAATCGAGCGCGGCATGTCGTTCGGCCTGAAGACCGCCAAACGCCTCGCCGAAGCGCTGGATGTGCAGGTGGACCTGCTGCTCGACCGGTCCTAGGGCGAAGGCGCCGCCGCGACCGCAGCCTTGCGCTTCGGCACAAAAACGAATTCCTCGCCGTCCCGCGCGAACCCGGCCAGCGGCAGCGCAAAGTTGAGTGTGCGCGGAATGAAGCCGTTCACGCGGGCCTCGAACTTGCCCGGCGTTCCAGGCGCCACGCGCAATTTCACGATGAAGCGCGTGCCGGCGGCGTTTTCCGATTGCAGCGGGATCAGCAACTTGCCGTCGTCGCAGGCAAGATCACCGCGCAGCTCGCTCCAGCCGGCACCGAGGATGTCGCGGTTGCGGTCCAGAACATCGCTGGTTGCCACGCCTTGTGCTTCGAGGCACTCGTTGCCCTGGAAGCGGATCTCCGACCCGTCGAGCTTCACGCGCCCGCCGGATTGCTGGATCCAGCGCGCCGCCGTTTCGAAAGCGAGCAGGTCGAGGTCGATGGCGTAGTCTTCCAGCGTGATCACCGTGCCGGATGCCACAGATACGTTGCCGGTGCCTTTTCCGGCCTTGCCGGCCCAGTCCACCGCGTAGCGCGGGGCGCCGCTGAACACGGCCGGCAGATCGAGCTTCAGGTCGACATCGCCGTATTCCGTGCCCTTGATCTTCAGGCCCTCCAGTCGCCCGCTCATGATCGAGCCCTTGGCTTCAGTCCACTCGACGCCATTGCCGGCTGCGCCCGAATATTTGAGCGCCGTCGCAATCGGCACAAAGAACACACCGACGGCGAGCACACCGATCAGCAGGACAATTCCGAGCAGGAAACGGATCATGGCAAGACCTTCCAATATCAGCGCGGCCAAGCGCCAACATGCCGAAACAAGACATCAAACGCGGGCGTGTGGTCAAATCCAAACAGCAGGACGTGGCCGGCTGCCTGTCGCTGCGGGAGGGCTTGCACACGTCGCGGCGGGCTGGGAGTTTGGGCCCGAACAGGAGGCCGCAGATGCAACAGGCAGAAGATTTCCGGCAGGAAACACGGGCGCTGCACAAGCTGGTAAGCACGCTGCCCGCCAGTGCATTCACGGAGCCCACCCAGTTCAAGGGCTGGACCGCAGTGGACGTCATCCGCCACCTGCATTTCTGGAACCGGATGGCTCACTTCCAGCTGAGTGCGCCGGACAAGCTCGTGGATCACCTGAAGACGATGCAGGCGCGCGGAATCACGATGCGTGCCTATGAAGCCGAACAGTTCGGCGACCTGTCGCCCGAACAGCTGGTGGACCAATGGGCGGCATTTGCCGAAGAGGCCGCGGACCTGTTTGCGACCGCTGACCCGAAGGCCAGGCTGAAATGGGCGGGCCCGGACATGAGCGCGCGGTCGTCGATCACGGCGCGCCTGATGGAAACCTGGGCGCACGGACAGGAGATATACGACCATGCCGGCGTGGTGCGGCGTAATGAAGACCGCATCGGCAATATCGTCACGCTCGGCGTCAACACGTTTGGCTGGACCTATGCTACGCGGCGCGAAACGCCGCCCGGACCGATGCCACATCTTGTGCTGACGGCGCCCTCGGGCGCTGTGTGGCGGCACGGCGAGGCGAGTGAGGCCGAGCGCATCGAGGGGCTGGCGGAAGAGTTCTGCCAGGTTGTTACACAAACCCGCAACGTGGCCGACACCGGGCTCGTCGTGACCGGGGCCGTGGCACAGGACTGGATGAGCAAGGCGCAGTGTTTCGCCGGCGCTCCGAATCCGCCGCCCGCGCCGGGAACACGTTATACCCGCACCGCTGCGCAGGCCTGTTCCGGCTGGACAAGCCAGCCCCGGGCGCTACGAGACACAACAGACCCCTGAACGGAGACAAGGCCATGTCCATCCTGCTGCTCGAGAAACGCGGGCCCGTTGCCCTGATGACGCTGAATCGTCCGGACATGATGAATGCGCTCGGACAGGAAGGCGATGGCCCCGCCGTCACTGCGGTTTGCGCCGAAGTGGCCGCCGATCCTTCAATTCGCTGCGCGGTGCTGACCGGCGCCGGCCGCGCGTTTTCTGCAGGCGGTGACGTGAAAGCCATGAAAGAGCGCAACGGCGCTTTCGGCGGCAGCCCGGCTGACATCCGCGAAGGGTATCGCCGCAACATCCACATGATCGTGCGGGCCCTGTATAATCTGGAAGTGCCGCTGATCTCCGCGATCAACGGACCGGCGATCGGCCTCGGCTGCGACGTGGCCTGCATGGCGGATATCCGCATTGCGGCCGACACGGCAAAGATGGGTGTCACCTTTTTGAAGCTCGGCCTCATCCCCGGCGATGGTGGCGCCTGGCTTTTGCCCCGGCTGATCGGTTCTTCGCGTGCGGCGGAACTCCTGTTCACCGGTGACGTGATCGACGCCAAGACGGCGGCAGAGTGGGGCCTCGTCAGCAAGGTCGTGCCGGCAGCCGAGCTGTTGGATACCGCCCTGGCGCTCGCAACCAAGATTGCCCAGCAGCCGCCACAGGCGCTGCGTCTCGCCAAGACGCTGATGCGCCACGGCACGAACGCGTCGTATGATACGATCATGGAAATGTCGGCGGCGGCGCAGGCCCTCATGCACGAAACCGAAGACCACGCCGAAGGCGTCAATGCGATCCTCGAGAAACGGGCGCCGGTTTTCAAAGGCAAATAAGCGTGCGCGAAAAGCCGGAGAGGGCGGGCCCTTCCGGTTTTGCTGGCGTTTCGGTCCTGCGGATGGGCTTCGGGCCCACAGGCTGAGGACTTGCGTATCGGTGGAATGGAATGTCTGGCGCCCCGTGCACTGGGAACCCGACCCATCCGCTTGCTGAGCAGGCAACTCTCGCGGAGCACCTGCTGGACCCGCCCGGGCGGTCTGGATCACCTCCTTTGAACCCGGGCTTCAGCGAGCACTCTAACCCCGCCGCAGAGCCAGCCGGAATAAAGTCACGAAAATCGCGGTGGCGCCGGGCGCTGACCGGTGGATAGGGCCGCGCTTGTGCAACCTGCTCGCGGCTTCAGGCGACGATGCCGGCCTCGAACAACGCCTTGATGTCCGCCTCGCTGCGCCCGAGCGATGCCAGCACTTCCGCCGTATGCTGGCCTGGCGTGGGAGAGGGACCTTTCGGGCCATCATCCGCGCCCGGAAAACGCACGGGCGAGGCGGGCGAGGCGTAGGTAGAGCCGTCACCCTTGGCGCTCGGTGTCTGCACGATTGCGCCCGCCGCGAAGGCTTGCGGGTCTTTCGCAACATCTGCGAGGGTCTGGACAGGTGCCCAGGCGATCGATTCCGCATCGAGGCGGGCTGCAAGGTCCGCCATGTTGTAAGCACCGAACCCGGCATCCAGGATCGACACGACTTCAGCATTGTTGGCGCGCCGGCCTTTGGCATTGTTGAAGCGAGGATCGGCGGCAAGGTCTTCGCGGCCGATCACGCGGCAGAGCGGCGCCCAGTCCGTTTCGCCCTGACGTGCGACGATACAGAACCACTTGTCGTCCTTCGTCTGGAAGAAATTGGAAATCGGCACGTTCTGCTCGCCGCGCCCCTTGGTCGAGGCAACCCGGCCGAAGAAGAGCTGGATCGCGAGATCCGAGCCCATTGTGTAGAGGCCGGTTCTGAACAGCGACGATTCCACGAGCCGGCCTTTGCCGGTCCGCCCGGCTTCGACGAGCGCCGCGCAGATGCCTGCGGCGGCGGCAATGGACGTCGTGTGGTCTCCGAACGCTGTACGCAGCGGGAAAGGTTCTCCGCCTTTCGGAATGGTCAGGCTTGCGACGCCGGTGCGGCTCCAGAAGCTTGCGATATCAAAGCCGGGCCGGTCCGCGTCTTCACCCTCAAGGCCGTAGCCAGTCAGCGAGCAGTAGACGAGCTTGGGGTTCAGCGCTTTCAGGGATTCATAGTCGAGGCCGGAGCGTGTGAGGCCGCCGGGACGCACGTTGGTGAGGAACACGTCGGCGTCCTTCACCATCTCGCGGATCAGTGCCTGGCCTTCCGGCTTTGCTGTGTTGATGACGACCGAGCGCTTGCCGCGATTGTCGAAATCGAAGACCGGGTTGTCCTGGATGTCTGTGCCGATGGTGCGGAAGAACAGCCGGATGGGATCACCGCCCGGCGGTTCGATCTTGGTCACGTCCGCGCCCCAGTCGCGCAGGATGCAGCCAGCGCCGGGCGCCGCCATGTACGTCGCGTATTCGACGACCTTGATGCCTTCGAGCATGTCTGCTTCCTCCCTGACTGTCCGCAAGGGTGTGGCCTGCGAGGGCCGCCTTGCCAAGACTTATCGCGGCGGCAGCTTCAGTCGGCTTCGGGCCGGCGGGCGGAGGTGGGCAAGGCTGCAAGCTCGCGTGCCTGGCGCACCCAGTTGTCGCGAAGGATGCGGCCTTTGAAGTGCAGCAACTTGCCGTCGACATAGTCGACTTCCTCGTCGGTCCACTCCGCCATCTGCCAGAAATAGTAGACGCCGACTTCGTGCAGCAATTCGGCCAGCATGGGGCCAACGCCAACGATCTCTTCAAGGTCGTCGCCGCGGCCGAAGGCGGCGTGGGTGAGAAGGTTCGCCTCGTCGCCCTCGCGCCGCGCGGACTGTATCGCTTCGAGGCGGCGGACCGGGCGCGGCTCTGGCGGCGGCGGGGCAGGGCGGATCGGGCGCGGTACAGGGCGGGGCTCGAACACAGGCTGCGGTGTTTCGGTGCGCACGCGCACTTCGGTCTCCGCGCGCGGCGTGTCACTGCGCGCGCGCAGCATGTGGTGAACAGCAGACAGGCCGTATTCGATCGCGGTGAGGCGATCTTCCAGCGCGCCGAGATCGAAGGTCGACTCGATCGAACGCAGGGCCAGGTCGATCCGCGTATAATCCGGCTGCGGAAGGTTCAGTACGGCGTCTTGAAGCGCGGCGAGGCGCCGGTCGAGCGATTCCATACGGCCCTGGCCGCGCAGTTCTGTGCGGATCGAAGCGAGCGAGGCATCGAGTGCGCCGAGCTGGCTGTAGACCGGCTCGAGGTCGACCGGACGGCGGGAGATCACGTCAAGATCGCTTTCAATGCCGGCGAGCGTGCCGAACAGCGAGTCCGACGTTGGCACCGCTGCCAGGCGACTTTCGAGTCCGGCAATCCGTGCGAGAATCGGATCAAGGTCCGGCTCCGGAATCTGCACGTCGCGAACCGCCGTCTCGAGTGCCGAGACACGTTGCAGAACGACCTCAAGATCAGGCTCGCGAGACTTCGTGGCGGCCGAGAGGTCGGCAATGCCTTGCTGCACTTCGAGCAGATCCAGCTGCAACGGAGACAAGTTCGGCTCGGGGATCTCGAGGTTCTCGACCGCCAGCTGGAGCGCGGCGAGGCCGCTGTGCACCGGGCCGAGATCCGTTTCCGGAAAGCGGATGTCAGCGATACGCTTTTCCAGCTGGGCCAGACGCGGCTCTATGCCGGCGTAGTGATCCGGCGCCTTCGATTCGGTGACGTGGGTGGCAAGGGCTGCGATGCGCGAATTGACGCCGTCGATGTCCGGCATGCGCAGGTTGTCGATCCGCGCAGAGACACCGCGCAAGTGCTGGTCGATGGCTTCGAGGTGCACTGTACGCATCGAGGCAAGCGCAGCCGAGATGGCGGAAACCGATTGCTCGACGCCGCCGAGGCGCGCGTGCAGTTCGACCACCTCCTTGCCGGGTGTGGAGACGGAATGCTGCAAGTCTGCAAGCTTCTGGTTGAGCGGCACGAAGTCCGGTTGGGGCGGGCGGTATACGGCGAGCGCCGACGAGACCGCGCGCTCGACATCATCGCGCGTTATGGCCTTTCCCTGTGCAAGAAACGCATCGACCTGCTTCGTCAGCTCGGAATGCGCCTCCGTGACATCCACGAACTGGCGCCGCATCCACCACCAGGCGACGGCTGCGCCCAGCAGGGCCGCGAGCACGAGCCAGAAGAACAGCTTGAAGAGGAGAAACCACATGGTCAGGCTCCGGCAGTGTAAGGTGTGAGGGCAGGGCGGCGTTTGGCGCAGATCATTCGTCGGGCCTCACGATGCGGATTTCGATGCGGCGATTGAGGGCGCGGCCTTCTTCGGTGGCGTTGTCTCCAATCGGGCGGGCAGGGCCATAGCCGGCAGCGATCAGGCGGGCCGGCGCTACGCCGCGCTGGATCAGGGCGGCCCGAACGGCTTCTGCCCGGCGCAGGCTCAGGTTCTCGTTGATTGCGGCGCTGCCTGTATTGTCCGTGTGCCCCTCAACCCGCAGCGTGCCGGGACAGTCCGCGGCGGCGCGCGCGGTCAGGTCAAGCAATGCCGCCTTGGAGCTGGCGATCGTGTCGCTGCCCGGCGCGAACTCTATACGCGACGCTTCGAGCAGGCGGGTCAGTTCCTGTTCGCAGCTCTCCACAACCTCTGTCGGCAGGATCTGGATTTCGCCAACGGACCCATATGCCAGCGGCGCTGACGCGAGCGTGCGGACCTGCTCGGCTTCGCTTTCAGGCAACTCGCAGCGAAGGTCAAAATGCAGCGCCGTAAAGCTGGCCGTGCCCGTGTCGCAGAATTTCAGGGCTTCGACGCCCCGCAGCGCAGCTTCACGAAAGCCTTCTGGCGCCGGCGTGCCCAGCGTCTCAAGATTGCTCTTCACTTCCTGGATGCGCACAGGCCGGCTGGCATTTGCAGCGGCGACGATGGCGTCCCGCGTGGCGATGTCCGGCACGCGGCCGTCGAGCGTCATCCGCGCGCCGGAGAGCCGGAACAGGAATTCGGGCTGCTGTTTATCGCCTGAAAGGGCGGGCACCGCGCTGCTCGCGAAATTCGGTCCGAAACTGGTGCCGCCGAAGTCGCCGCGCACGCGCGTCACCGGCCGGGCGAGGCCCAGCCAGGTAGGCGCGCGCGCCGTGCGGATGGCATTGATGAGGCGCTCACCGGCTTCCGGTGTCTCGGGGGTTCCGAGCACGGTGACCCATTGTCCGGAGACATGAACGCGCGCCCAGTCGGCACCTGTATCGGTGATGGCGAGCTCAGCGGTCTCGCGCACCACGCGCTCGATGCTGTGCTGCGCGAAGCTGGTCCATGCAATGAAGGTAAGCAACACGAGACCGGCCAGAGGCAGCAAGCCATACGGGATGAAGGGCAGGCCATCGCCCGTGGCGCGGCGATAACGGCGCACGCGCTGCGTGACCGTTCGCGTGGCCGTGCCGGGGTCGAGGCTCATGCGACTAATCCTTCGGGGCGATGGCGCGCCGCCGCGCAAAGCGACCCCATCCCCCGTGAAGTAAAGCCATAATAGAACAGGCTCAGCAATACTTCGCGGACCGCCAACACCCGAACATGCGAGATTGCCCGCCTGTGTGGCCTTTGGGCTCGGGCAAAGCTCTCCCCAAGCGCGAATCCGGGCGATTTCTGCGTCGAATCGCGGGTTGCGACCAGACCGTCGCGTGACCTCCAGATCGCGAGAGCAGCGCAGAACAAATGATCCCTCGGAAGGTTGATCGCGTGTAATGCCAAGCAATACTCTCCCGTGAGGCGAGTATTGATGAGCGGGGTGATGTGCAAGCATTTGATGCCGAACCAGCACTTGCAGCGATGGCACGGAACAGACCACACTGAATCGGTGCAAGCTTCCTCGATTGACCCCTTCGCCTCCGCAGGCTGGACCGGCTATCCGGCTTGCAGACTTGCGTGCTGGGCAGGCGGGGATGCGGCGGAGCTGACCGCCGCCGAGTCGCAAAGGGTCGAGCGGCTGAAATCCGACGTGCGGCGCGAGAACTTGCGAGGTTCGTTGACCGTACGGCGCCAGCTTGTGGGCGAAATGACCGGCAGGCCGCGCGAGGAAATCAGGTTCTCGGCACTTGAAGATGGAGCGCCGGTTCTCGATGCGCCCGCAGGCTGGTGCGTATCGCTCTCGAACAAGGATTCCATCACGGTGGTGGCACTGGAACCGGCGCCTGCAGCCATCGGCGTCGATATCGAGCGAGTGCGGAAGCTGGACTGGCGGGCAATGCTGTCCATGACCTGCGCCGACGCTGAGCGGGAACAAATTGAAGCGGCGCTTTCGGCGCTCGGCGATCCGCTGCCGGCATTCTTCCGGATGTGGACGCTGAAGGAAGCTGCCTTGAAATCCACGCAGCAAGGCTTTGCGGCGGATGCCCACCGGGTCCTGACGCCGGCCGAGATACTGTTCGCACCGGGGACAGGTACCATGCGGGCGTTTGACCGGACGTATTCTTACTGGACGGCGAACCACGCCGACTTCGTCGTCAGCCTCGTGCGGCGCTGCGACTAGGACGGTTTGCCGAAGGCGATCGACAAGGGGTTCGCTTCGTAGATGCGCAGGCCATCGCACCAGAGCGAGCCGCGCGCGGTCGCCAGCACGCGGTCGGCACCGACTTCGAGACTGAGCAGTTCGATGACGGTCGTCACTTCGCGCTTTTCCGGCATGACCTGACCCCGGTACGACCACTTCACGCGTTCACCAATGGCCGGCGTCTCAGCCACCAATCCTGCCAGCCGGGCGGCGGGCACTTTCAGCATCACCGCGCGCATCAGCAATTGTTCGAGCGCATCCAGACCGAGCGAGCCCGGTTGTACGGGATCGTTGAAGAAGTGCGCCTTGAAGTACCAGGCATGGGGATCGACGGCCTGCCGTCCACGGATCAAGCCAAGCCCGGCGCTACCGCCTGCCGGATCGAAATAGTCCGCCCGGTCGAGCATGCGCATCTGCCCGGCGGCGAGGCGCGTGTCGTCCGGCGAGATGTCTGCAGCCGAACCGGGCAGGGCGAGATAGGCGCGGTCTTTCTCCAGCGCCGGCAGGCCGGCCTGGCGCACGAGCGCGGCGGCGGGGAAGAAGCCGAACTTCGTTTCGAGGTCCATGACCGGCTCGCCCGTCTTCAGGCGGGCTGAAACGTTGAAGGCCACCAAGGTCATCGGGCCGACCTTCGAGAAGCTGGTCAGGGTCGTCCGGACACAGATCGTACCATCCTCCGGCCCGATCATGCGATGGATCTTGCCGTCGCCTTCAAGGTTGCGGAAGCGGTCGCCGCCTTCCAGCGCGAAGCCGCAATGACTGGCAAGCCATCCGCACGGCTGGAGAATGATTTCATTGAGCACCGCAAACGGCATGTAGCCGGACCGGTTGTCAGCAAAATACCAGGCATCGGGCGGTACGTCATACTCCGCTGCGATCCCGGCGCCAGCCTGCTGGATGCCGGGGCGCGTCGACACTTCAGTCACACGCGACATGACATGGTAGGGCGGCTGCGGCAGGCGGGGCACACGCCCGCCCGTATCGAACCGGTCATACATCTCGCCGAAAGCCGCAGATGGCGGGCCATTGGCGCAATCGAGCAGGGCTTCCTGATCGCCGCGGCTTTCGCCCAGGGGGCCGACGCGGAGAGGTGCCGAAGCGATGCGCGGCGCGGGCCAGTTGCGTCGCAACTGAATGCCGAACCTAGGACAATAAAACACCTTTCGGCCATCCGAGCGCGCCAGCAATGCGGCAAAGATTTGCGGAGTTTCACCCCGGATCACTTCGTCAATGAAAACCTCGTAAGTGACGTCATGGTCCGTGTCCGGAATGACCTGGCCACGGCAGACAAACTTCGCGGTTTCGCCCGGCACCGGTTCGAACACGTAGCCGTCACGCTCCTGGGTCAGGCCAAGGGCGGCGGCGTAGAATTCAAGCGCCTGCACGGCGGCTTCCGCCATCAGCGTGCCGGGCATGCAAGGGTCGTTATGGAAGTGGCCCTGATAGAACCAGGCGTCCTTCGGCACGTGTGCCTCGGCGCGCAGGTAGCCGCGCTGCCAGGGGCCGCCCTGAGGTTCGAAGGCCGAAATGGAGTCGAAGAATTCAAGCTTGCCAGCCGGCAGGTGCGGCGGGAAGGAGTGCGCGGCGCAGAGTTCGAAGCCCGGTCCGAAGCAAGCGAAAGCGTCGCCGCGGCGAAATGCGGCGACCTCGGCTGCGCTGAAGGCACGCCGGGCGCTCGCGCGGCCGGTGTCGACCGGGGCCGCATCCTTCGTCGGGGGCGGGGAGGTTGCCGCGTCCCAGGCGACGCCCTTGCCGGACGCCAGTTCGCCGTCTGTGAAGAAGCCGGCCTGGCCCTGCCTCACCGAAAAGGCGGGCCGACCGTTCGCCGTGCAGTCATATTGGAAGAAGAACATCCGTGTCCCGGCAAACGTCGCATGCTGGGTAATCTCGATCTGGAATTGCAGCGTCTCGCCGGTTCGGGGCAGGCCGCCAGCATGGAAAGTGATCTCGCAACCTAGGAGGCGGTAAACGCGGTCACTCTGGTTCTTGAAATCGGCGCCCATCCAGCCGATCAGCGTCAGGTCGGCTTGACCGCACTCGATCAGCGGACCGGGCCGGACGCGGCTTTCGTGGGCGTACCAGCCGTCTGCGGCGATGTCTGTTTCGGTCCAGATGACACCGGCGCCTTCGACACCTGCGGGCGCTTCGATGCCCGTGATCCGGTCGACCAGCAACAGGGGCGGGGCGGGTAGCCGGACCTGCCGCTCATAGCCGTCCTGTTTCACAAAAAGCTCGCCGAAGAACGCCGACATCTTGCCCCGAGCGGAGGCTTCGACCTGCGGTCGCGACCAGGACTTGCCTGTCGGGCGCCGCGGAAGCAGCGGCGTCAGGCCGGACAATACGGCGGACGGTGGAGGAAGTTTTTCGTCCGCCGCGCCGGGCGGGGGTGGGAAGGGCTGGTGGGGTTCTGGCGGGTCGCATTTCGCGACCGGCGGATAGACCGCAGGCGGCAAGCGCGGGGCAGGGGGCAAGCCGCCCGCTTCGACCGCTTTGCGGGGCAACACCGGCGCCGGTGGATGCGCGGGGCGGGACACCTTGTGCGGGGGCGCATTCTGCCAGGGATTGGCGCGCGCTTGGTCAAGCCTGTTTGCGATGCGCTCGATGCGCACGGGGTAGCCGAGGGCGTAAAGCGTGGCTGCCAGCTCGGCGACCTGCGCCAGCTCGGAAGCTTCGACCCGGTCGGTCGCGACAGCGAGATGCGGCTTTCCGGCCAGCACTTGCCGAATGCTTTGCGTGAGCGTGTCGCGGGGGCCGAGCTCCACGAACGTTCGTACGCCGTCTTCCCACGCTTGCCGGATGGTCGCGGGGAAATCCACCGTTGCGACGGCCTGCCGCGTCAGCATTTCGGCGACCCTTGCCTTCGTCGGCACGTAGGATGCGTTGATGGCATTGGCATAGAGGCGCACACCGGTGACGCGGGACACGGGCCGGGTGTGCAGCGCTCGCCACTTGTCTTCGAACGGCTTCATGGCGTTGGCGTGGACAACCAAATGCTGGTGCATCAGCGTGCCGGCGCCGGCGCCGAGCCGCTGGCAAAGCGCGCGGCAGGCGTCGGCGGGGCCGCCGATCATCAGGTCGTCGTCGGTGTAGATGATCGTGATTTCGACATTCGGAGTGCTGGCGAGCGCGGCGCGCACCTTGTCGACCGGCGCGCGGACACGCCAGTTAGTCCAATCCGACGGCACGTTCGGGCCCCAGGCCTCGCCGGCCGTCTCGAAAGCGCCGCCGAGGTGGCGCTCATACATCGCGGCTGCCTCGATCTCGTCGAGCAAGCCGCCCATGTCTTTCCAGAAGCCGAACGCAAAGAGGGCATTGCTTTCGCCCAGCGAGAGGCCGATTGCGGCTTCTGGCTGAAGCTCCAGCACATCGCGGAGCAGGATCGCGTGCGCCTGGGTTACAAGCGATACCGCGCAGAGTTGTTCGTACTCGGACAACGACGCCTTGGCGAGCAAAGGGGTCATGGCGCTCGCTTTTGGCAATTTGCCCAGCGCACTTGCGACCTCCGGGAACGCCATCAGGAGCCCACGCCCCATGCGGGGATAGGACGCTGCAGATCCGGTGAAAGCAAACGCCAGTTCGCCCTCCGGAGCGCCACTGCCAAAGTGAATGCCTTCGCCGCTGAGGCCGCCCGCTTCGGCGGCGTCGGCTGCCATTGAAAGTTTCAGGGCGAGATCAGCCTCATCCCGCGCGATCAGGGCCACGCGGAACTTTCCCGTTCCGCCCAGTTTTCCCGACCTCAACTTGCGGGCAAGCGCGGCGCGCGAAGCGGCTGACGCATACCAGAGATGCGGCGGCGGGCGGAGCATGTCTGGCGACACGGGAGAAGGATAGGGGTGGGCCGTCACGGAAACGGCCTGCGCGGTCTCGGTGCCGCCCGACGCGACGGTGACGGACGACGTAGTATCGCCCAGCGAAACGGCAGCGCCTTCCGCCGTGAGTTTGTGTCCGCGCGCTGCGAGCGAGACGGCAGCGCCCAGTTCGAACAGGGCAGACGCCGGTTTGGACCGGCCGTACACAGAGTGTATGAACGATGGCGTGCGTTCGCCGTTGGACCTGCGCCAGTCCGGCCGATCCAGAACGGCGAGTATACGGTCGCCGGCCGCTTCGGCGTCCGATTTACGCTTCAGCGTCAGCGCGGCGGCCTGGTCAGACGCTGTGGTGGCCGTCAATGCGCCGCCTGCAAAGCCGGCGGCGGCAACGATTGCGAGATCGAGTGTGTTGTCGGACAACGCCGCGAAGGCAACGTCCAGCGCCGCCAGACCAGAGCTCTCTTCGCCCGCGATAGCGAAACCCTGGGCGCGAAAATCTTCGCTCGATGTGACGCGGTTGGCGGCCATGTTGGCCATTGCGCCGAGCACATCGGCTGCCACGAGCGGCAGTGCAACCGCGTCCAGAGCGGCATCCAGATCATTGTGGCCTTCGGCGGCCATTTGAGCACGAAGACGCTCACGGATAGGCCAGCGAGCAGACTGGTCAGTGCACCGTATGCCGGCAAATATACCGCAGCGCTCTGCCGGTGCGCGGGAAACGCCATCCAGCGCGAGTTGGGCAACATCGAGGATCGCGAGGTGCTCTGCTTCAGCGCGCAGCAGGTCCGATGGCGGAATGCGGGCCCTGACCGGATCAGCCCCGACTGTTGAGGCAAGCAGCGACGGTGTTGCCGGCGCATTGATCAGACGGCGGACAACACTGCGCTCGCCCCGGTCCGGTCCAGCCATAAGGCCCACGCCGACGATGGCGATCGGGTCCGGCGTCTGCGCTGGGAGCGCGGAATACCCGTTGACGTAGCCACCAACGGCTTCGTGCGCCTCAAGGATGAGGTGGGAATTGTTGCCGCCAAAACCGAAATTGCTGATCGCAGCACGTCGCGGCGCATCGCCGGCGCGCTTCCATTCGCGCGCCGCGGAAAGCGGTTCGAAGCCCGTGTCCGAGACCGGCTTGATCAAGGCGCCATCCAGCGGCATCGGGGGCAGGGTCTGGTGCTCAAGCGCAGCGGTCAGCTTCAGGAGGCTGGCGAGGCCTGCGACGGTGATCAGGTGCCCGGTGTTGGCTTTCAGCGAGCCGATGGGGAGTTGGCGCGGCGCGCCGAACACTGACGAGGCCGACTGGATTTCGACACTGTCGCCCACAGGCGTGCCGGTTGCGTGGCATTCGAGGAAGCCAATGGTGGCGGGATCGAGTTGTGCCATCGCATAGGCGCGGCGCATTGCTTCGGCCTGTCCTTCGGCGTCCGGGGCGAGGAAGCCCTTGCGGCGCCCATCGTTCGACAGGCCGATGCCTCGAATGACGCCGCGCACGGTATAGGAGTGCGAGACGTCGCGCAGGCGCTTCAGGACCACGGCTGCAGCGCCTTCCGAAGGCACAAGTCCATCCGCACCCTGAATGAAAGGCCTCGAGCGGCCGGTAGGGCTGAGCGCCTTCAGTGCGTCGAAACCGATGTGGAGGATGAGATTGTCGGCCGCGTTGACTGCGCCGACCAGGGCGACGTCAATCTGGCCAGCGGCCAGTTTTCGGCAGGCAATTTCCAGGGCGTAAAGCGAAGAGGCGCAGGCAGCGTCCAGCGCCAAGGCGGGCCCTTCTGCGCCAACCATACGCGCGATCAGGCGCGCTGGCAGGCCGGAATTCAACGTGTCGCTGATCGGGCGCTGGGTTGCGCCGTTGCGCCAGACATCTTCCGCATAGTCGACCTTGGCGCGGCTCGGATAGCAGAGGTTGGCAAGGAAGACGCCGCGCTTCTCCGCGGATATTTCATCGGCGCCCGGCGCATTGCGCCAGGCCTCCCATGCCACCTGCAAGGTCCAGCGGTGGACCGGATCCAGCGAGGCCGCATTTATGCCGCCCAGCTGCTCCAGACCGGCGTGCTGCATCGCGGGTGCGTCGACCCGTCCGGAAGCGAACCGGGACGGCGCATCGCCCAAGTCGAGTTCCGCTGAGGTCACCTTTCGGGTGACGACCTTGCGCGCTGCAACGATGTCCCAGAGCTGCGCCGGACTCGTTGCGCCAGGCAGGAGGCACGCTTCTGATACGATGGCGATGGGTTCGAACCGGCTCATGCGGTGGCCCACGCTTCGCCGACGATAAGCTCGACCTGGTCGCGGTCGCCGCCGAGCAGTTCTGTCGCGAAGATGCGCGCACCTTCATCGACCGGGATGAGCGGGATGCCCTGCGCTTCGAAGTGGCTGGCGAGCGTGTCGTCGACCATGCCGCCCGCCCAGGGGCCCCAGTGGAACACTTTCACCTGCGCGCCGGGAGTCGCGCGGGCAAGGTTCCGGCCAGCGCTGGCGAGGAGGGCATTTGCCATGGCGTAGTCCGACTGGCCCCGGTTGCCGAAAAAGGCGGCGGCGGACGAGAACAGGCCGACATGCGAGAGCTGTACCGGATCCAGCGCGCCAAGGATGTTTTCAAGGCCGCCCACTTTCGGGGCGAAGACGCGGCGAAGCTCCGCTTCAGTCTTGTCCATCGCCAGCTTGTCGGCCAGCACACCCGCGCCGTGTACCCAGCCACCAATGCGGCCATGACGTGCCTGCACATCAGAAATCGTGTGCGCAACGGCCACGGCATCACCGGCATCCAGCGGCACATATTCAGCGATAGCGCCCGCCTCCCTGATCGCCGCGAGCGTCGCGCGGATCTCGGCGCCTGCGAGAAGGTTGCGTGCGGTCCGGTCAATCTCTGCCGGGGTGACGCGCTCCCCGGTCATGCGGCTGCGGGCGACCAGCAGTCCGCGAAGCGACTTGAGGTCGTTTGCTTCGGGCAATCCGGCGGGCCACGGCGTTTCGGCCGAACGGCCTGCGAGCAGGATTGTGCCACCTGCTTGCCGGGCGAGCTCGATGGCGCAGGACGCGGTCACGCCGCGCGCGCCGCCGGTCACGAGCCAGACGGACGGATGATGAGCCTGCAGTGCAGGCGCCGGGAAAACGGGAGCGCCGGGTTCGGCGTGTTGCAGGGATTGGTGCTCCGTCAGGAGTCCATCACCATAGCCGCTGGCGAGCGCGTGAACGATCGCCGCCGGTTCTGTGCCCGACAGGGTCCAGGCGACACACGTGGATTCCGGCCATTCCTTGCGCAGCGTGCGGCTCAGGCCCTCAAGGCCTGAAGGCGGCGACGCAGCTTGCAGCAACACCGTCACCCCGCCGTCGCGCCGGGCGGCCTTGGCACCTTGCAGCGCTGCCCAGTGACGGGCCGCCGCCTCTCCTGCCGTGAGTCCTTCCGTGATGATTACCGCGTCCGCTTTGCCACAGGGGACAGCAGCGACCGAGGCGTTGTAACCGTGGCTTCGCAAGGCGGCCGCAAGCGGCTCGGCGAGCGATGCGGCGGCGGTTACCTCGATCCTCGCGCCAGCGACCAGCGTGAAGGCGCGCCTTGCGTTGCTCACCCACATGACCGGACGCACGTCGCACCGATAAGGCGCTACGTCTGGACCGGGCAGGCGGGGACGATGGGAAACCCTTGTCTCCCCGTCATCCCTCAGCCGAAAAAATCAGCGATCTTCCGGATCGTTCGCAGCTCGGCGAGATGCTCGGGATCGACTTCCGGCAGCGAGGGATACTGGTCGCGCAGGGATGACAGGATCTCGACCTGCTTGATTGAGTCGACGCCCAGTTCGCCTTCCAGGTCCATGTCATCTTCCAGCATGTCGGGCGGATAGCCCGTCTTCTCCGCAATCAGCGCACGGATGACATCCGGTGACACCGCCAGCGCTTTCGAGGGCGCGGCGACAGCCGGGCGGGTGGCGGGCGGGGCGGACGCGGCCTCAGGTGCAGGCGCTGCCGGCTCGGCGCCGGGTGTTGCTGCCGAGATCATGGCGGCGATAGCGGCGATTGTGCGCAGTTCGCCGAGGCGTTCGGGCTCGATTTCCGGCAAGTGCGGGAGTTGGTCGCGAAGGGATGATAGGATTTCCACCTGCTTGATCGAGTCGACACCCAGTTCGCCTTCCAGGTCCATGTCGGCGTCCAGCATGTCCGGCGGATACCCCGTCTTCTCGGACACGATCGCCCGGACAATGGCCGCCGCATCGATCGCCGGCGCAACTCGCGCGGTAATCGGCTGTGCCAGCACGGGTGCGGGCGTGGGCGCCGGTGCGGCAGGCGCCGCTTTTGGTGGCTCAGCCGAGAAACTGTGCGCACCGTTTGCACCGTTGGCTTTGGGCTTTGGCGCTTCCGGCGCAGGCGCAGCAGCGGCAACAGGGGCCGCATGCGCGACGGGCGCCGGTGCGGGACGCGGCGCCGGCAGGTACTGCGGCTCCTGCGGCAGGGAACCTGCCTGTCCCAACAGGGCGGCGGCGGCGTTCAGGTACGCCTTATGCGTCTCGGCCATCGTGTGCATGTAGTCCTGATGGCGCGCCGACACTTCGTGCCAGATGCGTTCGACCTGTGAAGTCAGTTCGACGGGGCTAGCGGGCGCTGGGGCGGACGGGGCGGCTTGCCGGCCATTCTGATCGGGCATGGGAGGTTCGGTCCTTTGGGTAATCCGGGCGGGGGAGGAGGGAGCGGACGCGGCGATCTGGCGTCCCTCCGGATTGGGCGGCGCACGCCCGGCGGCGCCGTTCTTCGGCGGATAGGGGCGATCATGGTTGGCGCCGGTCAGGTAGACGGCGTGTTTGGACGGCGCAGCCTTCGGCACCGGCGGCGGCGCATCGGCGTACAGCGCAGCGAGATCGAGCTCCAGTCCGGCAACACTGAGTGCTCCGACCACGGACAGGAATTGCGCGACGCCATTCGTCCGCTTGTTATCGAGCGACAGCACGGTATGAGACCGGGCGCCCAGCGTGTCTGAGACGAGACCTGCCACCACGTTGCCGGGACCGATCTCTATGAACGTGCGCGCGCCAGCATCGTACATCGCTTCCACTTCGGCCCGGAAGAGTACAGGTGAGGCAAGCTGCGCCGCCATTGCGCCAGCGAGTTCGCGGGCCGTTGCCTTGTAGGGCTGGGCCGTGGCGTTCGCATAGACGGGCAGGCCCGGGCGCTTCAGCTTCAGGCCTTCGAGCGCCGCGCGGAAAGGCGCGACTGCGGGTTCGACGATTGCAGAGTGAAACGCGGTTGCTACGGGCAGGCGCCGCGCCTTGATGCCTTCAAGGGCGCAGCGTTCCTCAGCCTGCTGGATGGCAGCAACCGGACCGGATAGGGCGACCTGGCTCGGGCCATTGTCGTTTGCAATCACCAGCCCCCCGCCAATCGCTTTCACGAGCGGCGCGATCCGTTCAGCCGTACACTGAACGGCGAGCATGGCACCCTGCGTCGTCTGCGCGGCGGCGGCCATTTCTCTACCGCGCGCAGCGGCTATGGTCAGGGCGGAAGCGGCATCGAACGCGCCGGCGTAGTGCAGCGCCATGATTTCGCCGAAGCTGTGGCCGCCGGTCATTTCGCCCTCAAGGCCAAGGGCTTCGAGCAAGGCAAGGTGTGACAGGGCGACCGCCGCGATCGACGGCTGGGCGTGCTGCATTAGCGTGAGCGTCTGCTGTTGGTTGCCGAATTCGACCTGGTCGAACGCCGACGGCGGGAAAGACAGGCGGTGCAGCTTGAGAGGACCGGCGACTGGATGGCTGGCGGCGGCGTCCCAGACCGCGCGGGCCGCCGGGAAAGCCATTGCGAGGTCTGAGCCCATGCCGGGATACTGGCTGCCTTGCCCCGAGAAGAGGAAAGCGATCTTGCCGGTTCCGGGCGCCGCAGCGGAGGCTGCGCATCCTTGCGGCATCGGCGCGGTCCCGAGCGATCCGTCACGCAACTGCGTGGCGATACGTTGAGCCTTGGCGGCCAGGTCGTCCGGTGTTGTGGCGGTGATGGCCGCCCGGGCTGGCGCTGCAGCGCTGAATTCCGTATGGCTGGCGGCGGCCTCATGCGCAAGCGCGTCTTCCGCAGGCGGAGCATCCGCAACGGCCTGCAAATGCCCGGCGAGCGTCTCGGCATCAGCGGCGCTGAACAGGAACAGTTCAGCCGGATGGACACGAGGCGGTCTCGCAGCGGCCGGACCGGTATACTCCTCGAGCGTCACGTGAAAATTGCTGCCGCCGAAGCCAAACGAGCTGACCGAGGCACGGCGCGGACGCGACGGATCAGATATCCACGGGCGCGCCTCGGTATTCACATAGAAGCAGGCGCTGTCGCGGATGGCCTCAGCCGGCTCTTCGATCTTGATCGTGGGCGGCAGGACCTTCCTGCGCAGCGCTTCGACGGCCTTCACAAGACTCGCGGCGCCCGCAGCGGCCTTGGTGTGGCCGATCTGAGATTTAACCGATCCAACGGCACACCACGGTCCGTTGCCGGGATCGGCCGCGCCGAAAACCTGGTGCAAGCCATCGATCTCGGCCCGGTCTCCGGCGCGGGTGCCGGTACCGTGCGCTTCCAGAAGGTCGACCGTCTCGGGGCCGTAGCCTGCCTGCTCGTACGCCCGGTGCAAGGCACGGGCCTGACCCGCCGGCAGCGGTGTATAGATTGCCGTGCCTTTGCCATCGGAAGCGCCACCGATCCCCCGGATGACGGCGTGGATCGTGTTGCCATCACGCTCTGCATCTTCAAGGCGCCGCAGCGCGAGCATGCCGATGCCTTCTCCGAGCATCGTGCCATCAGAGCTGTTCGAAAACGGACGGCAATCGCCTGTCGGCGACAGCGCTGGTGTCTTCGAAAAGCACATGTACATCAGGATGTCGTTCAGCGCGTCGACGCCGCCCGTCAGCACCATGTCTGAATCGCCGGCGCGCAGTTCATGCAGGGCGATCTGGAGGGCGGCGAGGCTGGAGGCGCAGGCGGCGTCCGTCACATAGTTACTGCCGCCCAGGTCGAGCCGGTTGGCGATACGGCCAGCCACAACGTTGCCGAGCAGTCCGGGGAAGGTGCTTTCCTTCCATTCAGCATAGTGGCTCTCGATGCGGGCCGCGATTGCCTGCACATCGCTCTCAGCGACCCCGTATTGGCGCAGGCCATTGACCCATGCGGGGCGCTGCAGGCGGCCAGCCATGTGCGCCGTCAATTCGGTGGCGGAAGCGACGCCGAGCACGACGCTCGTCCGTGAACGGTCGATCTTGCCGCCGCTGTCCCGCTCGGCATCATCGAGGGTCATCTTCGCGGCGACGAGCGCAAGCAGTTGCGCCGAGTCCGTCGATTGCAGCTGAGCGGGCGGAATCCCGAAGGCCAGCGGATCGAAAGCGACCGGCGACAGGAAGCCGCCACGCCGGCCATAGGTCCGGTCGGGCGTGGTGGGATTGGCGTCGTAATAATCGTCGATCAGCCAATGCGTCTCGGGTGTTTCGCTGATCAGGTCGCGCGCTTCGAAAATGTCGCGCCAGAATCCGGTCGTGTCGCCGCGGCCCGGAAAGATTGCGCCGATGCCCACGACCGCGATGGGTTCGACGACACGTTTGGAAGACGAGGGCGGGTGATCGGACATCAAGCTAACCGAATAGGCGTGGAGTGTAGGAAAAGTATTGAGCCGGAACCGCAATTCCGAAGGATCTTAGCTGCGCGGCGCGCGTGATCCGGGCTGCGCCTTCGAGCAGGTTCAAGGCGATCTGGCGAACGGACCGGTTTTCGACCGGCTCGAGCGGTGTGCCGGCGACCCATTCATTGAACGCGCCCATCGCGGGGCCGCACCAGATCTGGTAGTCCGCCGTGCGCTTCGGTTCGCCCTCGCGCGCCCACTGCGCGCCCTGGAAGAGGTAGCGCCTCGCCACCAGAGCCAGCCGCTTGTTGCCGTCGGTCTCAGCCTTGCGCGCCTCTGCCGGATTGACCCGCTGGATATAGCTCTTCGTTTCCGACCAGGCTGCCTCAAATGGCTCGCCGAGCACATCGTCGATCCACTTGCGGTCAGTCTCACCCAGCGTTTCGTAGCTTTGGCCGCTACGATAAAATCCGTGGAACTTGCGTCCACGCATGGCGAACAGGGTACCACGTTTCAGCACCTGGACTTCAACGCCTTGCTCGAACATGTCAGCCGCCGGCGCCATCGCGACATCCGCCGGGCCAGCCTTGGCCAGCAGCTTGCGACCCGCCTCTGACAATCCGGACTCCACGGCGCTCTGGTTTACCGAACCGGTCAACACATACGCGGCGCCCATCTGGAACGCCGCGGCGACCCCTGCCGGCGTGGCGATGCCGCCAGCGAGCCCGATACGGATTGCGTTCTCGTCGAAGCCATGGCGGGCGGCAGCGCGCGTACGCGCTGCGCTGATCGAATTGAAGAGCGGCGCGGCGGCGCGATTGTCGGTATGGCCGCCGGAATCGGATTCCGCCGTGATTTCGGCGGCGACCGGCACCTGCGAAGCGATATCTGCCTGCGCTTCGGTGATCTTCCCGGCCGCGACGAGCTCGCGAAGGATTTTCTCCGGTGCCGGCGCCATGAACGGCTCGGCGACTTCGGCGCGCGATACCTTTGCAAACAAGTGATTGCTGCGCTTGACCGCTCCGTCCGCGCCGCGTGTCAGACCGATTGCCGTGTAGCGCACCACGTCCGGCGTAAGCCGCATGAAGGCGGACGCTGAAACCCGGCGCACGCCTTCGGCCAGAAACAGGTCGACGATTGCGGCTTCCTGTCCGGGTTCCTGCGGCGAATGGATGAGGTTTGCGCCCCAGGCCTGGTCGCCCGCACCGATGCCACTGCGGATCTCGCCGATGCCCTGGCGGATTTCGGCGATCGGAAGACCGGCGCTGCCGTAGAATCCGATACAGCCCGCGCGCACGGCTTCGACCACCATGCGCGGCGTGGCGATACCCCGCGCCATTTCTCCGACTGCATAGCAGAATCTCGCCGGATGCTGGTCGAGCAGCGCGCGGTCGCCAAGCCACTCGGGATACACGGGCGGCAAGCGGGAAAGGGACCCGGATTGCGGCGGCGCATCGCCGACAGCAGAGATCGACAAGACGCCCGCACCATCCTGCGAAAGCCACACCGGTGCGCGCGGCGCCTCGACGGCGCTTTTCAAAAGATCCGGCACGCGATGTTCGCCCTTCTGGCTTCGCCCGTTCTGAATGCAGATCATCCGGTGCCACTTAAAAGCCCGGCGTCAAACACCTCAACGGAAATTACCTGATTCCAGTGCAAACCATAGCGACCGCCTCGGCTGGGCACAACTTTTAATCGTATTTGTGTGGTTAACATCTCCGCGTTGAGTATTGACCATGCGCGAGCGTGTGGCGGTGACTTGCGGAGTGCATGTGCGCGGTCTACACGACCCGCGTCACTGGGGAGTAGCCAGTCGCTCGAAAGGGCGAGCCACCGTGTCAACATGCTCGGTCGAGAGGCCGTGGTGCGGTGGAAGCGGGAAACCGTTTGGGCGAGACCAATGGCATCATCTCTTCGCTCAGGGTTGGGCGGCGGGAATGATGTCTGTTGGATCCTGAACGCCGCCCGACCCCGGAGACCTGACTATGGAAGCCCTGTTCACTTCGACTGCCGTCGTGGCGTTCGCCGAGATTGGCGACAAGACGCAGCTGCTGGCGATCGTGCTCGCGACGCGGTTCGAGAAGCCCTTGCCCATAGTGGCCGGCATTTTCGCCGCGACTGTTGCGAACCATTTCCTTGCGGCACTCGTCGGGTCGCAGGTTGCCTCCATCCTTGATGGTGAATGGTTCCGCTACCTTGTGGCCGTCTCGTTCATCGTCATGGCAGCCTGGACGCTGGTGCCCGACAAGCTGGACGAAGACCCGCAGCACAAGCCCGCTCGGTTCGGGGCCTTCGTTGCGACGACGATTGCCTTCTTCCTGGTCGAGATGGGTGACAAGACCCAGATCGCGACCGTCGCCCTCGGCGCGCGCTTTCATGACGTAGTTCCGGTCACAATGGGGACGACGCTCGGCATGATGATCGCCAACGTTCCCGCAGTTTTCCTTGGGCACGAGCTTCTCAAGCATGTGCCGCTGAAGACCGTGCGTCTGGTCGCGGCCGGATTGTTCCTTCTGATCGGCCTCTGGGTGATTGCCCAGACCGCAGGTCTCTTCGGGCTCTAGCGTAGCGCGTCGGCCGCCGCGTACTGGGCAACCTGTTCGGCATGCACTTTCCGGAAAGCCGGACGGGAGGTGACACGGGTGATGTAGGCCTCGGTCGCGGGCCGGTGCCCGCGTGCCCGCAGGTCCTTGACCCGCAGGACATCCGCCATCAGCAGGTCGGCGACGGTGAACCGGCCCGCCGCAAGCCATTCGCGGGCTGCCAGTACGCGTTCGAGATGCCCGAGGCGGCTGTCGAGCCAGTCTGCAAGGCCGTTTTCGGCGTCGCCGGACATTTTCAGGAACCACCAGGGCACCGCGACCAGCTCGATCGAGTTGAGTGCTGCAATGGTCCACTGCAGTGTTTGCGCTTCGCCGGCTGCATCGCGTGGCATCAGGGCCTCGCTCTTACGCGCAAGATGAAGCAGGCAGGCGCCGCTTTCGAAGATGTCGACCCCATTGTCGGTCAGGTAGGGGACCTGGCCGAAGGGCTGGCGATCGAGATGGTTGGTCGCGCGATCGTCGAAGGGGACCGTCAGGATCTCGTAGTCGACGCCCGCCTCTTCGCACGCCCAGCGCAGCCGAAGGTCGCGTACGAAGCCGCGCGGCCCTTCCGGCACCCAATCCAGCGTCCAGATCGTCAGCTTGCTCATGGAAGTCGCTCCGTCTTGTCCGGTGCCTGGCTGGCGGAGGAGGAGTCCGGCAGATCTCAGGAAGCGCGCGCCTAATGCACTGTATAATAACAATAATAAAAAACTGGGTGTTGCGAATTGTGCAGCAAAATGTGCAGCAAATTTCTTGCTACGCTCTCAGGCACATCCTCAATTGACCGTGGTCGAGCTGTTTCCGGGTTCTGCGAGCAAATGCAAGTCAGGACCCGATCACTCTTGTACACGTGTCAGAGCGGCACCCAAACGCAAGTCGGATGCTTCTCTACAGCAAGTCGTTGATGGATCGTGTCGCTTACAGGAGCCAACACGAAGGCGAGCCAATGCAACAGAAGGGAAGGGGGCTTCCGAGCTGCTGCCTTCTGCAAGGCCTACGCACGCTCTGGTGCTAAACCGATACCCACCTCCGGCGTGGCCGGGTGAACGACCGTTGTTGAGTACGCGAATGGCACGAGTCGGATGCCCCTTTACGACCGTCGTTGGCCCTAAACTGCCGGTCGCTGAGCAACGAGAGTGTAGCTCGAAATTCATGGGGTAAGTCACAACGATACAAAAACAAGGCGCCTTACGTCAGTAAGGCGCCTTGCTTGTTCGCTCTTTGTTTGGGATCAAGCCGCTAAAATCTGTAGCTTGCACCCAAGGTTATGCGGCGGTCTGTTAAGCCTTGGAAACAGAGCAAGGCGCCCTCGTTGACGCAGGACTGCTGCACCGGAGACTCGGTGAGGTTGACGCCCTCTATGCCGATGTTGAGGTGTTCGTTTACATCATAGCTGATGCTGGCGTTCAGCTGTCCACGCGCTTCTTGGACGACCGGGAAACCCCAGGGAAACGCAGACGTGCTTCCAAAGTCTGTCGAACGGTAGGCCGAGCGCCAAGTATACCGCGCCCGTGCCGAGAGCCCATGCTTCTCGTAGTACAATGTGGTGTTGTACGAATCTTCCGAAAGATCGATCTCCGTCACAGGCAACTGAACATTTGTTGCACCGTTTGCAGCGAAGACCGTCACCGCGCGGGATGTCGGCGTCCACACACCGTCGCCGGCTGAAAAGTCGAGATGAGTGTAGTTGCCCACAAACCCAAATCCGGACGCCCAGCCCAGGCGTTCTTCAAATGCCGACAGGTCGTACTGGAAGGCGACCTCAAGACCTTTCTGGGTCGTTTCGCCCGGATCATTAACCAGTTGCGAAAGAGGGACACACACGCCAGCAACACCTGCCGTGGTCTGAAGATTGGTAATCGGATCAAGGGGTGCGAACACATTGCGTAAGGCAATCGGATTGAAAATACCGCCTCCTTCGCAAGGGGCTGTTACGTCGCGAACAAGCAGCGGAACATTGTTGGCATCCACAACCGGCGTCTCGACAGGGTTCTCCTGTTCAGAGACGAACAGTCCAGTCCTGTTTTTCTGGAATACGCCGACGCTGAGGACGGCTGACGGCGCGAAATACCACTCCACTCCAAGATCAAACGACTCTGTTTCCTGGGGAACAAGTCCGGGATTCCCAATGTTCACGGCCGAGTTCGGGCTCGTGCCGAATGTAAACGACGTGGAAAGGTCGTCAAAGTTAGGCCGCCTGATATCATTGCCCCAACTGGCGCGAACAACCAGGTCGTCACGAAGATCCGCGACGAGGTTGATGCGAGGAAGAACGAAACTGTAGCTGCCCTCTGTCGTCGTGGGTGTTGCAACACCGTTGACGATGGTGTTGCCGGTCGATGCAACGTCTGTTTCTACATAGCGCAGGCCGGCATTGCCGCGGAACATGCCGTAGTTGAAGTTTGCCTGAGCGTACAAAGACTGGGTTTCTTCATCAATATCGAAGAAAGCAGCCTGTTGCGACGTGGGCGCGCTGATCGGTCCGCGGGTAGATCCGGTTATCGCGTTGTTTGCGAGGATTGCTGCATTCAATGCATTGAGCACACCTTGAGGATCGGACGTAGCAAGCTCAGGATTGATGAGCAGAAAATCACGCACATAGAGCGCCCTGCCATCAGCGGCATTGAAGTTGTTCGGCCCCGCGACGAGCAGGTCCGAAAACAGATCTCCTGTCGGGCTGTCCCGGAGAAGGCTCAATGACACGTTCGAGGTCACATCATCATTTAAGCTGTTCGACTTGTTGAAGCGGTAGCCAAGGTCGATCGAGAAAATGTCATTCGCTTCGTAAGTGAAGTCCGCACGGAACGCGTCTTCCGAGTTTTCTTGCAGGCTGCGTGACTGCGACACCTGCTGGAGAGCATAGTTCGCAGGATTCAAGAGATCTGCAGTAGTCGGAGCAAATGGCGCATCAAATGCGATGCCCCAGGTCAGCCTGTCCCCTGTCAGGTCGTAGACGAAGGGAGTGCCGTTATCATTGCTCGTGTAGGAGGGTGCGGTAACGGCGTTGGGGTTAAGGAAGTTCAAGGTTGTGTTGAAGTTGGGCGTGGTCGTGTCGGAGGTCGCACTCGCTACCTCGACGCGGCCTGACAGTTTCTCCCCAAGGGTCCAGTCGGTGCCGAACCGGAAAATCCGGCTGTCTGTGAAGCGGGAGTTGGTATCTGAAGACAAACGAAGATTGCCGTCGCTGCCATCGGATTGAACGGGAATAACTCCGCGTACCGCAGCCTGGGTTGAGCCGAGATCCTGGCCGCCGATGGAGCCCCAGTTCACCGTTTCGAATTGAGAGGGGACGGCTACCCCGATCAAGTCTGACACGCCCGATGCTTGAACCCGCGAACTTTCTTCCCGGCGTTCTTGGTCATTGATGATCGCATCGGCATAGAACTTGAGGTTTTCAGCGCCGGTTGGTCGGTATTCAACGGACCCGGCGAAGTTGGTCGTTTTCGATTCGTAGTTGTCGTAATCTTGGATGAAAAACTGAATCGGGAGGAAATCGAAGCTCTGAGCGCTTGCGTTCGTGCTGCTTGATGAAACAAAGTTGTCTCGGTCCACGCGCGGCCTGAATGCAGTTGCGTCCTGCTCCGCATAGCTCAAGCTTGCAACAACACCCCATTCACCTGAAGGCGTCATCCACTTGTCACCATAGGCGCCCGACAGACGCGGCTTGATGCCGTCAGTCGTTAGACTGCTGTCCTCGCCCTGAACGCGAACGCTCAGCAGTCGGTCGTCCAGGTCAAGTGGACGTATCGTTCTCAGGTTGATGGTGCCGCCAACCGACCCTTCTATAGTCTTCGCTTCTGACGCCTTGGTCACTTCCACAGATGCGATCATCGCCGCTGAAACGTCTTCAAAGCTGATACCGCCGCGACCAGATCCCGATCCTACAGTGGAGACGCCATTGATCTCTGTACGGTTAGAGTTCGTACCCCGAATCTGAACGCCGTTGCCGACGCCTGCTTCGCGTGTGATCTGAACTCCGGGAATATTCTCGAGGACTTCGGCGAGGTTCTGGTCAGGGAGCTTGCCGATATCTATGGCTTGAATCACTTCGACCAGGTTGTCTGAGTTGCGCTTTTCGTTGAGCGCGCTTTGAAGCGACGCCCGGATCCCGGTCACGACGACCACATCTTGCCGTGCTTCGGCTTCTGCTTCGGCGGGCGCATCCGTAACAGTGACCGGCGCTTCCTGAGCCCAAGCCGCCAAGCCAGTTGGCAACGCTACACCAGCGAGCAAGGCCGCGCGCCAGAAATGGCGCGGCCGCTGACGGTGAGAGTCATTTTGTGTGTGAGTTGGCATTTCAATTCCCTCCCTATGGGTATGACCGAGGCTTCATCTTGATGTGAAGCGCTTGCCGACTCTTCGTCTGAGATCGACTGTGTTGTCAACCACTTTGGTATTTATTTATTGCCTAATTGGTCCTACCACTGTGATCATTCCGATTTAGTTGTGGTGATTCTGCATCACTCTGCGTCAAACCGGCTGGCCAATCTTGAGAGTTGATTGAGCCGCGGCAAAAAATTGGCTGACCAATAGGCATGTACAAAGCGACGCTATTTGACCGACGTTCACGAGGCCTGCGCGGTTTCTGGCATTGCGTCGTTCGGGATTATAGCGCCCGGGTATTGAATCACCGTGCCGGCCAGCTTGTGCCCCTGCAGGGCAGCGCCGGCTGGCGGGCATCCTTTGAGGTAGGCAGCAAGAAAGCCTGCATTGAAACTGTCGCCGGCTCCTGTCGTGTCTCTTGGCTGGACCGGTTCCGGCACTGGTACACAGAAGCTCGGCCCCGTGCCGTCGAAAATGACCGCGCCTTCCGGACCGCGCTTCACCACCACAAGATCGGCGCCGGCAGCGCGCCAGCGCAGTGCATGGGCTGCTGGGGTGTTGGGGCCGAACAGGGCATCGTCGTCTTCGTGGGTTGGCAACACAATTGCCAGAGCAGGCGCAATTTCCCGCATCGCCGCCCGTGCTTCTTGCGCTGAGGCCCAGCCGCGCGGGCGATAATTTCCGTCAAAGGCGACGGGCAACCCCTTCGCCCGCGCTTCCTTCGACAGGTGGGTCAGGGCAGATCGTCCGTGTGCGTCCAGAATAGAAAGGGAGATACCGGAAAAAAAGAAGAGCTGGGAGTCCATGACCGACTGCAAGCAGTCGTTTGCGCCCGGGAGGTCAAAGAACGCCCGGGCGGCAGACTGATCGCGCCAGTAGGTGAAACTGCGCTCACCTGCCTCGTCCGTCTGGATCGCGTATAAGCCTGGCATCCGGGACGGGTGGCGGAGAATATTTCCTGTTCCAATACCTTCTTGCTTCATCGCTTCAAGCAGTGCGTCCGACCACGGATCAGTTCCGAGCGCTGATATGTAATCGACCTCAATGCCTAGCCGGGCGAGATAAACTGAGGTGTTCAAAGTGTCGCCGGCAAAGCTGAGCCGCGCTGGTCCAAACCGGCCCCCCTGAGCCGTCGAAAGTTCGAGAAGCGGCTCTCCAAAAACTGTAACCCGTGCCATGGAGAAATTCCTGTCATGTCTTCCAGATCAATCTGAGGTGAGTTTTGGGCTACCGGACTTGCGAGAATACGCTCGCCCGCCGGTTACCTCTTTAGAGCAACGTAGTAGTCGAAAATTTCCGGCACGTTTTTTGGGCCGAATCCCTGCGCCACTGCAGAGTCGAGAGCGTGTGAAGTTCCTTCAGCAATTGGCGAGCGTGATCCGAGGTCTGCGATCATCTTGTTGAAGTACCGTAAGTCCTTGTTGGCGTTGTTGATGGAAAAGCCGAGATCGCTCACGCCATCGACCGCATAGTTCTTGCAGAACTTCATGAACGGCGAATTCGAAGGGCCAGCTGACATGATTTCGAAGAGTTGTGCACGGTCGACGCCGGCAAGTTCCGCTGTAGCGAACGCCTGGGACATGGCGCAGACGGTGGTCATGCCCATGAAGTTGTTGATCAGTTTGGTGGTGTGGCCAGCACCCAGCCGGCCAAGGTAGAAGACATTCTCACCCTGTTCCTTGAGAACAGGCTCGTACTTCTCGAACGTCGCCTTGTCGCCGCCAGCCATAATGTTGAGCAGGCCATCCTTGGCGTGAGCGGGCGTGCGGCCGAGAGGGGCATCAATCATGCCGACGCCTTTCTTAGCGAGTTCGGCGCCAATCCGCTGCGTAGAAGTGGGAATTGACGTCCCGAAATCGATCAGTACGGACCCCGCCCTGATGCCTTCGATGATGCCGTTCTCTCCGTAGACTAGCTTCTCGACCACTTCCGAGGTGGTGACACAGAGTTCCACGATATCGCTCTTCTCGGCCAGTTCCTTTGGCGTGCTGGCCTGTGTCGCGTTTCCTCTCGCCAGAACGGCGTCGACAGCGTCCTGGTTGAGATCCATCACGACGACCTCGAACCCGCGCTTCTGCAGGTTTTCGACCATATTGCCGCCCATCAGTCCGAGGCCGATGAACCCGATGACAGGTTTTGACATGTTTAAAACTCCTGATTTCAAATGGCTTGATTGTTTCAGCCGGCTTGCGCGCTACGCGGCTTTAGCGGTTCGATCCGGCCGCACAGGACCCAGACTGCGAACAGCGCAAGGATCGCGAGAGCGGCGCCGATCATAAAGACGGGGGCGTAATTGTTGCCCTTCGTGATCACGGGAACGAGAAAGGTAAGCCCAGCCGCGCCAAGCTTTGCGGCCATGCCTGCAAAGCCGGAAAGTGTGCCTACTGATTTCCCGCTATAGAAGTCGCTGGGCAGGGTCTGCACGTTTCCGATAGCAGTCTGAAAGCCAAACAGGATCGTAGCCATGATGATGACCGCGATCGTTGCGAGTGTTGTCGTGGCCGGATCCGACATGCCCAGGACAGAAGCTACAAGCGTGGGATCCGCAAGCAAGAGCAGGGAAGGCAGCATGATGAGGCAGCCGAGCGTGATGACCATTTTCCGCGTGGCATCGACAGACCAGCCTGATTTGATCCGGTTTTGCGCCAGCAGGCCACCGAACCATGCGCCCAGCATGGCACCGAAGTATGGCACCCAAGCATAGAGCGCGAGTTCCTTGACCTCCATATCGTAGACCCGGTTAAGGTAGAGCGGAATCCAGACGATGAAGAGCCACCAGATTGGGTCGATGGCTGCTGTCGAAATGATCACGCCCCAGCTCTGCTTCCGGCTGAGAAGTTCTGCGGTTGCCGGCGCATATCCATCATCCGGGTTGCCGTCGCCGTCGATATCCTGGTTCAGCTGTCCCTTCAGGATGTATTCGCGTTCGCTCTCGCCAAGCCAGGGGTGGGTCTTGGGCGGTGACTTCACCAGCACCCACCAGGGAATGAGCCATATAAAGCCAAGCGTGCCGACAATTATGAAAATGACGTGCCAGCTGAAATGAATGGACAGAATGCCGATGATCGGAATCGAGACAAGACCACCAATGGCGGCGCCTGAATTGAAAATACCCTGCGCCAATGCACGTTCCTTTGTCGGAAACCACTCGGCATTGGCCTTCGCTGCCCCCGGCCAGTTGCCGGCTTCGGACACACCGAGAATGGCTCGAAAAAGGCTGAACGAAATAACGCCGCGTGCGAAAGCGTGCAGGATGGTTGCGATGGACCACATTCCGATTGATAGGGCGAATCCTAGGCGTGTCCCGATCCAGTCAAAAATCTTGCCGAAGATAGCCTGTCCGAAAGCGTAGGAGAAAATGAAGACGACAGAAATGAAACCGTAGATCTGATCGACCTCAGCCGCCGATTTCTCGGGATAAAGTTCCGCGGCAATATCTGGCCACAGTACACTGAGTGTTTGGCGATCAATGTAGTTGATAACCGTTGCCAGAGCGACAAGGGTGACGACCCACCATCTGAGACCTTTGATGCGCATCGGTCAGTTCTCCTCGCCAAGGAAGTCCATCCGCGCGGGGCTGAAAATGTCGAGAAGGATGCCAGCTTCCAGGCAAACTGCGCCATGATCTGCGCCGGATGGGACGAAGAAGCATCCGCCCGCTTCGAGCACTTCGGTCCTGCCGTCGACATAGACTTCGAACTTGCCTTCCGCGACATACGCAGTCTGGGTGTGCGGGTGGGCATGGACGCCTGCGACAGCGCCTTTGTCAAACCATACCTTCACCAGCATGAGGTTAGTGTCATACCCCAACAATTTGCGGTGAATTCCTGGGCCGACGGGCACTGCGCCTTCACGCGGGCTATTCATGAACAACTCTGAACGGACCAGCATTTTCGACATTTCGATTTCTCCCTTTTGCCGCCTGCGGCAGATTACTCGGACTGCCGGATTGTTACGGGTCCGGTCCAATTGATTGTCTCGCCGTGCAGCAACATCGAATGCTCGGTTTCTTGCGATGGATCATCGGCCCAGATGATCGTGGTCTGCCGACCGTTAGTCGCAGTGATCGTGTAGATCACCACATCGCCTTCGGCGCTTTGTGCAATGCTGGCGACTGATCTGCCCGAGAAGACTGTGACCTCTTCATCGTTGTCATAGCGGCCATGGCGTTCGTAGACCGAGACGAAGTCTGCATCAGGCGCGTCAACACGCAGTACAAGCGCCTGTTCACGGCGAAGATTGTCGTAGGGATCGTTGGCGCCAAGCTGGGTCAGGAAGGCGGTCACCGGTGCGCTGGCAGCGAAGGTCAACGTGTAGAACTGATCTTCAACGAGCCAGGACATATCGGTGACGGCGTCGATGGGTTGAGACACGGCGCGCTGCCAGAGGTGCTGGTAGCCATTATCTGCGCCGAACGGCAACAATTGCGTAGGGGAGTGGACCAGCTCGAAATTGGTTTCGATCAGCTGTCCCTTGAAGTGAACCGGCAGATCATAACGGTGGAGATTGTCGCTGCGCGCCCGCATGACATCGATGATATAACGACCGCTGCCGGGTCGGGGGACCATTGCGACCAGCCGTTGAAGCGATACCCCGTCATATGCCGTGTCGAGCTCAGCGGCGGTGAACTGGATTTCATCACCAGCGTCAAATGCCAGCAGCCGGGGCGCGAACTCCTGTGCGACAGTCCAGTCGCCTCCAAACTGGCTTTTCTGGTCAACTACCAAAACGTTGTGGGCAATGGATTGCTTGGCCCATGTCTCGTTCTCGGGGAGGTAATGGCCGCCAAACTTGGGCTCGACATTCAGAAACCTGGCCGCGCCGTAGTCAGCCACGATTTCGTGCCCGTCGTCGTAATAGAGAAGGCCGAGACGGTCGAAATGACCATGACCCAAGCCCTGTGAAGTAGGCTTGAAGACCACTGCTGCTGCGTCCTTTGCTTCGCCGGAACGCAGGACGGCCAACGCGCCCTGGTTCCCCGCCGGTCCGTCACGAAGCAGGATCGATTTGAATTTAAACGGTGTCGCCATTCCCGCCGAGAGATCGCGGGCCAGCTTTTTTCCTTCAGGCGTAGGCACCACACCGTCCTGCAGGCCCACGACATCGAGCAGCGACGTATCACCTGTCAGTTTATAGGCCATCGCTATGGCATATTTCAGCTCAATCGTATTGAGGCCTTTCTCCCGAATGGAGTCGTTGATCGGAAAAAAGCGCCCGGCATAGCTTTGCTGAATCGTGGCGTAGACTGCCTTGAGTAGTATTCCGTCCCGATAGTCGAAAATGTTCCTGTCCGGATCGTTTTTCTCCACCGCGTCCGCGAACAGCACAAAGGGCATCAGCGCAAATCGCTGATAATAGGGTCCTTCTGCATAATAACCGTCAGGCGAAAACAGCTCGTCCAATTGGCGCAGAAATCCGGCGTTGCCCGATTGATCGAGGCCAAGAAGTGCCTGCTTGACCCATCTGTCCTCGCCCAACACGAAACCCGTCATGCCGACCGCAGCAACCGCCCAGGTTCCGTGATTGTGGATCTTGTCGAACGTCTCAGGCTGCCCTTCTGAAAGAAACTCCGCCATTGGCCGGAAGACACTGTCTTCTATTATCGCCTGCACACCTGGTTCAAGGTCGGGTTTGATGGCTTCGTAGCCCTGAATTGCATAGACCAGCCAGACGGATTCGTTCAGGCTTTGCCAGAACAGCCGTCCAGGCGTTTGTTCTTTTTGTTTGGGATGCAGTCCCAGATCCGGGTAGAGCGCTGCATAGTCCAACAATATCGACGCCGCAAAATCCCGGTACCGCGCTTCACCGGTCAGGCTGTAAAGCATGCCGGCTTCATAGATCGTCTTGCCGTTCTGCTTGTGTTGCTCATGCGTGTATCCTCCGCCAGCATCGGCCGGCAGCGGCACATCCACGCCATCGGCGATGCGCGCATCGATTTGGTTTCGGATCTTCGCCGTCGAAACTTCAAACAGGGTTTCGTGATCGACACTCAGTGCAACAGTGCCGGTTGGAATAATGACCGCCGGACCCGTACCGCAAGCCGCAAGAAGGCCTAGCATGCCACAGCAGGCGATGGGGAGGAGGGCGTGCTTCATTGGCCCTTCCTCAAGTCAATAGTTTTCAGGAATGCACCTTTCGGCACACCAATGTTGACGTTGTCGTTGACGGTGACGACGGGCGTTCCCGTCGTGATTACGAGTTCTGCGCCGAGGACGGAATCGGTTGAGTTTGCCGACAGCTCCAGATTCTGCACTCCGTGCAATCTGAGTATCGGAGCCTTACCCGCCCCGACCGCCTTGAAAGAGGAGGAGTGAACGCGGACGGTCGGGCCGAACGTGCTCTCATCTGTCCCGCCCCGGTAGATGCTCACGACAGGCTCGGTCACCTGATCAAACACGCTGTCCGAAATGTCCACGACATCCGCGCTGTAGATTCCGAAGTTATCGGTTTCCGCGTCGAGCTTGAGGATCGTGCCGGATACGTTGCGAAAGTGCGAACTTGCGATGCTGATCCGGTCGAAGAAAGTTCCCTTGTCTGCCTTGAGGACGGAAAAACTCCGGTTCACGGCAAAATCCTCGAACCGCATGTCCAGCATTTCGACGATGTGATTGCGGCTGGAGACTCGCGCGGAGGTCGTGATGAAGCTGTTACCAGTCGAATCCGGCGCCTTCAATCCGGATACGGACAACCCTTCCAGTCGAAGTGCGCCATTGCCCGATAGGGCAAAGAGGTTCGCACGCTCGAAGGTTAGGGCAGGGGGCTGTGTCCTGTCGGCGGCGCGGATCGTGAGCGGAGTAGTGATTTCGATCAGAGTCGGTTCGGTGTAATTGCCCGGCGCCAGCACCAGAGTATCGCCGGGCGCAGCCGTGGCTATTGCGACGGCGAGTGTTCCCGTCCCCGGGGCGACTGCGATGTCTCGTCCTCCGGTAAACGGCAATTCAACGTCCGCTTTTGGATACCAGGAAACGCCAGTTATCTCGCGCGAGACGCCATAGGCTTTGGGGTCCATGCGTTTCGCGTCAACTTCTACCGATCCATCGACAGCTATTGAAAATCCGTGCGCGATCTCCGCGGGTACCGGTGCTGTTGATGTGTTATTTGTGAACTCGACACCGTCCATCGCCGACTGGACTCTTAATATAGGCTCGCTCACCTTGCCGGTGACGGTATTGTTGCGGAATACTGAATTGATGGGCGGGGCCGTGCGTTCGGCGTCGGCGCCCTCGCCAAGCTCAATGCGGGTGACGTTTTCAAAGATGTTATCTTCGATGACGGCACCATCGACCTGATGGTAGCGATTGATCGGCGAATCATAGATCCCGTTCATCACGACCAGCGCGGCCGAAAAGCGGGTGCCAGTCAGTTGCCGGAAGTAATTGTTCCGAATGGTCTGGCGCGGATTGATGATCCGTACACCCCCGGTGAACGGTGCGCCGTTCCCGTCAAACAGGTTATTCTCGACCAGTGCATCGCTGCCATGGCGGAGGGTGAGTGTGCCTTGCGACTCAAAGAACGTATTGTTCCGGAAGATATTCCCGCCCGACTTGTTCGAGATGATTTCGACTTCGCCGCTGCATCGGTCAAAATAGTTGTGTTCTACGAGGGTACCGGAGCGACTCAATGAATAGGGGCTTGTGCCGATACGCAGGGTCTCGCCACCGTTCGAACCAAATACCGGACGCGGGCCAAAGTAATTGTAGCGGATCAGATGACCGTTATTGTGGCTCGCTTCGCTATCCAGGCGCACGGCGAGCGTGGGGCCAGCGTTTCGTTTGCCGGAAAGGTGGTTGTGTTCAAACACGTTGTTCTTGCCATAGAGGGCCACCCAGAGATCAACCTGCCTCCGATCCGGGTTGCTGTAGTCTTCAATGACGGTTTGGCTGACGCGGGAGTTGTGCGCCAGATGATCGCTGTCACGGCGGAAACTGACCACTTCGCCCCGCGGTGTATAGCCGTCCCGAAAGACCAGTCCGGATACGTCCAGATACTCGCCGGCCAGCCGCAGGCTCGACTGACCTGAGAGGATCACCTGTCCCGGAGTTTCGGCCGTCAGGCGGATCGGGGCCTGTTTGGTCCCCACCGCTTCGAGCACAAGGTCGAAATTCTGCCAGACACCGTTGGCAAGGATGATCTGGTCACCTGGTTTCAAGTTTTTGGCCGCGGCTTCATACTCATCGACGGTGCGGACGATCTGGCCGTGAGCGTTTGCGCTGTCGCTGGCGTCTGGGTCTCTGGTCGTCGCCAGCAAGGGCGCCGTTCCGCTACATGAGGCCCCAACGGACAGCGTTAGCAAAAGGATCGAGATTGAAAGCCAGTTTCGCACGATTTCCTCCAGCGCCGCCCTTAATGAGCTTGTTGTTGAGGACCGTTAATCGCGTCGTACTAAATGTCAACCAATGATACATACCAATTTGCGTGTGGGCTTGTCCTCTTAGTATGTCCTAGTATGTCCTATCGAGTTCAAAGTTTTAGCATGGGCCCGCAGTTTTCCCATTGGATGACTAAAACGCTGAAGTCATCATACCAATAGGCAATAATTGGTGCTTATAAGTGGAAAGCTAATTTGTTTGTTGGGACCAACCTTCTGTCGGTGCACTGTTGACCCATGGCGATTGCGGCAGAATGTGTTGGGCCGATCCGGTCCATCTCCCAACGACGGGTCAATTGGACGGACCTATTTGTAAGCCATTGAATTCGTGGGCCGGAACGACTAGTGTAGCTAGATGAACTTCGGCTGGGCCCAACTCGGCAGTACAACATCGGAAAGATCCAGATGAGCGAAAAACGCCTCTATCAATCGGTTGCGCGCAACATTCTTGATATGATTGAGTCGGGCGCTTATCCGCCCGGAACGCGTCTGCCAGGGGAGCGGGAACTGGCCGAGCGTTTCGGTGTGAGCCGGGTCGTTATCCGTGAAGCCGAGATCTCGCTCGAAGCTCTGGGGCGTGTCGAGATCAAGGTCGGCTCGGGCGTGTACGTCCGAAATTCCAGCGATGCGATTGGATTGGTCTTGCCTTCGGTAACACCCTTCGAGCTGACGCAAACGCGGCTGCTATTTGAATCCGAGTGTGCAGCATTGGCGGCCTCGATGATTACGGATGCCCAGGTGGAAGAACTTGAAGTCACGATCCAGAGAATGGAAAGTGCACCTCATGACTCGTCCGATGGAGAAGGGGCTGATCGCGATTTTCATCTCATCATCGCCAAGGCCTCCGGAAATGCGGCGAACGTATTTTTTCTACAGACCTTGTGGCGCATGCGCACCGAGATCGACGCAGTGAAAAAAGTCTACGCGGCCGTGTGTCATGAAGATGCGTCCCATCGGGTCAACGAACATGCCGCGATCCTGGATGCGCTCAGGGCTCGTGATCCGCTCGCTGCGCGCGCGGCCATGCGCGGCCATTTCTCTCGTCTGTTAGAAGCTCTGCTCGATGCCTCCGAGCGCCAAGCCATCGACGAAGCCCGCCGCAATTCGTCGGCCAATCGGGAAAAATATTTGAAATCTTCTGTGGCTGGCTGACGGGTGAAGTGCTGTCAGCGGAATTGGCCTAGAGACGACCTGGAAGGGCCATTAGCCTAAATGCAAAGAGCCAAAGCCCTGTCCGCTATTGCAGATCATGCAGCTTGAAGTGCTCATGTGGGTTCGACTTCCGCTCTCGGTTCGGAATGTGGAGTACCTGCTGCAGGAGCGCGTGATAGAGGTTTGTCACGAAAGTATCCGCCTGTGGGTCGATAAATTTGGCGATCACTTCGTGCTTCAGATCCGCAAGTAGCCACCTACGAGTGCGATCGCATCTTAGTTCGATTCTTAATTGATGGCTTAATGCCACAAATCACATCAGTTCGGATTGAGGAGCGGGGCTTTGGGGTTAGCTGCGAGTCGAAATCCTCATTAGAATCATTCGACGGCCGAAGCGTCCGCTTCCGGCGACTTCCTGCCCGAGCAAGTTAACCTGTCTATGACTGCTTTCTGCTCCTCATTTGTCGTTACCGAAAGCTGCACCAGGCATCGTGCGAGAATGTAGATGGGCTATGCTCATGCCTTAGTTCGTCGAGTTATTCGGGGTACGAGATCAATTAGCCGGAACGGAAATTCGTGGCGAGAAGCCGTCAACTTCGAAGCAAGTTGGTTGGCTTAAGAAGTAGGTCTTTTCCTTAAGCCTCGCGGAAAGACAATCCATCTGATTCGGGGTAATTTTCATTCCAGCGCCGTCTGTCGCCAAAAGCCTGCGGCGGCCTGGCGACCGACTGCAGACAGCGGGGCGGGACTGCACTGAAAGCGGCGAAAAACTCGGGGTAGGTGAGGCGATCTAGGCCCGAGATGTCTGAAACTTATCCCGTCTTTTTCGGCTAGCGTTGGACAGCTGCAGACATCGAATCCGATAGGGCAAGATAAAAGGGTTGGCGCCACCCCTAGTGTAGCGCCCTGTCTGCACAACGATTTTTCGGTGCCTGTTGCACGCTGTTGGGGTGCACGGATTTTGCGGGACCTGTTGCATCTGCGCAAACGTCCGTACACCATCAATTGTATCTCGCTGCAGAAGATTGCGCAGAGTTGCACCGCATCGCCGACACTCCAACTAGGCAGGCATCGGCCGCGGCGGCACATTGCAAGCCGCTGCTGGAGCCCGCCTCATGACACCCAAAAAAACCCCTTCCAAAGACCATCCGATGACGGTGTTTCCAACACCCTCCCGCGCCGCCCGATGAAACCCCGCGTCAACCTCCGCCTCGATGCCGCGCTGCTTGCACAGCTCGAGGCCGCCGCACGCGCGCAGAAGACGACCAAGACCGACGTCCTGGAACAGGCCCTGCGCTGCTATCTTGATCCAGACCGCAATCGCTCGCTGGAGGACCGGCTGATGGAGCGCATGGACGGGTTCGAGAAACGCCTGGGGCAGCTCTTCTGGGCGGTAGATCTCGGCGTCGAGACGACCGGGCATTTTGTGCTTTACTGGCTGACCCGCACAGATCCGATTCCGGAAAGCGAGCGCGACATCGCGCATGCGCTTGGTGAGCGCCGGTTTGATCACTTCATCAACCAGATCGCAAAGAAGCTCCACAGGCGCAGGTCGCTCGTCCAGGAGTCGCTGCGCTGGGAACAGTCGGAGCCTGAAGAAGCAAAACCTCAGTAAGCCGCCTCAAGTTGATAAGTTCGAAGCGCACGGAAATTTGACGACAGATTTGCTTCCAGGCCGAATGGCAGGCCCTGCCATTCGGCCATGACCAGCCTCGATGCCTGCGCGGGTCCTCGTCAAGGGCAGAGCCGCTTCGCGGCGCGCGTCCCGCGCGCCCTTGACGAGGGCCCGTGCAGGCGTCACCCGCCAGGAGCTTTGCAAGGCGTTGCCCGCGCCTGCTGCAAATGGCTTGCGGTCCGATAGCCAGTCCGCAGCCTTCTGCGCGATCCTCGGCGCCATGCGACCCGTCAGTGCCCAGCGTATCGAGAACGCCATCCGGATCGTCGCCCGGCTGATCGAGTTGTCGGGCGATGTCTACTGGCCGATCCTCGAACGGCTCGAAGCGGAGCATGCGGCGCTTGCCGACCGTGAGGAACGTCTCGCCCGGTATCTTGCCGGAGAGCGGCCTCAAGCTGCGCGGCGTTTGCTGCCTCCGCCTGCGCGGTCAGTGATTGACGAGCGCGCTGCGCAGAGGCGATGATCGTTGCGCCTCACTCAGAGCGCTATCTCGCGCACGAGCCGCGCCACATGATCGAGCGAGGCGCCCTTGCCATAGCGTTCGCGGTCGAGCCGGTGGCCGAACAGGTCGCGCCGGATCCGGTCATCTATCCCTGCTGCCAGCATCCGGTCCTCGAACGCATGGCGCAGAGAGTAGAACGAATGCGCCGGTGTCTCGAGCAGGCCATTGGACTTGAGATACTTGTTGACCGTCGCGCTCAGCCCCGCGCTGCTCTCCCGGTAGCGCGGGAACCCGTCCGGAAACGCCCTGAACGCTTCCAGCGAGACGCCGGTCAGCGGGATGACCCGCTTTGCATAGGCGCTCTTCAGCTGGCGGCCTTCGGGCTCGATGGCGATATGCGGCACCGCGGCGTCGAGCCGGATGGTCCTCGCGGTCAGGCCTGCGCCTTCCGACGGTCGGTAGCCGGTGTTGACCATGCCGAGCAGGAGCCCGCGCGCCTCATCGTTGAGGCCCGAGAGCGCGCCAGGCGCGAGCAACTTGTTCCGGATCCACTCCGGGCTGAACGGCGGGCGGGTGCGCGTCTCGCCTTCGCGAAACGAGAGCTCGCCAAGGGGCAAGGTGAGGCCGAGCCGCTTCATCGTGTTCACCGTCTTCAGCACGTCGCCGAGATGGATGAGATCCTTGTTGGCCGAGTTGGGCGTCACTTCGCCCGCTTCGATCCGCTCCAGCCAGTGCTGGCGGAAGTCCAGCATGTCGTCCCGCGTTATCGCTTCGACCGGCTTGTTGCCGACAATCTCCACGAAGTTGCGCACGGCTTTGACGCGCGGGTTCTTCCAGCGCCTCAGCTGGTCCTCGCTCTTGCCGAGCGTCTTCTCCCGGGCAAGTCCCCAGTAAAGCTCCAGGGCCTTCTCCAGCGTCAGGGACGGCGCTGGGACCGTGCCGAGCAGCGCAGACGCCTCTACGGTGCCAGGCGCCGCCCGGCGCGCGCCAATCGCTTCCACGCGGGCCACAAGTTCGTCCACCGGCAGCCGGGATACAAGGCCGACATCCAGGTAGCGGAAGCCCCGGATGCGGGCGAGTTCATGCGCAGCCGAGTGGCGGGCCTCGGCGTCCTCGGTGTCGCCCGCCAGCCGCGCCTCCCAGGCCTCAACCAGCTGACCCCAGGCGCGGTCCGCCTTGCTGCGGGCCACGGTCTCGGAATCGGTATGCAGGCTGATCCAGACCACCGCACGCGGCTCCACGCTGCGATACCTCTGCGGCACCCGGCGGCGTAGCTGGAACGTGCCCCCACGCTTTACGATCGACACGTACGCCTCCGTCACACTCAGCGGACTTTGTGCAGCGAAAAGTGTAGCAAAATGTGCAGCAGATCAAGTTCGAGCGTGCGCAATGCGGTGCAAGATTGTGCGATATGATCAATACATTCAGTGAGTGGACGGTAGCGCTCTACTGTCTAGCTGGCGGAGGAGGAGGGATTCGAACCCCCGGAACCCTTTCGAGTTCAACGGTTTTCAAGACCGCCGCATTAAACCACTCTGCCACTCCTCCGTAGCGAGCGCTGTTTGTGGGATGGCGCGGCCGAAGGCAAGTCCCCGCCGGCCTCGCGGCGGTGAATCAATCCCTAACGCGGTGCGCCGGACTTTCCGTTCGGCTGAACCGGGTGGCGATACCTGCATGGTAAACCCGCTTCTGAAACGGCCAGAAGGCCACCGGATACGCCCCGAAAGGCGGATCAGGGTTCTCAGAAAGAGGAGATTTGCGGCTCATGCCGTCTGCATACACTCGGCCCCAGCGCCACCTGACCGCCATTGCGACCGTTTTCGTCCTGGCCAGCGTAGCTTTTCCGGCTGTGGCCGGTTCGAGAGCGCCGATCGTGTATGCGAATGAAACGACCGCTGCGCCCGCGACGGCCAGCCGTTCGACTGCGACGACCGGCACGCTCGACAAAGCGAGCCAGCGCATCGAGTTCCGGTATCCCGGTGCTTCCGCGCCGGCAGGGCGCATGGAATTGGCTTCCGTCAGCACGCCGAAAGTGCTGTCGCCGATGGCAGAGCAGGGCCTCGCCGATGCGCCGCAATTCGTTGCATCGAAAGTGCCGTTCGACGCCGCGGGAACCGCTGCAATGATTGGCACCTCGAGCCTTGGGCCTGTGGTGACCACGGCGATGCCGGAACCGGTTGCGCTGAAGGCCGCTTCGCAGCAACCGAAACTGGCGAACACTGAAGTCGCGGTTGTTTACGGCGACGAGTTCGAAGGTCTGCCGACCGCCAATGGCGAAATCTTTGACCAACTGTCGCTCACGGCCGCGCATCCGTCGCTGCCGCTGCCAAGCCTGGTTGCGGTGACGAACCCGGCAAACGGCAGGGAAGTGGTCGTGCGCGTAAATGACCGGGGGCCGTTCGAAGACGGCGCGTCGCTTCAGGTTTCGCGTCAGGTTGCCCGCGAACTGGGGTTTGAATCGGTCGGCAAGGCCGCGCTCACCATGCGCCTCGTCGGCAACGCTCCGGCGACCGTCGCTGAAATCAGCACGCCGGTTGTGGCTGAACCCAAACTGCTGCGCGCTGCAGCCAGCCTGCCGGCGCAGCAGCCGTCGCAAGAGCTCTACGGCGACGACGAACTCGCAGGTGGCGCCACCTGGTCGCCGGCGCCTGCCAAGGCGCGCGCTGAAGTAAAATGGCCCGAGCCGCCCGCTGACTGGGATGTCGCGCCAGCAAAAGCCACCAAGGTCGCCGCTGCGAAGGTCACCGCTGCACCGTCGGGCACGATGTATGTGCAGCTGGCGTCGTTCTCCGACATCGGCAACGCCGAGGCGCTCTACAGCGGCCTGAAAGGCGACCTGCCTGTGGAAATCGTGCCTGCACGCGTGAATGGCACCGACTACTTCCGCGTCCGGGTGGGCCCGCTGGCCAGCCGCACCGACGCACAAGAGCTCCGTGACCGCCTGAGTGCAGAAGGCAAGGGCGACGGACGGGTTGTAACTGCGGAGTAGAATGCCCGCAGCCAACCCATTGACGCTGACCACAAACCGGCCCTTTTTCCCGGATATCCGGGAAGAGGGGCCGCGTTCGCACGCCGCCATTACGGAATAGGGAGACGCACATCGTGAATTTCTGGCGTGGGATCATTTCGGCGGTGGCAGCGGTTGGCCTTGGGGCGGCGATGAGCGCTTCAGCGCAATTGATCGATACGCCCGCCGAGTATGCCGTGATCATGGACCATGAGACGGGCCAGATCCTGTATTCGAAGCGCGGCGATGAGCTGATGACGCCGGCGTCGATGACCAAGATGATGACGGCGTTCACCGTTTTCGAACTGATTGAGCGCGGCGAGATCTCGCTGACCGACAAGTTCACCGTCAGTGAAGACGCCTGGCGCCGGGGCGGATTTCCGTCCGGCACGTCGACGATGGGCCTGAAACCGAAAGACACCCCAACGGTCGAGGAACTGCTACACGGCGTCATTACCATGTCCGGCAACGATGCCTGCATCGTGCTGGCCGAAGGCATTTCCGGTTCGGAGCCGGCGTTCGCGGCGCGCATGACGCAGATCGCGCACGAGCTTGGCCTGGCATCGGTCAACTTCGTCAACGCGACCGGTCTCGAGGGCGAAGGGCATGTGGTTTCGGCGATCGATCTCGCCAAGCTCGCCAAGATGACGATCGACAAATACCCGCAATACTATCCCTGGTATTCGCTGCCATCGTACACTTGGCGCGAATACACGCAGGTGAACCGCAACCCCCTGCTTGAAGTGGCGGGGGCCGATGGCCTGAAGACCGGCCACCTTGAATCGTCCGGCTACGGCCTGACCGCATCGGCTGTGCGCGACGGCGTGCGCCGCACGATCGTGATCAACGGACTGCCGACTATGGCGGCGCGGGCTCAGGAAGCCGAGCGTCTGATGCGGGTTGCGATCCAGAGCTTCGAACTGAAGACGATTGGCCCTGAAACCGTGTCTTTGCCTGAAGTCAGCGTATGGATGGGCGAGCATACGACCGTGCCGGTTTCGCTGGCCGAGCCGGTGAAGGTGGTTGGCCACAAGGCGGCTTTCACGAAGGCCAAGGCAGAACTCGTCCTCGACAAGACGGTCAAGGCGCCGGTCAAGAAGGGGGACGTCGTCGGCCGTTTCGTCGTGACGCTGGACGGGCAGGAGCCCGTCTCGGCGCCGGTCATTGCCGAAGCAGACGTCAAGAAGCTCGGCTTCGTCGGCCGCGCGATAGCGGGCATTGGTACACTGATGAAGAGCGAGCCGGAAGCGGGGAGTGATGAAGAACTGAAGGGCGGTGATGAATAGTCCTGCCTCAGGCCGGTTCATCACACTTGAAGGCGGCGAGGGCACCGGGAAGTCCACGCTACAGGCAGCACTGCAAGCGCGGTTGGCGGAGCAGGGCATCGACGCCGTGCTCACCCGCGAACCCGGCGGGACGCCCCGCGCCGAGGCTATTCGCGCCCTCGTTCTGAACCCGCCCGGCGAAAAGGCATTCTCGGTGCTGGCTGAAGCGCTGCTGATGAATGCTGCACGTAGCGATCACCTCGACAACCTCATCCGCCCGGCGCTCGCTGCGGGCAAATGGGTGATCTGTGACCGGTTCTCTGACTCCACGCGTGTTTACCAGGGCGTATCCGGCGAGCTCTCAACCGAAACCTTGCTCGCGCTCGAACGCCACGTCGTTGGCGCCACTCGCCCCGACCTGACGCTGGTACTGGACGCCCCCGTGGGAATTGCGCATGCGCGCCGCGCTGCCCGCCAGGGCGCAGCCGACGTGTTCGAGCAGCGCAATCTCGATTTCCACCAGTCCGTTCGGCATGCGTTTGCCGAAATTGCCCGCGCCGAACCTGGCCGTTGCCGGCTGCTCGATGCGAGCCGCGCGGCGGCGGACGTTGCCGACGCGGCCTGGTCTCACGTGCAGCCCCTGCTTGCGTCCGCGCGGGTCCACACGTGAGCGTTGGATGGCCCCTCTTCGGCCATGGCCTTGCCGAACAGCGCTTTCTTGATGCGTACAACCAGACACGCCTGCATCATGCCTGGCTGATAGAAGGCCCCGAAGGCATCGGCAAGTCGCGGTTGGCTCAGCGCTTGGCGGCGTTCCTGATGGGCGCGAGAGGACCCACGGATGCACCGCTTGATGCAGACGAAGCCGATCCGGTCTGGCGCGCCTTTGCCTCCGGCGGGCATCCGGATGTCCGGCTAGTGCACCGTGAGCTCAACGATAAGGGCAAACTCGCGCAGGATATCAGCGTCGACCAGATCCGGGCACTCACGGACTTCTTCACGAAGAAAGCGGCGCTCGGCGGCTGGCGCGTCGGCATCATCGACGCCATCGACGAAACCAACAAGAGCGGCGCCAACGCGTTGCTGAAGACGCTGGAGGAGCCGCCGGAGAAGTGCGTGCTGTTCCTGATCAATCACGGGCTCGAGCCCTTGCTGCCGACCATCCGGTCGAGGTGCCGGGTGCTGCGGCTGTCGCCATTGTCGGATGAGGACTGTCAGCATGCGCTGGATGCAGCCGGCGCGCCAGCACAAGCCACGCGCCTGGCTCAGGGCAGGCCGGGGAAGGGCATACGACTGTCGACGCAAAGCGCCCTCGCCGCTTCTGATGCCGCCCGCACCCTCCTCCGCGCGATACCCAACCTGACCGACAAGCTCGTCATGCCGGCCCTGTCCGCAGCCACGGTCGATGATGCCTCCCTCGAGGCGTTTCGCGGCGAACTCGCCGCCTGGCTCGCGGACCGCGCCGAGACCGATCCGGCAGCGGCGCGGCTGTGGCTCAAGCAGGCCCGCATCAATGGTGAGGCCGAACAATTGAACATGGACGCCGCCCAAGTTGCTGCAAAACTGGTCGCGGGGCTTTATGAACTGGCGCAGCCCGTCTAAACGCGGCGCTGATGTTCGATACACACGTAAACCTGCACGGTGAGGCTTTCGCTGAAGACCTTGAGGACGTGCTTGCCCGCGCGCGGGCTGCCGGTGTGCGCCGTTTCCTCGCCATCTGCGATCGATACGACAATTTCCCGGCCGTGCGCGCCATCGCCGATGCCCATGCGGATATCTGGTGTTCGGTCGGTGTCCACCCGCACCACGCGAAGGACTTCACGTCGCTGACGGCCGACACGCTGATCCGCGAGGCGCAGCACCCAAAGGTCGTGGCCATCGGCGAGACAGGGCTCGACTTCCATTATGGCTACAGCCCCGAGGCCGATCAGGTGCGCAGCTTGCGCGCGCATATCTCGGCGGCGCGCGAGACCGGCCTACCGATCATCCTGCACACGCGCGAAGCCGACGCCATGGTCGCCGACGTGCTGGAGGACGAATATGCCAGAGGCGCGTTCCAGCCGTTGCTGCATTGCTATACCGGCGGCGAGGACCTATGCCAGCGGGCGCTGGCGCTCGGTGCGTTCGTGTCGGTCTCGGGCATCCTGTCGTTCAAGAGCGCCAGGGACGTCCGCGCGGTGATCGCCAACGTTCCGCTCGACCGGCTGATCCTGGAGACCGACTGTCCTTACCTTGCACCGGTGCCGATGCGCGGGCGACGCAACGAGCCGGCCTACCTTCAGCACGTCGCCGAGGCGCTGGGCGCGCTCATGGGCGTAGATACCGAAACGGTGAAGGCCGTCACGACGCAGAACGCCGAGCGGTTGTTCGCGAAAGTCTCAGCCTGATGGCGCGCGCACGGATCGTGCTGCTGGGCACAGGCTCGTCTGGCGGCGTGCCGCGCGTGGGCGGCGACTGGGGCGCGTGCGATCCAGACGAGCCGCGTAACCGGCGCACCCGCTGCAGCGCGCTCGTGGAAGTCAGCGGCGACGCGCCGGAGCCAACCCGCATTCTCATCGATACGTCGCCGGACTTGCGCGAACAGCTGCTCGCGTGCGGCACGACGCATCTTGATGCGGTCGTCTACACGCACGACCATGCCGATCAGGCGCACGGGATCGACGACGTGCGCGCCCTCGCGATCCACCAGCGCCGCCAGATTCCAGTCTATTTCGATGAAGCAACGCGCAGCCGGCTCGAAACCCGGTTCGACTACATCTTCCGCGGCGCAGGCGGCTATCCGCCAATCCTGTCGATCCAGGAGGATCTCGTGCCCCTGAAGCCGGTAAGTATACCGGGTCGCGGCGGACCTGTGGAATTGTTGCCGGTCGACATGGAGCATGGCCGCATCCGCTGCCTCGGCTTCCGGATCGGAGACCTTGCTTACTGCAATGACGTGAACGGCTTGCCGGACGCCTCCATGGACGCGCTCCGGGGCCTTGATGTGCTGATCATCGATGCTCTGCGTTATGCACCGCATCCGTCGCACGCCCACCTCGAACTCACCTTGTCCTGGATCGCCGAGCTGAAGCCGCGACGGGCGGTGCTCACGAATCTGCACGTGGACATGGATTACAAGACGCTGAAGCGCGATTTGCCGGTGGGTGTCGAGCCAGCGTATGATGGGCTTGAGATCAGATTCGCGCCTTGAGCGGCCGGGGGAGCGCCTGCGGGGAAGAGGCCTCGGGGCCATCCGGCGTCGCGCCAGCCACCAGTCTCATTCGGCCGCATTCTAATTTCCCATAATATTGATTATGCGACTAAGAGTTATCTCACTGTGGCTGTTACGAATTTTCCGGCTTCGGGAATTTTTCACGAGACTTTTGCTCGCTCGACAAGCTTGGCTTGGTAGCCTGCGAATGCGCCAGGTCGCTCCTCTTTCACGTCTGCGTAACCTACCCCCCTTCCCTCTGCGGACCGCCCTCGCGCAGGCGCCGGGTTGCTTCGTGCAACGTGTGGCTGGTTAGATGCGTTGTCTCCAATCGGGACATGGCGGCGTGAGGATCACGGCTTGATGACGAAGAGTTTGCGCCTCGCCATGATCGTTGCGGTCGTCGTCGGCGGCTGTTCAGCCGCGCCTGCTGCGGAGACTGCACCTGCGGTCGATCCGCCGGCACGTGAGCGGGTAATCGTGTTGACCGATATCGGCACCGATCCCGATGACGTGCAGTGCCTCATAAGGTTGATGCTCTACAGCAACGAGATCGAGATCGCCGGCCTGGTGGCCACAACCTCCGTGCACCAGAATGACCGCACCGAGCCCGGCCTCATCCAGGAGGTCGTTGAAGCGTATGGAGCGGCCTACCCGTCCTTGACGGCACACGCGCCGGGCTATCCCAAACCGGAAGACCTTGAGACGCTGATTGCGACCGGGCAGCCTGGCTATGGCATGTCGAGCATAGGCGTCGGACGCGATACGATTGGTTCGAACCTCATCATCAGCACACTGGACGATGACGACCCGAGACCGGTCTGGATATCGATCTGGGGCGGGCCCAATACGCTCGCGCAGGCACTGCAGACGATCCGCGCAACGCGTTCGCCGGCGGACGCGGCGCGGCTCGTCGGTAAACTGAGGGTCTATGCCATTTCGGACCAGGACGACTCGGCCGCATGGATCCGCCGGGAGTTTCCGGACCTCTTCTACATCGCGAGTCCGGGCGCCTTCGACAGTTCGACATGGGTCGCGATCACCAAGGCGTATCCCGGCGCGGAAGAGGAAATAAGTCCCGCCTGGCTTGCAGAGAATCTGCAGCAAGGCCACGGCCCTTTGGGAACGCTCTATCCCGACGTTGTCTACGGCATGGAGGGCGACACGCCGGCCTTCCTTGGGCTGGTCCCGAATGGCCTGAACGTGCCCGAGCGTCCGGACTGGGGCGGATGGGGCGGCCGCTACGAACGCTACACGCCGGCTCCCGAACGGCTCGACCGAAAGGGTTACACCAACGGCGTTCCTGTGGAGGACGAGACGCGACCGTTCTGGACGAATGCGAATGACCGATTTGTCAGCACAACCGGGACAGTGTTCAACGACAACAAGGCAACGCTCTGGCGCTGGCGCAAGGACTTCCAGAACGACTTCGCAGCGCGCATGGACTGGACGGTTCGTGACTATGACCACGCCAACCACCCGCCGGTGCCCGAAGTGGGCGGACCTCTGAACTTCACAGTCCGGAGCGGAGAGCGGATCGAACTCGACGCATCGAAGTCAAGCGACCCCGACGCCGATGTATTGAGCTTCGAGTGGTTCAGCTATCCGGAAGCCGGCACCCTGGACGCACCGATTGGCGAAACTGTATCAGCTGCACAAGCGGTGTTCGAGGCGCCGCGCGTGGAGCGCGCGCAGACCGCTCATTTCATCCTGCGCGTGACCGATGACGGCGAGCCAGCGCTCTCGCGCTATGCGCGCGTCATCATCACCATTGAGCCCTGACGGGGCTTTATTCCCACTCGATGGTGCCGGGCGGTTTCGACGTGATGTCGTAGACGACGCGGTTCACACCTTTGACCTCATTGATGATGCGCGTCGCGACGCGACCGAGGAAGGCGTGATCGAAGGGATAGTAGTCGGCGGTCATGCCATCAACGCTGGTGACGGCCCGCAGCGCGAGAACCGCTTCGTAGGTTCGCACATCGCCCATGACGCCCACGGTGTTGACCGGCAAGAGCACGCTGAAGGCCTGCCAGATCTCGTCGTAAAGCCCGGCCTTCCTGATCTCGTCGATATAGATGAGATCGGCCTTGCGCAGCGTATCTGCCTTCTCGCGCGTGATGGCTCCCGGGATGCGGATGGCGAGGCCTGGTCCCGGGAACGGATGACGGCCGACAAAAGCTTCAGGCAAACCGAGTTCGCGGCCGAGCGCGCGCACTTCGTCCTTGAACAGTTCGCGCAGCGGCTCGACCAGCTTCATCTTCATGCGCGCTGGCAGGCCGCCCACGTTGTGGTGGCTCTTGATCGTCATGCTCGGCCCGCCGCTCACCGACACGCTTTCGATCACGTCCGGATAGAGCGTGCCTTGCGCGAGGAAATCCGCGCCGCCGATCTTGCTCGCTTCTTCGTCGAACACGTCGATGAACAGACCGCCGATGATCTTGCGCTTTGCTTCGGGATCGGTGACGCCCGCTAGCTTGCCCAGGAAAAGTTCGGACGCGTCCACATGCACAAGCGGGATGTTGTAATGCTCGCGAAAAAGGCTGACGACCTGCTCGCTCTCGCCGCCGCGCATAAGGCCGTGGTCGACATAGACGCACGTCAGCTGGTCGCCGATCGCTTCGTGGATCAGGACAGCGGCGACCGACGAGTCGACGCCGCCCGACAGGCCGCAGATCACCCGGCCCTTGCCGACCTGCGCACGGATCTTCTCGACCGCTTCTGCGCGGTAGGCCGCCATCGTCCAGTCGCCGGTGAAGCCTGCAACGCCCTGGATGAAGTTGCGCAGGATGCGCGCGCCGTGGACCGTGTGCACGACTTCCGGGTGGAACTGCGTGCCGTAGAAGCGGCGCTCCGGGTCAGCAATGACGGCGTATGGCGCGCCCGGCGACTTCGCGATGACGCCGAAGCCGGGTGCCATCTCGGCGACGTGGTCACCGTGGCTCATCCAGACCTGCTCATGGTTGCCGCCTTCGAACAGGCCTTCGAGGAATGGATCAGCGACCACTGGCTCGATGAAGGCCCGGCCGAATTCGCGGCTGGTGCCGCCTTCGATGCGCCCACCCAGCTGGTGCATCATCACCTGCTGGCCGTAACAGATGCCGAGCACCGGAATGCCAGCCTCGAACACGGCCTTGTCGGCCATTGGGGCGTCGTCCCAGTAGACGCTCGAAGGACCGCCCGACAGGATGATCGCCTGCGCCCCGTAAGCCTTCAGGAAGGCGCTATCGACCTTGTTGAACGGGTGGATTTCGCAATAGACGCCGAACTCGCGGAGGCGGCGTGCGATGAGCTGGGTGACCTGGCTGCCGAAGTCGACAATCAGGGCGCGCTGGTGAGTCTGCTCTGTCATGGCGCCGCTTAACCGACCCGCGAGGATTCGTCCATGGGGTCAGGCGCGGCGCTCAAGCAGCGCGAAAAAGAACCCGTCGGTGCCGGCCCGGCGCGGTGTCAAGCGCACGCTTCCGGTCGGCCCGCGAAACCGGCGCACGATTTCGGCGCCGTGGGGCGTCAGGGCGCCCGAGGCGATGGCGGCCTCGGCAGCGTCGCGCTCGATGAAGTCAGGCGCGCCAGCCAGGAACTCTGCTACCCGGTCCTCGTCTTCCTCGATCAGGAAGCTGCAAGTTGCGTAGAGCAGCCGCCCGCCGGGCTTCACATACGTCGAAGCCGCCTGCAGGATTTCCCGTTGGTCCTGCATGCGTTTCTCAAGCTGGGCGGGTTTGACGCGCCATTTCGAGTCCGGCCGGCGGCGCCAGGTGCCTGTGCCCGTGCACGGCGCGTCGACAAACACCAGGTCCATCTGTCCTACCAGTGGCTCGAGACTGTTGCCTTCGCTCGGGTGCACCAGCTGCACATTGTGCGCGCCGGAGCGCTTCAGCCGCGGAATGAGTGCCGACAGCCGCTTTCCGTCGATGTCGTAAGCGTGGATCTGCCCTTGGCCGCCCATCTGCGCGGCCATAGCCAGCGTCTTGCCGCCGCCGCCGGCACAATAGTCCATGACCTGCTCGCCGGGCTTGGCGTTGGCTGCCGCGGCGGCGATCTGGCTGCCGGCGTCCTGCACTTCCACCCAGCCGCGCGAGAATGCTGGAATGGCTTCAACACTGTCCTCACGCTCCGTGGGATCGCGCGCAGGGATATGGAAAGCGTTGGTCAACAGGCGCGAAGGCTCCGCCTTGACCGATTTCAGCGGAAGTGCAGCTTTCTCGGCATCGGATTTCAGCGTGTTGACGCGCAGGTCGACGTCCGCGCGCACGGCCATCTTCTGAGCTTCGATCACCGTTTCCGGACCGAATACCCGCTGCATGTGCGGCAGCAGCCATTCGGGGAAATCGCCCTGGGCATGGATCGGGGCTGCCGGATCCGGCGCCATGATCAGGCGGCTGCGCTCGTCGTTGGTCAGCGGCGTTGGGCCGTGATCGTCGTAGCAGGCCTGCTCGATGTCGCGCGCGTTCCAGCCCCAGCCGATGCTGAGCGTGCCGAGGATCAGCGAGCGCGCATCGTCGTGGCCCATATGGTGGGCGACCGAATTGCGACGCCGCAGCGCGTCCAGCACGAGGCCGGACACCCAGGCCCGGTCCTTCGAGCCGGCATAGCGCGCACGCTTGCCCCAGTCGCGCATGGCGATCTTGAGAGGCTGGTGGCGCTCCTGCACGTCGCGGAGGACCTCGATGGCTGCGCTGATACGGCCGCCGTTGCGCATGGGAATTCTCCGGCTTGCGATTGGGCGCGTGTTAGCGCCCTATGGCGCGCGAGGAAACCCGGAGGCTGAACATGCTGGATATCCGTCTGCCGGCAGGCATGCGCAGCGCCGAACGGCGCGACTGGAAGCAGCTGGGCGACATCACCGGAGAGGCGTTTGCCGAGGACCCGGTGAACCTCTGGATATTCGGCAATCCCGGCGCGCTGCCGCCGCTGTTTCAGATCCTTGCCCAGGACATCTACCTGCCGAAAGGCATCTGCCACATGGCCGGCAACGAAGGCGCCACGATGTGGTGTCACTCTGAACAGCTCAAGGGGCTGGGAAACTGGGCGCTGTGGAGGCTGATCGTGCTGCAGGCGTTCAAAGGGTCGAAGGGCAGCATGAAACGGGGGCTCGGCGCCGCTGAGGCTATGGACCGCGAGCATCCGAAGCCGCCCCACCTCTATCTCTTCACGATCGGCACGCGAAAGGCGGCGAGGGGGCAGGGCCTCGGGAAACGGCTGATCCAGCCGATGCTGGACGCGGCGGACCGCGCCGCCCTGCCCTGCTACCTCGAAAACTCAAACCCGGCGAATACCGGTTTCTACGTGAGCCATGGCTTCGAACGCATGAAGATGTTCGAAATCGGTGCCGGCTCGCCGCGCATGGAAGCGATGTGGCGCGAACCCCGGCCAGTCAGGTCCGCATCTTCGGAATGACGCCCGCCGCAGCGCCCTGCGCCGCCTGCGCCATCGGGCGGGGGTCATAGTCTGCGGGCAAGAGGTCGAAAATCAGGTGATACCGGTCCTGCGTGCCCATGTGGCGGACTTCATGGAATTTCTGGTTGTTCAGCTCGAATGCCTGCCCGGCTTCGAATACGAAGGGCTGGTCGTCGATGTAGAAGATCACTTCCGGCCAGGTGACCAGTGGCACGTGGATTCGGTGGCTGGCGCGCAGCAAGGGCGAGATGTCCTGGTGGCGGCCGATCACGCCGCCAGGCAGGAGCTTGGCGATCTGGCAGCGCACGACAATCGCGCCGGGTTCGTACTGCGCGCAAATCTCGTCAATGATGGGCAGGGCGGCCGGGCTGAACCATTCGAAGCCGACGCGCTTCGAGACGTCTTCCTGCCGGATCCGGCGGTCATGCGGCATGTAGAGTGCGTTGGTGTAATACAGGAAAATCGAGCGGGTCGGGCGGGGGCCGGTCAGTGCGCTGCGCAGGTCGTCTTCGCTGTCCCACAGCGCATCATCGACCGTGCGGACCTTTTCAACCAGGGCCGAAACGTCGACCCGTTTCAGCATGCGGTGGGTAGGGCCGAAATCCATCTGTTTTCACTCTTGAACCTGCTCGGTTATAGGCTGGCGGGCCTGATCTGCACAAGGGAACCGGATTTTGATCATTTCGCACCGCCACCAGTTCATCTTCTTCGCCGTACCGAAGACGGCGACGCATGCTGTACGCCAGGCGCTGCGCGCGCACCTTGGGGAAACCGATGAGGAGCAGGTGCAGCTGTTCGTGCAGAAGACGATGCCCTACCCCGACATCGCGCGCATCCGTCACGGCCACATCCGCTGGAACGAATGCCAGGCGGCGGTCACGCCGCTAGTCTGGGAAACCTATTTCAAGTTCGCTTTCGTACGTAACCCCTGGGAGCGCTTCGTGTCGTACTGCGCTTTCATGTACCGTCAGGAACAGCGCTTCCAGCATGATCCAGCGGGCACCATGAGAGCGGTGCTGACGGGCGCGGAGCATCGTCAGCGCATCGTATTCCAGCCGCAGAGCGACTTCCTGTGTGACGCCAGCGGCGCGATCAAGATCGACTTCGTTGGGCGCCACGCCACGCTGCAGGCGGACTACGAAACGATCTGCAAGCGCATCGGCATTCCGGCCGCTGAACTCGGCCTGGCCAATGCATCAGACCACGGCCCGTGGCGTGATTATTACGACGATGATCTCAAAGCAGGCGTTGCCGCGCTCTACCGGCGCGACATCGAGATATTCGGCTTCACGTTCGACTGAACCGCGCTAGCCGCGCGGCAGCGAATAGTTCGGTGCTTCGCGCGTCATCATCACATCGTGCACGTGGCTCTCGTGAAGCCCTGCCCCCGTGATCTGCACGAACTGCGCCTTCGCGTGGAGGTCGGCGATGGTCTTCGCGCCGACATAACCCATCGCGGCGCGCAGGCCGCCGACCATCTGGTGGACGATCGGGCTGAGCGAACCCTTGTACGGCACCTGACCCTCGATACCTTCCGGCACGAGCTTGTCGGCGGCGGCGTCCTTCTGGAAATAGCGGTCTGCAGAGCCACGCGCCATCGCGCCCAGCGAGCCCATGCCGCGATAGGCTTTGTATGACCGGCCTTGATAAAGGAACACCTCTCCGGGGCTTTCCTCGGTGCCGGCGAACATGGAGCCCATCATCGCCGTGGATGCACCAGCCGCGAGCGCCTTGGCGAAATCGCCGGAGAACTTGATGCCGCCATCGGCGATCACCGGAATGCCGGACGCGGCGGCTGCATTCGCGCAGTCTTCAATCGCCGTGAGTTGCGGCACGCCGACACCGGCGACGATGCGGGTGGTGCAGATGGAACCCGGGCCGATGCCTACCTTCACCGCGTCTGCACCGGCATCGATCAACGCCTTGGTGGCTTCGGCGGTCGCGACGTTTCCGGCAATGATCTGCACCGCGTTCGATATCTTCTTGGCCCTCAGCACCGCATCGGCAACAGCCTTCGAGTGGCCGTGCGCCGTATCGATGATGACGGCGTCTGCGCCCGCTTCGATCAGCGCCTCGGTTCTCCGGAAGCCCTCGTCGCCGACCGTCGAGGCGGCCGCGACGCGCAGACGTCCCGCCGGATCCTTGGCGGCGAACGGGTTGAGCGAAGCCTTGTCCATGTCCTTCACGGTGAGCAGGCCGATGCAGCGGCCCTCATTGTCGACGATCACGAGGCGCTCGATACGGTGCTTGTGCAGCAGCCTGCGGGCTTCCTCGATCGGCGTGTCCATCTTCACGGTCACGACATCGCGCGTCATCAGGTCGGCGACCTTTTCGCCCGGGTTCTCCGCGAAGCGCGTATCGCGGTTGGTGACGATGCCGGCGATCTTGCCGCTCTTTTCCACCACCGGGATACCCGAAAAGCCGGTCCGCTTCTTGAGTTCGCGCAGGTCGCCGAGCGTCGCCGTCGGTGCGATCGTCACGGGGTTCATCACCACGCCGCTCTCGTATTTCTTGACCATCGCCACTTCGCCGGCCTGCTGTTCGACCGTCAGGTTGCGGTGGATGACGCCAATGCCGCCGGCCTGGGCCATGGCGATCGCAAGGCGTGCTTCGGTGACCGTATCCATCGCTGCCGAGAGCAGGGGGATGTTCAGTGGGATGGCCTTGGTCAGAAAGGTCGAAACGTCGACTTCTGCAGGCATGACCTCGCTCGCGCCGGGCTGGAGAAGCACGTCGTCGAAGGTGATCGCTTGTCGGATTTTCATGTGGGGAGCTCCCTTTTTGGCCTAGTAAGGGAGTCGCGGGGTGTTGTGAAGCCCCTTCCCCACAGCGCTGCTGCAGGGAAAAGGGGGCAGGCTGGGAGCTGTGCCCGAGGCTAGTCGACGCAGAGCGCGGGCTGCGCCTTGCCGTCTTCGACGACCGAATAGCAGCCGAACGGCACATCGAGCACCTGGCATGTTCCGGCGGATTCTTCGCCGGGCTGAGCCTCGCCATCGCTGCGGCACGTTCCGAGGCAATCGGAGCTGTTGCGGCATGCCTCGCCGCCGTCCGGATAGGTCTGCACGCAGTTTTCCCAGCCCAGCAGCCCCTGCCGGCTTATCTCTCCGCCAGCGGCCTCGCAGGCTGACCGCTCAGCAGGAGTGGCAACTTCGCCCTCGACATCAATATGCGCGTAGGCAGCGGCCGCTTCAGGCGAGTCAGTTGTGGCCGCCGGCTGGCCGCCAAAACAGGCACATCCCGCGAGCAGGCTAGCAGCAAGGAAAGCGGCGACGAACTTCATGGCGGAGCCCTTCAAGAGGTTGCACAAGTCGGCGGTTCTGCAGTCCACAAACTCTCTACACACTCTGGACTAGTCCACACACAAGGTGTGGGCAATTTTCCCGTCTTCGACGACTGTGCGGCAACCGAACCGCGCGTCGTCGACCTGGCAGGTTCCGGCAACCGGCGTGCCCGGTTCAACCTCTTCGCCGTCATATCGGCATTCGCCGGCGCAGTCCGCGTCACCCGAACAGGCTTGTCCAGCATCCAAGAAGGCTTGAACACAGTTTTCCCACTGCAGTTTGCCACTGGGAACGATCTCGCCGCCGGCTGCTTCGCAGGCGGCCCGCTCGGCGGGCGTTGCCTTGCTGCCTTCGAACGTGATGCGGGCGTAGGACGCGGGCGTCCCGGATGCAGCGGCGCCCTCCCCTTTCGCCGGGTGGAACAGCGAACATGCGGGCAGGGCGATGAAGGCAAGGCAGAGCAGGGCGTATTTCATCCAGGAAACCTCGGAAAGGCCGGCACACCGGCGGGAATATGATGGAAGCTCGGGGCGTCCGCGGTCTGCATGATGACCTGCGGCTGGCCGAACACGCTGGTATCGTCGAGCGAGCCGACCTTCAGGATGACGGCCTGCGCCAGGGCGGGCGCGCGCGTCAGGATCGGCGTGCCGCACGTACCGCAGAATTCGCGGGTCACGGCGTGTTCGATGTCCGTACGCTTGAAGGCTTTCGGAGTGCCTTTGGTGTAGCGGAAACCGGCGGCCGGCATCGCCATGAAATCGTTCGCCTGCCCGCCCGTGATGTACTGGCATTCGCGGCAGTGGCATTCCGCCTTCATGATCGGATCGCCTTCGGATTCATACCGGAGCTCGCCGCAATAGCATCCACCTTCGAGTTTCATTTTTTCCCTCCCTTGAAGCCTTTCGCGACCACGTAGATCTCCGGACTGCCCGAACGGCTCGCCGGCGGCTTGATGTGTTTTACCGTCTTGAAGTTCTGCTTCAACGTGTCGAGCAACTCGCGTGTGGTGCCGCCCTGGAACACCTTTGAACAAAAACTGCCACCCGGCGCGAGATGGGCAATGGCGAAATCGACAGCGAGTTCGACCAGGGCAACCGTGCGCAGGTGATCCGTCTGCTTGTGGCCGGTGGTATTCGCGGCCATGTCCGACAGGATCAGATCGGGCGGACCCGAGAGCGAATCCAGCACCTTCTGCACGTCGGCGGGTTCGTTGACGTCGCCTTCGTAGAGGGTTGCGCCGTCAATATGTTCGACCGGCAGGAGGTCGATCCCCACGACTTCGGCGGCGCCTTTCAGCAGCGCGACCTGTATCCAGCCGCCAGGCGCGCAGCCGAGGTCGATTACCCGCTGTCCGCGCTTCAGCAGACCGACCTCTTCGTCGATCTCCAGCAATTTGTAAGCCGCGCGCGAACGATAGCCAGCGTCGATTGCCTTGCGGACATAGGGGTCCTGCAACTGCCGCTCGATCCAGCGCTTCGAGCTTTCGGTCTTGGCATTGCGGGCGACCACCTTGCGTTCGGTGGTTCGGCGTCCTGAATCCGTGCGCTCAGCGCCGGGGCCTTTCCAGCGCCGCTTTTCCTCATCCGACATTGACACCTCCCTCGGGGGCCGGTCGGGGGCCGGACCGTTTCGAACGGCGGCGCCTTTGCGGACGTTTTCCATGCATCATCGACAATAGGATGCCTTCACGCAGACCGCGATCTGCAACGCGCAGCTTATGTGCATCGAAAACCTCCCACACCGCCTCCATGATCGCACAACCTGCGAGCATAAGGGGCGCGCGCTCCGGGCCGATCGTGGGAAGTCGCGCGCGGCCGTCGACGCCGAGCTCGCGAAGCAGGTCCATCGTCGCGCGGCCGTCATGCCGGCTGAGCCAGCTGCCGTCGACCTTGTCACGCCGGTAGTGATCGAGCTTGAGGTGGACGCCGGCGAGACACGTGACCGTGCCGGATGTTCCGATGAGGTAGCCGTCATCCTCGGAGAGACGCGCGGCGACCCGGTCGAGGGCGTTCCAGCCTTTGACTTCCTTTCGCGCCCGCTCGAGCATGAGCGGCCAGGCGGCGACTTCGTCCGACAGGTCGAAGGCTTCGGACAGGGTGACGACGCCCATCTTGAGACTGGTCCAGTCGAGGATCGGCGCTTCGCGGAGAATGCCGGCCAGGCCGCCAGACCGGCTGGCGCTCGCATCGACGTGGGAGAGTTCGGTTGAGCCACCACCGACATCGACGACCAGGACGGATTTCACATCTGGCTGGATCAGGTCGTAGCAGCCGATCGTCGCGAGGCGGGCTTCTTCCTTGGCGCCGATCACCTTGAAGGTCAGCCCGGTCTCGGCCTGCACACGGCGGATAAAGTCAGCTCCGTTCGCCGCCTTGCGACAGGCTTCGGTTGCAATGCAGCGCACCCGGCCCACGCCGTGGTGCTTCAGCTTGTTCCGAATGGCATGCAAGGCGCTCATTGCGCGCTCGACCGCAGCGTCCGACAGACGGCCGGTTTCGTGCAGACCTTCGCCGAGGCGGGCGATCTGGGAGTAGGAATCGACCACGCGGAACGACTGGCCACGGGGTTCCGCGACCAGCAAACGGCAGTTGTTCGTGCCGAGATCGACCGCCGCGTAGAGCGGCCGTCCTTTTTGCGAGCCGGGCGGGCCGCGCCTGCGCCCGCCAGCTCCGTCTTTTTTGTCAGCCATAGTGTGGCCCGAAACCCAAACTTGAGGCATGCTCTACCATAGGAGCTGAAAATGACCAGACGACGTCCACATGGGGCCTGGTTTCGCGGCTGGCTGGGGGGATCCAAGCCGGATACCCGGGCGCCTCTGGTGCTGACCGACCGCGTCGACGAACGCTATCATTACGGCTCGATTTCCCGCCACACCGCCAAATTCCAGATCGGCCAAGTCGTTCGGCACAGGATTTTCGCGTTTCGCGGGGTCATCTTCGACGTTGATCCGCAATTTGCAAATACCGACGAATGGTATGAATCGATCCCTGAAGAGGTTCGCCCCGACAAGGATCAGCCGTTCTATCACTTGTTCGCGGAGAACGAGCGGACGCATTACATTGCCTATGTGTCCGAGCAGAACCTGGTGGCCGACGACTCGGAACAGCCGCTCAGCCATCCTGATATTCCGGAGTGGTTCAACCTCACTGGCCGGGGCACGTACGAGCTCAAGAAGCACTCGACCAATTGAGGCGCTGAAACTGGCGGGGCAGGGCCCCCTGCCCTAGTTTTTTGCTCCGGGCGCTTGTTCGTCGCCGGAGAGGATGGCGGCGACTTCATCCCAGTGCGCCAAGGCTTCGATGTCACCCATGGCCGCAACCTCGGCCGCGCGCAAGGTCGCGATGACCACAGCATCCTCGCCATACTGGCGCCAGAGCGCGGCGGCAGTCTGTGCGGCCCCTGTCATGCGCCGGCGCGTGAGCGTGCGATGATCGAGGTGGTCGACTGGCCGGGCACCAGCGGCACAACGATGACTTCACCGCCGCGCGCCTCGACGAGATCGGCGCCGACGATCGTGTCGCGCGAGTAGTCGCCGCCTTTCACGAGCACGTCGGGCTTCAGCGCTGTGATCAGGTTCAAGGGCGTATCTTCTTCAAAGATCACCACAGCATCGACGGCAGAAAGACCTGCGAGGACCTGTCCGCGGGAAGTTGCGTCGTTGACGGGGCGCTCCGGGCCTTTGAGGCGCTTCACCGAGGCGTCCGAGTTGAGGCCCACGATCAGACGGTCGCAGCGGCTGCGAGACTCTTCGAGCACGCGGACATGACCAGGATGAAGAATGTCGAACACGCCGTTGGTGAAGCCGATACGGAGGCCCGCTTCGCGCCAACGCTCGATTTGCCCCACCATGGCATCCAGCGAGAGCAAGCCGGCTTTCTGGCTTTGCTGGTTGACTTCTGAGGCGTCCAGCAACTCGGCCGCCGAAACTGTTGCGGTGCCGGATTTACCGACGGCGATGCCAGAGGCGAGGATGGCGACGTTGACGGCTTCCTCAAGAGTGGCGCCTGCCACAATGGCGGCCGCGAGCGCGGCAAGGCTTGTGTCGCCGGCGCCCGAGACGTCAAAGACTTCGCGGGCTTTGCCGGAGACGTGGCCGGGGGCGCTGTCGCCGGAAACCCAGGACATACCTTGCGCGGCGCGCGTGACGACAATCGCCTTTGCGGGGAGTGACTTGCGGGCGGCGGCGAGGGCCGATTCGACTTCGTGTGTGCTGGAAGTGGGCTTGCCGACCGCAAGTGCCAACTCGCCCGCATTGGGTTTCAGGATGTCGACCGCGCCGTAGCGGGCGAAATCCTTGCCCTTGGGATCGGCAATGACGGGAACGCCCCGGGCTGCTGCGGCAGCGAGGATCGCATCAACTACCGACGACGTCAGAAGACCCTTGGCATAGTCAGAGATGAGCACCGCCGCGACCGTCGGGACGAGGTCGCTGATGGTCCGGATGAGCGCTTGCTCGCTGGCGGCGTCAGGCGCGCCGAGTTCTTCCGCATCGAGCCGCAGCAGTTGCTGGCCGCCGGCCACGAGGCGGGTTTTCAGAGTGGTCGGCCGGTTCGTCAGCGTCACGAGTTTCGGGGTAATGCCGGGCGAATGTGCGAGCAGGTCGGTCAGCTCGGTCCCGGCTTCGTCATCGCCCACAGCGCCGACGATGACGGCTTCGAGGCCAAGCGAGGCGAGGTTCCGGGCGACGTTCGCGCCGCCGCCCGGCATGCTGGCCGCACGCGTCTGGCGCAGCACCGGCACTGGCGCCTCGGGTGAAATGCGGTCCACGACCCCGTAAACGAACCGGTCGAGCATGACATCGCCGACGCAGAGAACCCGCTGATTCTTAGCCTTTTCAATGATCTGGCGAAGTCGGGCGGGCTGCATTGGCGGAATTCCTGCGTGTTTTGGCGGTATAGCGGCGGCGGCTGCCGGTTGAAAGTGCAGCCTCGCAGGCCGGATTGATCCAAACCCCGAACACAGCCGTATTCAACGCAAACCAGACTACAGGATTCGTCTTCGTTCATGCCCGTTTCCCCACCTGCAATCGTCTGGTTCCGTGAAGATCTGAGACTTGCCGACAATCGTGCGCTTGCGGCAGCTATTGAGCTGGGCGGGCCGGTTGTGTGCGTCTATGTGCGCGAAGCTGGCCTCGAAGGCGCCCGTCCGCTGGGTGGGGCGTCGCTTTGGTGGCTGGACAAGAGCCTCCGGGCGTTTTCGGACTCGCTCGAGGCAATTGGCGGGCAGCTGGTGCTGCGAACCGGGAAAGCGGGGGAGGTGCTGCCGGCGCTTGTCAAGGAAACCGGCGCGCAGGTCGTATTCTGGAACCGCCGTTACGGGGAGCCGGAACGCTCGCAGGACGCAGCGATCAAGGTTTCGCTCAGGGATGCCGGACTGCGAGCAGAAAGTTTCAACGCGCGGCTCTTGATGGAACCGTGGGAGTTGAAAACCGGGGCGGGCGGTTGGTACCGCGTCTTCACGCCATTCTGGCGCGCATTGCAGGCGGCCTATGCGCCGGCCCCTGCCCTCCCGGCGCCCTCGAGGCTGAAAAACATCAAGGCGGACAGCGAAGCGCTCTCCGGCTGGGGGTGGCATCCAACTGGGCCGGACTGGTCGGCTGGTCTCGGCGACATGTGGACGCCGGGCGAAGGCGGCGCGCGTGCGCGACTGGAAGAATTCCTCGACGGGCCGATCAATCAGTATGCGGAAAACCGCAACCGGCCGGACGAGGCGCGCTCCACTTCGCGGCTTTCACCTCACCTTCGGTTTGGCGAAATCGGTCCGGCGCAAATCTGGCGCGCGGTCAAAGACGGCATCGACGCTGGCCGATATGACGAGCGCAATGCCATGGTGTTCCTGTCGGAGATTGCCTGGCGAGAGTTCAGCCACGTGTTGCTGCATTTCAATCCCGACCTTGCGCGAGCGAACTACAATCCGAGTTTCGACCAGATGCCCTGGCGCCAGGACAAGAATGCGCTCACGGCATGGGCGCGCGGCCAGACGGGTTATCCGATGGTCGATGCCGGCATGCGCGAATTGTGGCACACGGGGTGGATGCACAACCGTGTGCGGATGATTACCGCATCTTTCCTCTGCAAGCACCTCTTGTTGCCCTGGCAGGCCGGTGAAGAGTGGTTCTGGGATACGCTCGTCGATGCGGACCCCGCGGCAAACGCAGCCAGCTGGCAGTGGACCGCCGGAAGCGGCGCCGATGCTGCCCCGTATTTCCGTGTGTTCAATCCGATATCGCAAGGCAGCAAGTTTGATGTCTCGGGCGGCTATGTCCGCAAGTGGTGTCCGGAGCTGTCGCGGTTGCCGGACAAGTTCCTGCATGCACCGTTCGAAGCACCCGGAAACGTGCTCGCTGATGCCGGCATTGAACTCGGCAAGACCTATCCGAAACCCATCGTCGATCACAGCGCCGCCCGCGAGCGCGCCCTCGATGCCTACAAGCAGACCAGACAGGAGCAGGGCGCCGAATGACTAGAATCGCAGTCGTAGGTTCCGGCATCTCGGGCCTTGGTGCAGCCTGGGCACTGAAAGACACGGCAGACGTGACGCTGTTCGAGAAGGATCACCGCCTCGGCGGGCATGCTTGCACGCACACGTTTGACTATGACGGTATCGAGACGCATGTCGACCTCGGATTCATCGTCTATAACGGGCTGAATTATCCGAACCTGATCGGCTTCTTCGATGCGCTGGGGGTGGAGACGGCGGCATCGGACATGAGCTTCGCAGTCGACGATCCGAACGGGTGGTGCTGGGCGTCGACAGCTGGCGGTATCTTCGCGCAGAAGCGCAACCTGCTCAGCCCGCGCTTCCACCGCTTCTGGCAGACCATCCTCAAGTTCAATGACATCGCCCGCGAAGATCTTGCCTGCGGCCGGATTGAAGATGCGACGCTTGGCGGATGGCTCGATCGGCACGGGTTCGACACGGATTTCCGGGCAAACTATATCCTGCCGATGGGCGCCGCGATCTGGTCATCGCCTGAGGCGTGCATGCTGGATTACCCGGCCCAGAGCTTCTTCCAGTTTTTCGACAATCACCGGCTGATGCACAAGGAGCGGCCGAAGTGGCGCACGGTGGCAGGCGGAAGCCGCAACTACGTCGCCAAGGTTGCCGAACAGCTCGGACCACGTGTGCGTGCGCAGACGTCCGTGACGCGCGTCTACCCGTTCGGCAGCCGAGTGGGTGTGGAGCTCGCAGATGGCTCGACCGAGATTTTTGACGACGTGATCCTGGCGTGCCATTCGAACGAAGCGCTGCAGCTGGTCCAACAGGATTTCGACGATCGGGCTTTCTATCTGCGCTCCATCCGGTACCGGCCGAATACAATTTATCTGCACCGGGACGCCTCGCTGATGCCCGCACGGAAAGCCGCCTGGGCCAGCTGGAACGTGCTGAAACAGTCGAACGGCGACATTTGCCTGACCTACTGGATGAACAAGCTGCAGGCGCTGGACCCGAAACGTCCGGTCTTCATCACGCTCAACCCTGAAGCGCCCCCTGCCCCCGACCTCACCTTCCGCACTTATTCGTTCGACCATCCTCAGTTCGATGCGGCCGCCGAAGCAGCGGTGCGAATGGTCAAGCGCCTCCAGGGGCGCAACGGCCTTTGGTTTGCAGGCGCCTGGATGGGGCGCGGGTTTCATGAGGATGGCCTCAAGTCGGGTCTTTCGCCGGCCTTGTCACTTGGAGGGCGAGTGCCCTGGGAGGCGAAAGGCGTGGACATCCTCTCGCCGGAGCGCAACACTGATATTTCGGAAGCAAAGGCCGAGGTATCAGCGTGACAGCACCCCCGCTGAGGCTGTGGTCGGGGCAAACGCTGCACAAGAGGTTCTTCCCGTTCGAACGGGCGTTCCGTTACCAGCTCGCCCTGATCGATGTGGATATCGACCGGCTGGATGAAGCCGGGCGGATGTCGCACTTGTTCACGATAAATCGTCCTGGCCTGTTCTCATTTTATGAAAAGGACCACGGCGGACCGAGTCGCAAGGTGAGCCTCCGCAACTGGGCCGAGGCATTGTTTGCCGAAGCGGGCGTGCGGCTCGGTGCCGGCGCGATCCGGTTGGTGACCTTTCCGCGGCACTTCTTCTACAAGTTCGCGCCGCTTTCATTGTGGTACGGATATGACGCAGGCGGACGGTTGGCCGGCATAATATACGAAGTTCGCAACACTTTTGGCGAACGGCATTGCTATGTGGCGGCAGTCGATGGTCCGCGCGCCGTGCATTCGGCTGACAAGGCATTCCACGTGTCTCCCTTCTTCGACGTCAGCGGTCAGTACCGTTTCACGCTGAGGGAGCCTGCCGAAACGCTGGATATCGTGGTCGAGAACCTGAAAGATGGTGAACGGACACATCTGGCGAACATCAAGGCGCGTAAACGGGACGCAACTTCCGGAACACTCATGGCGCTGGCGCTTCGCAACCCACTCTCGACGCTCGGCGTTACGATAGGAATCCATTGGCAGGCGCTGCTGCTCTGGATGCGCGGCGCGCGCTATCATTCGAAGCCGCCTGCACCTGAGACGTCCGCAAGCGTTGCACAAGCTGCCCTTCAATCCTCTCCCGAACCGGAAACTGCGAAATGAACGATGATATTCTCGCTACCGCGCAAGCCGTCCGACAGCTGAAAGGAGTACCGGCAAGCTTCCGGATTGCCGGCTTGGTTATCCTGCGCACGCGCAAGGGACAGCTGACATTCGTGTTGCCGGATGGGCGCCGCCTCACGTTCCGCAATGCTGAGACCGGCCCGGAAGCGCTTATCCAGATACATAACTACCGCTTTATCAACCGGGCGCTGGCGGGAGGCGACGTAGCCTTCGCCGAATCCTACATGGATGGTGACTGGTCGACGCCGGACCTGACGGCTGTGTTGCGGTTCTTCTCCGCCAATTTCGATGCAGCATCGAAGCTTTCACGGGGAAACATACTTGTCCGCTCGATGAACATGGTGCGCCACGTCCTCAGCCGGCGAAACTCAAAGGCGGGCGCGCGGAAGAACATCATGGCGCACTATGATCTCGGAAACGCGTTCTACGAGAAATGGCTCGACCCGAGCATGACCTATTCGTCCGCCTGGTTCGAGAGCCCCAACCAGTCGCTCGAGCAGGGCCAGGCCCGCAAGTATGAACAGATCTGCGAGCGACTCCATGCGGGCCCGAGTTCGAGCCTGCTCGAAATCGGATGCGGCTGGGGCGGCTTTGCCGAGCACGCCGCCAAGCACCGCGGCAGCAAGGTCACCTGCCTGACCATTTCGCCTGCGCAGAAAGACTATGCCGAAGCGCGTATCCAGAAGCAGGGACTGGTTGAGCGGGTTGAAATCAGGCTTGAGGATTATCGCGATCACTCCGGCACATATGACGGGGTTGCGTCGATCGAGATGTTCGAAGCAGTCGGCGAGCCTTACTGGCCGAGCTATTTCGGCAAGGTGTTCAGTTCACTGAAGGATGGCGCCCGGGCCGCCCTTCAGATCATCACCATCGATGACGACCTGTTTCCGACCTATCGCAGGCGCGTCGATTTTATCCAGCAGCACATTTTTCCCGGCGGCATGCTGATCAGTGAGAAGGTGCTGAAGGAGCAGTTTGCGAGCGCCGGGCTGCGCCATGACGGGGTCGCGTATTTCGGACACGATTATGCCCGCACCTGCCGGGAATGGGCCAAGGCCTTCAATGGCCGCTGGGATGAAATCCGCGAACTCGGCTTTGACGAACAGTTCCGCCGCCTCTGGAATTTCTATCTCAGCTATTGCGAGGCTGGCTTCAGCGATGGCCGGATCAATGTCGGGCAGTTCCAGGTCTCGAAGGCCTGAAACTCAGACGAGACGGCTCTGCTTGACGGCCGCGCCGATGAAGCTCGCGAAGAGTGGGTGCGGCTCGAACGGGCGTGACTTGAGTTCCGGGTGGAACTGGACGCCGATGAACCACGGGTGGTCGGGAATTTCAAAAATCTCGGGCAGGGTTCCATCGGGCGACAAACCCGAGAACACGACGCCGTGTTTTTCAAGTTCCGGAATGTAGCTGGCGTTGACTTCGTACCGGTGGCGGTGGCGCTCTGAAATATCGCTGGCGCCGTAAACTGCCTCGACCCGGCTGCCGGACTTGAGCCGCGCAGGATAGGCGCCGAGGCGCATCGTGCCGCCCTTGTCGGTGTTCTCGTCGCGCGTGACCTTTTCGTTGCCCTTGGTCCACTCTTCCATGAGCCCGACGAGCGGATGCGGAGTCTTGCGGTCATTCTCGGTCGTGTTGGCTTCCGCGAAACCGGCCAGATTGCGCGCAACTTCGATCACCGACATCTGCATGCCGTAACAGATGCCGAAGCAGGGAACCTTGCGTTCGCGGGCGAAGCGGGAAGCGCGGATCTTGCCATGGGCACCGCGCTCGCCGAATCCGCCCGGCAGGATGATGCCATGTACGCCCTCAAGGATGTCGAGCGGGCGGGCGTCGTCGTCGAACTCTTCAGAATTGATCAGACGAACGGAGACTTTCACGTTGTTTGCAACGCCGCCATGGCTGAGGGCTTCAGCCACGGATTTGTAGGCGTCCGGAACGTCCGTGTACTTGCCGACGAGGCCAATGCAGACTTCGCCGTCGGGATTATGGATCGTCTGCGCAATGCGTTCCCAACCTGTGAGATCGGGTTCGGGCGCATTTTCGATCCGGAAATGGCGGAGCACTTCCTTGTCGAGGCCTTCGGCATGGTAGGCTGCCGGCACGTCATAGATGTGGCCGACATCGCGCGCTTCGATGACAGAAGACGGGCGTACGTTGCAGAAGCTGGCAATCTTGCCTTTTTCGTTTTCCGGGATCGGACGATCACAGCGGCAGAGCAGGATCTGCGGCTGGATACCGATGGAGCGCAGCTCTTTCACGGAGTGCTGCGTCGGCTTGGTCTTCATTTCGCCGGCTGCCGGGATGTAGGGCAGCAGGGTCAGGTGGATAAAGCAGGCGCGCTCCGGTCCGAGTTCCTGGCCGAGCTGGCGGATCGCTTCGAAGAAGGGCAGGCCTTCAATGTCGCCGACTGTCCCGCCAATCTCGCAAAGGACGAACTCGACCCCCTCCCCCGGATCGGAGAGGACGAAATCCTTGATTTCGTTGGTCACGTGCGGGATCACCTGGATCGTGGCGCCGAGATAGTCGCCGCGGCGCTCTTTCTCGATGATCCGGCTGTAGATCCGGCCCGTGGTGATGTTGTCCGACTGACGCGCGGACACGCCGGTGAAGCGTTCATAGTGGCCGAGATCCAGGTCGGTCTCGGCGCCGTCATCGGTGACGTAGACCTCGCCGTGCTGGCGCGGACTCATCGTGCCGGGATCGACGTTGAGGTAGGGGTCAAGCTTTCGCAGGCGAACCTTGTAGCCGCGCGCCTGCAGCAAAGCGCCGAGCGCGGCGGAAGCAATCCCCTTGCCGAGGGAAGACACCACGCCGCCCGTAATGAAAATATAGCGGATCATGGGATCACACTCTTGCAACGATTCGCGGCTGCGGCTTCCCGCGGCGGGGTGATTTGGCCAAAATTACTGGGGAATGGTCTCGGCCGGCGCGGGCTGCGCTTCAGTCGTCTCAGGTTCTGTGGTCGCAGGCTCGGTCACGGTGGGGTCGACCAAACCTGTCTCCGGGGCCGCATCAGGCGTGGTTGCCGGGGCCGCCGGTTCGTCGCCCAACAGCGAGACGCTGGGGTCAAACAGGTCAGTCGGTGATTCCGGCGTGGTGGCCGGGGAAGACTCTTGCAAGGCCCGCTCGATGCCGGAACGGTTGGGGTTCGTCCGGTTGGCAATTGAGGTCAGCGCCAGGCTGGTTGCGAAGAAAATGCCGCCAATGATGATGGTCGTGCGCACGATCGCACCGGCCGCACCGCGCCCGGACATCAGCGAGTTTGCCCCGCCACCGCCGATACCAAGCCCGCCGCCTTCCGATTTCTGGACCAGCACGAGCCCGATCATCGCCAGACAGGCGAGAATATGGATGACGAGAATGACGTTCTGCATGGATCTTGGCCCGGCTACTTTCGAATTTCGCGCTCGCTTATCCCGCTTATGCGCATTCGCCAAGCGGCAGGCATCACCCGTGGAGGGATAGCGCCGTCTTGTAGATGGACAGGAAGTCCGCCGCCTTCAAGCTTGCGCCGCCGATCAGGCCGCCGTCGACGTTGGAAATGTTCAGTATTTCTGCAGCGTTTGCGGCGTTCAGGCTGCCACCATACAGAATACGCACCCCCTGCCCTTCATGACCGAACCGCGCGAGGCAGAACTGGCGAATGAAATCGTGGACTTCGGTGATTTGGGCCGCAGTGGCCACTTTACCAGTCCCGATGGCCCAGAGCGGCTCGTAGGCGATGACGAATGCCGGCTCGAGATGCACGCCATGCAACGAGCCGTGCAGTTGGTGATCGATGACGGTTAACGTCGCGCCAGATTCGCGTTGCTCCAGCGTTTCTCCAACGCAAATGATTGGAACGAGGCCCGATTTCTGGGCGGCGGCGGCCTGGCCTGCGACAATTGCATCCGTTTCGCCGTGCATCGTGCGACGCTCGGAATGGCCCACAATCACGTAGCGGGCGCCAGCATCCAGGAGCATGGGAGCCGAAATGTCGCCCGTGAAGGCACCTTTTTCGGCCGCCTGGCAGGTCTGGCCGCCAATATGGAGCGCTGATCCCTCCGCCAATGCGGCAGACTGGGCGAGGAGGGTCGCCGGAACGCAGAGCAGGACCTCCGGCGCGGGTTCGACGGAACCCAGGCCATCGATAACCGCCTGCAGAGTCTGCAGGTCGGCGCGCAGGCCGTTCATCTTCCAGTTTCCGGCGATCAGCTTACGGTTCATGCCGCGTTCCCTATCTTGCAAGTAACCGGCCCGTCGCCTAGCAAGCTGTGAGCCAACCGGCAAACCCATTCCAAAGAGACGCCTACCATGCTCGCCTTGATGAAACGGCTGACCAATTCGGTCTTCGGCAAGCTCGTGCTGATGGTCATCATCGTCGGCATGGCCTTTTTCGGCGTCAACTCGGCGGTGGACGTCATTCGCGGCGGCCTCGGCGCCAACGTCGCCCAGGCAGGCACCCGCGGATTCGACCCGTCGGACCTCGATCGCCGTGTCGAGTCCGTGCCGCGGAACATGAATGCGACGTCTGAAAAGCCTATCACCAAGAGCGAAGCGCTGGAGAACGGGATGATCGACCAGATCTTCCAGTCCGAGACCGCGCGGATCACGATGCTGGGCTACGGCGCAGGCCTCGGTCTCGCACCCTCGACGGATGCGGTGCTCGCTCAAACCAAATCCATAGAAGCCTTCCAAAACCCCCTGACCGGCGAGCTGGACGCAACTTTGCTGCGCCAACGCCTGAGTCAGCTCGGGTTTACGCTGCATGAGTTCGAGGAACAGATTGCCGACGACCTGACGATCCAGTCGATGCAGGAAGCAGCCACCGCGGCCGTTGTCGCGCCGCAAGTTCTTACTGGCGTCCAGACGCTGTATTTCGGCGAGACACGCAACGTGTCCTGGTTCTTCTTCGATGCCCTTAAAGGAACGCCTGAAATTGCGCCAACGCCTGAAGAAGTGAAGGCTTACTATGACACCAACCTCGAGCAACTGAAGCAGCCGGAGCGACGCGGGCTGGACCTGCTCCGCATGTCGGCAGAGGACTTCCTGGGTGAAGTGGAAGTGACCGATCAGGAGATCGCCACGATCTACGAGGCGACCAAGTCCGAACGTTTCTCTGATCCAGACCAGCGCACATATGCCGAGCTTCTGTTCGACAACCGCGATGCCGCCCGCAATGCGTTTGGCGTACTGGCGGGTGGCGGCGATCCGAATGCCGTAGGCGGCGCGGTCTCGAACGTCCTGAAGACGGCCCGTGCGGCCGATGTCTCGGATCCGGCGTTGCGCGACGCGATGTTCGGTGCCGGCAAGCAGAGCGGCGCAATGTTCGGCCCCCGCGAAGTGAATGGCCGCTGGATGGTCGCGCGGCTGATTTCGGTCCAGCCTGGTCCGGTAAAGCCGCTTGAGGAGGTCGCCGACATCATCCGCGACGAACTCGCCGGCGAGCGCGCGCAGATTGTGTTCGCAGAAAAAATGGACCGCCTCGATGAAGTGCTGGCCGCGGGCTACGATCTCGAACAGATCTCTGCTGAACTCAAAGTCCCGGTTTTCAGCTTTGCACCCGTGGATGCGCGCGGTGTTACCGATCGCGGCATGCAATTTGGCGCGCTGAATGAAGCGAGCGATGCGGTCGCGCAGGCGTTCCGCCTTGCGCCGGGCGAAGTTACGAGCCGTTTCGATACGCCGAACGCGATCATGATCGCCGTGACGCGCGAAATCATTCCGCCGTCTACGCCGGCCTTCGAGGATATCGCAGACGACGTCCGCAGTGTACTGATTGCCGAGCGCCGCAACAGTGCTGCGCAGGAAGCCGTCAACGGCCTCGTGGACCGCATTGGCGCCAACTCCGAAACGTTCGAGCAGGCGGCTGCAGCAGCCGGTGCCACCATTGAGAGCCTTCCGCAGTCTGTCACCCGGTCGAGCGCCAGCCAGGCCGGTATTCCAGGCCCGATTCAGCAGGCGATGTTCAGCACCGCGCAAGGCAAGGTCGTCAGCCTGCCGACGGCGACTGCCAACCAGTTCGTGATCCTGAAAGTGACCAGCGTCGAGCCGCCCAGCGAGTCGGCAATGGCCGGAATCGGAACCGAGCTGACAGCTGCAACTTCGAATGCGCTGGGGCAAGATCTCGTTCAGGCGTTGCAGGCTGAAATTGCTGCATCAACCAAGCTGCGCATCAATCAGGGCGCGCTCGACACCTACAAGCGGACCATTTCGGAAACTCCATGACGGCCCGGCTAGTCATCCGGCGGCGGATTGGAGACATCGAGACACCGGTAGGCGCAATGCTCAAGCTTGGCGCCGAATTGCCGGGCAGCTTCCTCTTCGAGTCGATTGCGGGCGGCGAGCGGCTTGGCCGGTATTCATTTATCGGCATCGAGCCAGGGCGGTGGTTTCGGATACTGAATGGCGTGGCTGAAACCAGTCCCTCGGTCGATTTCAACAATGCCACACGCCTAGACGGCACACCGGTCGACGCGCTGCGCCAGTTCGTGAACGATGCCCGGGCCGAGGCACCCTCGGATCTGCCGCCGATGGCTTCGGGCGCCTTCGGCTATCTTGGTTACGACATGATCCAGTATGTCGAGCCGGTGGAGATCACGCGGCCCGATGTGCTGGGCGTACCTGAAGCCCTTCTGCTGGTGCCCCGCGTGGTCGTGATCTTCGATCATCTGTACCAGGAGCTGCTCCTGGTTGGCCGGCACGAAGAAGGCGACAGCGCGTCAGTCGAAGCGCTCCTCGACCAGGTCGAGCAACGACTGGAACGTCTCGCCTCGGTCCCGCCCAAGGACGGCGTCCCGAGCGAAGTCGCGCTCACCTCGGACACGACGAAAGAGCGATATTTCGAAGTCGTGGAAACCTGCCGTGACTACATCAAGGCGGGTGACATATTCCAGGTGGTACCCAGCCAGCGCTTCTCGACGCCCTTCGCGCGCCGGCCGATCAGCTTTTACCGCGCTCTGCGGCGCCTCAACCCTTCCGCCTTCATGTTCCACATGAATCTCGGGGATGTCTGCCTCGTGGGGTCCAGCCCGGAGATACTCGTCCGCGTGCGTGACGGCCGCGTTGCCATCCGTCCGATCGCGGGCACGCGCCCGCGCAGCGGCGATGCGGAAGAGGATGCCCGGCGCGCCAGCGACCTGCTGAACGATCCGAAAGAGCGCGCCGAACACCTGATGCTGCTCGATCTGGGGCGCAACGACGTTGGCCGTGTCGCAAAGTACGGCAGCGTCACGGTCACGGAACAGTTCGTTGTCGAACGCTACAGTCACGTGATGCACATCGTCAGCCACGTGGAAGGCGACTTGCGCGAAGGGCTCGATGCAGTTGATGCGCTGTTCGCCGGATTTCCCGCTGGGACCGTCTCCGGCGCCCCGAAAATCCGGGCGATGCAGATCATCAACGAAGTCGAGACTTCGCGGCGCGGAATCTATGGCGGCGCTGTGGGATACTTCGGCTGGAACGGTGACCTCGACACCTGCATCGCCTTGCGCACGGCCGTGATCAAGGACGGCCAACTGCACATCCAGGCTGGCGGCGGGGTCGTGCTCGATTCCGATCCGCAATACGAATACGACGAGACCGTGCACAAGTCCGGCGCACTGAAACGCGCTGCGGAATTGTCGGCAGCCTACGAGTTCGACCAATGATCCTCGTCGTCGACAACTATGACAGCTTCACCTGGAACCTCGTTCACTATCTCGAGGAGCTGGGAAGTCGCACGCACGTGATCCGCAACGATGAACTGTCGGTGGCCGAGGCCCTTGCGCTGGCGCCCGATGCCATCCTGCTTTCGCCCGGCCCGTGCACCCCGAATGAGGCGGGGATCTGCCTGGACTTGATTCGCAGCGCACCCGAAACTCTGCCCATTCTCGGCGTCTGCCTCGGCCACCAGGCCATCGGGCAAGCGTTTGGCGGCGATGTTGTCGGTGCCCGCGAAATCCGACATGGCAAGATTTCGAGTATCACGCACCAAGGAGGTGTGCTTTTCGACGGCCTGCCGGACTCCTACACCGTGGTGCGTTATCACTCGCTGGCTGTTCAGCCTTCCACCCTGCCTCCCGTCCTTGTCGCCGATGCGTATACGGACGACGGTGAAATCATGGCGATGCATCATCGCTCACGGCCGGTGTTCGGCGTTCAGTTTCACCCCGAAAGCATCATGACCGAGCACGGGCACGCATTGCTCCGGAATTTCCTGGCGCAGATCCGCAAATGACGGATGGGCCGCTTTCCAGCACGCTGAAGGCGATTGCGCGCGGCGAACCGCTCGGGGCCGGTGATCTGGAGCGGGCGTTCGACGTTCTGCTCTCGGGAGATGCGGCGCCTGAAGAGATTGGCGCCTTTCTGATGGGCCTCGCCGTGCGCGGCGAAACGGCCAGCGAGCTCGTCGCAGGCGCGACGATCATGCGCCGCCATGCGCGGAAAGTTCAGATTGACGGACCTCTGCTGGACACATGCGGCACCGGCGGCTTGCCGTGGAAGAGCCTGAACACTTCGACCGCGAGTGCTATCGTGATTGCCGCAGCGGGTGGCCGCGTTGCCAAGCACGGCAATCGTTCCGTCCCGCCCAAATCGGGCTCTGCCGACGTGCTGGAAGCGCTGGGCGTCAATCTCGATATCGACGAGGCGACCCTGCGGGCCTGTGTTGAGCGCGCGGGCGTCGGCTTCATGTTTGCACGCACGCATCACACCGCCATGCGCCACGTTGCCCCCGTGCGCGCAAAGCTTGGCATACGGACAATCTTCAATCTGCTGGGGCCGCTCACGAATCCGGCCGACGCGCAGCACCAGATCCTTGGCGTGTTCGCCCCGCAATGGGTGCGCCCTATGGCCGAGGCGTTGCAGACGCTCGGCACGAAGCGGTCATGGATCGTTCACGGCGTCGACGGCGTCGATGAAATCTCGATCTCGGGCGTTACAAAAGTATGCGAAGTCACCGAAGCGGGCGTTCGGGAATTCGAGATCGAACCTGCCATCGCCGGATTGCGGTCGCATCCGCTGTCGACGCTTGAAGGCTCGGATGCGGCGGGCAATGCGCAAGCCCTGATGGACCTCTGCGACGGGCACAGCGGGCCGTTCCGCGATATGGTCCTCATCAATGCGGCGGCCGGCCTGCTCGTGCTCGGCCGTGCCGGCGATCTTAAACAAGGCGCCGACATGGCGGCCGATGCTATCGATTCCGGGCGTGCGCGCGACGCATTGCAGCGTCTTGTGAGCGCCTCGAGAGGGGAAAGCTGAGTGACGACGGCGCTGGACCGCATACTCGAATACAAGGCCGACGAAGTTCGCGCGCTGAAGGCAGAGCGGACTTTCGAGAGTTTGCATGCGGACGCCCGGGCGCAGTCGGCTTCACGCGGATTCGCTGCCGCGCTCGACGCCGTTGCGGCCACGGGCGAAAACGGCCTTATTTGCGAGATCAAGCGCAAGTCGCCGAGCGCCGGTGAAATCCTTCCCGGCGCCGACGCGACGGCGATTGCGAGAGACTACGAGGCTGGCGGCGCGGCTTGCCTGTCCGTCCTCACGGATGGGCCCAGCTTCGGCGGCAAGCTGTCGGATTTCGTGGCGATCCGCGCATCCGTTTCCCTGCCGATGCTGCGCAAGGATTTCATGATCGACCCTTTGCAGATCGTCGAGAGCCGCGCGCATGGAGCCGACTGTATTCTCGTGATCATGAGCGCCGTGGACGATGCCTGCGCGGCGGACCTCTCACGGGTCGCAACTGATCTCGGCATGGACGTGCTCGTCGAAACTCACGACGAGGCAGAGTTGGAACGCGCCCTGCGCCTTCCCTCCCCGCTCATTGGCGTCAACAACCGCGATCTGAAGAAGATGGTGACGGACCTTGGCACCAGCGAACGATTGGCCCCAGGTGTGCCGACCTACCGGCATCTGATTTCCGAGAGCGGCATTTCGGCCCCGGATCATATCCACCGCCTGCGGATGTTCGGTATCCGGAGGTTCCTGATCGGTGAAAGTCTGATGAAACGCACCGATCGTTCCGGATTTACCCGGATATTGCGACAGGCGACCTGATTTACACCCTCTCCGGCGGTTGACCCGAAACGAGAACACACGTAGAACAGTTGTGAACATAGAATCACACTGGAAGGCCGCCGCCATGCTCACGAGCAAGCAGAAAGAACTGCTCCTTTTCATCAACGACCGCATTCGGGAGACTGGTGTCTCTCCGTCGTTCGACGAGATGAAGGAAGCGCTCGACCTCGCCTCGAAGTCCGGCATTCACCGTTTGATTACGGCTCTGGAAGAGCGGGGCTTCATCCGCCGGCTCGCCAACCGCGCCCGGGCGCTGGAAGTGTTGAAGTTGCCGGACTCGGCCGCCCCCCTTCCGGCTGGCCGGGCGCGCCGCGAGTTCAAACCAGCTCTCGTGGCTAACCAGGTCGCGGACGGATACCGCCCGGGCATGATCCCGCTGGTCGGACGAATTGCTGCCGGCTCGCCTCTTTCGGCCATCCAGCAGGACAACGGCCATGTGCCGGCACCAACCGAAGTGTCTGACAGCGGCGAGTATTTCGCGCTCGAAGTTCAGGGCGACTCGATGATCCAGGCCGGCATCCTCAACGGTGATATTGTCATCCTGAAGCGCACCAACAGCGCACAGACCGGCGATATCGTCGTGGCGTTGATCGACAGCGAGGAAGCAACGCTCAAGCGTCTGCGCCGCAAGGGCGCGTCTGTTGCGCTTGAGGCGGCCAACCCGGCTTATGAGACGCGGATCTTCGGGCCGGACCGGGTTGAGGTGCAAGGGCGTCTCGTCTCACTGGTTCGCAAGTACGAGTAACGCCTGTTCAGTCCGGCGCGGCAGGTCGCGACGGGCCATGGATCGAGTTCTTCGCGCACGGATACCATGGCCTTGTCCCGCAGGCGGGCGCGTCGATAGTGAACAGTCTATCACCCTCCAGATAAACCGTGCGGCCACCCGCGGCGACAACCTCGGGCCAGCGTAAGTGTAAGCTCGGATTGCCAGTTCCGTCAGCGCAATGGGCCGCATCGGGCGGTTCAAGGGCGCGCGCGTAGACGCACACATCCGGTGTCTCACCCGGAGTAATCTGGATGCTTGTGCCCGCGACGGCGGAAAGCTCACAGCTGGTTTTATTGCAATTGAAGCCGGAAGCTTCAGAAAAGCGGAGCGGCGACAGGCCATCACCGTGAGCAAGGTTGAGTTTCAAGATCGTCGAAGCGTCAGGCGCGTAGAAGAAGTCGCCCGAAATTGACCAATGGGCGATCCGCCTTGGCGCCGTTCCCCATAGGGCCAGCGAGACGCCGGCAAGCGCGACGACCGCGACCAAGCGGAGCCTCCCGCGCACCGCCATGAATCCGGCCAGCGAAAGCGTCGCAGCAATCAGCGCGCTCGTTGGCATCGCGCGGTTCGGCGTGGCCGTCTCGGCGGCAAACTGCGCGAAGAAATGAGAAACCCAAAGTAATAACTCGAGGCTGTATCCGAACAGGCGTAGACCCAGGTCGGCTTGGCCAAAAGGGGCAAGCACGAACGCCGCGATCGCCGTGGGCGCCGAGAGAAAGCTGACGATGGGCGTGGCCACAAGATTCGCAGCGAAGCCGATGGGCGCCGCGCGGTCGAAATGGAAAACCGCGAAAGGCATGGTCGCCAGCCCCGCGACGAGAGATGTAACGGCCACCGACGCAGCGCCAAAGCCGATTGGGCCCAAAATCTGGTCGCGTCCCGCCCGTCGGTCGCGCCACATCTCGAATGCCGCAACCAGCGCGCCGGTAGCCGCAAACGACATCTGGAAACCCGGTGTTACGACGCTTTCTGGCTGGAGCAGCACAACGACCATCATGGCAATCGCAAAGGTCCGCAGGCTGATTGCTGCGCGGTCGAAAATCACTGCGCCAAACACGACGGCGATCATGACAAATGAGCGCTGCGTTTCCACCGCCGCGCCCGAAATAGTCATGTAGGCGAGACACGCAAGCGTAGCCACGATGGCCGCAGGTTTCTGGACGGGCACACGCAGCGCGAGAGGCTCTATGAACACAAGGCATCGCTTGATCAGCAGGAACACGATCCCGCCCACGATCGAGAGGTGCAGGCCGGAAATCGAAACGATATGGAACAGGCCGGCATCCCGCAGCGCTTCGGAGTCTTCTGTCGACATGAAGCTACGGTCGCCGGAGACGAGCGCAGCCGCAAAACCACCTGCGCGCTCGCCCGCCGCTTCGTGCACGTGGAGTCCAAGATTTCTGCGGGCAGCGCCGAGCCACAAGGTAGCCTGCCCGAGCAGATCGCTAGAGCGTCGCGCGGTCACGCAGAATCAAAGATTCCCAGTTTGAGCGGGTTGTGATTCACTTCTTTCAGGAGGTGGCTCATGGCTGAGGCATATTCGAAGGATCTTCGTCGCCGAGTGGTGGCGTTTGTTGAGCGGGGCAACTCACGGCAGGCCGCGGCACGTCAGTTTGGGGTAAGCCCCAGCTTTGCGGTGAAGCTGCTGAAGTTGTGGCAGGAGACGGGGAGCGTCACGCCTCGCCCTGTGGGTGGCCGGCGGCACGCCAAGCTGGCGCCATATCTGGATTTCTTGATTGGCGAGGTTGAGGCGCAGCCGGACGGACGATGCCGGAATTGGCGCGCCGGCTGGCGTCGGAGCACGGGGTGACGGCGGCACCGGCATCGCTCTCCCGGGTGCTCTGCCAGGCCGGGTTCACATATAAAAAAAGCGCTTCTGGCAGCGGAGCAAGAACGCGCTGATGTGAAAGCCGCCCGGGCGGACTGGAAGCACTACCGTCAGCCCGCGATGCAGGCCGAACCCGGTCGTCTGGTCTTCATCGACGAAACATCCGTGAAGACTAACATGTGCCGTCTTCGCGGACGGTCTCTGTGCGGGAAGCGTCTGAAAGCAACGGCGCCATTCGGGAAATGGGGTACACAGACGTTCATTGCAGGCCTGCGCTGTGGTGAACTCACGGCGCCCTGGGTCGTCGAAGGCGCCATGAACCGGTCTGCGTTCGAAGTTTACATCGAGACCCAGCTCGCCCCGACACTCTCACCCGGCGATGTCGTCATCCTCGACAATCTCAGCGTCCACTACAGCCAGCGCGCCGAAGACGCCCTCGCTGAACGTGGCGCGTGGTTCCTCTACCTGCCGAAATACTCTCCCGACCTCAACCCGATCGAGATGGCTTTCTCAAAGCTGAAAGCCCATCTCCGCGCCGCCGCCGCCCGAACCTTTGAGGACCTCAATGACGCCATCGGTGATATCTGCAAGCTCTTCACACCAGCCGAATGCTGGAACTTCTTCAAAGCCGCGGGCTATGCGTCCAAATGAAAGCGCGATGCTCTAGGCGCCCCCAAGGCGCCCCCTCGGCAGCGCCCCTGCACGTAACCCACCGCGCCTAACTCCGCGAACCAGGCTTGCCTGCGGAAGTCATACTCGCCCGGCATGGATGGGCCCGGCGGCGGCCGGAGCATGGCCCAGCAGCGGACGAACCGGCCCGGTGCCACTTCCAGCCGGCTGGTATGTGTCAGCCGCACGTATCGCGGCCAGTCGTCGGTTGCCATGCCCGCAACCGAGTGGACGCGGATCAACAAGCGCACACCCTTGCGGCCGGGTTCGATGTCCTGCACCCATCCTTCGAGCATGGCCGGGCGCGACTGTTCCTCGACTACTGGCGCCTCGACCCGACTTGCGCGCAGACTGGCCGCGAGTGTCCCTGCGGAAAGCCCCAGGCAAACGACGGCGCACGCGATCGCAACATCTGAAGTGCACCAACGGCGTGCCGCCAGCCAAACCACCAGGGTCATGGCGGCCAATCCCCACAAAAACGCTTGAGAGGGTTCAAAAGACAGGGAAAAATAGGCCGCCGCGCCGCCGCACAGTGCGAAGGAAAACAGGAGCGGCCGCCCGTCGATTCCGACCAGTGCCGAGGCGCCTCCGAAGAAGCTCTTTCCGGATGCCCCACCCCCTTGCACTCAGGTAAATCCTCGTGTTTCTGCACCCCGTCGGTAGCCGTTCCACCGACTTTGCGGAGATATCCCTGACCATGCGCGTCGTTACGCGATTTGCCCCATCCCCTACGGGGATGCTACACATTGGAGGGGCTCGCACCGCGCTTTTCAACTACCTTTTCGCGAAAAGGCACGGTGGGAAGTTCCTGCTTCGAATCGAAGACACTGACCGCGAGCGTTCCACTGCGGAGGCCACGAACGCCATTCTGGACGCCATGAACTGGCTTGGCCTCACGCCGGATGAGTCGCCCGTCATGCAATCAGAGGGCGCGGACAGACATGCCGCGGTTGCCCACGAAATGGTTGCGCGCGGCACAGCGTTCCGTTGCTACGTCACTGCCGAAGAGCTCCAGGCCCGCAGAGACCTCGGCGAAGAGAAACGTCTGGCGGCCCGGGAGGAAGGTATTTCCGACACCGACCGGCAGGCCCTCCTCGCTGAAGCCGGCGCTTTGCTCGCGCCGTTCAGGTCGCCTTGGCGCGACGGCGGCGACCCGCCGTCACCGGGCGCGGCGTTCACCGTGCGGCTGCGTGCGCCAGATGGCGGCGAAAAGATCGTGGACGATGGCGTGCAGGGAACCGTCAGGGTGCAGGCCTCCGAGATTGATGATCTCGTTCTGCTGCGGGCGGACAACACACCCACGTACATGCTCGCCGTAGTTGTCGATGATCACGACATGGGTGTCACCCACGTCATTCGCGGGGACGACCATCTGAGGAACACTTTTCGGCAGATCCCGATCTACGAAGCGATGGGTTGGGAGGTGCCTCACTTCTCTCACCTGCCGATGATCCACGGCAATGACGGCGCCAAGCTGTCAAAGCGCCATGGCGCGTTGTCGACGACTGTCTACCGCGACCTCGGCTACCTGCCCGAGGGCATGAAAGCCTACCTGCTCCGGCTCGGCTGGAGCCATGGCGACCAGGAGATATTCACCGAGGACGAGGCGATCCGCCTCTTCGATCTCGGCGGCATAAACAAGGCGCCGGCGCGCCTGGACCTCGAAAAGCTCGGCACCGTCAATGCACACTTCATCCGTGAAGCTGATGACGACCGGTTGTTCGCGTTGCTGCAGCCGTTCCTCGCGGCTGAGGGCCCGCTCGCTCCCGAGGCGGCCGAAAGGGTGCGCACAGCCCTCCCCCACCTCAAGGATCGCGGCGCGACGCTGGTTGAACTCGCCGCTGCATTTCGCTTTCTTCGCGCTGCCCGGCCGTTGGAACTCGCCAAGAATGCGAGAAAGGCACTTTCGCCTGAAGGCATAGCGCGGCTGCAGGGAATTCTGCCGGCGCTGACAGGGCTTGCGTCTTGGTCCACAGCTAGTATTTCAGACGCAATCGCGACATATTGCGCTGCAACAGGCCTATCGATGGGGCAGATAGGACCGCCGCTGCGGGCGGCATTGACGGGCGGGCTTCCCGCTCCTGATTTGGCACCGGTGATGGAGTGGCTCGGACGCGCAGAAGCGCTCGGCCGCATTGAAGACCAGATACAGGCCGGCGCCGCCTGAGGCGCCGCTTCGACGAGATTGAACAGGGAAAGAGCTGATGGAAAACAAGGTAAAGAATGCCGGCATGGCAAAGCTGGAAGTCAACGGCAAGAAGGTTGAACTGCCGGTCTATTCCGGAACGGTCGGCCCGAACGTCATCGACGTGCGCAAGCTCTACGCTGAAACGGACCATTTTACGCTCGACCCTGGATTTACCTCGACCGGCAGCTGTGAAAGCCAGATTACGTTCATCGATGGTGACGAAGGCGTCCTGTTGCACCGCGGCTATCCGATCGAGCAGTTGGCCGAAAAATCCAACTATCTTGAACTCTGCTATCTGCTTCTCAACGGCGAACTGCCGGACAAGACGCAGTATGAAACCTTCTCGAAGGAAGTCCGGCAGCACACGCTGCTGCATACCCAGCAAGACAAGTTCTTCGAAGGGCTCCGCCGAGACAGCCACCCAATGGCGATGCTGACGGGCGCGGTGGGCGGCATGGCCGCATTCTATCCGGGTGCTATGGGCAACGAAGACCCCGAAGAGCGCCGTATCAGCTCGATCCGGCTGATTGCGAAGATGCCGACGATTGCGGCCCGCTGCATGAAATACAATCTCGGCCAGCGTTTCGTCGATCCGCAGAACAAGTTCGCCTACTCCGAGAACTTCCTGAACATGTGCTTTTCGGTGACCGCCGAGGAGTACGAAATCAACCCGATCCTCGCACGCGCGATGGACCGGTTCTTCATGCTGCATGCGGATCACGAGCAGAACGCGTCGACCTCGACCGTGCGCCTTGTCGCTTCGTCCGGCGCTCACCCGTTTGCGGCAATCGCCGCTGGCGTTGCCAGCCTTTGGGGACCGAGCCATGGCGGCGCCAACGAAGCGGCCCTGCGCCAGCTTCGCGAAATCGGCACGCTGGATAACGTGCCGGCCTTCGTGAAAATGGCAAAGGACAAGTCGAGCGGCATCCGCCTGATGGGTTTCGGTCACCGCGTCTACAAGAACTACGATCCGCGCGCCAAGGTGATGCAGAAGACCTGCCACGAAGTGCTCGATGCACTCGACCTGCGCGACCATCCGCTGCTGAAAGTTGCGATGGAACTCGAGCGCATCGCGCTGCAGGACGAATACTTCGTTGAGAAGAAGCTTTATCCGAACGTCGATTTCTATTCCGGCATCATCCTAGAAGCGATGGGCTTCCCGACCAAGATGTTCACGGTGCTGTTCGCCGTGGCGCGCACCGTCGGCTGGGTGTCGCAGCTCAACGAGATGCTCGAAGATCCGACCCAGAAGATCGGGCGTCCGCGCCAGATCTATACTGGCGCGCCGCAGCGTGACTATGTGGCGATGTCCGGCCGCTAGGCCGACGCCAGTTCCGACACGATGGCGTCTGCCGCTATTTCAGCGGCAGACTTTCCATCGCGCGTGAGCTGTGCCAGCGCCGCCGACTGGTGTGACGCTTGGGTGGCCAGCTTCGACGGATTGCGCAACCATTCGATCGCCTTGTCCGCTACCAGACCCGCCTTGAACCGCGTCTGCACAAATTCCGGCACGATTTCCCGGTCGCCGTTGAGAATGTTGAGCAGGGTGATGTGGGTCTTCTTGTAAAGCAATCCCCGGGCAAGCGCCCATGTGATCCAGCCTGTCTTGTAACCCACGATCATGGGTGCGCCTTGCATGGCCACTTCGCTGGTCACCGTGCCGGAGCACGCCAGTGCGACGGTGGCAGCGGCCATGGCGTCGTACCGTTCGACGGGGTCGAGGCTGACTTCCGCCCAAGTGCCGATTTCCGGGAAACGCTGGGCAAAAACTTTCTGGATTGGTTCGGCGGGCTGCACGATGACGCGCGTGTCTGGGAGGTCCTGCTTCACGCGCCGGGCGGCCTCAAGCAAGACCGGTGCAACGCTTGAAATTTCACTTCTTCTGCTTCCCGGCAGAACCAGCAACACCGATTGCAGCGGGTCGATAGCGTGTCGCTGGCGGAACGCCTCGCCGTTACCCTTCTCCGCACGCGTCAGCGCCGGGTTTCCGATCACGGTGGTCTTCAGGCCAAAGGGCTCATAGAACGGCGCCTCAATCTCATGCATGCAGAGAAGATGGTCCACCGTCGCTGCGAGTGTGGCGGCGCGCCCCTGTCTCGTCGCCCAGACTTGCGGTCCGATCAACTTGATGAGACGAATGGACGGCGCCCTCGCCCGGATCCGCTGCGCCACGCGCAACGTGAACCCCCACGAATCCACTAGAACCACGACGGCCGGCTGCTTTTCGCAGATATCGTCAGCGGCTGCATCCGCGAGCCGGACCACATCTCGGTAGGCCTTGATGCCTTCGACGAAGCCGAGGACCGATAGCGGCGAAATGTCGATTGGCGACCGAATTCCGATCGCAGCAAGTTCCGCTCCGCCGATACCATCGATCTGTACGCCGGGCATCTTCCGGCGAACCCATTCCGCAACTTCACGCGCGAGCAGGTCGCCCGATGCTTCAGCAGCGACGAGATAGAGCGACATCAGGCGCCGCTGCCCAGGCTTGCCGGAAATCCGTACAGGAACAATCCGAGTTCTTCGGCTCTGGCGGCCATGGCAGTGCGATTGAGCATCAACGCGCCGCCTGCCTCGATGCCAATGCCAGCCAGGCCCGCAGCGGATGCCAATTCCACCGTCGAGACTCCGGTCGTCGGCAAATCGATACGACGCTCCTGCACGGGCTTCGGCCGCTTGACCAGTACGCCGCGACGGGCGCCAGCGTTTCCGCGTATCGTGTCCGGCAGGCCCGCGCACCGGTGCAGCATTTCGTCGGTGCCTTCCTGCGCTTCGACGGCGAGCACCAGGCCATCGCACACAACGCAGGCCTGCCCGATATCCAGCGCCCCGCTTGCCGAGGCAACGCGCGCCGCGATCTCCATATCTGCCCAAGCCATTTCCGAAGGCTCGCGGCCCGCAATCAGACCCGCAGGGGCCAGCAAACTGGCATGCGCCTGTTCGCTGCCGATCACATTGAATCCGTTTCGCTCGAATTCGTTGACCAGCACGCGCAGCAAGGCATCGTCGCCCTTGCGCGCCTCACTCAGCACTTTCGGCAGCAATGCCGCGCCGCGCAGATCAAGTTTCAGATCGGCGAAGTGGGGTCTACGGACGTTTCCGGCAAAGACGACGTCGCGACAGCCTGCTTCGCGTAGACGGCTAAGCACGGCGCCCACCTCACCAAGCCCCACGACGCTGCCGGGATACCGGGCCAGGCGCGGTTCTTCGAACCCCTTGAGGCGCAACACGTGCACCCCCTGCCCCGTCGCAACTGCATTCTCGGCAATTGCGACCGGCAAGTCACCCAGTCCGGCAATCAGGCCTAGCGGGCTCGACATCGGATCACGCCGGCTTGCAGATGGGGCGATCACCGCCTTCGCGAATGAAGTCGATCAATTCCATCGCCAGCTTCTTGCCGGCAAATTCGCGCGCCGCGCGCTCAAGACGGTCCTTGAACAGATCATCGCCTTCGAACACGGCTTTGTAGGCCGAGCGGATTTCATGAAGGTCCGCCTTCGAGAACCCGCGCCGCTTGAGGCCAACCGTATTCAGGCCCGCTAGCTTTGCATGATTACCCACGACCGAGCCGAACGGAATGATGTCTTCCACAACGATGGCGCCGCCGCCGACGAAGGCATTGCGACCGATGCGGCTGAACTGATGGACCGCCGACAAACCGCCAAACCACACATTGTCGCCAACTTCGATATGGCCGGCCAGAGACACGTTGTTGGCCATCACGACGTTGTTTCCGATATGGCAGTCGTGCGCGATGTGCGCGCCGATCATGATGTAGCAGCCGGAACCTACACGCGTCATGCCGCCGAATTTCGGAATGCCGGAATGGGCCGTTGCATATTCGCGAAAGACGCAGCCGTCGCCGATCTCGAGGCGTGAGTCTGGCGGGTTGTGCAAGCCGATGACCTGGGGCCCGCCACCCAGCGCCGAGAACGGATGGAGGATGCAATCCTTCCCAAGCGTCGTTTGCCCGGTGACGCTGGCGTGCGACATCAGCTTTGTGCCGGCGCCGAGAACAGCCTGCGGGCCAACATGACAGAATGGCCCGATCGTTACGTCGTCGTGCAGGACGGCGCCTTCTTCAACTACGGCAGTCGCATGTACGGATGTGGTCATGGTTTTTCGTTACCAGCCGAACCGGCTGCGCGCCACTGGTCAATCGCGCTTCTTGGGGTTTGCCTGTTTGTTGATCCAGGCGACTTCCCGCATCCATTGGCGGATCGGTTTCGCGGGCGTGCCGCCCCAGGTTTCGCCGGCCTCAATATCCCTGAAAACGCCGGCTGAGGCCGCGAGGCTGACACCTTCGCCGAGCGTGACGTGATCCGCGACCCCTGCGCGGCCGCCGAGCATCGACCCATCGCCGATCCGGACCGAGCCGGATATACCGCCGAATGCCGCCACGATGACCGAGCGGCCGATCACCACGTTGTGGGCAATCTGGCAAAGATTGTCGATCTTTGTGCGCTCGCCGATGATCGTGTCGGCGAACACGCCCCGGTCGATGGTGGTATTCGCCCCGATCGTTGCGTGATCCTGCAGGATCACCCGGCCGAAATGCGGCGCGTCCTCGAGCCCCTCGGGCGTCGGCGTCACGCCAAAGCCTGCTTCGCCGATGCGGGCACCTGCCAGCAGCGTCACATGATCGCCAACCAGCGCGCAGTGCACCGTGACGCCGGCGCCGATATGGCAGTTACGGCCAATCTGTACGCCGGGCCCGATCACGGCATTGGGACACACCACGGTGCCCTCACCGATCGCGGCGCCGGCGCCAACGACGACGCCAGGGCCAATGGCGGCGTTGGAGTGGATCCGGGCACTCGGCGAAAGCGCGATGGCCTCCTGGCGCATGGAATGACGCGGCTGGAACAGTGCGCGCGCTATCCTGTTGTGGGCATGGCGCGGTGACTTCGACACGAGGCCGGATACCCCGTCGCCAAGGCGCGAGCGCGCTTCGGGAGTGACAATCACCAGCTTCAGGTTGGGACCGAACGGCGCCTGTCCTGCGCCATCACCTTCCAGAAACGCAATTTCACCATCGCGAGCGCTATCTGCCGCCGCCACGCCAGTGATTTCCAGCGCGGGGTCTCCGGCAAGTTCGGCGCCGGTCAGACCGGCGGCCGCTTCCAGCGTCAAAGCCCCCAATGACGCATAGAAGCGGGGGTCAACCGTCACGGCTTACTTCGGAGCGGGCGCGCGTTGGCGCACGACTGCGATGGACGGCGTTTTCTGGTCAAGTTTGGCGACGATGGCGGACGTCGCGTCGATCGAGTCGGTCGTGAACACAGCCTGGCTCTTCGACAGGACGACCTGCGCGTTCTTCTCTTTAACGACCTCGAGCAGCACCGGCTCAAGCGCCGTGTTGAAGTCCATGAACGACTTCTGCTCGGTGGCGGCGTACTCCTGCGAGAGCGTATTGCGCTTCGCGGCGAATTCATTCGCCTTTTTCTGGAAGTCCTCGATCTGCTTCACGAGCGCCGTGTCGGCAACCAGCGCTTCGCGTGTCTTGCCTTGAACCTTGGTGGCCAGCGCCTGGCGCTCCGTTTCGAGCGAGTCGCGCGAAGGCTTCAGCTCGGCGTTGATCTGGTTTTCGATGTTCTTGAGCTTCGTGAACATGTCCTTGCCTGCTTTGCTGTCGGCCAGGATCTTGCCTTCATCGATCGTGATGACGACCGTGCCTTGCGCCAGGGCGACGGGCGCCGCGACGAACAGGGAAGCCAGTGCCAGCGTGAACGCGGCCATTGCGGATTTGAGATAGGTCATTGGAGTTTCCTCGTTGGGGCTGCGAGATCAGAAATTTGTCGAAGTCGAGAAGCGGAACGACTGCGTCCGATCATATTCTTCCTTGCGGAGAATCTGGGAGAAGTCGAAGCGGATCGGACCAAACGGCGAGTCCCAGAACACGCTAAGGCCGGCCGATGCACGAAGCGAAGCGGCGTCCTTGGTGATCCGCACGGCGGAGGCGCCCGTCAGAAGCGACGACGCGTTGTCAATGAATATCGGATCGCTCTTGTCGACGTCTTCAAGAAGGCCAAGCGCACCGACGTCGACGAACAGGGCGCTCTTGATGCCATACTCTTCGGGCAGGAAGTTCGGCACCGTCAGTTCGAACGTACCTTGGTAATAGGCGTTGCCGCCAAGCGAGTTCAGCCTGCGCGTTTCGAGGACTTCACCCGTGTTCGGGTCGAACAGCCGGATGATCTCGCGCGGGCCAAGACCTGCGACGTCAAACCCGCGGAAGCTGTTACCGCCCCGGAAGAAGCGGTTGTTGATACGCACGCCTTGGGAATCGTCGAGCGGAAGGACGTATCCACCCGCAAACCGTGCGCTGGCGACGACATCACGCCAGATTCCGCGATACAGTGTGGCGTTCGTTTCAGTGCGAAGGTAGCGCACATCCCCACCAAGGCCGGCCACATCCTGGCTGAACCGGAAGTCAAAGCCGCGCGTCGGCGTGATCGGATCGTTCGTCTGATCCCAGAAGAAGTTGTAGCCGATGATGCTCGAAATATCGTTCCGCTCGGAGCGGCAGATTGTGTCGCGCAGCGTGTAGGCAGGATCGCAAATGTCGACGAGGAACTCGCCGGCAGCGAGGTCGCCGACTTCCGGGGCGCGGTAAACGTCGTCGGTCAGATCGTCCGGCGTGGATTGGCCGGCTGTCTGCGTAAAGGAGCGCAAGAGGACGCCGTTGGAGTCGATGATGACGTTGCGGTCGGCAATGTTCACATCATCCGATTGCAGACGATAGCTGAGGCCAAGCTGCATGCGATCCGTTAGCGGGAAGGCCATTCGGAGGCCGCCGCCGATCGTCTCACTGGTAAAGCCGGTGAACTCTTCGAAGTCCTGGCGCGTGGCGAAAAGGTCCACGCCAGCAGACAGATTGCGGTCGAGGAAGCGAGGTTCCGTGAAGCGCAGGTCGACGATCTGCTGACGATCCGACAAGGACGTACGCGCCACGACCGACTGGCCACGGCCGCGCAAGTTGCGCTGCGAGGCGCTGAGGTCGAACAGATAAGCATCCACCGAGGAGAAGCCGGCGGCGAAAGACAGCTCACCGGTCGACTGCTCCGTCACCTTCACATCGACGACCGTGCGGTCCGGTTCTTCGGCAGGCGATTCAACAATCTCGACATCCTTGAAGAAGCCGAGCGCCCGGATGCGGTTCCGCGAACGATCGAGAAGGATGCGGTTGAAGGCATCGCCCTCTGCAATGCGCAATTCACGGCGAATGACCCGGTCGAGTGTCTGCGTGTTGCCGACAATGTTGATGCGGTCGATATAGACACGCGGGCCTTCATCAATCGCGAATGTGATGTCGATACGGCCAGTTTCTTCGTTGACGCTGATCTGCGGCCGGATGTCGACGAAAGCGTAACCCGCCACGCCGGCGGCATAGGTGAGTGCGTCAATCGTGCCTTCGATCTGGTCACCGCGGAACAGCTCGCCTTCCTTCACCGGCACGACCGCCTGCAGGACGGCCGCGTCCAGCTTCTCAAGCGCTGTCTCGACCTTGATGACGCCGAAATCGTATTGGCGGCCTTCGTCAACCGTGAAGGTAACGTAGAAGTCCTTCTGGTCCGGCGTCAGTTCGGCGACAGCCGAGGTGACACGGAAATCGTAATAGCCGTTGTTCTGGTAGAACTCGCGCAGCTTTTCGCGGTCGTATTCGAGGCGGCCGGAATCGTAGTTGTCGTTCGAACTGAAGAAGCGCCAGAAGCGCGACTGGCGTGTCACGATTTCACTGCGCAGCCGCGAGTCCGAGTATTCCTTGTTGCCGATGAAGTTGATGGCGCGGACGCCGGTGACGGGCCCCTCGGTGATTTCGAAAATCAGGTCAACGCGGTTCTGCTCGAGCGGCTTGTACTGCGGCTCGACTTTGGCCGCGAACCGGCCCGACCGGCGATACATCTCAAGGACGCGCTGGACGTCGGCCTGAACCCGGGCTGCGGTGAACACCCCGCGCGGCGAGGCTTGCACTTCTTCGCGAAGCTTGTCGTCCTTGAGCGCGCGGTTACCCTCGAAGATCACTCGGTTGATGATCGGATTTTCGACAACCCGCACCACGAGATCGTCTTCGCGTCGGTCGATCGAGACGTCGGCGAACAGGTTGGTGGCGAACAGCGTCTTCAGCGACAGGTCGATACGATCAGGATCAAAAGCGTCGCCCGGCTCAAGCAGCAGGTAAGACTGGACCGTGCGCGCTTCGATACGCTTGTTGCCTTCAACAATGATCGAACGGATCGTGCCGCCGTAGCGTGCATCTTCCTGCGCATGCGCAGTTGTCAATTGGCCGCCAGCCCCGAGTGCCAATGCACTGGTTGCGAGAACTGTCGCTGCGAGGAAGTTACGCATTCTCAAAAACTCTTTCATTCCTGAAGCTGACCGCCGTCAGCTGGTTCCCCGTCCGAAGACGCCGGTCTCGAGAATGTCCCCCCAAGTGATCACGATCACCATGGCCACCAAGACCAACACTCCCACACGCAGCGCCATCGCCTCAACTTGGCTTGGCATTTTTGAGCCTATCACTGCCTCGTATGCATGAAACACAACCCGCCCGCCATCCAGCACTGGCAGTGGCAACAGGTTGAAAAAGCCCACCCCGACCGAGATGGCAGCGCAGAGGCTGAGCAGCATCCAGAACAGGTAATTCAGCCGCTTGGACAGCGGCACATCCGGCCGGTCCATGGCATTGTTCACGATCCGGCGCGACACATCGGCAACGCCCACGGGGCCGGAAAGCGAGTTGAAGGACATCTTGCCGGTAACAATGCTGCCCAGCATCTTCACGGTCTGGTCCAGCGAGGAACCTGTCTGCTGCACACCCGCTACGACTGATTCGAGGGGCCCATAGCGGATGCGGGCGGTTTCCGCCGCAGGCGCGATGCTGAGCCCGACGGTGCTCTGCCGGGTCATCTGGCCAAACGGGTTCTCTCGCAAAACCTCGACTGGCGTCACAGAAATCACCCGTTCCGTGCCTTGCCGGTCAATCGTCAGGTCAACCGGCTCATTGGGGCTGAGCAGTATGGCGCTGATGAAATCGGAGGTGTTGCGAATGGGCTGGCCGTCGACTTTCAGGATCTGGTCGCCCTCAAGCACGCCTGCCTCTTGGGCCGGCATGCCCTCCAGCGTGGCCGCGACCCGCACTGGCTGTACCGCAACGCCGTGTACGCCCAGCGCCAGCGCAAAGATTGCCGCTGCCAGAACGAAGTTGGCAAATGGCCCCGCCAGCGAAATGACGATCTTTTTGAGCGGGCCGACATCGTCGAATGCAACGCCCACCGGTGCGCTCGCCTCGGGCGCCGCATCTTCCAGCGACCGTTTGTCGACAAAGGCCACGAAACCGCCGAGGGGGATCCAGTTCAACCGCCAGCGCGTGCCGCGCTTGTCGCGTACCTCGAACAGCGGTTTTCCGAACCCGACTGCGAACGACTCGGCGGCGACATTGAACAAGCGCCCCGCGAAGTAATGGCCAAGTTCATGCACGACGATCACGATGCCCATCAGGAACACCAGGCAAGCGATGAACAGTGGGCCTTGGCTGATTACGCCTTCCACGCTGTCATTCCTCCTGCCCGGCTCGGGGCTCGCTTCAGTTCATCTTCGGCAAGGCTGCGCCCGTACCCGTCCAGAAACGCTACTTCTTCCAGCGTCGTGCACTTGGTAGAGGCGAATTCCGACGATGAAAAGCGGTCCAGAGCGGCTTCCACAGCCCAAGCGATGTCCAGGAAGCCACATTGCCCCCCCACAAACGCCGAAACTGCTGATTCGTTAGCAGAATTTAATATGACAGGCCCAGCCGGCCCCATTCCGAAGGCGCGGCGCGCCAAGTCGATCGACCGGAAGCGTTTACCATCCACCGGACCGAACTCGAGCTGAGCGATCTGGGCAAGGTTCAGGCGTTCTACGGCTGTTTCGATACGGTCAGGCCAACCCAAAGCCAGCGATATCGGTGTCCGCATGTCGGGCGACCCAAGCTGTGCAATCACCGACCCGTCCTTGAAATGGGCCATTCCATGGATGATCGACTGGGGATGCACCAGGACATCCACTCGCGCCGCATCGACCCGGAAAAGGATGGCGGCTTCGATCAGTTCCAGCGCCTTGTTCATCAGCGTGGCACTGTCGATCGAAATCTTGACGCCCATGCTCCACTTCGGATGGGCCGCAGCCTGCGCAGGGGTCGCGCGCGCCATATCCTCGAGGCTGGACAGGCGGAATGGTCCGCCGGACGCGGTCAGCGTCAACGTTTCAAGCGAGCGGCCGTCTCCGATGCATTGGAAAATGGCGCTATGCTCTGAATCTACTGGTAAAACGGACACCCCTGCCCGCTCAGCGGCGTCCAGCAGGATCGTGCCGGCGCAAACCAGGCTCTCCTTGTTCGCCAGCGCGAGATGGTTGCCCGCCTTGACGGCCGCCATGGTCGACTGAAGGCCCGCCGCGCCCACGATGGCGGCAAGGAACCGGTCGCAGGGGCGCGTCGCCGCCTCCACCAATGCCGCCTCACCACCCGCGCAGGCGATGCCGCTGCCGTCGAGCCTCGCTCTCAGCTCCGGCAATTGACGCTCGTCCGCGATCACTGCGACTTCGGGCCGGAGTTCAAGCGCCTGTGACGCAAGCGCCGAAGCGTTGCGTCCGCCGGCGAGCGCTACGAACGAAAATCGGGGTGCGTCACGGTTAGCATGGCGTATCACGTCGATCGCTGATTGGCCGACGGAACCCGTGGACCCGAATATGGAAATGAGCCGCGTGCCTGTCATCCTTCAGAGACCTAGCAGGCGTGGAACGTCCGGAACACTCAGAAATATCAACGTTGCCGTTATGCTGACGGCCCCGAGGCCGTCCACACGATCCAGAAGGCCTCCATGCCCAGGCAGGATGGAACCGGAATCCTTTACCTGGAAGCGCCGCTTCAGGCCGCTTTCGAAGAGGTCGCCCAACTGGGCAACGACCGACACGGCCATTCCCGCCACGATCCAGGGACCGGGCGGCGTGTCCTGCCAGCCTGCGGCGACGTAGCCGCACACCGCACAGGCGATCACCGCCGAGATGGCGCCGCTCCAGGTCTTATTGGGGCTTTCCTTCGGCAACAGCCGCGGGCCGCGGATCATGCGCCCGAAGAAATACGCCGCCGCATCGGAGGCCCAAACGAAAGACATCAGGTAGATCGCGGCATCCTGCCCCTGCCAGGGACCTTCGCGGAGCATGTAGAGCCCGAACACCATGGCGAAGACGTAGACAACCCCGAACACGCTGGTCAGCCGCGCAGCAAGGACGCGCGGCGGCGACAGGGCAGCAAGCACCGCGGCGGCACAGAGCAGTCCAATGCTGACACGGGCATCCTCGACTGCCAGCGCGAACCCGAAAAGTCCGGCAATTCCGGCCAGCAAAGCCGCATTCGGCGTTGCGCTCATGGTGCACCACTCATGCATCATGACGGCGCAAAAGGCCGCGCACCCCAGCGCCAGCCACCACGATCCCGACCAGACAGCAAACAGCGCGAATGGAATGAGGATCAGGGCGGTCAGCAGGCGCAAAGGTAACTCGGAGAACCGCTTGTCAGCGGGTGTCCAATCGCCCATCAGCCGGCTCCAGGTGCCACGGCGCCGAACCGGCGTTCCCGCTCATGATACCGCGAGATGGCGCTTTCCAGATGCGCGCGGTTGAAGTCGGGCCACATCACATCGACGAATAGCAGCTCGGCATAGGCGGCCTGCCAGAGCAGGAAATTGCTGATGCGGTGCTCGCCGCTCGTGCGAATGACAAGGTCGGGATCGGGCAGCCCGCGCGTGTCTAGGAACGCTTCGAAGCCGGCTTCGGTGAGCTCGCCCGAAATTTCGCCGGCTGCAATCGCCTGCGCGTAGGCGGCCGCCGCCCGCAGGATTTCGTTCCGGGATCCGTAGTTGAATGCGATCGTCAGGTGGAACTTGGAATTGGTCTCGGTTTCCGCCTCAGCCCGGTCGACGAGCTCCGCGATGTCTGGCGGCAGTCCGGCGCGCTGGCCGATGACACGGATGCGAACGCCGTCCTGTTTCAGCCGCGCAAGGTCGCGCTGCACATAGGCCTTCAGCAATGCAAACAGCGTATTCACTTCTGCAGGCGGACGGCGCCAATTCTCGGTCGAGAAGGAAAAGACTGTGAGGTAGCGGATTCCGAGGTCGCCGGCCGCTTCCACCGTGCGCCTCAGCGCTTCAACGCCGCGCTCATGCCCGGCGGTGCGCGGAAGTCCCTTGGCCTTGGCCCAGCGTCCATTGCCATCCATGATGATGGCGACGTGGCGGGGGGCCGGCGGATCGCCACCGGCATGAGAGGGTTCAGGGGATGTCCCGGAGCGGGCCATTACACCTGCATGATCTCCGCTTCCTTGGCCTTCACGGCTTCATCGACGCGGTGGACATAGGTGTCCGTCAGCTTCTGCACTTCTTCCGACAGGCCGCGCGCAGCATCTTCGCTGATCTCGCCCGCCTTCTCCATCTTCTTGAGCGCATCCATGCCATCGCGGCGCACGTTGCGAACGGCGACGCGGGCCGCTTCAGCATACTTCCCGGCAATCTTGGTCAGCTCGACCCGGCGTTCCTCGTTGAGGGCGGGAATCGGGATGCGGAGTGTCTGCCCGTCCATGATCGGGTTAAGGCCGAGGCCCGACTCCCGGATGGCACGGTCGACCGCGCCGACCACGGACTTGTCCCATACGTTCACCGAGAGCATGCGCGTGTCGGTCACCGTCACCGACGCCACCTGGCTCAGCGGCGAGACGCCGCCATACGCTGGCACGTTGATGGAATCGAGCAGATTGACCGATGCGCGGCCTGTCCGCAGGCCGGAAAACTCGGTTGCCAGCGACGCCAGAGCGCCCTCCATCCGGCGTTCGATATCCTGCTTGCTATAGCTCATTCGCTCGTGCCTCCCTGCTGCGAGATCGTCGTGGAAGTTCCGCGCCCGCGCAAGACATTCGCCAGCGAGCCCTCTTCCTTCAACGAGAAAACGACGATCGGTATATTGTTGTCGCGCATCAGGCTGACCGCTGAAGGGTCCATGACGCGCAGGTTCTTGATCAGCAATTCGTCGTACGCGACCTGGTTGTAGCGCTTGGCGTTTGCATCGAGTTTCGGATCGGCGGTGTAGACACCATCGACCTGCGTTCCTTTCAGGAGCGCGTCGCAGTTCATTTCAATCGCGCGCAGCGCTGCGCCTGTGTCTGTCGTGAAGAACGGGTTGCCAATGCCGGCTGCGAAAATCACGACCCGGCCTTTTTCCATGTGCCGCTGCGCACGGCGGCGGATGTAGGGCTCGCAAATCGCGTCCATGCTGAGCGCCGACTGGACGCGCGTGGGCACACCAATGCTCTCGAGCACGCTCTGCATCGCAAGAGCGTTCATAACGGTCGCCAGCATGCCCATCGAGTCGGCTTGCGCCCGTTCCATGCCTTTTGCTGCGCCCGCAACCCCGCGGAAGATGTTGCCGCCACCGATCACCAGGCAAATCTCTGCGCCCGCTTTCTGCGCGTTGGCGATCGCGTGGGCGAAGGTCAGGCAAGTGGGAATGTCGATTCCGAACTGGCCGGACCCCATCAGGGCCTCTCCGGAAAGCTTCAGAAGCACACGGCGGTACTTCAACGGGGCCTTTTCGGGCTCATCTGCCGGCATGCTTGTCACCGATCATTCTCAACCTGGAACCAAAAAAATCCCGGCTGTGCGAAACCGCCAGCCGGGATTGTTCAAAGCCCCTCGCGGGGAGAAAGGCAAGCCTGATCAAGAGCCTTTTGTCATCGAGGCCACTTCGGCCGCGAAGTCGGATTCTTCCTTTTCGACGCCTTCGCCCAGCTTGAAGTGCACGAAGCCCTTCAACGTTGCGCCCTGCGCCTTCAGGAACTCACCGACGGTCTTGTCAGGGTCCATGATGAAGGGCTGCTCGACGAGCACCACTTCCTTGTAGAATTTCTGCATCCGGCCGACGATCATCTTCTCGATGACGGCGTCCGGCTTGCCGCTCTCGCGGGCCTGTTCGGTGAGCACGCGCTTTTCCGATTCGATCAGCGCCGGATCGAGCTCAGCCGTTGTGGCCGCTGCCGGCGAGGTCGCGGCGATGTGCATGGCAACCTTGCGGCCTGCATCGTCCAGGTCGCCCGAACCTTCCAGTGCGACCAGCACGCCGACCTTGCCCATACCGGGCGCGGCAGCGTTGTGGATGTACGACGCGACCTTGCCGGCCGACGTCAGTTTCGCAGAACGGCGGAGCGTCATGTTCTCGCCGATCGTGGCGATCATACGCTTCACCATGTCGTCGACCGAGCCTTCGCCATCCGGCGCAGCCGCAGCCGCGACGGCCGCAACCGAGCCGTCAGTCGATAGCGCGACGTTGGCGATCCCGTCGAGCGCTTTCTGGAAGCTCTCGTTGCGCGAGACGAAGTCCGTCTCGGCGTTGAGTTCGACGATTGCGCCCGACTTGCCGTCTGCCGAAACCTTCACCGCCACAAGGCCTTCAGCCGCAGCTCGGCCGGATTTCTTGGCAGCCTTGGACAGGCCTTTCGCGCGCAGCCATTCGATGGACGCAGCTTCGTCGCCGTTGTTCTCGACGAGCGCTTTCTTTGCATCCATCATGCCCGCGCCGGTCTTCTCGCGCAGTTGTTTTACAAGTGCCGCTGTAATCTCAGCCATGGCTTTGATCCTTCAGTTGAATTTTGCAGGCCGTCAGGCCCGGGTTCAGGCGTTGCCCGAAGCCGCTTCGTCGGCCACCGCAACGTCCGAGTCCGACATCGTGGAAACGTCCGACATGGCGCCGAGGTCAACACCGAGGCCGGCCGTCGATTCTGCGAGGCCATCGAGCACCGCGTCTGCAAACAGGTTGCAGTACAGCGAGATCGCGCGGGCCGCGTCGTCGTTGCCAGGGAAGCCGTAGTCAGCGTCGGCCGGATCGCAGTTGGTATCGAGAACCGCCACAACCGGGATACCGAGCTTGCGGGCTTCCTGCACCGCAATGGCTTCCTTGTTCGTGTCGATCACGATGATCGCCGACGGCAGGCCGCCCATGTCGGCGATACCGCCGAGGGCACGCTGCAGCTTTTCGCGGCGGCGCTGCAGATCGAGAAGTTCTTTCTTGGTGAGGCCCGAACCGCCAGCCGAGTCGAACATCGTGTTCAGCTCGCGCAGCTGCTTGATCGAATTCGACACGGTCGACCAGTTGGTCAGCGTGCCGCCGAGCCAGCGGTGGTTCATGTAGTACTGGGCGCAGCGCTGTGCGGCCTCAGCCACGGGATCCTGCGCCTGGCGCTTGGTGCCCACGAAAAGGATACGGCCGCCCTTGGCGACGGTGTCACGAACGAAAACGAGCGCCTGGTGCAGCGAAGGCACCGTGTGCGACAGGTCCATGATGTGGATGCCGGAGCGCTCGCCGTAGATGTACGGCTTCATGCGCGGGTTCCAGCGGTGGGTCTGGTGACCAAAGTGAACACCAGCTTCAAGCAGCTGACGCATAGAAAAGTCAGGTAGGGCCATCGATTTTCTCCATCCGGTTGGCCGTCGCAGGGTGGAACTTGGGGCAAAGCCCTTCGCACCGGATGCACCCGCGACATGGTTTCGAAGTGGGCTCCTATACAGCTTTTAAGGGGCCGGGCAAGCCCAAACCGCTGTAGATACGGGCGATCAGGCCGCCCGGCGCGGGATAACCCGCTCGACCCCCGGAATTTCCTTAAGGGCCCGCTGGGCTTTGAGGCTGATCGTATAGGTCTGCGGCAGCCGTACGGTGACCAGACGGCCGTCTTCCAGCGGCATTTCCAGCAGGATCGCGCCGCGATCCGGGTCCGGGAGGCCTTCCAGCCGGGTGCACACGCTCGCAAGTTCCGCAGGATTGGTCCCGGAAGACAACCGGACGACGAGCGACCCCGACGGTTTGGAGAGCCGGGCGGATTCCAGTTCCACGACCCGCTCAACGATCAGGCGGGTTTCTTCGCCGTTCATCTTCACCGAAACGGTCAGCGCAACGGCCTGGCCAGGTTTCAACAGGTCGCCGAACTGCATCAGTGCTTCGCTGTAGACGGTGACTTCCCGCTCGCCGGTGGGGTCCGAGACCGTGATGAACGAGAATTTCGAACCATTCTTGGCCGAGCGGTCGTTGCGCGCGCGCACGATACCGATCATTTCGAGCGGCCGCCCTTCCCCTGCCCGGTCTTCGATCTCCATCATCAAGGTAATCCGGTCACGGTCGAGCGACTCCAGCACGTCATCCAGCGGGTGGCCCGAGAAGTAGAAACCGATCGACCGGAATTCCTCATCCAGCTTCTGTTGCGCGGTCCAGGGGCGAGGGTTCGGCAATGGGGGGCGCAGCGCCGGTTCCGCATCTGCAAACAAGCCGCCCTGCCCGCCCTGCCGGTCGCCGGCTGAGCTTGTGGCATGTTGCGCCAGAACGCTTGAAGCCTCGAACACGCGCGCCCGGTTCTGTTCGAGCGGGTCGAGCGCCCCGGCCCGCGCGAGCGATTCAAACGCCTTCTTGTTGACCTGGCGCGGATCGATCCGCTCTGCAAAATCGTACAGGTCGGAGAATGGTCCGGATTCTGCGCGCACCTGCGCCACGTGTTTCATGGCCTCCACGCCAACGCCCTTCAGCGCGCCGAGCGCGTAGACAATCGCGCCTTCACGCACGTCAAAGTCTGCCCCCGAAGCGTTGATGTCGGCTGCCAGCACGGGAATGCGAAGCCGCTTGGCCTCCTGGAAGAAGGCGGCGAGCTTGTCGGTGTTGCCAATATCGAGGCTCATCGAGGCAGCGAGGAACTCGACCGGGAAATGGCATTTGAGGTAGGCGGTCTGATAGCCGATCAGCGCGTAGGCGGCGGCATGCGACTTGTTGAAACCGTAGCCGGCAAACTTCTCCATCGTGTCGAAGATTTCGTTTGCGAGCCGTTCGGCCATGTTCTTCGTCGCGGCTGCGCCTTCGACAAATCGCTTGCGCTGCGCGACCATTTCTTCGAGCTTCTTCTTGCCCATCGCGCGGCGCAGCAGGTCGGCTTCGCCAAGCGAGTAGCCGGCAACCTCCTGCGCCATACGCATGACCTGCTCCTGATAGACCGGCACGCCGTAGGTCGCCTCAAGAACGGGCCGCAGGTCCGGATGCTGGTAAGTCACCGAAGACGGATCTTCCTTGCCCTGAACATAAACGGGAATGTTTTCCATCGGGCCCGGACGGTAGAGCGAGATGATGGCGATCACGTCTTCGATGTTGTTGGGTCGCACGCGCCGCAGCGTATCGCGCATGCCCGATCCCTCGAGCTGGAACACGCCCAGGGTTTCGCCACTGGCCATCAGGTCATAGGTCGAGGTGTCGTCGAGGCTGCGCCAGGCAGGCCCCACCTCCCGCCCGCTCGCCTCGATGAACTTGAGCGCACGGTCGATTACAGTCAGCGTCTTGAGGCCGAGGAAGTCGAACTTCACGAGGCCGGCCATTTCCGCATATTTCATGTTGAACTGCGAGGCCGGCAGCTCCGCACGCGGATCATTGTAGAGCGGCACGAGATTGACAAGCGGACGGTCGGCAATCACCACGCCGGCCGCATGGGTGCCCGCATTGCGATAAAGCCCCTCCAGCGCCAGCGCGATTTCGATCAGCTCACCTACGCGCGCGTCGGCGGCGATTTCGTCGTCAAATTTCGGCTCGCCGTCGATGGCTTCCTGCAACGTGGGGGGCTTGGCCGGATTGAACGGGATAAGTTTCGCAAGCCGGTCAACCTGATGATACGGCATCTGCATCACGCGCCCGACATCGCGCACCACGGCTTTCGCTTGCAGGGTCCCGAAGGTGATAATCATCGCGACGCTGTCGGCGCCATATTTGTCGCGTACATACTTGATCACTTCGCCGCGACGCTCCTGGCAGAAGTCGACGTCGAAGTCGGGCATCGAGACGCGCTCGGGGTTGAGAAAGCGCTCGAACAGCAGGTCAAACCGGATCGGATCGAGGTCAGTGATAAGAAGCGACCAAGCGACCAGCGAGCCGGCGCCCGAACCCCGCCCCGGGCCAACCGGGATGCCGTTCGACTTAGCCCATTTGATGAAGTCGGACACGATAAGGAAGTAACCGGGAAAACCCATCCGCTCGATCACGCCGAGTTCGAAGTCGAGCCGGTCCACATAAACCTGCCGATCAGCATACAGCTGGTCGGCTTCTTTCAGGCGCAGCTCGAGGCCCTCGTGGGCCTGCAGGCGAAGTTCTTCGGGCTCGGACCGGCCGCCGTCGCTGAAGCCGGGCAGGATGGGGTTGCGCGTCTCGGCCCGCACGGCGCAGCGCTGTGCAATTTCAACCGTCGCGGCAAGGGCTTCGGGCAGGTCAGCGAACAATTCCCGCATCTCTTCGGGGGACTTGAGATACTGGCTCGGCTCGACCCGCTTGCGATCGTCCTGTCCGAGGTACTGCCCGTTGGCGATGCACATCAGCGCATCATGCGCAACCGCGTCGTCCGGCTTCATGAACCGTGCATCGTGCGTCCCGACGATCGGCAGGCCCAGCTCGTAGGCGAGTTCCAGCAAACCGGGTTCGGTCTTGAGTTCGGCTGCCGTGCCATGTCGCGTGATCTCGACATAGCAGCGGCCGGGATAGGCGCCGGCGAGCGTCGACAGCTCCGTACGCGCATCGGCCATACGGCCCTTCTGGATATGCCGTGCCACTTCGCCTTCGGCGCCGCCGGTGAGCACGATCAGTCCGTCCGTCTCTTCGAGCAGCAGCCGCTTGTGCAGCTTGGGCACCCCGTCCGGGGCGTCCATGAACGCCCGCGAGGACAGGAACATCAGCCGCTGATAGCCGGTCTCGTCCTGGGCGTAGAGCGACACCCGTGTCGGCTCGGACCGCGGCACGCCGTCCGTAATGTCGAAACAGCAAGCCATGATGGGCTGGACGCCCGTCTCAGCCAGCTTGAGCGACAGTTCAAGCGCCCCGAAGAGGTTGTTCCGGTCGGTGACAGCCGCCGCCGGTACCCGGTGCTTGGCGCACCATTTGGCGACATCCGACGGCTTGATCATGCTCTCGAGCAGCGAATAGCTCGAGCGGATCGCCAGGGGGATGAAAAGCGGGCTGTCCATGATCTTTTCTCCAGGACACCCAAAGTGTCACCGAATCACCCGGTTCGCCAATGGCCAATGGCCATGTTCCACAGGCTGTTACTCTGTGAAATCCACCAGCTTGCCGTCCTGAAGCGTCAGGACACGGTCCATGTGGCGCGTCAAGGCGAGGTTGTGCGTCGCCACCAGCACGCCGGCCCCCTCTTCACGCACCATCTTGATCAGCGTGGCGAAAACCCGTTCGGTGGTGGCCGGATCGAGGTTTCCGGTCGGTTCATCGGCGATCACAAGGCGCGGATCGTTGGCAAGTGCCCGCGCGATAGCGACACGCTGCTGCTCGCCACCTGAAAGTTGGCCCGGCTGATGATAGAGGCGTTCGGCAAGGCCCATGTCGTCGAGCAGGGACGCCGCCCGCTCCCGCGCCGCTTTTCGGCTCAGACCGGCGATCATCAACGGCATAGCGACGTTGTCGATGGCATTGAACTCCGGCAGCAGGTGGTGGAACTGGTAGACGAAGCCGATCTTCTTCCGGCGGATGGCCGTACGGCCGTTTTCGTTCAGCTCGAGACAGTCCACCCCGTCGAGCAGCACGTCGCCGCCCTCCGGCCGTTCCAGCAGTCCCGCGGTGTGCAACAAAGTCGACTTGCCCGAGCCCGAAGGCCCCACGAGACCGACCAGCTCGCCGGGCGCAATGCGCAGGTCCGTGCCGCGCAGCACAGGCAGCGCCCCCGCACTGGTCTTGTAGGTGCGCTCGATCGCCTTGAGTTCGAGGACTGGCACCGTGCTCATTCGAACCTCAGGGCTTTAACCGGATCCTGGGAAGACGCCCAGATGGCCGGGATCATCGATACGAACATCGACATGAACAGCGCATAGGCGCCCGTACTGAGCACATCGCTCCAGTCCAGGATCGCCGGCAGGTGGTCGAGGCCGTACTGTTCCGCCGGGAAGACTTCACCGTCGATGGCCATGTTGATCAGTGCTTCGATCGGCCCGATGTTCAGGATGAACAATATGCCGACGACCATGCCCAGCAGCGCGCCAAGCGACCCGAGAGCCGTGCCAACCATCAGGAACACCCGCAGCACGCCCGAACGGCTGAGCCCGATCGTCCGGAGGATCGCAATATCGCGCGTCTTGTTCTTCACCAGCATCACGACACCGACGATGATGTTGAGCGTGGCGATCATCATGATGATGGTCACAAGGAGGCGCACCATGACGCGCTCGGTACGCAGCGCGCCGAGATAGGTGCGGTTCTTGGTTTTCCAGTCGCGCAACATGAGGCTGTAGCCGGTCGCATCCGTCACCTTCTGCATTGCTGCTTCTGTCAGGTCCGGGTTCTTCACACGGATGTCGAGATATTGGTACCGGCCCTTGGACTGGAACAGGATCTGGGCCTGCTGCATGGGCATGAACACGTAGACGTTGTCGAGTTGGGCGCTCCCGGTACGGAAGATATCCCCGACAACATAAGACTTGCTGATCGGCGTCTGGCCGACCGGACCGGACCGCATCTGCGTGGTGACAATCTCGACCTTGTCGCCCACCCCCAGACCGAGATTGGCCGCAAGGTACTGGCCGATCATCACGATGTTGCCGCCATTGCGCCCTTCGCCGAAGCCGTTTGCGATGGCTGTGGCGCCGCCGTCCTTGAAGATCGGCATGGTCTTCAGGTCGGCCGGCGGAATCGCGCGCACCACGCCGCCAGTGCGCACACCGTTGGCCGAGAGCAGCACGAACTGCTCGATGTACGGTGAAACGCTGATCACGTCCGGGACCGTCCGGATCGTCTCGGCAAAGGCTTCCGCCTCTTCCTGCGGATATCCGTCAACCGCAGCGGCGATATGCGGCTCACCGCCAAGCAACGCATCCAGCAAGGTGGCCCGGAACCCGCTCATGATCGACATGGTGATGATGAGCGCTGCCACGGCAAAGAAGATGCCGACGAACGAAATCACAGCGATCAGGCTGGCACCGCCATGTTCACGGCGCGCGCGCAGGTAGCGCCAGGCGAGGGTTCGTTCGAGGCGGCCGAAAGGAGCAGCCGCCTTCGCGCCGCCATTGCTCACGCAGTGATCCTCCGGAACGCTTCCTCGACCGTCACCTCGACCTTCTCACCGGTCTTCCGGCGTTTCAGTTCGACGAGACCCTTCTCCAGTCCCTTGGGTCCGATCACGATCTGCCAAGGCAGGCCAATCAGGTCCATGCGCGCAAACTTGGCGCCGGCCCGGTCATCGGTGTCGTCATAAAGCGCGTCGATGCCTGCCTTGTCGAACTGTGCGTAAAGCTCCGTGCACGCCGCATCGCAGGCCGTATCACCAGCTCGCATGTTGATGATGCCAACCGTGAACGGCGCAACCGCATCAGGCCAGATGATCCCGTTTGAGTCATGGCTGGCTTCGATGATGCCACCGACGAGCCGCGACACGCCGATGCCGTAGCTGCCCATCTGCACGGGCACCATTTGGCCGTCCGGGCCCTGCACCACCGCGTTCATGGGCGCCGAATACTTGGTGCCGAAATAGAAGATGTGCCCGACTTCGATCCCGCGCGCCGAGACGCGGCGATCCTCCGGCAGCGCATTGAACGCCGCCTCGTCGTGCATCTCTTCGGTCGCGGCGTAATACTTGGTGCGCTGCTCAACCACCGGCACGAGGTCAGCGCTGAAGTCCAGGTCGAGCCCGGGCGCCGGCATGTCCAGTAGCTCCCGGTCGCAGAAAACGGCGCTTTCGCCCGTATCGGCCAGGATGATGAATTCATGGCTGAGGTCGCCGCCGATCGGACCGGTATCGGCGCGCATCGGGATCGCCGTCAGACCCATCCGGTCAAACGCATTCAGATAGGCGCAGAACATCTTGCGGTAGGCAACGCGCGCCCCCTCCTCCGTCAGGTCGAACGAGTAGGCATCCTTCATCAGGAACTCGCGGCCTCGCATCACGCCGAAGCGCGGGCGCACCTCGTCCCGGAACTTCCATTGCTGGTGATAGAGGTTCAGCGGCAGCTGCTTGTAGCTCTTCACATAGGTGCGGAACACGTCGGTGATGAGCTCTTCATTGGTCGGGCCGTAGAGCATCTCACGGTCATGCCGGTCCTTGATGCGCAGCATTTCCTTGCCATACGCCTCGTACCGGCCGGACTCGCGCCAAAGATCGGCCTGCTGCAGCGTCGGCATCAGCATCTCGATGGCGCCTGCCCGGTTCATTTCCTCGCGCACGATCTGCTCGATCCGCTTCAGCACTCGGTAGCCCAGCGGCAACCAGGAATAGACCCCGGCGCCATTCTGACGCACCATGCCCGTGCGCAGCATCAGCTGGTGCGACACGATTGCGGCGTCCGCCGGCGCTTCCTTGGAAACCGGCAAGAAGTAGTTCGACAGACGCATTCAGGGCTCTCTTTCGGGCAATTCAGACCGGGCTCACCTAGCCGGTCGGGGGCCTAGTAGGCAAGCAGGCGCGGGATGATCAGCGCAGCAAGGCCAGTGATCACCGCCGCCGCGATCGAAGCCCACAGCACCTTCTTCTTCAGCATGGGGTATTTCGGGGCGGCTTCCTCCGTTCCGGGGATCGTCGAGCCATCCTCCCACTGGCCCTGCACACCTATGGGCAGGACGGCGAAGAAGCTGATCCACCAGGCCAGGACGAATACGATGATACCCCCGGCTACCGACATCAGTGGTGACCCTTGGGTGTTTCCATCAGCTCAATCAGCACGCCGTTGGAGTTCTTCGGGTGAACGAAGATGATCATGGTGCCGTGCGCGCCGATACGCGGCTTGCCGAGCACGGTCGCGCCGCGCTTCTCCATTTCGGTCACCGCCTCGTTGATGTCTGCCACCTCGAAGCAGACATGATGCTGTCCGCCGGACGGATTCTTCTTGATGAAATTGGCAATCGGCGACGCTTCATTCAGCGGCTCGATCAGTTCGATCTGGCTGTTGGGCAGGTTGACGAAACAGACCTTCACGCCTTGTTCCGGCATGTCGAACGGCGTCGTGATGTCTGTTGCCCCGTAGAGCGTCCGGTAGGTTTCGCAGGCCTGCTCAAGGTTGGGCACGGCCACGCCGACATGGTTCAGGGGCCGATCTTGAATGCGCTCATCTTGTCTCAACTCCTCAATACGATCACTTCTATGAGTGGCTTTATTCCGAATTCAGCATCGCAAGCCTTCCGCAGGGCCCGGCCGACAATCTTCTCGACAACTTCGTCATCAGAGCGGTCGCGGCGCTTGATGCCTTCTAGCGCGCGCATTGCCGCTTCGTCCAAAGGTTCGAGGCTCTCGTCCGCGATGCGTCCATCGCTTTCCGACAGGCCTTTGACGGCGATGACCGGGCCATCGATGATCTCGCCCGAACTGTCGAGGCAGAGCGTCGCCAGGATCACCCCGCTGACCGACAGGCGCCGCCGCTGGATCAATCCTTCGGCCGCCTCCGGCACGAGCTTCGACCCGTCCAGCATCAGCCGCCCGGCCGGAACTTCGTCGACAATTTCAGCTTCTCCGGGCGCGAGCCTGATCAGGCTGCCATTTCGGGGCGTCAAGGCGGACTGGACCTGAAGCGATCGGGCGAAAGCTGCGTGTTCGACGATATGCCGCCGCTCACCGTGTACGGGCACCGAGACCCGCGGGCGAACCCATTGATACATCCGGCGCAATTCGTCCCGGCACGGATGGCCGGACACATGGATCGGCTCGTCCACCATGCGCGGCGTTATGATCCGGATGCCCTGCTCCGCCAGCGAATTCTGCAAGGCGTAAACCGACGATTCATTTCCGGGGATGAGGCGCGACGAGAAGATCACGGTATCATCTTCGCGCAGCACGACATTGCGATGGTCGCCCCGCGCGATGCGCGTGAGCGCCGCATTCGGCTCGCCCTGGCTGCCAGTGCACAGATAAAGGATATTCTCCGGCGGCAGGTATCCCGCTTCCGACTCGTCGATGAACTCAAGATTGGGCGGAAGAATGCCAACGGCCTTCGCGGCGCCGGTAATCTTGTGCATGCTGCGGCCAACGAGGCACACTTCCCGCCCCGCGCGCTTGCCTGCCTCGATGATCGACTTCACGCGCGCCACGTTCGACGCGAAAGTGGTGACCGCCACGGCGCCGGTCTGCTTGCCGATGAGGTCGATCAAACCCTGCCGCACGGTATCTTCGGAGCCGGACTCGCCACTCTCGAACACGTTCGTGGAATCGCAGACCATTGCCAGCACGCCCCGGTCGCCGAGCGCGGTGAGGCCCTCGATATCCGTCCGTGCCCCGATCAATGGTTCGGGGTCGATTTTCCAGTCGCCGGTGTGGAGGATCGTGCCAGCGGGCGTCTCGATGGCGAGCGCATTCGGCTCGGGAATGGAATGGGTCAGCGTGACATAGCGCACGGTGAACGGGCCCGCCGTGACACACGCACCCAGCGCAATGGTCTTGAGCCGCTTGGTGTCGGCGCCCCGCTCCTGCAACTTCCCGCGCGCCAGCTCGGCCGTGAACGGCGTCGCATAGATCGGCGCCTTCGTCCGCAGCAGGGGATACAGCAGACCAATCGCACCGATATGGTCCTCGTGCGCGTGAGTCAGGAAAATCGCGTCGATCTGCTCGCCGACCAGATAGGCCGGATCAGCGCAGATCAGGTCGATTCCGGGCGTGTCCGGCCCGCCGAACGTTACCCCCACATCGATCACGATCCAGCGGCGTGCGTGCGCCGGACCGTACCCGTAGGCATTCAGGTTCATGCCGATCTCGCCGCATCCGCCGAGCGGCAGGAATACGAGTTCGTCTGTCGTCGCAGCGCTATCGGGCATCAGGTCTCAACGATTCCGCTTCCAGACTTCCAGCAACCCGCGGATCAGGACATCCTGGTCATAATGGTCGATGGTTTCGCTCGCGCCTTCGAACAGGGAGGCAACGCCTCCTGTCGCAACGACGGTCATCGGCTCACCATACTCGGCTTTCACCCGGCGCACGAGCCCGTCGATCAGTTCAATATATCCAAGGAAAACACCGGACTGCATCGCTGAGACGGTATCCTTGCCAATCACATGCGCCGGCTTCTGGATGGCGATCCGGGGCAGCTGGGCCGCCGCCTCGTGCAGCGCGCGCATCGAAAGGTAGATCCCGGGCGAGATGATCCCGCCTTCAAATCCGCCATCCGCGCCGACGACGTCGAGCGTTGTGGCCGTCCCGCTATCGATCACGATCAGCGGACCGGGATACTTCACATGTGCGCCGAGCGCCGAGACGATCCTGTCCGCCCCCACCTGCTCCGGGTGGCGCACCCGGATTTCGACACCCGTCTTCAGGTCAGGATCGCCGATGAACATCGGCTCGATGTTCAGGTAGCGGCGGGCGAGGTTGCGGAAGTTGAACTGCGCCTGCGGCACAACCGTGGAAATCACGCAGCCTTCGGCCTTGGTCATGTCAACGCCGTGCATGTCAGCCAGCCGCCATAGCCACGAAGCATGGTCGTCAGCCGTCTTCGTCGAGTCGGTGGCGCTCCGCCAGCTATGGACCCAGTCCGCCCCGTCATGCAGGGCGAACACGGTGTTGGTGTTGCCAACGTCAATTGCGAGCAACATGGCTCTTCAGCTCCTGCGGATTTCTACTTCACCAGCCCTTATGGAACGCCGCGATCCATCCCGCAATCGAACGACGAGGGCGCCATCCTGCTCCAGATCCTCGAAAATCCCTTCAATTTCAACATCGCCCGCGCGAATGTGAAGGGACTCACCGAGCGCTTCCGCCCGTGCGAGCCAGTCGGACCGGATGCCTGCGAACCCGCCACGCGCCTGCCCCAGACGCCTCGCAAAGGCTTCGCGCAGGCTCTGGAACACCGCGTCCAGCCCCACCGAAGGCGGCATGCCGAGTTCAACCAGACTGGTCGCCGGCTGCGAGACGTTGTCCGGCAGGGCCAGCACGTTGAGGCCGATCCCTGCGGCGATCCAGAAATCGGCGCCGCTGCCCCCGGTCTCCACCAGGATGCCTGAGACCTTCCGCCGGTCGATGCGCACATCGTTCGGCCATTTCAGCCGCGCGTCCGCCTTGGGCGCATAGGCCGCGACCACATCGTGCACTGCCAGCGCGCACGCGAACGGAACGCGCAGCGCGACCGCCAACCCGCCTGGCTCCCGGAACAGCGCCGTCGCATAGATGTTTCCGGCTGGCGAGAGCCATTGGCGGTCCTGCCGGCCGCGTCCGGCTGTCTGCTGCGAGGCAACCAGCCACTGGTCATGGAATCCGGTCAAAACCCGGCGCTTGGCTTCGGTATTGGTGCTGTCGATCACGCCCATCTGGTAGACGGGCCAGGCCTCGCTCAACGCAATAGCCCCGATGCTGCATAGGTGGCCCAACCGCCGGTTCCCAGCTCGCTGATGAAGACCATGAATACCACGCCTGCGACGAGAGCACTGACGACCACCGCAGTCATCACCGACATGTCGACATTCTCGAACCGCTCGGTCGGCTCGTCGAACCACATGATCTTGATCAGCTTCAGGTAATATCCAAGCGAGATCACCGAGGCGATCACCACGAGGATGGCGAGCGGCAGCAGGCCGGCGTCGAGACCGGCGCGCAGCACTTCGAACTTGCCGAAGAAGCCCCCGAACGGCGGCAATCCCGCAATCGAGAAGATCATGATCGACATCATCACCGCGAGCACCGGCTTGGTACGGATGAGGCCGCCGAGCTCGCCGATACCTTCCACCATGCCGCCGCGCCGGCGCATCGCCAGCACGGCCGCAAAAAGGCCGAGCGAGGTGACGGCATAGATCGTCGAGAAGGTCAGCAGCGCCGCAGCGCCGGTCTCCTGGCCCGCCGCAACGGCGACGAGCGCATAACCGACGTTGGCAATCGAGGAGTACCCGAGCAGACGCTTGATATTGGTCTGCAGCAGCGCGCCCAGCGACCCGATGATCATCGACAGGCCGGCAATGATCGACACGATCAGCTGCCATTGCATGATCGCCTCACCGAACACGGTGAACAGGACGTTCGCAAACACAATTGTCGAGGCCAGTTTCGGAGCAGACGCGAAGAAGGCGACGACCGCAGTCGGGGCGCCTTCATAAACGTCCGGTGTCCAGACGTGCATCGGCGCCGCCGAGATCTTGAACGCCAGGCCCACGATCATCAGCACCATGCCGAACATCACGCCGCCGGACATCTCCGACGCCGCGATACCGGCAAACGAGGTGTGGCCGGTAAATCCGTATACCAGCGACGCGCCATACAGCAGCATGCCCGACGCCAGCGCGCCGAGCACGAAGTACTTGAGGCCAGCTTCCGAAGACCGCGCCGAATCGCGGTGGAACGCCGCCAGCACGTAAGACGAGAGGCTCAGCGTCTCGATGCCCATGTACAGCGTCATCAGGTCAGCAGCGGACAGGATGATGCCCATCCCCATGCTCGCGAAAATGGTCAGCAAGGCATATTCGTAGCGGTCCGTTTCGTGCCGCTTCAGGAAGCCCTCGGAAATGAACAGCGCGACACCGGCCAGCGAGAAGCTGACGACCTTGGCGAAGTTCACGAACGTATTGGTCCGCACAAGACCGCCGAACGCTTCGCCCCCTTGGAAATGCAGCGCTGCCAGCGCCGCCGCGCCGAACAGGGCAAGCGTGCCGTACTTGAACGAAAGCGAATTGAAGCGCTCTCCGAAAATGGCGCCGAGCACGACCCCGGTCAGCCCCGCGAGCGCGAGCCAGATTTCGGGCGCGACCGTCATCAGGATGGCTGTAACGTCCAGCATGGCTTACTGGCCTCCGGCCATCATCGACAGTATCCGTGCGGTGGAACTGTCTGTCAGGTTGAAGATCAGGTTCGGCGCGACACCGAACAGCAGCGTGAGGGCGGCCAGCGGTGCGATGCACAGCCACTCGATCAGGTTCATGTCCTTGATGCCGTTCAGCGCCGGGTTGGTGATCTCGCCGAACACGGTGCGCCGGTAGAGCGTCAGCATGTAGACAGCCGAGAAAATCACGCCGAGCGCGGCGCCCGCAGCGGCCCAGGTTGCCGCCTGGAAGCCGCCGACCATGGTGAGGATCTCGCCCACGAAGCCGCTGGTGCCCGGCAAGCCGACGTTGGCCATCGTGAACAGCATGAAGAAGGAAGCGTAGATCGGCATCCGGTTCACGAGGCCGCCATAGGCCGCGATCTCGCGCGTGTGCATCCGGTCATAGACGACACCAACGATGAGGAAGAGCGCGCCGGAAATGATGCCGTGGCTGAGCATCTGGAAGATGGCGCCCTGCACCCCGGTTTCATTGAACGCGAAGATACCGAGCGTCACGAAGCCCATGTGCGCCACCGACGAATAGGCGATCAGCTTCTTCATGTCGGTCTGGCGCCAGGCGACGAGCGAGGTGTAGACGATCGCCACCACACCCAGGGCAAACATGTAGGGCTGGAACAGCGCACTCGCGTCCGGGAACATCGGCAGCGAGAAGCGCAGGAATCCGTAGCCGCCCATCTTCAGCAGCACGCCGGCAAGGATGACCGAGCCGGCCGTCGGTGCCTGTACGTGCGCATCCGGCAACCAGGTATGCACCGGCCACATCGGCAGCTTGACCGCGAACGAGGCGACGAAAGCCAGCCACAGCCAGGTTTGCACCGAGGGATCGAATGCGAATTTCTCCAGCACTTCGAAGTCGGCCGAGCCGGACACCTGGATCATGTAGACCATCGCCACGAGCATCAGCAGCGAACCGAGCAGCGTGTAGAGGAAGAACTTGAACGCCGCATAGACGCGGTCCTTGCCGCCCCAGATGCCGACGATCAGGAACATCGGGATCAGGCCCGCCTCGAAGAAGATGTAGAACAGCACGAGGTCGAGCGACACGAACACGCCGATCATGAAGGTCTCGAGTACAAGGAAAGCGATGACATATTCCGTCACGCGCTTCTCGATCGAATTCCAGCTCGCCAAAAGGCAGATCGGCGTCAGGAAAGTTGTCAGCAGCACAAGCGACAGCGACAGGCCATCGACACCCAGCTTGAAGCTGATCGGTCCGTACCAGGCATATTGCTCGACCAGCTGATAGCCATCGGCGCTCCGGTCGAAGGATGCGAAGGCCGCGATCGACGCCACGAAAGTTGCGGCCGAGATGATGAACGCAGCCATCAGGGTGGCCTTGCTCGAATCCGTTCCGCCGCCGCGCTGCGAACTGCCCGCCGTCGCGGCGCGCACCAGCATCACGAGCACGGCGCCCGCCAGCGGCAGGAACGTCATGACCGAAAGGATCGGGAACCCGCCCATTAGTTAGCTCCCCCGGAACGCATCCACAGAATGGCGCCGAACGTAATCGCCGCACCGATGATCACGAAGGCATAGTGGTAGAGGTAACCCGAGTGCATGCGCGACAGGCCGCGCGAGCTTATGCTCGCCACCTTCGCGAAACCATCCGGGCCGATGCCGTCGATGACCTTCTTGTCGGCCTTCCAGAACAGGTTACCCAGCAGTGCTGCGCCACGCACGAGCGTTGCCTGGTAGATCTCGTCGAAGAACCACTTGTTGTAGAACAAGGCGTGTAGCGGGCCGCCACTGTCGGCAATGCGCTTGCCGATGCCGCGATTGAAAAAATAGGTGAACGTCGCGATCAGGAAGCCGCCCACCGTAACCACCAGCGGCGCCCAGATCACCCAGTCCGGAACGTCGTGGCGTGCATGCAGCACGTGGTTCTCGGCAGACCGGTAGATCGCGCCCGCCCAGAAGGCTTCGTTCTGTCCGTCCACGAACGCATTATAGAAGTAGAAGCCCGCAAACATCGCGCCCAGGCTGAGCAGCGCCAGCGGGATCAACATCACGGCAGGGCTCTCGTGCGGCGTGTGATCGTGGCCATGGCCATGAACGTCATGCGCGTGGTCGTCATGCCCATGCGCATCGTGGGCCGCGTGCCCGTGGTCATCATGCGCTTCATGCGGCGCAGGACCGTGGAAGGTCATGTAGATCAGGCGCCAGGAATAGAAGCTCGTCAGGAAAGCCGCGATCAGGCCGAACCAGAACGCCAGCTGACCGAAGCTCACGCCGGCAGCTGCGCCCGCGAACGTGCTCTCGAGGATCGCGTCCTTCGAGAAGAAGCCGGAGAAACCGATCTTGGTGTGCGGCACGCCGAGGCCGATGATCGCAATCGTGCCGATCATCATCGCGGCATAGGTCAGCGGCATGAACTTCGCCAGGCCGCCCATCTTCCGCATGTCCTGTTCGTGGTGCATGCCATGGATGACCGAGCCGGCGCCAAGGAACAGCAGCGCCTTGAAGAACGCGTGGGTGAAGAGGTGGAACATCGCCGCTTCGTACGCGCCGATGCCCGCCGCGAAGAACATGTAGCCGAGCTGTGAACAGGTCGAATAGGCGATCACGCGCTTGATGTCGTTCTGCGCCATGCCGACTGTTGCGGCGTAGAGCGCCGTCACGGCGCCCACCAGCGCCACCATGCCGGAGGCGTAGAAGGTGTACTCGTAAATCGGCGACAGGAGGCAGACGAGATAGACGCCTGCGGTCACCATCGTCGCCGCGTGGATGAGCGCCGAGACCGGCGTCGGGCCTTCCATGGCGTCCGGCAGCCAGACGTGCAGGAAGAACTGCGCAGACTTGCCCATCGCGCCGATGAAAAGGAGAATGCCGATCAGCTCCAGCGCGTAGACGCGCTCACCAAAGAACACGATCACCGACTCGCGCGCGGGCAGCGGCTCCGCGAACGCGATCGGGTTGATCACGGCATTGGTCCGGATTGCTTCGAGGACCGGTGCGAACTCGACCGAGCGGAACATGAAGAACACGGCCATGATGCCCAGCGCGAGACCAAAATCGCCGACGCGGTTGGTCACGAACGCCTTGATCGAGGCGTCGTTTGGCGCTTTCTTGGTGTACCAGAACCCGATCAACAGGTAGGACGCGAGCCCCACCCCTTCCCAGCCGAAGAACAGCTGGATGAAGTTGTCCGCGACCACGAGCATCAGCATCATGAACGTGAAGAGCGAGAGGTAGGCGAAGAAGCGTGCCTTGTGCGGGTCTTCGCTCATATAGCCCCATGAATAGAGGTGCACGAGACCGGACACGCCGGTGATCACCGCCATCATGACGATCGACAATGTATCCACACGGATCGCCCAGTTGGCGTGGAAATCGCCGACATGTATCCACGGCATCAGGGTGATGATGTGTTGCTGGATGTGCGCCGCGGCCGCTTCGGTGCCCGAAGTCAGGTAGGCATCAAGCCCGGCATGATGCTCCGCTGCGGGCGCGTGACCGAGGCCTGCCACGTAGGCAAACAGCTGGTACAATGACAGCGCGCCGGCAGACAGCACAACGCCCGTCGTGACCAGCATGACCAGACGGTCGCCGATCCACTTGTGGAACAGGCCGGTAAGCGCGGCGAGACCGGGCGCAAGGACGATATAGATGAGCAGGCTGTCCGGAAGCATGACTGGGTTCAGCCTTTCATCAGGTCGACATTCTCAACCGAGATGTCGCGGCGGTTCCGGAAATAGACGACGAGGATCGCGAGGCCGACCGCCGCTTCGGCAGCGGCCACGGTCAGCACCAGCATCGCGAAGATCTGACCTTGGATCGTGCCGGTGAAAACCGAGAAGGCGACCAGGTTCAGGTTGACCGACAGGAGGATCAGCTCGAGCGCCATCAGGATGACGATCACGTTCTTGCGGTTCACGAAGATGCCCACGACGCCAATTGTGAACAGCGCCGCCGAGACGATCAGGTAGTGGATGAGCCCCAGTTCAGCCATGTCAGATACCCTGCCCCGGTGTCGGGTCCTTCAAGTCAAAGGCGTCAGCGCGCCGGCGGCTGGTCTGCTTGCCGACATCCTGGCGCTTCACGTGCGGCCGGTGGCGCAAGGTCAGCACGATGGCGCCGATCATCGCGACGAGCAGGATGCCCCCTGCGAGCTGGAACAGCAGCAGGTAATCCGTGTACATCACCGCACCGATCGCTTCGGCGTTGGTCTCGCCGCCGGGCGAAGGATCGAACTGGTCGAAATTCAGCGAGCCGCTCGCCGACCAGACCAGCGCCAGTTCGGCAAGGAAGACGACCCCGACCAAAAGGGCGAACGGCCAGTAGCGCAGCGTCCCCTGCTTCAACTCGACGAAATCGACGTCCAGCATCATCACGACAAACAGGAACAGCACGGCCACGGCGCCCACGTAGACGACGATCAGCAGCATCGCGAGGAACTCGGCGCCAATCAGCACCATCAGGCCCGCAGCCGAAAAGAATGACAGGATCAACCAGAGCACCGAGTGCACCGGGTTGCGCGCGGCAATCACGAACGTTGCCGACAGGATCACGATGACCGCGATCAATCCAAATGCGATCAGTGCCACAGCCTTCTCGCCCCTCTTTGCTCCCGCGGCCCCTCGCCGGATCGGGATGTGTTAAGTTTCCGGCGCGCTAACGGTACGGCGCATCCAGCTCAAGATTCTTCGCGATCAGACGCTCCCAGCGGTCGCCGTTCGCGAGCAGCCGTTCCTTGTCGTAGAACAGCTCCTCGCGGGTCTCGGTCGCGAACTCGAAGTTCGGCCCTTCGACGATGGCGTCGACCGGGCAAGCCTCCTGGCAGAAGCCGCAATAGATGCACTTCACCATGTCGATGTCGTAGCGGGTGGTGCGGCGGGCGCCGTCTTCGCGCGGCTCGGCCTCGATCGTGATCGCCTGCGCCGGGCAGATTGCCTCGCACAGCTTGCACGCGATGCAGCGCTCTTCGCCACTGGGATAGCGGCGTAGCGCATGCTCGCCCCGGAAGCGCGGCGACAGCGGGTTTTTCTCGAACGGGTAGTTCACGGTCGCCTTGCGGCGGAACATCTCGATCGTGGCCACCCAGAAGGCACCCAGGAAATCGGTGAGAAGCGCGCCGCGGATGGTCTGCGCGAGGCTCATGACTGAACTCCAAAGTAGGTAACGTAGCCCGCAACCACGAGCACGGCCGCCAGCGACGTCGGCAGGAACACTTTCCAGCCGAGCCGCATCAGCTGGTCATAGCGGTACCGGGGCACGATGGCCTTCACCATGGCGAACAGGAAGAAGAAGAACAGGATCTTCGCCATGAACCAGAACAGGCCGGCGAGGCTCAGCAGCAGCGGCGGCAACTTGCTGGCCGCTTCTGCGCCAATGGCAATCGGACCATGCCAGCCGCCGAGGAACAGGATCGTCATCATCGCGCACATCAACACGATGTTCAGGTATTCCCCGAGCATGAACAGGAGGTACGGCGTCGAGCCGTATTCGACCTGGTAGCCGGCCACGAGTTCCGATTCCGCTTCCGGCAGGTCGAACGGCGGGCGGTTCGTCTCGGCCAGCGCCGAAATGAAGAAGATCACGAACATCGGGAACATCACGACGATCAGCGGGAAGTTCTGGAAACTGAAGGCGTGCCAGTTCTGGATGCCGCCCGCCTGGTTGGCGACGATGTCACTGAGGTTCATCGAGCCGACCATCAGGATCACCGTGATGATCACGAAGCCGATGGAAACCTCGTAGGACACCATCTGCGCGGCCGAGCGCAGCGCGCCGAGGAACGGGTATTTCGAGTTGGAAGCCCAGCCGCCCATGATGATGCCGTAGACACCGAGCGAGCTGATCGCGAACAGGTAAAGCACGCCGACATTCAGGTCCGAGATGACCCAGGTCGTGTTGTCCATCGTGCCCGGCGCCACCGGAATGGCTGCCCAGGCCGCAAAGGCCAGCGTACAGGTCAGGATCGGCGCGAAGATGAAGACGAACTTGTTGGCGCCCGCCGGGATCACGATTTCCTTCAGCAGGAATTTCCCGAAGTCCGCGAACGATTGCAGCAGGCCGAACGGGCCGACCACGTTGGGGCCTTTTCGCATCATCACGCCGGCCCAGATTTTCCGGTCCAGCAAAAGCAGGAACGCAATCGAAAGCAGCAGGACGAGCGTGAACAGTCCGATCTGGCCGAGCACCAGAAGCGGGCCCCAAAGGCCTCCCAAAGACTCGATGGCGTTACTCATGGCGCCGCCCTACTCCGCTGCAACTGCGGTGTCTAGGCTGGTCGCCAGCGCAGAACACTCGGCCATCGTGCGCGAGGCGCGCGCGATCGGGTTGGTGAGATAGAAGTCCGTCACGGACGCCTTGAACGGCGTCTTGTCGAGCGTGCCGGCGGCGGTATCGACCGGCTTCATCAGGGCCGCAGCCCCCTTTGCGCCGGGCGCATAGCCACGGCCGGAGAAGACCGTGTTCTGCCCAGCCTTGCCACGCAGGACGGTACGCAGGGCATCTGCCGTGTCGTAGGGAAGCGCCTTCCCCATCAGGCCCGACAGGGCCCGGAAAATGGCCCAGCCTTCGCGGGCCTCGCCCTTCGGCTGAACCGCCCGGGTCGTCATCTGGACGCGGCCTTCGGTGTTCACGAACGTAGCGCTGATCTCCGAGTAAGCCGCACACGGCAGCACGATGTCCGCGCGCGACGCGCCCGCATCGCCATGCGAGCCGACATAGATCACAGTCGCTGAACCGAGCTGGCTGAGATCGACTTCGTCGGCCCCCAGAAGCACAACGGTTTTCAGGCCCCCGGCGAGAATGTCTTTGGTCGCCTTGCCGCCTTCGGCCGGCACGAACCCGGTGTCGAGCGCGCCCACCCGGCCAGCCGCCGTGTGGAGCATGCCATAGCCAGCCCAGCCTTCGGCAATCGCGCCGGCGTCCGACGCCAGTTTCCGGGCCGCCGAAAGAATTGCGCCGCCATCCACGCGGCACGCAGCCGCCTCGCTGACAACGATCATCGGCTTCTTGGCGCCGCTCAGGAATTTTCTCGCCGCGTCGGAGGCAATTGCATCTGCGCCGGTGCCAAGGTGCTCGTACGGATAGGTCAGGTCGACTGCTTCTCCAATCACGGCCACCTTCAACTCACCCCAAAGCCACGACTTGCGGATGCGGGCGTTCCAGACGGCCGCCTCAACGCGCGGGTTGGCGCCGACGAGCAATAGCGCGTCCGCATCTTCCACACCCATAAAGGTCGGGTTCAAAAGGTAATGTTCGCGCACACCGTCCACGCCATATTGCGCGCCTGCCGGGCGGCAATCCGTGTTCTTCACGCCGAGGCTGCGGAAGAAATCCAGCGCTGCCTTGGCCTGTTCCACCTCGATAAGGTCACCCGCAACAACACCAGTCTGGTCAGCGCCCACGGCGAGCGCGGACTTCACGGCATCGAGCGCTTCCGGCCATGAGACCGGGTGCAGCTTGCCGTTCCGGCGCACATACGGCCGGTCAAGACGCTGGCGCGCGAGCCCGTCCCACACGAAGCGGGATTTGTCCGACAGCCATTCCTCGTTCACCTCTTCATTCGTCTCCGGAAGGATCCGCATGACGGCGTCTCCCTTCGAGTCGATCCGGATCGCGGCGCCCATCGCATCCATCACGTCGATGGATGAGGTCTTGCGCAGCTCCCAGGGGCGCGCGTTAAAGGCGTAAGGTTTCGACGTCAGCGCACCGACCGGGCAAAGGTCGATGACGTTGCCGGAAAGCTCCGAGGTCAGAGATTTTTCGAGATAGGTGGTGATCTCGGCATTCTCGCCGCGCGAAATCATGCCGATTTCTTCTACGCCGGCCACTTCGGCCACGAACCGCACGCAGCGCGTGCACTGGATGCAACGCGTCATGATCGTCTTGACGAGCGGACCCATGTATTTGTCTTCGACGGCGCGCTTGTTCTCGTCATACCGGCTGTCAGAGCGGCCATAGGCCACTGCCTGGTCCTGCAGGTCACACTCGCCGCCCTGGTCGCAGATCGGGCAATCCAGCGGGTGGTTGATCAGCAGGAATTCCATGACCCCCTTGCGGGCCTTGTCGACATACGCACCCTTGGTGCGGATATTCGGCGCCGAACCATCCTTGTTCGGGCGCATGTTGCCGACAATCTCCGCACACGAAGCAATCGGCTTCGGCGCGCCTTCCCACTCGACCAGGCACATCCGGCAATTGCCCGCCACCGACAGGCGCTCGTGGTAGCAGAAGCGCGGAATCTCTGCGCCCGCCTCTTCGCACGCCTGCATCAGCGTGTAGCTGCGAGGCACTTCGACTTCCTTGCCGTCGATATTGAGCTTGAACGTGTCTGACATGGTCCCTACTCCGCCGCCACGGTCGACCCCTGCACGAAGGCGCGCGGGGCACGGTAGCGGTTGATGCGATCTTCGATCTCGTGGCGGAAGTGGCGGATCAGGCCCTGGATCGGCCAGGCCGCCGCGTCGCCCAGCGCGCAGATCGTGTGGCCTTCCACCTGTTTGGTCACATCCAGCAGCGTGTCGATCTCGTCATGCGTGGCTTCACCCTTGACCATGCGCTCAAGCACGCGCCACATCCAGCCGGTGCCTTCCCGGCACGGCGTACACTGGCCGCAGCTCTCGTGCTTGTAGAAGTAGGCAAGGCGCGCGATCGCCTTGATCAGGTCCGTCTGCTTGTCCATTACGATCACGGCCGCCGTGCCGAGACCTGATTTCAGGTCGCGCAGCGTGTCGAAATCCATGTAGGCGTCCATGATCTGCTCGGCCGGCACCATCGGCACTGACGAGCCGCCCGGGATCACCGCCTTCAGGTTTTCCCAGCCGCCGCGGATACCGCCGCAATGCGTTTCGATCAGCTCACGGAAGGTGATCGACATCTCTTCTTCCACGTTGCACGGCTTGTTCACGTGGCCGGAGATGCAGAACAGTTTCGTGCCGGCATTGTTCGGCCGCCCGAAGCTCGAGAACCACTGCGAGCCCCGCCGCAGGATCGTCGGCACCACCGCGATCGATTCCACGTTGTTCACCGTCGTGGGGCAGCCATACAGGCCCGCATTCGCCGGGAACGGCGGCTTCAGGCGCGGCTGGCCCTTCTTGCCTTCAAGGCTTTCGAGCAGCGCGGTTTCCTCGCCGCAGATATACGCGCCTGCCCCGTGATGCACATACAGGTCGAAGTCCCAGCCGTTGACATTGTCCTTGCCGATCAGCTTCGCTTCGTAAGCCTCTTTCACCGCCTTCTCGAGCGCATGGCGTTCCGCGATGTATTCGCCCCGGATATAGACGTAGCACTTGTGGGCGCGCATCGCGCGGCTTGCCACCATGCAGCCTTCGATCAGCAGGTGCGGATCATGACGCATGATCTCGCGGTCCTTGCAGGTGCCGGGCTCCGACTCGTCAGCGTTCACGACCAGATAATGCGGCCGGTCGCGCACTTCCTTCGGCATGAAGGTCCACTTCAGCCCGGTCGGGAATCCAGCCCCGCCGCGGCCGCGCAAGCCCGACGCCTTGATCTGGTCGCACAGCCAGTCCGGCCCGAGATCGAGCATCTCTTTCGTCAGGTGCCACGCACCGCGCTTCTTCGCAGCATCAAGCTCTGGCGAGTGCAGGCCGTAGAGGTTCGTGAAGATGCGGTCCTTGTCCTGCAGCATCAGTCTTTCCCCCGGCCGAATTCGCGCGCGTGTTCGTCAACCTTGCCCTCGGCAAGCAGCTTTGCCTGGGCGACCCATTTCTCGCGATCGATACGGTCGTTGAAGCCGAGCTGCTTCTCCATCCCGTCGACCGTTTCCTGGTTCCAAGCCGCGATCTGCGCAAACCGGGTCACGCCCATCTCGTTGAGCAGCTGCGCATATTTCGGGCCAATGCCGTTGATCTGCAGCAGGTCATCCGCGGCGCTGCCGGTCTTGGCGGCGTCCTGCTTGTCGTTGACCGGCGCAGGCTCTTCGCGATGCTTGTTCGTCGGCGCCGGCGCGTCCGGCTTGCCGGTCGCTTCGGGCGAAGCCGGGGCTTCGGCGGGCGCTGCCGGCAGGTTCGGAAGGGTGCGAACGCTGTTGCGGCTTCCATCGAACAGCGAAGGCTCGGTGAGCACAGTCGTGCCGCCCTCCGGCGCGCTGTTGATGCGGTCGATCTGCGGGCCCGGCGTCACATCGGCGCCGTGCCGCAGCCGGGACAGGATGCCCGACAGCGTTTCCGGCGTCAGGTCCTCGAAGAAATCATCGTTGATCTGCACCATCGGCGCATTGGTGCACGCGCCGAGGCACTCCACCTCTTCCCACGACAGGCGCTTGTCGTCGGTGACGTACATCGCCTTGCCGATTTCCTTGCTGCAGACCTCTTTCAGGCCTTCCGCGCCGCGCAGCTGGCACGGCGTCGTGCCGCAAAGCTGGATATGAAACTTGCCGACCGGCTGCAGACGGAACATCGTATAGAACGTCGCCACCTCGTAGACGCGCACATACGGCATTTCGAGACGGTCAGCCACCGCGCGCATCGCCGGCTCGGACAGCCAGCCATTGTTGTCCTTCTGCGCCAGCCAGAGCAACGGGATCACAGCCGAGCGCTGCTTGTCCGCCGGGTATTTCGCCCGCCAGAACGCAATCTTCTCTTCCGTCTCGGATTTGAAAGCGAAGCTGTCACCGCCCGCCTCCAGATCAAACCGGCGCAATGCCATCTATCGCTCCTTCGGGGCAGGCACGCTCACGTGGCCCGCCGCATCCATTGTCCAGAAAGGGTTGAACGCCACTTCCCAGGCATTCCCTTCCGGGTCTGCAAAATATCCTGAATAGCCGCCCCAGTAGGTCTTGTGTGGCGCCTTGGTGATGCGCGCACCGCCCTTCTCCACACCCGCGAAGATCTGGTCGACCTCCTCGGTGCTGCGCGCGTTGAACGCGATTGCGAAGCCGCGGAAATTTCCGGCCCGGTCAGCCGCCACGCCGGCATCATCTGCGAGCTTTTCTTCGGACCAGAGACCGAGCACCACGCCGTTCGCATTCAGGAAGGCAACTTCGCCCGCCACGCCGCGATCCTCGAAGCCCAGAACGTCCGTGTAGAAACGGATCATCGCCGGCAGGTCCCTGACCCCCAGCGTGAGCACCGAAACGCGCTGCTGCGGAAGCACGCCCATCAGAACGTGCCCGCCCGCGCGAAATCAACCCGGGCAATCTTTCCGTCGCGCAGCGTATAGATTGCCGCCACCTCGAACCGGTCGCCGCCCGGCGCCCGCTCGACCTGCTCGTGATCGATGACGGTGGTGCCGAGGTCGATCCGGTTGGCCAGCTTCGCCCGGTTCTTCGGAAACTCGAAAAACAGGTCCTCATGGCGTTTGCGGATGGCAGCATGGCCTGTGTGCGTGACAGCCCCGTTGAAACCCGCAAGCACGGCATCATCGGCATAGCACGCCATGAAGGCGTCGATATTCTGGCTGTTATAGGCGTCCAGCTGGCGCTGCACGAGTTCGGCAGACGCGCTCACCGGTCGATCTCCCCGAACACGATGTCCAGCGTGCCGAGCACGGCCGACACGTCCGCCAGCATGTGCCCCTTGCACAGGTGGTCCATCGCCTGCAAGTGCGGATAGCCGGGCGCGCGGATCTTTGCGCGGTAAGGCCGGTTGGTGCCGTCGGCCACGAGATACACGCCGAATTCGCCTTTCGGCGCTTCGATGGCCGCGTAGCATTCGCCTTCCGGAACGTGGAAACCTTCCGTGTACAGTTTGAAGTGATGGATGAGCGCTTCCATCGAGTTCTTCATCTCGGCCCGGCGCGGCGGCGCCAGCTTGCTGCCCGCCAGCAATACCGGCCCCGGACCTTCCTTCACCATTCGCTCGATGCACTGAAGGATGATCTTCACCGACTCGCGCATCTCTTCCATGCGGCAGACATAGCGGTCGTAATTGTCGCCGTGCTTGCCGACCGGAATTTTGAAGTCGAGTTCCGAGTAGCACTCGTAGGGCTGCGACCGGCGAAGGTCCCAGGCGAGGCCCGAGCCGCGCACCATCACGCCCGAAAAGCCCCACTCCATGATCGTGCGCTGGTCGACCACGCCGATATCGACGTTGCGTTGCTTGAATATCCGGTTCTCGGTCACCAGCGCTTCGATCTGGTCGAGCTTGCCGGGGAACTGGGCGCACCAGTCGGCGATGTCATCCACCAGCTTCTGCGGCAGGTCCTGGTGGACACCGCCGGGGCGGAAATAGGCGGCGTGCATACGGCTGCCGGACGCGCGCTCGTAGAACACGCAGAGCTTCTCGCGCTCCTCGAAGCACCAGGTGATCGGCGTCAGCGCGCCCACGTCCATCACGCCGGTGCCGACGTTCAGGAGGTGCGACATGATCCGGCCGATTTCGGAGAACAGCACGCGGATCAGGCTGGCGCGGCGCGGAACTTCGACCCCGAGCAGTTTCTCGATCGCCAGACACCAGGCATGTTCCTGGTTCATCGGCGAGCAGTAATCCAGCCGGTCGAAATACGGCATGCCCTGCAGGTAGGTCTTGTATTCCAGCAGCTTCTCGGTGCCGCGGTGAAGAAGGCCGATATGGCTGTCGATCCGGGTCACGACTTCGCCGTCGAGATCCATGATCATGCGAAGCACGCCGTGCGCAGCCGGGTGCTGCGGCCCGAAGTTCAGCGTGAACTTGCGGTCTTCTTCTTCGATGAGATGGGCGGAATCAGCCATGGCTTCAGGTGCCTCCCCGCGCTTTTTCGTCGCCCGGAATCTCGGATGTCATTCCCTCCCACGGCGAGAGGAAATCAAAGTTGCGATATTCCTGCGTCAGCTTCACCGGCTCGTAGATCACGCGCTTCTCCAGATCGTCGAAGCGCACTTCATAATGGCCCGTCAGCGGGAAATCCTTGCGCAGCGGGAATCCCTCGAAACCGTAATCGGTGAGGATCCGGCGCAGGTCCGGGTGATCGGAAAACTGGATGCCGTACATGTCGAACGCCTCACGCTCGAACCAGTTGGCGGACGGCCAGATGGCCACGCTGCTCGGCACGGCGGTCTCTTCGTCCGTCCGGATACGGATCCGGAGGCGGTGATTCATCCGCATCGACAACAGATGGTAGACCACTTCGAAGCGCTCGGTGCGCTCCGGATAGTCCACGCCGCAGATGTCCACGAGCGTCTCGAAATTGCACTGCTGGTCGTCGCGCAGGAAACGTAGCAGCGGCAGGATATGGTCACGCTCGGCCAGCACGGTCAGCTCGCCCACGACGATCTTCGTCGAACGCACAGCGTCCGGCATCCGGCTCTCGATGTGCGCGGCGAGATCCACGAGGTTTTCGACGTTGATGGTCATCTGCCCTTACCGTTCAATCGAGCCTTCGCGGCGGATCTTCTTCTGCAGTTGCAGGAAGCCGTACACGAGCGCCTCAGCCGTGGGCGGGCAACCCGGCACGTAGATGTCGACCGGCACGATCCGGTCGCAGCCGCGCACGACACTGTAGCTGTAATGATAATAACCGCCGCCATTCGCGCAGCTGCCCATCGAGATGACGTAACGCGGCTCCGGCATCTGGTCGTAGACCTTGCGCAGCGCCGGGGCCATCTTGTTGGTCAGGGTGCCGGCGACGATCATCACGTCCGACTGGCGCGGCGACCCGCGCGGCGCCATGCCGAAACGTTCGAGGTCGTAACGCGGGTTGCCTGCATGCATCATCTCGACTGCGCAGCAGGCCAGCCCGAACGTCATCCACATCAGCGAGCCGGTGCGTGCCCAGGTGATCAGGTCGTCGGCCGCGGCCGTGAAGTATCCCTTGTCCGCCAGCTGGTCCGACAGGCCGGTGTAGAACGGATCGTCGAGGCCCGGCTTGTGGCCGCCTTCGACACCCGCGCGGGCCGCGCCCAGGGCATAGGGCTTGTTCGAAGCGTCAGCCATCATTCCCACTCCAGCGCGCCGCGGCGCCACTCGTAGATGAAGCCGACGGTCAGCACGCCAAGGAAGGCCACCATAGACCAGAAGCCGAGAATGCCGATCTCGCCCAGACTGACAGCCCAGGGGAACAGGAAGGCGACTTCAAGGTCGAAAATAATGAACAGGATTGCGACGAGATAGAAGCGCACGTCGAACTTCATCCGCGCGTCATCGAAGGCGTTGAAGCCGCACTCGTACGCCGAGTTCTTCTCCGGGTCGGGCTTCGAGGGTGCCAGCAGCACCGAGCCAACCACGAACAGGCCGGAAATCACCGCGCCCAGGACAATGAAAAAGATGACCGGCAGATAGTCTAGGGCCAGACGCTCGACTTCGGACATGCTTGGTACCTCCAGGTACAGAGCCAATGGCCGCCCGATTAGGACGGTTTTCTTGCGTGTGCAACTCGTACCGCCCCGCCCAAGGCGCACTTTCGCAGTATATCGCTCCGAAGCACCAATACACGGGCGATTGGCTGCGGCGGTGCGTCACGGAGAGGCCTCAGATCGCCGCCGTTCGGGCGAATCTAGTTGCGAATTCTTCTCAAGAAGTGAACCGCCAAGGCGCCGTCGCTAGACGCCGTGAACCTGCGCGTAGTGGGCGGCCGCGCCAATCAACGGCGCCTCCGGATTCCGCAGCAGCCGCACCGGGCACCGCGCGAGGTAATCGCTCATCGGCCCCCTCGCCACAAACCTCTCCCGCATCGCCGGCAACCGGAAATATGCGGCGAGCCGTTCCGACACCCCGCCGGCCAGCACGACGCCGCCAAGCGCGCCATTCGCGAGCGCGAGGTCGCCCACGGCGCCCATCACCGCGAGCGCCCGCACCTGCGCCAGCTCCGCGAAAAACCCGTCCCCCGCGTCGGCCTTCGCCTGCATCTCCGCGGCCGTCATGGCGGCGCAGGGCACACCGCGGATCTCGCTCAGGGCCGCATGCACCTCGTCCAGCCCGCTGCCTGAAGCGACGAGTTCATTGGACACATACCCATGGTCCCGCGCCAGCACCGCCGCCAGTTCGCGCTCCAGCGCCGTGCGCGGCGCATAGGCAATATGGCCGCCCTCTCCCGCCAGCACCGTCCACCCCTCCGGCGATGGCACCAGGGTCGACACGCCGAACCCGGTTCCCGGCCCCGCCACGATCAGCGGCGCCCCGGCGACGGCCTCGCCGTCATATACCTCTTCGAAGGACTCAGGCCCCATTTCCGGCACCGACCGCGCCATCGCCAGGAAATCATTGATCACCAGCGGCGCCGCAATCCCGAACCGGTCTCTCAGTACCGCCTCGGAAACGCGCCAGTCACGGTTGGTCAGGTGCGCCGCCCCGTCCCGCACCGGCCCTGCCACAGCGATGCAGGCCCCCGCCGGTTTCAGCCCGGTCGCATCAAGGTAATGTCCGACGGCGTCCTCGAACGTCGCGAACGCCTCGCCCGCGTGCAGCTCGACCCGGCTGAGCACGAGGCGCCCCTCCGCCCAGTCTGCCAACGCAAACCGCGCGTTCGTGCCCCCCACATCTCCGACCAGCACCCCCGCCACGACGCTCAGCCCCGCAGGCCGAGGAAATTGAACGGGCTCGCCCCGGCCGCCGCGCTGCTGACGTTCATCCGGAACAGGTCAAACATCTCGCGCCCCAGCCCTGCCGGCGCCCGGTTCGGACGGAACGGCGCTGCCGGCCGCGCCATGAACTCTGCCGCATCCACCTTGACGTCCAGCCGCCCGGCCTCGGTATCGAGCCGGATCACGTCGCCATCGCGTACCTTCGCAATCGGGCCGCCATGCGCCGCTTCCGGGCTGATATGGATCGCCGACGGTATCTTGCCGCTCGCCCCAGACATCCGCCCGTCCGTCACCAGCGCGACCTTCCGCCCCCGGTCCTGCAACACGCCCAGCACGGGCGTCAGTCCGTGGAGTTCCGGCATGCCGTTCGCCGCAGCGCCCTGGAACCGGACGACTGCAATGAAGTCCCTGTCCAGTTGCCCGGCCTCGAACGCCGTCTTCAGCGCCTCCTGCGACTCGAACACGATGGCCGGCGCTTCGACCACGCGGTGGGCCGGCTTCACGGCGGACACCTTGGCCACGCCCTCGCCCAGCAGTCCCTCGACCAGCCTGAGCCCGCCATCCTCCGAGAACGGATTATCCAGCGGACGAAGCACATCGGTATCCGCGCTCGCTCCCGGCGCAGGGCGCCACGTCAACGCCGCCTCCGACAGAACGGGCTCTTGCGCGTAGTCTGTGATCGGCCCGGCAACGCCGCGCGCATCGCCGTGCAGCAATCCGCCCGCCAGCAGTTGCGCGATCAGGAAGCTCATGCCGCCCGCCGCATGAAAGTGGTTCACGTCCGCCGGCCCGTTCGGATAAATCCGCGCCAGTAGCGGCGTCACATGCGAGATCTCCGCAAAATCCTGCGGCGTCACGACAATGCCAGCCGCCGCCGCGATCGCGGGAATGTGCAGAGCATGGTTGGTTGAGCCGCCGGTCGCCATCAGACCCACGATGCCGTTGACGATCGAGCGCTCATCAATCAGTTCGCCGGCCGGCAGGTAGTTCTGCCCCTGCGCCGTGATCGCTGCCGCCCGCTGCGCCGCAGCGCGCGTAAGGGCCGTACGTATCGCCGTACCCGGATTGGCAAAGGCCGCACCCGGCAGGTGCATGCCCATCACTTCCATCAGCATCTGGTTGGAATTGGCCGTGCCATAGAACGTGCAGGTCCCCTGCCCGTGATAGCTGTCGGCTTCCGCCTTCAGCAGTGCCTCGCGGCCAACCTTCCCTTCGGCGAACAACTGCCGCACACGGACCTTCTCCGGATTGGGCAGGCCAGACGTCATCGGCCCCGCCGGCACGAACACCGACGGCAGCCAGCCGAACCGCAAGGCCGCGATCATCAACCCCGGAACGATCTTGTCACACACGCCGAGATGCAGCGCGGCGTCGAACGCGTCATGCGAGAGCCCGATGGCCGAGGCCATCGCGATCACGTCGCGCGAGAACAGGGAAAGTTCCATCCCCTCCTGGCCTTGGGTGACGCCGTCGCACATCGCCGGCACGCCGCCAGCGACCTGCGCCACGGCATGCACCTCGCGCGCCGCTTCACGGATGATCTTCGGATAGTCCTCGAACGGCGCGTGCGCCGAAAGCATGTCATTATAGGCCGTGATGATGCCGATCACCGGCCACCCGCCACCCAGCACCTGCGCCTTCTCGATCACGGCGCAGCCGGCCGACGCGTGGGCAAGGTTGCCTTCGGTCAGCCGCGCGCGCGCGAATGCGGTCGGCCGCCGCGACCGGATCATGTCGAGATAGGCCGCCCTTGAGTCGCGCGAGCGCTCGATTATCCGCGCGGTTACCGCTTCGATCACAGGATTGAGTTTTTCAGTCATTCAGGGGGCCCAGAAAATTGACAGCCGGTCACCCAGCCCATCGATCGCAAACCGCACCGGACACGTCATCGGGTCCAGGCTCGCCGACCGCAGCAACATGCTGCGCTTTTCGGCGCCAAATACAAGCAGCACGGCGCGCGCAGCTGTCATCAGCGCGCCGCCCGTCAGCGTCATCCGCTGGGGTATGATCGCGCCCGCCGCCCGCACTGCCGCCACGCATCGGTCCTGATCCGGCGCCACAAGCTCTGCCAGTCCGGGCAGGCCCGGAAACCAGCTGGCCGTATGCCCGTCGAGGCCCATGCCCAGCACCGCGACCGTCAGCGGCCGGCAATGGGCGCGGTAGGCGGCATCGCGGCCTTCGAGCGCTTCTTCCGGCGTGGCGGCTGGCGCCCACATCGGCAGGAACCCCGCCGCGGCCGCGCGCCTCTGCAAGAGGTGGCGGCGAACAAGCCGTTCATTCGAGTCCGGATCATCCGGCGCCACCCAGCGCTCGTCAACGAGGCCGGCCGTCACGCGCGCCCAGTCGATCCGGGCATCCGAGAGCAACTCGAACATACGGGTCGGCGTCGACCCGCCGGACACCATCAGGCTCGCCGTTCCGCGCGCTGCAATGGCGTCTGCCAGCGCGCCGGCGCACACTGCGGCGGCGGCAACGGAGGCGTCTTCCCTTCCCGCGAATTCGGAGAGCTCCAGCGCCATTGCGCCTAAGCCTCCTTCCACCAGCTGCGGCCATCGCGGTCGAGCATCATGGCTGCCGCAAGCGGACCGTCGGTGCCGGCAGGATAGGCCTCCGGCTCATATCCACTCGCGTCCCAGGCGTCGATCAGCCCGTCGACCCAGCGCCACGCCGCTTCGACCTCCTCACGGCGCATGAACAGCGAAAGGTTGCCCCGCACGATGTCCATCAGCAGCCGTTCGTAGGCATCCGGATAGCGCAGCATGAAACTCTCCGCATAGGACAGGTTCAGCGGCAGAGACTTGACGCGCAGACCGCCCGGCCCTGGCTCCTTGATCTGCACGAACAGGCGCACGGCTTCATCCGGCTGCAGCCGGATCACCAACCGGTTCACGCTGTCGCCGCCTTGCCCGAATATGTTGTGCGGCACCTTCTTGAACTGGATCACGATGTCGGAGTGGCGCGCCGACATCCGCTTGCCGGTGCGCAGGTAGAACGGCACGCCGGCCCAGCGCCAGTTGTTCACTTCCGCCTTGATCGCCACGAAGGTCTCGGTGCGGCTGTCGGACCTGGCCGATAGCTCCTCGAGGTATCCCTTCACAGGTTGGCCCGCGTGCAGCCCCGCCGCATATTGTCCGCGTACGGTCTGCTTGCGCACATCGGCATTGGAAATGGTCGCCAGCGCTTTCAGCACCTTGATCTTCTCGGTGCGGATATCGTCGTCATCGAGATCATTCGGCGCTTCCATCGCCGTCAGGCAAAGAAGCTGCAGCATGTGGTTCTGAACCATGTCGCGCAGCGCGCCGGACCGGTCGTAATAGTCCGCCCGCCCCTCCAGCCCGAGGTTCTCGGCAACCGTGATCTGCACGTGGTCAATATAGTTGTGCGACCAGAGCGGCTCGAACAGGATGTTGGCGAACCGCAACACCATCAGGTTCTGAACCGTTTCCTTGCCGAGATAGTGATCGATGCGGAAAACCTGGCGCTCCGAGAATACCTCGCCCACGCCGTCATTGATCGCCCGCGCCGATTCGAGGTCGGTGCCGATCGGCTTCTCGAGGACCACACGCGCCGGTTCACTCGCAAGCCCCGCTTTCCCGATTGCCCGGCAGATATCGACATACAGCTGCGGCGCGGTCGCGAGGTAAAACACCCGCGGCCGGTCGGGCTTCATCGTCAGCTGCTTCTTGAGCTCGGGCCAGTCGGCCTTCGGGTCGGTCGCATCGATGGTCACGTAGCGCACCAGCTTCTCGAACTTCGCCCACGCCGCAGGGTCCCAGCTCTTGCCAGACGCGGCCTCGCAGGCCTCGCGTGCGAGCTTGCGATACCCCTCCCAGTCCAGCTCCGACCTTGCGGTGCCGATGATCGTGCTGTTCGGCGGAATCTGGCCATCGACCCAGCGGTGGTAGAGCGCCGGCAGGAGCTTGCGGCGCGACAGGTCGCCGGTGCCGCCGAAAATGACGATGTCGAACGGTTCGACGGGAACAAACTTGGCCACTTCAGGCTCTCCGTTTCGAAATCTGGACGCATGCCGGCCGGCCGCGCGAGGAAATCCTGTGGTTAGCAACACAAGGTTGCAGGTTATTTCGCGCGGCGGGTCGAGGGAACAAGTCCAAATCCATGAATTAAAACACTTTTTTTCACTAGAATCCCCAGGCGCTCAACTGCTCAAGGGTATTTTGCAAATTGTTGCATCAGCTATAGTCGAACACGACGTTGCCCGTCAGGCCGAATGACAACGTTGTATTGAGCATGGGGGAATTCACCGGAAATGTCCAGCCGCACCCGGCTCGAAGACCTCGCCTCGATCGCGGGGGTCTCCATCGCCACCGTTTCCCGCGCCCTGAACAACAGCCCCGCCGTCAATGACGAGACCAAGCGGCGGGTCTGGAAGATCGCCCGTGAGCAGAATTACCATTTCCGCCCGTCCATGCCGGCCCTCCTGTCGGGCGCCGAAGCCACAATCGCGGTCGTCATTCCGGCGCTGCAGGGTCGCCAGACACGCATGTCGGCACCGTTCTTCCAGGAGCTGATTGCCGGCATCGCCGAAGCCGCGCGGGCCAGCAATTGCGACCTGCTGATCTCGCACCTCGACCTCGAAAGCCAGGACGACCTCGCCGGGCTGATGACGGCCAACCGCGCCGATGGCGTGATCTTCCTCGGGCAGACGCTGCTGCACGACCGCCTGAACGAACTCGCCTCGACCGACCACCGCTTCGTGGTCTGGGGCGCCGAACTGCCCGGCCAGAAGTATTGCTCGGTCGGCTCCGACAATGTGCGTGGCGGGGCGCGCGCGACCTCTCACCTGATCAACCTTGGCCGCAAGCGGATCGTGTTCCTTGGCGACACCGCTCCCTTCGAAGTGCAGCAACGGTTCGACGGGTATGCCGACGCCCATCGCCGCGCCGGGCTCGAGATCGACCCTGCCCTGCTCGTGCCGGCCCGTTTCGAGATCAGCTACGCCGAAGCAGCCGTCGATGGCCTGCTTGCCCGGGGCACAGCGTTCGACGGCATCTTTTCCGCCGGTGACCTCATCGCGCTCGGCGCGATCCGCAGCCTCGCGAAGGCGGGACGGTCGGTGCCGGGTGACGTTGCCGTGGTCGGCTATGACGACATCCAGCTCGCCGCCTATGCCTCTCCGGCGCTGACCACGGTCGCCCAGAACATGGAACATGCCGGACGGCTGATGATCTCGAAGCTGCTGTCAGCGGGCGAGTTCGGCACGCCCCGGTCCGAGCGTCTGCCAACCGACCTGATCGTGCGTGAGTCCTGCGGCCTCGCCTGAGGGCGCCGTCAGGAAGTTCCGATCCACACCCCGAATCCCGGCAATCCCGCCGGTGCGCTGAGCCCGGTACCGGAGGCGAGATTGCCGGTGAACCCGCTCAGCAAGTCTGCAGGTACGGTCGCCGCGTCGGACCCGAGGTTGAACAGGCAAAGCACAGTCTCGCCCGCCCGTTCACGCCGGATGGCGAGCAGCGGCGCCGGCACGTCGGGAAAGCTGATCTCGCCCAGCTGCAAAGCCGCCGATCCGCGGCGAAGGGCCAGCGCTGCCCGGGTGAAATTCAGGACCGACCCGGCATCGGCCTCCTGCACCGCGGCGGCGCGTTCGGCATGACCCGCGCCGACAGGCAACCACGGCTTGTGCTCGGAAAAGCCGGCGAAGGTATTGTCCTTCGACCAGGGCATCGGGGTGCGGGCACCGTCGCGGCCGAGCGTGCGCGGCCAGTTGGCGATGGCTTCCGGATCCTGAAGATCCTCGAACGCCACCTCGGCTTGCGGTAGGCCGAGTTCCTCGCCCTGGTAAAGGATCGGGTTCCCGCGCAGGCAGAGCAGCAGCGCGTTGGTCAGCTTTGCGAAGGCTGAGAGGTCTCCGCCCGGCGGACACCAACGACTGATGCAGCGCGGCGCGTCGTGGTTCGAGAAAGCCCACGAGGCCCAGCCTTCGCTGAACGGGCCGGCCCAGTTCGATTGCGAGGCCTTGACCCGGCGCGGCGAGAGGGACTGGGCATACAGGAAATCGAAGCTGTAGGCCGAGCTCAGGCGCTTGTCGCCGACCGTGAACGCGCGCATTTCCGGCAGCGGATCAGGCCCGGGCACTTCTGCGACGGTGAAGATGGCGCCATAGGTATCGGCGAGCGACCGGATGCGCTCCATGAAGACCGGAATGTCCGGGTGCGACTGGTTATGGACATGGTGCTGCAGGTCGAACGGCCGGGTGATCGTGCGCCGCTCCGCCGGCCAGGGCGGGTTGTCCCGGAAGTCCGGATCGAACATCGCGAAGTTGATGGCATCGAGCCGGAAACCGTCGACGCCCTTGTCGAGCCAGAACTTTGCCACCGCGACGAGCGCGTCCTGCACGGCCGGATTGTGCACGTTGAGCTGCGGCTGGCTCGAGAGGAAATTGTGCATGTAATATTGCTGGCGGCGCGCATCCCAGGTCCAGGCTGCGCCCCCGAAGACCGACTGCCAGTTGTTCGGCGGGGTGCCGTCAGGCTTCGCGTCCCGCCACACGTACCAGTCCGCATACGGATTGTCGCGCGAGGCGCGGCTCCGGGCGAACCAGTCATGGTCATCGGAGGTGTGGGCATAGACCTGGTCGACGATGACCTTCAGGCCCAGCCGGTGGGCTTCGGCCAGCAGCAAATCGAAGTCCGCAAGCGTGCCGAAGATCGGATCGACGTCGCAATAGTCTGACACGTCATAACCGAAATCGCGCATCGGGGAGCGGAAGAAGGGCGAAATCCAGATTGCGTCGACGCCTAGCCCGGCAATGTAGTCCAACTTGCGGGTGATGCCCGGCAGGTCGCCGATCCCGTCGCCGTTGGTGTCGAGATAGGAGCGCGGGTAGATCTGGTAGACGACGGCGCCCCGCCACCAAGGCTGCGCTGGAGTGTCATTCTTGCCGGTCACGCGCCTGCCCTTCCTGTTTGAGCGACCTTAGCGCGGCGACGCGCTGGCTCAATCGCCAAAGCGTCCGGGACGCTGGGGATCGGGGGAAAACAGGCGCCAAATGCGTCTGTGGGCCTGGCAGGGGCAGAGGGACTCGAACCCACGACCTGCGGTTTTGGAGACCGCCACTCTACCAACTGAGCTATACCCCTTCAGGCCAGAGCGGGGTTTGCCCCAACTCCCGCCCGGCTGCAAGACCGGCCCTGAAAAACCTTTGCGCCAGCACGAAAGGCCGGGCGCAGCGGGGGCTGGCCGGTTTGGGATTGCTGGGTGTGCCCTTTCCGCGGACCCCTGCGCAGGCAGGGTCCAGGTGTTTTGCGTTGAGGGTTGCGGCTGGATGCCTGCCTACGCAGGCATCTGCGGAGAGGGTGCGCGGGTCCTTTTCTGGGTCCCGGCGTTCGCCGGGATGACACGGGTGGGGGATGGGTTTGGAGTGGGCGCTTAGCCCGCTCTATCCTTCGACTTCGCTCAGGATGAGCTTCTTGAGGTGGGCCTGAGCTAGGACGTGTCGAGAAGGATGAGACCGCCTGAATTCTTGCCGGGGCGATCGCAGTGCGATTGCTGGTCCCGGCAAGCCCCCGCCCAGCGGGGGAGGATGGCGGCAGCGAGCGCCTCAATATCCAAACATGCCGGAACAGCAGACCCCCACGAGGGGTCCGTCAGGGGACGGAAGGTTCTCTGGGCGGGCTTATAGGCGTTCGGGTCTGGCTGGGGGACGGCATAGTGGATGGAAACGAAGCCCCATTCGTTGACCGAGTAGAGCGCGTTCCCGATTCCGTAGGCGTTGAACCAGCGGAGCAGGCGATTGAGCTCCCACCAGAGGATCAGCCAGCACAAGGGATGCACGTGCGCGAAGAAGGGCGCGAAGTGTGGGTGGCTGCGGAGGCGGGCGATGGAGTACATGCCACGCAGTATAACTCCGTGCGCGGAGGGGTGGCGTAAGTTTTGGCGAACTTTCTTTTAATGCATTGATGTCGCGCGCTATTTTCTGCGCCGAGACATCATTTTTTGTTGCATAAGTCGCTCAGCGGCAATCCGGCTGACTGCTGCGGCCCTTCAGTTCGTCGCCGCCCCGGTCGCACGTCTCGGCGGAGGCCGTGGTCGAGGTGTGCGGCCGCGTGACCGCGTCAGCCACTTCGTCCGACGCCGCAGCGAGCGCGCGCCCGCCGGCCTGCAGGTCCTGGCCGATGCCGGCAATCGTGTTGCAACCCGCAAGGCTGGCGAGCCCGATGAAGACAGGCAGAAAAATCATCTTGCGGTTCATGTTCGGATCACCTTTCGCTCTGCGTTCTGCACAAATAGTGTCGCGGAAACAGGGCGTCTTTGCTTGCCCCTTCCAGACCTGACGCCCCCTCGTTCCGGAGCCGCCATGCCGCCGCATATCCTGCCGATTGTCCTGTTGTCCATCTCGAACCTGTTCATGACGGCGGCCTGGTATGGCCACTTGAAGTTCAAGGCGGCGCCCCTGCTGCTGGTGATCTTTGCCAGCTGGGGGATTGCGCTGTTCGAGTATTTCTTCGCCGTGCCGGCCAACCGCTGGGGGCACAGCGTCTATTCGGCCGCGCAGCTGAAGACGATCCAGGAGGTAATTACCCTGATCGTGTTTGCCGGATTTTCGGTCTGGGTGCTCAAGGAGCCGCTCGGCTGGAACCACGCCATCGGGTTCGGGCTGATCGCGCTCGGCGCCTGGTTCATCTTCCAGGGCAAGGGCTGACCGGCGGGACGCTGGGCCCCGCCGGTGCCGGATACTTACTTCGTGATTTCGTCTTCGACGTCCTTGGCGACTTCCTCGACGGCTTCACCGCCGGCCTGGACGTCCTTGCCGACGCCTTTGACCGTGTTGCAGGCCGTCAGGCTGGGCAGCATCGCGACGACGAACAGGGCAGCAACGATTTTCTTCATGGTATCAAACTCCCGCTTGGTTGATGCGCGCGAGAATGTGACGGGCAACGACCGAGGGCAAGCCTTTTCGGAAGGCCCGAGGCGGCAGACTGTTGCGCAAAAGACGCACTGCCACAGGCGCAGCCGAGGGCAGTTTTCAACCGGCGCGACTCCCTGCTAAGGAGCGGCCATGAAAACAGCTGTGATCGTCTTTCCGGGCTCGAACTGCGACCGCGATGCGCATGACGCCTTGCTGAAGCTGACCGGCAAGGCGCCGGCGATGGTCTGGCACAAGGATGGCGAGATCCCGGCTGGAACCGACCTGGTGATGGTACCCGGCGGTTTTTCCTACGGCGACTACCTGCGCTGCGGCGCGATGGCGGGCAACTCGCCGATCATTGCCCAGCTGAAGGCGCATGCGGGCCGGGGCGGCTATGTGCTGGGTGTCTGCAACGGCTTCCAGATCCTGACCGAGACGGGCCTGCTGCCCGGCGCGCTGGTGCGCAATGCGTCGCTGCACTTCGTCTGTCGCCCGCAGAAGCTGAAAGTGGAAAGCGCCAACACGGCCTTCACCAGCGCCTATACCGGCGGCAGCGAAATCGTGATCCCGATCGCCCATGCCGAAGGCAACTACTATGCCGACGCGGCAACCCTCGACCGGCTCGAGGGCGACGGGCGCGTGGCGTTCCGCTATGCGGCGGGTGAGAACCCGAACGGCGCGGCGCGCGACATTGCCGGCGTATTGTCCGAGAATGGCCGCGTCATGGGCATGATGCCCCACCCCGAACGGGCGGTCGGCGGACACGAAGGCGGCCGCGACGGCGTGGCCCTGTTTGAAAGCCTGATGGCCGCCGCCTGAGGGCGCTTGTCCGCAAAACGTCCAAATTCGGCGCTTGCTTCCGCCTGATTGGCGCCGTCCTCTGGCGCATCGATTCATGCGTGGGAGGATATCGGCATGCGGCGGGAAGTGATCTGGATGGCAGCGGGATGCGTGGCGCTCGCCGCTTTGGCGGGGTGCAGCACATCGGAAGGCGGCAGTGTAAAAACGGATGCCGGGGAGATCGCGCCGCCTGCCCCGCCGCCGCCCCCACCACCACCGCCACCGATGTCCGTGTCCACGGGTGAAGAAGCCGCGGCCGACGGCGTGGTCGTCACCGGCGCGCGCAAGATGGCCTCGCCGACCGAGAGCGCCGTGGCGGAGCGCGACCGCATTGCGCCCGATGAGGACAAGCCGCGCAACACCCCGGTGCCGCAGGCCGGCCTGCTGACCGCAGGCGATTATGATGACGTGCTGAACCCGGACCTCTACAAGATCTATCTCGACAAGACGCTGCAGGGCGAACTGGCCGGACTGGACCTGCCCTATGTCGATGCCAACCAGCGCATCGCGATCCGGGTGACGGACCGTCTGGGCAAGCCGGTGCCGCTGGCAAGCCTGCAGCTGGAGACGGCGGACGGCACGAAGATGTTCCCGCTGCGCACGGGCGCCGACGGAGCGGCGTACATCTACCCCCTGTACGATGCGCTCGAGCCCGGCATGAAGGTGACCGCCAAGGCGAAGGCCGGCGCGGCAAAGTCGGCGACGGTGACGGCGGACCTGATCGAGACGGGCGGCGAGCTGGTGATCGAACTCGGCGGCGACCGGGCGGTACCGAAACAGCTCGACCTGCTGCTGACCATCGATGCGACGGGGTCGATGAGCGACGAGATGGAATACCTGAAGCAGGAACTGGTCGGCATCCTCGACCGGGTGGAGAGCGCCAATCCGGGTATCGACATCCAGGTCGGCCTGATCGTCTACCGCGACAAGGGCGACGAGTATGTGATGCGCGACTTCCCGCTCACGGGTGACATCAGCAAGCTGAAAGGCCAGCTGAGCGCGCAAGGGGCTGCCGGCGGCGGCGACATGGAAGAAGCGATGCAGGATGCGATGGCGAAAAGCCTCGATTATGCGTGGCGCCCGGATGCGGTGAAGGTGAACCTGCTGATGGCGGACGCCCCGCCGCATGACGGCGATGTGGCTTCGACCTGGAACAGCGCGCTGGTGTCACGCACGCAGGGAATCCATGTCGTGTCGGTGGCGGCCAGCGGAGTCGACAAGCGGGCCGAGTTCCTGATGCGCGCGATGGCGCAGATCACGGGTGGGCGGTACCTGTTCCTGACGGATGACAGCGGCATCGGCAATGCACATGCCGAGCCGACGGTCGATTGCTATGTGGTGACGCGGCTTGATTCGCTGGTGTCGCGGGTGCTGACGAGCCTGGTGCGCGGCGAGCGCGTGGAGCCGGAGGGCGACGAGGTGATCCGCACGGTCGGCAACTACCGCGCGGGCGTCTGCAAGGTTGATCCCGAGCTTGTGGGCAAGCCGCAGGAGTAAAGGCAAACGGCGCGCCGGAACGGCTGGACAAGTTCCGGCGCGCCTAGTCTAAAAGGCGGATGACACATGCCGCCCGCCACGACCTGATCCAGCGCCTCCCGAAGGCCGAGCTTCACCTGCATATCGAAGGGAGCTTCGAGCCCGAGCTGATGATGCAGCTGGCGGCGCGCAACCGGATCGACCTGCGTTTCAAGACGCTGGAGGAGGCAAAGGCCGCCTACAATTTCTCGAACCTGCAGGAGTTCCTGGACCTCTATTATGAGGGCATGCAGGTGCTGCGCACGGAAGAAGACTTCCACGACCTGACCTGGGCCTACCTGCAGCGCGCGGCAGCGGACAATGTGCGCCATGTCGAGATGTTCTTCGATCCGCAGGCGCACACCGAACGCGGGGTGCCGTTCGGCGTGGTGGCGGACGGCATTCTCGCGGCGCTGAAACGCGGGGAAGCCGAGCTGGGCGTGACGAGCGAGCTGATCCTGAGTTTCCTGCGCCACCTTTCCGAAGAAGACGGCTTTGCGCTGCTGAAGGAGTCCGAAGGCTGGCATGACAGGTTTGTCGGCGTCGGCCTCGACTCGTCCGAGATGGGACATCCGCCGAAGAAGTTCGAGCGGCTGTACAAACGTTGCCGGGAAATGGGTTTCAAACTGTGCATGCATGCTGGCGAGGAAGGCCCGCCTGAATATGTGCGCGAGGCGCTGGTCGAGATCGGGGTGGACCGGATCGATCATGGCAACCGGTCGATGGAAGATCCGGAGCTGATCCGTATCCTGAAGGAACGGCAGGTGCCGCTGACGAACTGTCCGCTGTCGAACCTGTCGCTGTGCGTGATCAAGGATCTGAAGGACAGCCCCGTGAAGGCGCAGCTGGAGGCCGGGTTGCTGGTGACGGTGAACTCCGACGATCCGGCTTATTTCGGCGGCTATATCGGACGCAACTACGAAAAGACGGCTGACGCGCTCGGCCTGTCGGACGCGCAGCTCGTGCAGCTGGCCCGCAACAGCTTCGCCGCGAGCTTCCTTCCTGACGCGGACAAGGCCCGCCATCTTGCGGAGATCGACGCGGTGCTCGCCTGATCGCTGCGGAAGATTGGAGTGCAAGTGAACTGAAGGCGAAGACATTGCCGCCCGGACCGGGCCCGGCCCGGACGGCAACGTCCAAGGGGTGTCAGGTGCCGGACGGAGTTTCCTCCGGCTCGGCATCTGTCGCCTCTTCCCCTTTCTCGTCGTCCGCCGGCGGGGTGTAAGCCGGGCGGCAGCTTTCGATCAGGTCTTCAAGCATCTGGTCGGTCTCGAAGGTGACGCCTTTCGTGCCCGAGACGACGCGGATTTCGCCCGAGCCCGCGGCCAGCACATAGGGCGCCTGGCCGACAGTATCGGTGACACCAAACGCGGTGCCCGGCGTCTTGTCCGGGCGGGCATCTACGCGGGCATTGCCGGCGGACGTGAAGATGTCGATGCTGCCTGCGGCGTCGTCGGCGCTCGAGATGCTTGTGAGTTCGAGGGCCGGACCGCCGAGGTCTTCGCTGGCGGCGAGGCATTTGGCGGAGAACAGCGGGGCGCCGTCGGCGGCGGCGTAGACAACGCTGTTGCCAGAGCGCGACCAGGTGCCGGCGGCTTCGGTGATCTGGGTGGCGGGCTTGGGTGCAGGCTTTTCGGCCTGGGCCTGCTGGGCAGGCGGCTTGACGGCGGCTTCAGGCGCTTCGGCAGCCGGGGCGCTGGCATTGCCGCACGCCGCGAGCGCGGCCGGGATAAGGGCGATGATGAGGTTACGCATGGCGAGGCTCCAGGGTTTGTCTCCCCCACTGTCAAAGCCAACGCCTCCGGGCGGAGCGGGTTTCGCCTGCCGCGAAATGGCCTCCGTTTCGCCCCAGCTGCGGCAGCGGCGACATTCGCGGCGTGAAGCACTGGCGACTCGTGGGGTTTGCGGCTAAAGGCGCCGGATGACCGATACATCCGCGATTATCGCCCACCTGACCGCAGAACAGGACGCCGCGTCCGGCGCCGGACATGGCATCAAGGCCGATGAATGGGAACGCCTCGTTTCCCGGCTCGGACGCAACCCGAACCTTGTTGAACTGGGCATCTATTCGGTGATGTGGAGCGAGCATTGCTCGTACAAATCCTCGCGCCGCCATCTGGCGAAGTTTCCGACCAAGGGCCCGCGCGTGATCCAGGGGCCGGGCGAGAACGCCGGCGTCATCGATATTGGCGATGGGCAGGCGGCGATCTTCAAGATGGAGTCGCACAACCACCCCTCCTACATCGAACCTTACCAGGGCGCGGCGACCGGCGTGGGCGGCATCCTGCGGGATGTGTTCACGATGGGCGCGCGGCCGATTGCGCTGGTGAATGCACTGCGCTTTGGCTCGCCGGACCATCCCAAGACGCGCCAGCTGGTTGCGGGCGTGGTGGCCGGCATCGGCGGCTATGGCAACTGCGTTGGCGTGCCGACCGTGGCGGGCGAGACCCAGTTCGACGAAGGCTATAACGGCAACATCCTCGTGAACGCGATGGCGGTCGGCCTCGCAGACCAGGACAAGATATTCTACGCCCGCGGCGCCCTGCCCGGTCTGCCGATCCTCTATGTCGGCTCCAAGACGGGCCGCGACGGAATCCACGGCGCGACGATGGCTTCGGCGGAGTTCACCGAGGGCGAGGAAGACAACCGCCCGACCGTGCAGGTGGGTGATCCGTTCACGGAGAAGCTGCTGATCGAGGCTTGCCTCGAGCTGATGGCGACGGACGCGATCCAGTCTATCCAGGACATGGGCGCGGCTGGCCTGACCTCCTCGTCCGTCGAGATGGCGGACAAGGGCGGCGTCGGCATCGAGATGGACCTCGATGCCGTGCCGCAGCGCGAGACGGGCATGACGGCCTACGAGATCATGTTGTCGGAAAGCCAGGAGCGGATGCTGATGATCCTGAAGCCCGGCAAGGAAGCCGTGGCCAAGGCAATCTTCGACAAATGGGACCTCGACGCGGAAGTGATCGGCGTGACCACCGAGACTGGCCGCCTCGTGCTGAAACAGCATGGCGCCGTGGTGTGCGATATTCCGGTTGCGCCGCTGGGCGAGGACGCCCCGAACTATGACCGTCCGTGGACGGAGCCGCCGAAACGGCCTGACTTTGATGTTTCCAGGTATCCTGAGCCGACGAACTATGGCGACGTCCTGCTGAAGCTGATGTCGACGCCGGACATGGCTTCGAAACGCTGGGTCTGGGAACAGTATGACCGGCATGTGATGGGCGACACGCTGGACTCGTCGCAGTCTGGCGGCGATGCGGCTATCGTGCGCGTCCACGGCACACAGAAGGCACTGGCGATCTGTTCGGATTGCAACCCGCACTATGTAGCGGCCGATCCTTATGAGGGCGGCAAGCAGGTGGTGGCGGAAGCCTACCGCAACCTGTCCGCCGTTGGCGCGACGCCGATCGCGATCACCGACAACTTGAACTTCGGCAATCCGGAAAAGCCCGCCACGATGGGCTATATCGTCAAGGCGATCGAAGGCATGGCGGAAGCCTGCCGCGCGCTCGACTTCCCGGTCGTCTCCGGCAACGTGTCGCTCTACAACGAGACCGACGGCAAGGCGATTCCGCCGACTCCGGTGGTGGGCGGTGTGGGCCTCATCGCGGACCTCGCGAAGACTGCGACCCTGAAAGGCGCGCAGCCCGGCGATGCGCTGATGTTGATTGGCGACGCACCAGGGCAGCTGGGCGCGTCACTCTATGCGCGCCAGTGGCTGGGCCTGAAAGGCGAGGCGCTCGGACCGCCGCCGCCCGTCAACCTCGAAGCCGAAAAGAAAACGGGCGGGTTCATCCGCAGCCTGATTAATGACGGGCTTGCAAACGCCGTGCACGATGTGAGCGATGGCGGCGTGGCGTGCGCAGCCGCGGAAATGGCGATGGCGTCGGCTGTCGGCGTCCGGCTGGTCGGACACCGCGAACCGGGTGAGGCGCGCGATGAGGCGGCCCTCTTCGGCGAGGCTTCGGCGCTTTACCTCGTGGCGGCATCGGAGGCCCAGGTGAAGGCGTGGGGCGCGCGCGGATTCGTGCCGGCGCGGCTCGGCGCGTTCGGCGGCGACGCCGTCGTGCTGGAGACAGGCTGGGGCGACAAGGCCCCCGAAGCTTCGGTGAAGCTATCGGACCTTCGCGCAGCGCATGAGGGCTGGCTGCCCGCCTACATGAGCGCGGTCTGAAACGAGTGACGCCCTCCCCCGCAACGCGGGAGAGGGCGCCGTCGACCCTGGGGCCGGCGTCAAGAGCTGATCAGAACTTGTAGCCGAGACCCAGCATCACACCGCTCGTGTCGGTGTTGTCGAACGAGTAGTAGGTATAGTCGCCTTTCAGGTACATGTTGTCCGTCAGGTCGAAGTTCATGCCGGCACCGAAGGCGGGACCGTCTGCGGAATCTTCCACATTGATGGTCTGGCCGCCCGGGGTGACGAGCGAGGCATCAAGGTCGACATAGGCGTAGCCGGCGCGGGCATAGGCACCGAGACGTTCCGTGAGCGGAAGTTCGGCCTTGCCGTATATGCCGGTCAGGTAGTTGAGGCCGACGTCGCCCGAGGCGGCGATGATGTCGTTCAGGTCGCCATCATTGTTGTCGTCGAAGTTGAAGTCGTCTTCGTCGACATTGTAGTCGAACTCGCCATCGTCGATACCGGTGGCCAGTTCGCCTTCAAGGCTGAAGACGTTGTTGAACTTGTAGCCGGCGCGCGCGGCAATGCCGTTGGTGTCGACGCCGCTTTCGGCGCCGTCCGGCTTGATGTCGAGATACTGGTAGCCGCCTTCGACATACAGACCCGAGTCCTGGGCATGAGCGGAGGCAGCGAGGCCGGTTGCGGCGGCCGCGAGGAGGATCGTTCGGAACATGGTTCTTCCTTCCAGAAACGCTTCTGACGTTGTGTGCCCGCCGGGTGGCGAGACAGGCAGACAACGGGCGCCAATGGCTTGAAGTTCCAGTGTAATTTCAGCAATTTGCACGTGTTGCCGACACGCCACGGTTCCTCACAAACCGCAATTCTGCTGCGTTAGCCCCGCACCGCATTGAATCTGATGTGAAAGCGGCAGGCCCGAGGGCCTGCCGTTCATCATTCTGCACGATCCGTAACCAGATTAATGACCAAGATGTCATCTCTCACGGCATCAGGAAATCCCGTTTGCCGATCGCGACGCCCTGCATGCGCAGCAGGGCGTAGGTCATGGAGGCATGGAAGTGCAAGTTCGGGAGGATGAAGCTGGAGAGGTACTGCGCGCCGGTCATCGGCATGGTGGCCTGGCCCATCGGGATCTGCAGCGTCTTGGCGGCGGTGGCGTCGATCCTCGCGTCCTCAATGCCGTTCACATAGTCGAGCGCCTTCTGGCAGCGCGTCATCAGCTCGGCGAAGGTTTGCTCCGTGTCCGGAAAGCTTGGCATGTCCATCTCGGCAAGCCGGGCAGCGCCCCGGGCAGCCGTGTCGCACGCGATCTGCACCTGGCGCGGGATCGGATACATGTCCGGATAGAGGCGCTGGGCGAGGATGGCGGCCTCCTCGCACTTCATCGTGCCGGCATAGGCCTCGCCTTTGGCGAGCAGGCTCTTGAGCACGCCTAGGCTTTGCGCCGAGGAAGATTTCAGCAGGTACGAGACCGTTGTGGTCATTCGGGTATTCCTTCTTGTTGAGCAGCTGCGTCCGGCGCGCGTCGCAGGGCGTAGATCTGGGGAAGCCGGGCGTCGGCGGCAAGGACCACCTGGACCAGCGTATCGGCGGCGCGGACGTAGAAGTCCGGCGTGATTTCGGAAAAGTCGTCGGAGGGCTGGTGGTAGCCCGGATGGTCCTCGACCCCGAAATAGAGGAAGGGGATGCCGGCCTTGAAGAAGACCGCGTGGTCTGACTGGAGCGTCCAGTCGTTCACGCCGTCCTCCGGCCGGTCGTGGCCGGTCAGCAGCCGGACGGGCGCGGTCGCCGCGATTTCGGTGATCATCGGCGCAAGGTCCGGGAAATGGTAGAGTCCGGATGCGTAGAGTTCGCCCGCCTCCGAGCGACTGACCATGTCGAGGTTGATGTCCAGCGCCATGCGGTCCAGCGGAATGGCCGGATCACGCATCAGGGCGTTGGCGCCGAGGAAGCCGATCTCTTCGCCGTCCAGCGCTACAAACATGATGTCGTGGACGGGCGGGTGGTTGGCAAAATACTCGGCGATGGCGACCAGCGCGCCGCAGCCGGAGGCATTGTCGTCGGCGCCGTTGTAGATCTCGCCGTTGCGGATGCCGAGATGGTCGTAGTGGGCGGTGACGACCAGCATGGGGCCTTCGCCGGGCGTCTTACCGGGGACCCAGGCGATCAGGTCGGCGCCAGGGCCCGGCTCCTCGACGCCTTCGCGCGGCAGGATGGTGACCGGATGCTCCCAGCCGCTGTCGAGCCACGGGCGCAGGCCGATATCCTCGAAGCGCTTGCGGATGAAACCGCGGGCGGCTTCACCGCCGGGCGTGCCGGATGCGCGCCCCTCCAGCGCGTCGGACGACAGGACGTCCACAAGGTGCAGCATCGGACCAGCATCGACATAGACCGGGCGGTAGGTGACCCCCGGAATCTCGTCGTCGTTCCGCCCGAGCCAGAGCAGTCCCCCGCCGATCAGGAGGGCTGCCAGGCCGAGGACCGCTGCAAGGGCAAGGCTTCGCCGAGTGGTCAATGAGGTCTCCCGTATGCCAACCGCAAAGCTTGACCCTTACGGTGCGCCGACGCATGTGCCTAGCCACCCGACCAGCAGGAGGCCCGCCATGGCTATGAGCTACGACACCCTGATGAAGTTCCTGGCTGATGCCTTCCCGGAGGCCGAGATCACGCTGACGGACCTCGCCGGGGACAATGACCACTGGCAGGCTGAAATCGTCAGCCCGAAATTTGCCGGCCTGCCGCGCGTGCGCCAGCACCAACTGGTTTATGATGCCCTGAAAGGGCACATGGGCGGAGCGCTTCATGCGCTGGCCCTCAAAACCCGGGCACCATAAGCACCGGGAATATTGACCCTGCGTCCGGTTCGCTGTCTTTTGCGGCAAACCTCAGGGAGGGCCAATATCCATGTCAAAATTGATGAAGTCGGTCAGCGCCGCGGCGCTTGGCCTTGTGCTGGTCTCGTGTTCCGCCGGGAACGGGGGGGTCGACGCCTCTGCCGTCGCGGCCGAGGAACAGGCCATCGAGGCGCGGGCGTTCCTGACGCGGGTCGATTCCGAACTCGCCGCCATGAACAAGGAAGCCGCACTGGCCTTCTGGAACCAGGCCACCGACATCCGCGAGGAAACCAACGCCGCCGCTGCCGAAGCAGGCGCCAAGGCCACCAAGCTGGCCGTCTCGCTCGCCAACGAATCCAAGAAGTTCGACGTCTCGACCCTGCCGCCGGACCTTGCCCGCAAGATGCAGATCCTGCGCGGCGGGATCACCATCCCTGCCCCCTCGCGCGAAGGCGCTGCCGAGGAACTGTCGAAGCTGACGACCGACCTTGATGCGGCCTACGGCACCGGCAAGTTCGAATACAAGGGCAAGATGATCAATCTCGACGAAGCCTCGACGATCATCGAGACGTCGCGCAATCCGGCTGAACTGAAAGCGGTCTGGGAAGGCTGGCGGACCGTCTCGCCGGCGATGAAAGACAACTACGCCGCGATGGTGTCGCTCGCCAACGAAGGCGCCAACGAGCTGGGTTATCCGAGCCTCGACCAGATGTGGCTGTCCGGCTACGACATGCCGCCCGAGCAGATGGAAGCTGAGGTTCAGCGTCTCTGGGGCCAGGTCGAGCCGCTCTACAAGGAGCTGCACTGCTACACGCGCACCAAGCTGAATGCGAAGTACGGCGACGCCGTGCAGCCGCTGACCGGCCCGATCCGCGCCGACCTCCTGGGTAACATGTGGGCGCAGCAGTGGTCGTCGATCTACGACATCGTGAAGCCCGAAGGCACCGTGCCGATCCAGTACGACCTGACAGAGCGTCTGGTCCAGCAGGGCTACACGCCGATAAAGATGGTGGAGACGGGCGAGGCCTTCTTCGTGTCGCTGGGCCTTGATCCGCTGCCGAAGACGTTCTGGGAACGCTCGATGATCGTGCGTCCGGAAGGCCGCGAAGTCCAATGCCACGCATCGGCCTGGGACCTCGACGACGCGGATGACGTGCGCATCAAGATGTGTACCGAAGTGAACTCCGAGGACTTCTATACGGTCCACCACGAGCTCGGTCACAACTTCTACCAGCGCGCCTACAAGAATCAGGACTTCCTGTACAAGAACGGCGCCCATGACGGCTTCCACGAAGCCATCGGGGATTTCATCGGCCTGTCGATCACGCCGGAATACCTGAAACAGATCGGCCTGATCACCGAAGCCGAGATGCCGGGGCCGGATTCCGATACCGCGCTGCTGATGCAGACCGCGCTCGACAAGATCGCCTTTCTTCCGTTCGCCCTCACGGTCGACGGATGGCGCTGGGATGTGTTGTCCGGCAAGACGACGCCCGAGAACTACAACCAGGCCTGGTGGGACTTGCGCCTGAAGAACCAGGGCCTCGTGCCTCCGGGCCCTCGCCCGGCGGACGCGTTCGACCCCGGCGCGAAGTACCACATTCCGGGCAACACGCCTTACCTGCGTTACTTCCTGAGCTTCATCCTGCAGTTCCAGTTCCACAAGGCGGCTTGCGAGCAGGCCGGCTGGGATGGCCCTCTGCACCGCTGCTCGATCTACGGGAACAAGGAAGTCGGCCGCCGGTTCAACGCGATGCTCGAAGCCGGCGCCTCGCAGCCTTGGCCGGATACGCTGGAGAAGTTCACCGGCACCCGGCAGATGGATGGCAGCGCAATCATCGAGTATTTCGATCCGCTGATGGTCTACCTGAAGGAACAGAACGAAGGTCAGGAATGCGGCTGGTAACGGCCGGGCATCTCGCCTGAAACAAAAAAGGGCGCTCCGGACGGAGCGCCCTTTCTCGTTGTGAACCCGATCAAAAGGTCAGTCGCGTTCCATGCGCGACGCGAGGTAGCTTTGCGCCTGGGTCAGCGATGCCGTGTTGCGCGGCATGGAGTACAGGGCGCGCAGGAAGTCCTTGTCCCAGTCGGTCATCGTTGTGGCGCGCTTGTCGCCGACGTCGGAGCGGAAGAGGTTCATGATCGTGCTGATGTCCGTCGTATTACCGTTGGGGTCGGCCTGCATCAGCGCCACGAAGGCGATGTAGTCGCCGAGCGAGTCCACCGAGACGCCCTGCACGAGATTGGCATCGACCACGATGATCGCGCGGTTCAGGTCCTGGCGGGTGGCGGAGCGAAGGCGGCTGCCTTCCGACCGGACAGTTGGCGCGCCGGTGACGCCGTCGGTGACGCCCTGACGGGCTTCGCCGGCAATCCGGCTGCCATCGGCGCCGCGGGTTTCGGAAACGTGCCACCAGCGCACCGGCCGGTCTTCGGTCTTGAACTGCTCGAACGCGGCAGACCCGAGTGTGCCCACGCGCTTCTCGGTGCTGACAGCGAAGAGGTTCGAGTACTGCTCCTGCATCTTGCCGATGAGGGCCGCGGGCTCGGTGGTGACGAGGACGGTGATGTCGGGCGTGCAGCCCGGCTTGCCGGTGCGCAGGCCGATCTCGACGGCGCGCTGGGAGACCCGGTCGGCAAGGAACTGGGCCTGGTCCTCGCCGATGCCGGACACACCGACGCAGATCTTGTCATCCCAGCGGGCCAGCTGCTCGGTGCCGAACGGCGGGGCGGTGACCTGCTCGACATAGTTCTTGGTTTCGGCCGGCTTGCGGGCCGTGACGACCACCTTCTCGTTGACGAGCGCCTGTTCGTCCGCAGGCTCTGCTGCTTCGGCGACCTGGGCGACGCCATAGGAGGCTGCACACAGCGCCAACAGCGCAGACGCGGTGACGGCTTTGAACTTGATTCCATTCAACATTGGGTAGGCCTCCTGCATTCATTCCGGCGCAAACGAGTTCGCGTTGCTTATCGATTATTGATAATCGATTTTCGATAAATGGCAATACCATATCGATAATTAATAATTCGCAAGGCGGCGCGGGGCGCAACTGAACGACCGCACGGCGGGCGAGCGCCCGCTGCTTGACGCCTTCCCCTGCGCACGCCACATCAGGATTTGCAAGCGGAGCCCCGACATGACCGACCAAGCCACCCTCGCCGCCATCGACAAAGCCGTCAAAGAAAATGACGTTGTCCTCTTCATGAAGGGTACGCCGACGTTTCCGCAGTGCGGGTTCTCTTCGACGGTCGTGCAGATTCTCGATTATCTCGGGGTCGAGTACGTGTCGACGAACGTGCTGGCAGATGCCGCCGTGCGTGACGGGATCAAGCAGTACACGAACTGGCCGACGATCCCGCAGCTGTATGTCAAAGGCGAGTTCATTGGCGGCTGCGACATCGTGAAGGAAATGTTCGAGAACGGCGAACTGAAAGAGCTGTTCTCCGAGAAAGGCATCGAGCTCGCGGCCAGCTGAGGCTGGCCGGGATGTGGGCATGACCGGCGGCGGACGATACACGATACGGCCCGTCGCCCTCGAAGACCTTCCACAGATAAATGTGTTGCTGTCGCAGGTCTGGTTTCCGCGCCGGTCGGCGGATGGTTTCGACTGGCTGATGGCGCGCAATCCCGGACAGTCCGGTTTGCCGCCGGGTTGGGTTGCGTCAGATGAAACGGGCGTACAGGCCTTCCTCGGCAATTTCGTGCAACGTGCCTGGCGCCTCGGCGAAGCGCACCTGATCGCTGCAGGGCACAGCTTTATCGCCCGGCCGGGTCGCGGCGGGCTGGCGTTCGGATTGATCCGCCGGTTCCTGAGACAGCCCGAACCGCTGATCCTGAGCGGCCTGAACAGCAATCCGGTCAGCGCGGAACTCTATCAGGCGATGCGGCTGGCGACTTATGCAGACACCGGATCGCTTCGGTTCAGCTGGGTGACCAACGCGGGCGCCGTGCTTGCCGGGGCCGCGAGCTGGCGGCTGCACGCTGTCACCGGGCATCGCCACGCGCGCCGGTTAGCGGATATCCGGCGACCGGCACCCGACGTTGAGCGAATACTGAAAGCGTACGGCGGCGACGTGCGGCGGATCATCGACCCGAACGGCGACACCCGGCTTGCGGCGTTTGACCTGTCGTTGCGCCGCGGGGCGCGCCTGTTCACCGAACGCTCGCCGGAGGCGCTGGCCTGGCGGCTGGCTGATCCGGAGTCGGACACGCCGCCCGTGTTGGTGGCGTATCCCGCGGAGGGCGCCATACGCGGACTGGCGCTGTTGCAATTCAACAAGCCCTCCGAGGCTGAACCGCCTTACCTCGACGTGACGGATCTGGTGACGCTTGATCCGCAGGATTCGGACGCGGCGCAGGCCTTGCTGCGGGCAGGCATGGCGCTGGCAAAGCGTGGCGGCGCCGCGCGGCTGCGGCTGCAGATGGTGTCGCGCGATACGCTGCGCCTGATCGGCCCGCTGGCGGCGGCGGCACGCCGGTCAGTCAGCGCCGCGCCGCATGCCTTCTACAAGGCAAATCCCAGCGCGCCGCTTCCGGTCGAGGCGTACTGGCAGCCGCTGCCTTATGACAGCGACAACGGGCCGTCGCTGCGGGCGATGCCGGTTCGCAGAACCTGAGGCGGCGGCTTTCCCCGCACGGGGTTTCGCGCTAGCAGGGCGCGCATGACGACGACGCCCATCGCCCCCGCCCCGATCAAGCCGGCCAAACCGCCGAAAGTCGGCATCGTTTCGCTCGGCTGCCCGAAGGCGCTGGTCGATTCCGAACGCATCATCACCCGCCTGCGGGCCGAGGGCTACCAGATTGCGCCGGACTATTCGGGCGCCGATCTTGTTCTGGTGAACACGTGCGGTTTTCTTGACTCGGCGCGCGACGAAAGCCTGTCGGCGATCGGCGAAGCCATCGAGGCGAACGGCAAGGTGATCGTCACCGGATGCCTCGGCGCCGAGCCGGAGGTGATCCAGCGCGCGCATCCCAAGGTGCTCGCGGTGACCGGGCCGCACCAGTATGAAGCGGTGATGGACGCGGTGCATACGCACCTGACGCCGCCGCACAATCCGCATCACGACCTTGTGCCGGAAAGCGGACTGCGCCTGACGCCGCGCCATTATGCGTATCTGAAGATATCGGAAGGCTGCAACAATCGCTGCAGCTTCTGCATCATTCCGAAGCTGCGCGGTGATCTGGTGTCGCGGCCGATCCATCACGTACTGATGGAAGCCGAGAAACTTGTGACGGCGGGCGTCAAGGAATTGCTGGTTATCAGCCAGGATACGTCAGCCTACGGACTGGATATAAAGTACAAGCCGGAAACCTGGCGCGGCACGGAATACGAGACGCGCTTCCTCGATCTCGCCAAGGGGCTGGGCAGCCTCGGCGTGTGGACGCGGATGCACTACGTGTACCCCTACCCGCACGTCGACAATGTGATCCCGCTGATGGCTGAAGGTCTGATTACACCTTATCTGGACATCCCGTTCCAGCATGCGTCAAAGGCGGTGCTGAAGGCCATGAAGCGGCCCGCCAACCAGGACAAGGTGCTCGAGCGGATTGCCAGCTGGCGGCGCGATGTGCCCGATCTCGCCATCCGCTCCACATTCATTGTCGGTTTCCCAGGCGAGACAGACGAGGATTTCGAGATCCTGCTCGACTTTATCCGCGAGGCGAAGATCGATCGCGCGGGATGTTTCCGGTACGAGAACGTCGCGCATGCCGAGAGCGGCAAACTGGACAATCACGTACCCGAAGAGGTGAAGGAAGAACGCTGGCACCGGTTCATGGCGGCGCAGGCCGAGGTGTCGGCGGCGCGGGCGGCGGCGCAGGTCGGCAAGAAGCTCGACGTCATCATTGATGGTGAGGACGAACAGTCACCCGGCAGCTGGATCGGCAGGTCCCAGGCGGATGCGCCCGAGGTCGACGCTGTGGTCTACGTCGCCAGCAAGCGCCCCCTGAAGCCGGGTGATATCGTCCGCACCAAGATCACCGGCGCGGACGACTACGACCTTTACGGCGAAACCGCATAGCGTGAGCGGCGCGCGCCGGCTTCCTTTGCCTGTTCCAGCCGGTTGGTCATCATCTTTGCCGTATTGCGTGCCATGATCTCCAGCGTTTCCGCATCGGCGAGTTCCGGGCGGCCGCAGCCATACGGCGGCGCGGGCGCATACTCCAGCCCGAGTGTGACCGCCTTGGCGTAAGCCTCTCCGGCGATTTCGGCGAGCATCGTGAAGGCGAAGTCGATTCCGGCGGTTACGCCCCCGCCCGTGAAGATGTTCCCGTCGCGCACCACACGATCCGTATCCGGAATGGCGCCGAACTCGGTGAGCATGCCGCGCCAGGCCCAGTGGCAGGCCGCGCGCTTGCCTTCCAGCAGGCCAGCGGCGCCGAGTATCAGCGAGCCGGTACACACCGACGTGATGTAACGCGCGCCGAGCGCGAGGCGGCGGACCTCGGCGACAAAAGCGTCGTCCAGCGCGACTTCCGTGGCCGCGACGCCGCCCGGCACACAGATCAGGTCGCAGCGATCAATATCGGCGAGCTTCGCGGTACGTCCGATCACAAGACCGCCCTCAGCTTCAATCTCGCCGCCATCGCGGCTGGCGATCACCGTGCGGGCACCCGGAAGACGCGAAAGGACCTGATGCGGGCCGGTGAAATCCAGATGGGTGAGGTTCGGATAGATTGCGAAAACGGTGGTGAAGGGCTGAGCGGTCATGGCGGCCTCCTTGATGGCGCTTGCTTTGTGCCCTAGAGACCGTTTGGCAGAAAGGACGTTGTTCCCATGATTACTGCCACGACCGCGCCGAAGCCTGTCGGTGTCCTGATCTTTGATGGCTTCCAGCTGCTGGACGCGGCGGGGCCAATCGGCGTGTTTGAAATGCCGACGCGCGGAATGACACCGCCGCCGTATGCGCTGCAAGTGTACTCGCTGGCGGGCGGACCGGTGAAGGCATCGTGCGGCGCCAGCCTGCTTTCGGAAAAGCTTCAGCCAGGTTTGACGCTGGACACGCTGATCGTTTCAGGCGGCGAAGGCACGCGCGAAGCACTGGGCGACGAGACCATGCTGGAAGCCTTGCGCGACCTGTCGGCACGCACGCGGCGCACATGTTCGGTCTGCTCGGGTTCTTTCCTGCTTGCAGCCGCTGGCCTGCTCAAGGGGCGCAGCGCCACGACGCACTGGCGGCGGTCCGACTCATTCGCGCGGGCTTTTCCCGAGACGCGGCTGCTGGCAGACCGGATCTACGTGCGCGACGGGAAGTTTTGGACGTCGGCCGGCATCACGGCCGGCATCGACCTGGCATTGGCTCTGGTGGAGGACGACCTCGGCGAAGACGTGACGCGCCGGGCAGCGCGCGAGCTGGTGGTGCACCAGCGGCGTGCAGGCGGGCAATCGCAGTTCTCCGTGCTTCAGGATGTGCGCCTCGCATCCGGCCGGTTCGATGCGCTGATCGGATGGATACAAGCGAACCTTGCGGGCGCACTGGATGTCGAGGCGCTCGCCGCCAAGGCGTCGATGAGCCCGCGCAACTTCGCGCGTGTATTCCGCGGAGAGACCGGGACGACGCCTGCCCGCTTCGTCGAAAAGCTTCGCCTTGAAGCCGCGCGCCAGCAGGTCGAGACCAGCTCGCTGTCGTTGCAGGAGATCGCGGGCGCGACCGGATTCGGCGACGCCGAACGCATGCGGGTTGCGTTCATGCGGGCGTATGGCCAACCGCCCATGGTGCTGCGCCGGCAAAGCCGGCCTCAAGGCCCTGATTGATTTCGCTTTCCGAAATTATCGAAAAACAACGATTGACATATCGTATTTCGATAATCCATACAGGGTCCATCGACCCCACGAGAGGAAAACAGACATGAAAAAGACCCTCACCGCGCTGACCGCGATCTCAGTTCTGCTGGCGCCGGCCGCCCTCGCCGAGAGCAAGGCTTTCAGCGCCAAGCCGTTCTCCAAGATCGAAGTCAAAGGCGTGATGGACGTCGTCTACAAGGATGGCGCCGAGACCAAAGTGACGGTCGAGACGCCCTCCGGTGACTTTTCCGATGCGCTGATCATGAACGAAGGCGACACGCTGGTCGTGACGCGCGAAAGCCTCCAGAAGAAGCGCAGCTTCTTTTCCTGGGGCGGCTCGACCGACATTTCCCATGATGGCGACACCATCAAGGTGAACGGCAAGCGCGTGCCGCGTTACACAGTGTACGTGACCGGGCCGGACCTGGAGTCGGTGCAGGTGTCGCAATCGTCGACGTTTGACGGAAAGGCGATCGACGCAGGCGACCTCGCTGTCAGCGCATCGTCGAGCAGCAAGGCCAAGCTGGCGGGCACATCTGGCGAAACGCGCCTCTCTGCTTCGTCGTCGGGCGAAGTCTATGCGAAAGAGCTGAATGCGAAGGTGCTCGACATTTCGGCATCGTCCAGCGGCGAGGCCACCGGGACTGTGACCGGCACCGGCGAGACGATGATCGATGCATCGTCTTCAGGCGAAGCCACGGTCTATTCGACCTCCGCGGCGAGCTTCAATGTGAACGCGTCTTCGGGCGGCAGCGTCGAACTTTCGGGCGCCTGCAGCAGCATCGAGGTTTCGGCCTCGTCCGGCGCGGAAGTCGACGGCGACGATCTGCACTGCAAATCCGCGACCGCCAGCGCGTCCAGCGGAGCGGAAGTGGATCTCCACGCAACCGACTACGCCAAAGGCCATGCCTCGAGCGGCGGCGACGTGTCCTTCTCGGGCGCGGCCGGCGAGCAGAAGATGTCTGAATCCAGCGGCGGATCGGTGCGCTTCACCAACTGAGCCGGCAAGGTCAGCTGAAATCAAAGGACTCGGGCTTGAGGCCCGGGTCCTTCCATTTGAGGTCCATGTTTTCGAGCGCGCCGCGCACGATGCGGGCGATCAGCGCGTTGCGGCGCGTGCGGCTGTCTGACGGGATCACGTACCAGGGCGCGTGGCGAGTCGAGCAGCGGCGGATCGCGAGTTCGTAGGCGTGCATGAACTCGGCCCAGCGCGAACGGTCGTCGAGATCGGCGGGGTTGAACTTCCAGAGCTTGTGGGCCTCGACGAGGCGTTCCTTCAGCCGGATCCCCTGCTCCTCATGGCTGAGGTTCAGCATGAATTTCAGGACGGTGGTGCCGTTTTCGGTCAGGTGCTTCTCGAACGCATTGATCTGTTCGTAGCGCTTCTCGACATCTTCGAGCGGGGCGTAGCCACGGACGCGCACAACGAGCACGTCTTCGTAGTGGGAGCGGTCAAAGATTCCGACATTGCCGCGGCGGGGCACCGCGTTATGGACACGCCACAGATAGTCGCGGGCGAGTTCGTCGGTGCTCGGCGCCTTGAATGCCTTCACTTCCATTCCGAGGGGCGTCGTGTCGGCAAAAACCGACTTGATGGTGCCGGACTTACCGGCCGTATCCATGCCCTGCAGGATGACGAGCAGCGAGCGGCGGCCTTCGGCATACAGCATGTCCTTCAGCTCGTTGATGCAGGCGGCGTCTTTCTTGAGGCTGGTCTCGGCAGCGGCCTTGTCCTCGAAGACGCTGCGGCCGGAAGTCTCGCGGGCAGAGAGATCAAACGGCTTTCCCGGCGCGGCAATGAGAGCCTTGCGAACGGCGCTGATCGAGGGAATGGCCATGCGGATGTTTCCTGAAATGAAAAGGCCGCACCAGTCTGGCGCGGCCTTCCCGAAACTTCAAGAAATTCAGATGGTTTACGAGGAGTAGAACTCGACCACCTGCGCCGGTTCCATCTTCACCGGATACGGCACGTCGGCGAGGGCCGGCACGCGCTTGTATGCGGCGGTCATGCCTTTCGGGTCGACTTCGACGTAGTCCGGGATGTCGCGCTCAGCGCTGCCGAGGGCTTCGAGGACGAGGGCGAGGTTGCGCGACTTTTCGCGGACCTGCACGACGTCGCCCGGCTTCAGGCGGGCCGAACCGATGTTGCAGCGCTTGCCGTTCACGGTGACGTGGCCGTGGTTGACGAACTGGCGGGCGGCGAAGATCGTCGGGACGAACTTGGCGCGATAGACGATCGAATCGAGGCGCGACTCGAGGATACCGATCAGGTTCTCAGCCGAGTTGCCCTTCATGCGGGCAGCGTCTTCGTAGATTTTCGAGAACTGTTTCTCGGTGATGTCGCCGTAATAGGCTTTCAGCTTCTGCTTCGCCATCAGCTGCATACCAAAGTCGGAGACCTTGTTGCGGCGGTTCTGGCCGTGCTGGCCCGGCTTGTAGTTGCGTTTGTTGAAGGGGGACTTTGCGCGGCCCCAGATGTTCTCACCGACCCGACGGTCGATCTTGTACTTCGCGCTATGGCGACGTGACATGGTAGTACCTCAATGTCAGCGCGGGCCGGCAAACGCTTCATTGCGCCTGCGATTACAACGGCGGCTCCGCACCATCCCGTCATGAAGTCGCGGGTAAAACACCAATATGACGCTCGCGTCAAGCGCGCGGACTGCTAGTGTGGACGGCATAAACGGGAGGAAAACATGGGTTCGGTTAACGGCAAAATCGCCATTGTTACAGGCGCCGCCAGCGGCATTGGCCGCTCGACGGTACTCGCGCTGGCGCGTGAAGGCGCCAAAGTGATGGCTACCGACGTGGACGCGGCCGGCCTGAAGGAGACGGCCGCATTGGCGGCCAAGGCAGGCGGAACGGTCGCGACGGCCGCCCAGGACGTGACGGACGAGAAGCGCTGGGACGCGGTTTTCGCCGAAACCGAGAAACAGTTCGGGACGCCCAACGTGCTGGTGAACAATGCCGGGATCGCCATCGCCGGGGCGTTGATGGACTATTCGCTGGCCGACTGGCAGCGCCAGATGGCGGTCAACACGGACAGCGTCTTCCTCGGCACGCGGGCCGCGATGCGGGCAATGGCGAAAGGCGGCGGGTCGATCATCAACCTGTCGTCGGTCGCCGGCCTGCGCGGGTCGCCCGGCGTCGCGGCTTATTGCGCCTCGAAAGGCGCGGTGCGGCTGTTCACCAAGGCGGCTGCGGTCGAATGCGGCGCCCTCGGACTGAAGATCCGGGTAAACTCCGTGCATCCCGGCATCATCGACACGCCGATCTGGCAGAAAGAGATCACCCGGGTCACCGAGACGATGAACCCCGAACAGACGGCTGCGCTGACGGCGCATTCCGGCGGCAATGCACTTGATCCGAATATTGTCGCGCTGGGCGGCACGCCGATGGGACGGGCCGGCACGCCGGAAGAGGTGGCCGAGCTGATCCTCTGGCTGGCGTCTGACGCGTCGAGTTTCTCGACGGGCCAGGAACACGTCGTCGATGGCGGCCTGACGGCGCGTTAGAGCATCGCGCTTTCATTTGGACGCATAGCCCGCGGCTTTGAAGAAGTTCCAGCATTCGGCTGGTGTGAAGAGCTTGCAGATATCACCGATGGCGTCATTGAGGTCCTCAAAGGTTCGGGCGGCGGCGGCGCGGAGATGGGCTTTCAGCTTTGAGAAAGCCATCTCGATCGGGTTGAGGTCGGGAGAGTATTTCGGCAGGTAGAGGAACCACGCGCCACGTTCAGCGAGGGCGTCTTCGGCGCGCTGGCTGTAGTGGACGCTGAGATTGTCGAGGATGACGACATCGCCGGGTGAGAGTGTCGGGGCGAGCTGGGTCTCGATGTAAACTTCGAACGCAGACCGGTTCATGGCGCCTTCGACGACCCAGGGCGCCGTGAGTTCACCACAGCGCAGGCCTGCAATGAACGTCTGTGTACCCCATTTCCCGAATGGCGCCGTTGCTTTCAGACGCTTCCCGCACAGAGACCGTCCGCGAAGACGGCACATGTTAGTCTTCACGGATGTTTCGTCGATGAAGACCAGACGACCGGGTTCGGCCTGCATCGCGGGCTGACGGTAGTGCTTCCAGTCCGCCCGGGCGGCTTTCACATCAGCGCGTTCTTGCTCCGCTGCCAGAAGCGCTTTTTTTATATGTGAACCCGGCCTGGCAGAGCACCCGGGAGAGCGATGCCGGTGCCGCCGTCACCCCGTGCTCCGACGCCAGCCGGCGCGCCAATTCCGGCATCGTCACGTCCGGCTGCGCCTCAACCTCGCCAATCAAGAAATCCAGATATGGCGCCAGCTTGGCGTGCCGCCGGCCACCCACAGGGCGAGGCGTGACGCTCCCCGTCTCCTGCCACAACTTCAGCAGCTTCACCGCAAAGCTGGGGCTTACCCCAAACTGACGTGCCGCGGCCTGCCGTGAGTTGCCCCGCTCAACAAACGCCACCACTCGGCGACGAAGATCCTTCGAATATGCCTCAGCCATGAGCCACCTCCTGAAAGAAGTGAATCACAACCCGCTCAAACTGGGAATCTTTGATTCTGCGTGACCGCGCGACGCTCTAGACGATGCCGCTGGCGCGCAGCTTTTCGACTTGCTCGGGAGAGAGGTCGAGAAGCTCGGTCAGCACTTCCTCCGTGTGGGTTCCGATCCGGTCAGGTCCCGCCCAGCGGACGGTGCCGGGCGTCGCGGACATTTTCGGAAAGACGTTCTGCTGCTTGATGCCCGGCCAACGCTCGCTCGGCACGTCCACGAGCGACGCGCGCGCGGCGTAGTGGGGATCGGCAAGCATGTCCTCCGCACGGTAGACCTTGCCGACCGGCACGCCTGCCTCGATCATGACGCGTTCGATCTCGTCTACCGTGTGCGGCGCTGCCCAGTCCTGGATGATGGCATCGAGGGCATGCTGGTTGGTGCCGCGTGCAGTATGGGTCTTGTAGGCTGGCGCGTCTTTCAGGTCAGGCCGGCCGATTGCGTCGCAGAGACGCGCGAATACGGTATCCTGGTTGGCGGCGATGATGACCATGCCATCGCGGCCTTCATAGATGTTCGAAGGCGCGATACCCGGCAGGTACGAACCCGTCCGCTCACGGACATAGCCCTCGAACTGGTATTCGGGGACAAGGCCTTCCATGACCGAAAGGACGGACTCGTAGATCGTCGCGTCAATCATCTGGCCTTCGCCGGTCCGGTCACGGTGATGCAAGGCAGCCAACGCGCCAAGCGTCGCGTAGAGGCCAGCGAGGCTGTCGCCGAGCGAAATGCCGGCGCGTGACGGCCGCCGGTCAGCCTCGCCCATGACATAGCGCAGGCCGCCCATCGCTTCGCCCACCGAGGCGTAGCCGGCGCGGGTGGCATAGGGGCCGGTCTGCCCGTAGCCGGATACGCGGATCATGATGAGGCGCGGATTTATCGCCTTCAGCGCCTCGTAGCCCAGCCCCCATTTTTCCAGTGTGCCGGGACGGAAGTTCTCGACCAGGAAGTCAGCTTCGGCGACGAGGCGGCGGACGATGTCCTGACCGGCCGCTTCGCGCAGGTTGGCAGTGATGCAGCGCTTTCCCCGTGCAACGACGGACCACCAGAGCGGAAAGCCCTCACGGCCCCAGTCACGCAACGGATCGCCCTGCCCCGGCGGCTCCACCTTGATGACGTCGGCGCCCATGTCGGCGAACAGCTGTCCGCAGAACGGACCAGCGATCAGCTGGCCAAGCTCGATGACGCGCAGGTCAGTCAGCGGACCGGAACGGGGCGGCGGGTTGGGCATGGCGCTCCTCCACAAGGGCGCACTTGTCCAATCAGAGAACAGTTGGCGCCGCAAGCGACGCGGCGTCGCTGCCGGTCAGCGTGCCTTGCGGAGGCGAGCGTGGGCACGCAGGCGCGGCACCTGCTCGATGGCGGCGGACCGCAACTCATCGGCAAGATCGTCGTTCGCAGCGACGCGGCGCTTATGGGCGACCGAACGCTTCTTGAATTCCGCAATATCCTGGACTTCGGCATGCACGTATTCGGCATGTTCGACGCGGTTGCGGCCGAGACGCTTGGCTTCATACAGCGCGCGGTCCGCCGCCTCGATGGCTGAATTGACCTCTGCGCCTGCGCCGAGCATGCAGTAACCGAAACTCGCGGTCACACAGACGCGGAACTCGCCCGTCTCGATCAGCGAAGCCTGGATGCGGCTGCGCAGGCGGTCACAGACGATCTGGGCCGTTTCAGGCGTGACGTCGCTCAGCAGGACGACAAACTCCTCGCCGCCCCAGCGGCCCAGCTTGTCGAACGGGCCCCGCAGCTCGGCGTGCGCAATCTGCGCGATGCTCTTGAGCACCCGGTCGCCGGCGGCGTGGCCGTAGAGATCGTTCACCTCCTTGAAGAAGTCGAGATCGAGCACTGCGACCGCCGCTGTCTGGCGTGTGCGGCGCATCCGGTGGCACTCTTCTTCGGCGGCTTTCAGGAAGAAACGTCGGTTGAGCAGTCCGGTCAGCTCGTCGGTCCAGGCGAGCGCCTCCAGCCGGCGCTGGTAGATGCGGGTGTGGAAGTCGTGCAGCGACGCGATCACCGCGGTCGGTATCGCGATGCACGCGGTCACGAACAGGTTGATGCGCACATAGTCAGCCGCGCGGACGGGAACACCGAGGTTGTAGACGACGATCGATACGATGAACGAGATGCTCAGTGCCGAGAGGCAGACCAACGCGAAATAGTTCGCCGTCGAGAGCATGTCGCGAAGTTTGGAGTTCATCCTGAATCCCTTTCGATCCTGCCTTGGTAACTGAGGATCCTTGAAGTCACGCTCACTGGCGGGGCCGATTTCAAGCTGGCGGCGTCAGGAAAGGTTAACCACGTTTGGGCGCCGCAACGGCCCAGGCGCCGCTTCGGCACGCGGTTGTGTCTGTTTGAAAATGTTCGCTGACCGCTGGTTGACGATTCAGGGGTGACTGTCTATTTCACGCGCATCGTTAGCAGTCGGGTCGAATGAGTGCCAAATTCGGGCACATTTTCCCGCTGCCGGCGACCCGAACTCAACCTGAAGATCCAAGATTCAGTCGATCGAAGAGGCAAATCCCATGAAACTTCGCCCCCTGCATGACCGCGTCGTTGTTCGCCGCGTCAAGGAAGAAGAGAAATCCAAAGGCGGGATCATCATCCCGGACACCGCGAAAGAGAAGCCCCAGGAGGGCATCGTGGTGGCTGTCGGCAAAGGCGCCGTCGGTGACGACAACGAACTCATCCCGCTGGACGTGAAACCGAAAGACCGTGTGCTGTTCGGCAAGTGGTCGGGCACGGAAGTCACGATCGACGGCGAAGAGCTGCTGATCATGAAGGAAAGCGACATCATGGGCGTGCTGGAGAAGTAAGTCTCCCCTCCCCCCTTTTCCTTCCCAATCGAATTAAAGAGGTAACTCACTATGGCTGCAAAAATTGTAGTTTTCGGCGCTGATGCCCGCGAGAAGATGCTCCGCGGCGTCGACGTCCTGGCAAACGCCGTGAAAGTCACGCTCGGCCCGAAAGGCCGCAACGTCGTCATCGAGAAATCGTTCGGCGCCCCGCGCACGACGAAAGACGGCGTGACCGTCGCCAAGGAAATCGAGCTTGAAGACAAGCTGGAGAACATGGGCGCCCAGATGCTGCGCGAAGTGGCATCGAAAGCCAACGACACCGCCGGTGACGGCACCACGACTGCAACGGTTCTGGCTCAAGCCATCGTCCGCGAAGGCATGAAGCGCGTGGCCGCCGGCATGAACCCGATGGACCTGAAGCGCGGCATCGACAAAGCCGTGACGGAAGTCGTCTCGGACCTCGCCCACCACGCCAAGAAGGTGAAGACGAACGAAGAGATCGCCCAGGTCGGCACGATCTCAGCCAACGGCCAGCGCGAAATCGGCGAGATGATTGCCCAGGCGATGGCGAAAGTCGGCAACGAAGGCGTCATCACCGTTGAAGAAGCCAAATCGGCTGACACCGAACTCGACGTCGTCGAAGGCATGCAGTTCGACCGTGGCTATATCAGCCCCTACTTCATCACCAACGCCGACAAGATGATGGTCGAGCTGGACGATGCGCTGATCCTCCTGCACGAGTCGAAACTGTCGAGCCTGCAGCCGCTGCTGCCGATCCTCGAAGCTGTGGTCCAGTCGCAGAAGCCGCTGATCATCATCGCTGAAGATGTCGACGGCGAAGCGCTCGCAACCCTCGTGGTCAACAAACTGCGCGGCGGCCTCAAGATCGCTGCCGTGAAAGCGCCTGGCTTCGGCGATCGCCGCAAGGCCATGCTGCAGGACATCGCTGTCCTGACCGGTGGCCAGGTCATCTCCGAAGACCTCGGCATCAAGCTTGAGAACGTCGGCATGGAAATGCTCGGCAAAGCCAAGCGCGTCACCATCGACAAGGACAACACGACCATCGTCGACGGCGCCGGCAAGAAGAAAGAGATCGAAGCCCGCGTCGGCCAGATCCGCAAGCAGATCGAGGACACCTCCTCTGACTACGACAAGGAGAAGCTGCAGGAGCGCCTCGCGAAACTTGCTGGCGGCGTGGCTGTCATCAAGGTCGGTGGCGCAACCGAAGTCGAAGTGAAAGAGAAGAAAGACCGCGTCGACGACGCGCTCAACGCAACCCGCGCGGCTGTCGAAGAAGGCATCGTTCCGGGCGGCGGCGTGGCCCTGCTGCGCGCTTCCAAGAACATCGACGTGGTCGGCCTCAACGACGACGAGAAAGCCGGCATCGACATCGTTCGCAAGGCCCTGGAAGCTCCGCTGCGCCAGATCGCCGAGAACGCCGGTGTTGAAGGTTCGGTGGTCGTCAACACGATCCTCCAGAACAAGGCCCGCTCCTACGGCTTCAACGCCCAGACTGAAGAGTATGGCGACCTGGTTGCCATGGGCGTCATCGATCCGGTGAAGGTCGTCCGTTCGGCTCTCCAGAACGCAGCTTCGGTTGCCAGCCTGCTGATCACGACGGAAGCCGGCATTGCCGAAGCTCCGAAGAAGGAGTCGGCTGGCGGCGGCGGCATGCCGGGTGGCATGGGCGGCATGGGCGGCATGGACTTCTAAGTCCGGCTCTTTCCGACAGACTACGAACGGCCCTCCGGAGACCTCCGGGGGGCCGTTTTCGTCGGGGCATGGATTGCCCCACCTCCCCCGCCAAAATACGGTGCGCCCAACAAGAAACGCCGGAGCGGCGAACGGGAGAGAGCGCATGGACTGGAACTTTGGCGATATGCTGGACGCTGTCGGCGCCGCGCTCGGACCGGAAGACCTCGCCCTGGCGCACGGCGACCGCAAGACTTACTGGCCGGAATTCTCAGCGCGCACGAACCGCCTCGCCCGGGCCTTCCGCACACTCGGCGCGGCGCCCGGCGACAAGGCCGGTTTCTACATGCGCAACCAACCCGAATACATGGAAGCGATGGCGGCCTGCTTCAAAGCCGGGCTGTCGCCGGTCAACGTCAACTACCGCTACCTGGACGACGAACTCGTCTACATCATCGACAACTCGGACTCGACCATTGTCTTCTTCGATTCCGAATTCATGGCGGAGGTGGAGCGTGTTCGCCAGCGCCTGCCGCGTGTCATCGCCTGGGTGCAGATCGGCGCCGGCGAAACCGCGCCGTTCGCCACGAACTACGAGAAACTCGCGACCGAAGGCGACCCTTCCCCGATCCAGGGCAAACGCTCGGGCGACGACATTTTCCTGCTCTATACCGGCGGCACGACCGGCATGCCGAAGGGCGTGATGTGGACCCACAATATCTGGCGCGAAGCCAGCATGGAGGGCGTGCGCAAACTCGGCGGACCTGTGCCGGAAACCATGGCGGAGCATGTCGAAAACGCGCTGACAGTTGGCCGCTTCTCGCGGCAGCTGCCTGCCTGTCCGCTGATGCATGGCACCGGCTGGTTCACCGCGATGGGCGCCATGCTGAATGGCGGTGCGGTCGTGACCCTTTCGGAGAAGAGCAAGTTCAGTCCCGAGAACCTCTGGGATACCGTTGCCGAGAACGGCGTCACGTCAATGGCTATCGTCGGTGATGCCTTCGCGAAGCCGATGCTGAAGGCGCTGGATGAAAATCCCGGCCGCTGGAATCTCTCCAGTGTGCTGAACATCATTTCCTCGGGCGTGATGTGGAGCGCCGAAGTCAAGCAGGGCTTGTTGAAGCACATTCCACAAACTGCGCTCACGGACAGTTTCGGCGCTTCGGAAGCCGTCGGCTTTGGATCGTCGATCACGACGGCGGCGGGCGGCACGCAGACTTCGAAGTTCGAGATCGGTGGCAGCTGCAAGGTGTTCACCGAGGACGATCAGGAAGTGGTGCCCGGTAGCGGCGTTGCCGGCTTCATCGCGCGCGGCGGCGCGGTGCCGCTTGGCTACTACAAGGATCCTGAGAAGACCGCGAAAACCTACAAGACGATCGGCGGCATGCGGTATGCGATCCCCGGCGACTGGTGCACGGTGGAAGCGGACGGCACGATCACGCTGCTCGGCCGCGGCTCGAACTGCATCAACACTGCCGGTGAGAAGGTCTATCCCGAAGAAGTGGAGGAAGCGCTGAAGGCGCACGCCGCCGTGCGCGACGCGCTGGTGGTGGGCGTGCCGGACGAGAAATGGGGCCAGGCCGTGACGGCCGTCGTGTCGCTGGAGCAGGCTGTGTCGGAGGACGAGCTGCGCGCCTTCGTGCAGGGCAAGCTGGCGCGGTACAAATCGCCCAAACGCATCCTGTTCAAGGACGATCTCGGGCGCGCATCGAATGGCAAGGCGGACTACAAGTCCATCAAGACCTTTGCGCTTTCAGAGCTCGGCCTTACTTGATGAAAAGCACGGCCCGGAGCGCGTAGGCAACGGCCGCAACGGCCAGCATAGACGCGAAGGCGATGCCGAAGAACCAAGCGAGCCGCTGGTGTAGCGGCTGGTGATCGTCGTCGCCGGGGCCGACCGGTTCAATCATGGTGGTAGCCGTCACCCGGTTTCACCTTGCCCCAGAAAAGCCGGTACACGTAAATTGTGTAGGCGAGGATCACGGGCAGCATCACGCCTGCTCCGACCAGCATGAAGCCAAGGGCGTTGTCGCGCGCAGCCGCATCCCAGATCGTGATCTCGAACGGCACGATGTGCGGGAAGAGGCTGATGCCGATGCCGAAATAGCCGGTGAGGAAAATGCCCGCTGCGAGCAGGAAGGGCCGCCAGTCGGGCGCGCCGCCGGGGCCCGGCTTCATCCAGAGATCGCGCGCGAGCCAGACGCACAGCGCCATGCCGGCGAGCGGCACGGGAGACAGCGGCAGCAGAGTCGCAAAATCGATATGCTGCATCGAGAAACCCCATCGGTCGCCAATCGAGGCATCGACCGCCAATGTTGCGAGACTGACCGCAAAGAAACAGAGCGAAACGGCCGCCAGCGCCCCGAGCCCCCAGCGACGCGCGCGCTGGAAGAGTTCGCCTTCCGTCTTCAGCACCAGCCAGCAGGCGCCGAGCAGGATGTAGCCGGCAACCACGGAAACGCCCGTGAGCAGGGTGAACGGCGTCAGCCAGTCCCATGTGCCGCCGGCAAAGGCGCCGTCTTCCACCGCGATACCCTGAACCATGCCGCCCAGCATGATGCCCTGCGCCAAGGCCGCCGTGAACGAGCCGCCCGCAAAAGCTCCGTTCCAGAACCTTTTCGTCAGATCACGGACGGCCTTGTGCCGGAACTCGAACGCCACGCCGCGGAAGATGAGCGCGGCCAGCATGATCAGGACCGGCAGGTAAAAGGCAGGCATGATAACGGCGTAGGCGGTGGGGAACGCAGCAAAAAGTCCGCCGCCGCCAATGATCAGCCAGGTCTCGTTTCCGTCCCAGACGGGCTCGATGGTGGCGGTCATCATATTGCGCTCCTCGTCCGAGCGCGCGCGCGTCGTCAGCATGCCGACGCCGAGGTCGAAGCCGTCGAGCAAGACGTACATCATGACGCCGACCGCGAGAATGAAAGCCCAGATGAGGGGTAGATCGAGTGACATGCCCCGCTCCTATTCCGTGGCCACGATATCGTCGGGGGCTTCGGCCGGTTCATCGACCGCTGCCAGCGGCGACCCCGGAGCCCGGCGCGGTTCGCCGGGCGTGCCGGGCGGCGCGTCGTCAAAGCCGCGCGTCGCGATGCGTGCCATGTAGACCACCCCTGCGGTGAAGATGATCGCATAGACGACCATGAAGACCAGCAGCGAGGTAGCCACTTGCCCCGCACTCACAGGCGAGAGACTGTCTGCGGTGCGCAGATGACCGTACACGGTGTAGGGTTGGCGGCCCACCTCGGCGACGATCCAGCCGGTGATGACCGCGAGGAAACCGAAAGTGCCGGCAGGCACCGCCGCGAGATGGAACAGGCCGCGCTGGTCGAGCTGGCCGCGCCACCACAGGAAGCAGCCCCAAAGCCCGATCGCGAGCATGCCGAGGCCACAGCCGACCATGATGCGGAACGACCAGAACACTGGCCACATCGGCGGGCTGTCTTCCGGCGAAAATGCGTCGATCCCATGCAGGATCTCGCCCTCTTCGAGATTGGGGAAGAGGAAGGGGCTGGTGCCAGGCACCGTGATGCCCGCGTGGCCGCACTCGGACTCGTCCGGCCACGCGACGAGAACAGTGCCCTGCACCGGCGCCGAGGTGCACCACCCTTCTATGGCGGCGATTTTCGCCGGCTGGTGCGCGTGGGCGACCTCGCCCGACCAGTGGCCGGCAAAGATCTGCACCGGCATGACGAGCGCCAGCGTGCCAGCAGCCATGCGCATCTGCCAGCGCGTCGGCTCGGTGATGCGCCCCTTGATGACCTGCCAGGCGCCGGCCGCCATGATCACCGCAGCGGTGGTGGTATAGGCGGCCAGCAGCATATGCAGGAGTCGGCTGGGAAAGCTGGGATTGAAGATCACCTTCATCCAGTCAACCGCATAAAAGTTGCCGGTGAGCGGATCGACCGTAAAGCCGGTGGGCGTCTGCATCCAGCTGTTGGCGGAAAGAATCCAGAAGGCCGAGATGGTGGTGCCGACCGCGACCGCGCAGGTGGCGACGAAGTGCAGCTTCCGGCCAACCTTGTTCCATCCGAACAACATCACGCCCAGGAAGGTCGCCTCAAGGAAGAAGGCGGTCAGCACTTCATAGCCGAGCAGCGGCCCCATGACGCTACCGGTGATCTCCGAAAAGACGCTCCAGTTCGTGCCAAACTGGTAGCTCATCACGACGCCCGACACGACGCCCATCGCAAAGGCGAGCGCGAAGATCTTGATCCAGTGCAGGTAAAGCCGCCGGAAAACGTCGCGCTTCGTGCGCAGCCACAGGCCTTCGCAAACAGCCAGAAAGGCAGCGAGACCGATGGTGAACGCCGGGAACAGGATGTGGAACGCAATTACAAAGGCGAACTGCAGTCGTGACAGCAGAAGGGCATCCAATTCCATTGCCGATTCCCCGGACTTGTTGGGTCTGTGGCAACAGTGTCAGATTTTCGGACCCACGTCACATAGCCCGATGACGCGCGGTGTTCTGCCTCAGGCCGCCTTGCGGCGAACCGTCCGGAATACCGCGTCAGCGCGGGCGGCAAGGCCGCCATCTTCCTTGACGATGCGCGCCGTGACGTGGACGAAATCGCCCTCGATCGCGGTGACGACCGGGTGGGCTTCGATCCATTCGCCTTCACGGGCAATTTCCATGAACTCGATGGTCAGCTTGATCGTGACCGACATCTTGTTGGTGGCCGACCAGACGGCCCAGGCGAGCGCACTGTCAGCGAAGGCCGAAACCATTCCGCCGTGCAGGAAGCCCATGCCGTTGCAGTGCCGGTCCAGCACCCAGAGGCCCGTGCGGATGTCGCCTTCGGCCGTGGCCCGGTAACTCGGTCCATTGTGGATCGTGAACTTGCCGCGTGAGGGTGTCGTGGCAAAGCCCGGACGGGGTTCGCGCGCGGACGCGCCGGCATCAGCCACGCGCATTCCCGAAGATCGGGTGTTCCACCGTGTCGCCGGGCACAATGCCGAGCTCCTTGGCGCGGCCGCCCGGAATTTCCAGCACCGCGCGCACCGGAACCCCGGGGCCGAGCGAGCGCAGGGAGCCGGGAACGGCGTTGCGGGCGATGGCGATGACCTTGCCGTTGGAATCCATGAACAGCATGTCGAGCGAGACCAGCGTGTTCTTCATCCACATGCTGGCGGGCCGGACTTCGCCGAAGTCGAACAGCATGCCGGTGTCAGCGCCCATCGTTTCGCGGAACATCATGCCCTGACGGATCGAGTCCGGCGTGTCGGCAATCTCCACCTGGAAGACGTGGGACGCATCGTCCGACTTGATGGTCAGCGGCGTGACCGCAAGCTGGGCGAAGGCGAGCTGGCCTAGGAAGGCAAGCGCGGCGACAAGGGACGTGACGAAACGGATCATGGCGTCTGGAATAAAGGGCCGGAACGAAAGCGGCAAGCGTCCGTGGCTGTTCAGCGCTTCGGACGGACCGTCAGGACATGGTCGCCCTTGGCGCCGGTCTCGATCACAACCTCGATCGGCGTGCCGGGCTCGATGTCGTCGTAGCCCGCGCGGCGTAGCGCGACCGCATGGACGAAAATGTCGACTTCCTCATTCGCCCTGCGGACAAAGCCGTAGCCACGTGCCCGGTTGAACCATTTGAGGGTAACCGGCTCGAAATCGGGATGTTCACCCCGTTCCTTGGCGACAGCGGCGCGGGGCCGCTCCATTTCGATGATGTGGGCGGTCTGCCAGCCGCGCGGCCGCTTGACGGCGTCACAGACGATCTTGGCGCCCTCATCGGCAACCGTCTCGCCATAGTCGCGCAGGCAGGAGATATGGAGCATGACGTCGCCCGTCAGCGCCGCATCTGACGTCGATTCAGCAACGATGAAGCCGTAGCCCTTGGCGCTGTCGAACCATTTGACATGCCCGATTACGCGGACAACTGGTTCGGCTGCCGGCGGCTCGGATTCGCTTCTTGCCACACTGTTCGTCATCAACCCACATTCCCCAGAGGCAAAACTAGTCTGCGAACTCGCGCTTGTCACGCGATGTTCACAAGCCCCAACTGATTCGGGACCTCATTCGTTTGCACTTGCGGCGAAATGAAGGCAGGCCACCTGGCAGTCCCTAGGGGAGTCGAACCCCTCTTTTCAGGTTGAAAACCTGACGTCCTAACCGATAGACGAAGGGACCGCACGGGTGGAAGCGCGCGATATAGCTTCTGATTCAGGACAGGGCAACCCACCCCTTCAGCGTTTCAGACAGTTTGTTCAAACTGGCCTGACATCAAGGGTTTCGAGCTGAACGCGTTCGCGTCCATTCCAGGTATCGGCCTTCAGGCGGCCTGCCAGGTCCACTCGTCCGCCCCGCCGCAAGGCATCGCCGATCGGCGTGCCTTCTGCGCGCCAGGCAATTGATTCAAGCCGCCCGGACGCATCCTCGGCCGTAAATTTCAGATGCTGGGTACCCACGCGGCGTACGCCCGTCACGCTGACATCGCGAAGCATGAAGACTGGCTCCGGCGACCCAACACCGAATGGCCCGATCGAGGCGATCTCGCGGATGAGTTGCGGAGTGGCGGCGCCGGGGGCGAGCACAGCGTCGACGTCCATGTCGAGCGCCGCATCGCGTTCGGCTGCGAATGCTGACATGTGATCGAGCATCCAGGCGTCGAAGGCCGGCAATTGGTCTGGTTCGAGGCTGAGGCCGCCCGCCATCGCGTGTCCCCCGCCGGACAGGATGACACCCTGGCGCGCTGCCTCGGCGATGGCGGCGCCGAGATTGACCCCGCGCACCGATCGGCCGGAGCCCTTCGCGACGGGCCCGAGCCCTTCGCCCCAGCCGATCACGATGCTGGGCAGGTGGAAACGGTCCTTGAGGCGGCCCGCGACGATGCCGATGACGCCCGGGTGCCAGCCTTCGCCGGCGGCTATCAGCACGCCCCGTTCCGGCTGGGCGGCCAGCGCGCGTTCGGCCTGCGCCGTTGCTGCATCGAGAATGGCCGTCTCGAGCGCCTTGCGTTCATCATTCAGGCCATGCAGCCGCTCAGCCAGTTCGATGGCCTCGGCACGGTCGTCGGTGGCCAGCAGTTTCGCGGCCAACCACGGATCGCCGACGCGTCCGCCGGCATTCAGGCGCGGCCCCAGAAGGAACGTCGCGTGATAGACGGTCTCGATCTGGCCGATGCCGGACACATCCGCGAGCGCCCGGAGCCCCGGGTTCTGGTCGCGCGCCATCATCGCGAGCCCTTGCCGGACAAACGCGCGGTTGACCCCGGTGAGGGGCGCCATGTCGCACAGCGTCCCCAGAGCACAGAGATCCAGCAAGGGAAGAATGTCGGGCAGCCCGCCCGGCGGCGCGATGCCCCGTTCCCGGGCGAGCCGGTTGAGCGCTGCGACGAACACGTAAACGACGCCGGCCGCAGCGAGATGGCCTTGCCCCGAATTGCAGTCCGGACGATTGGGGTTCACCAGCGCCGCGGTCTGGGGAACCGCGCCTGACATCAGGTGATGGTCGATTACCACGATCGGCAAATCGATCGCCGCCGCCTCGTCCAGCGCGCGCACTGCTGCTGCGCCGCAATCGACCGTGATCACCAGTTCTGCGCCCTGCGACTTGAGCAATCGGAACGCCTCCGGCGACGGGCCATAACCCTCCTCGAGGCGGTCTGGCACATACAGGCCAAGATCGCGTCCCCAAGCCCGGAAATACCGCGCAAGGATTGCCGACGAGGTGCCGCCATCCACGTCATAGTCGGCGAACACCACGACCTTGCGGCCGTCCTGTATCGCATCAAGGATGATCCCGGCGGCACGGTCCATATCCGCAAAACTGCTCGGATCGGGGAAGAACGCCCGCAAGGTGGACGCAAGGTATCCCGGCGCATCCGCCGCCTGCACGCCGCGCACAGCCAGGAGACGCGCCAGCAGGTCCGATCCGCCAACAGCCGGCAGAAGCGACTGGACATGCTTCGGATCGGCGTCCAGCAGCTTCCAGCGCCGTCCGCCTGCGGACAGCGCGGCTGCCGGCGCATTCAAAGTTGGCTTTCGGGCAGGTTGGGACATCGGTCGCAATGCTTTCGAATCAGGCGCCAGACTAACCCTTGCGCCGCCGAAACAGAATGCCTGCGCCGCATTGGCCCGCTGGCCGGACTGGCGCAGGCGCGCTGAAACCATTATGGGCAGGCAACGCAAGGAGAACCGCCCATGATCCCTCGGTACACGCGCCCGGAAATGGCTGCGATCTGGACCCCCGAGAGCCGTTTCGGCATCTGGCTTGAAATCGAGACGCTGGCCGCAGAAGCCATGGAAAGCATGGGAACGGTACCCGCAGGCGTGACAGCTGCGGTGCGCGAACGTGCGAATTTCGAGGTCGACCGGATCGACGAAATCGAGCGCGAAGTGAAGCACGACGTGATCGCGTTCCTGACCAACGTGGCTGAGCACGTGGGCGATGAAGCGCGCTTCCTGCACCTTGGCATGACCTCGTCGGACGTGCTCGATACATGTCTCAATGTGCAGCTCGTTCGCGCGGCCGACCTGATGCTGGGCGGCATCGACCGCGTGCTCGCTGCGCTGAAGAAACGTGCATATGAATTCAAGCATACGCCCACAATCGGGCGCAGCCACGGCATCCACGCAGAGCCGACGACTTTCGGTGTCAAGCTCGCCGGTTTCCATGCGGAATTCCAACGCGCCCGCGCCCGCCTCCTGGTCGCGCGCGACGAGGTGGCGACCTGCGCCATTTCCGGAGCTGTGGGCACGTTTGCCAATATTGACCCGCGCGTCGAGGCGCACGTTGCCGCCAAGCTTGGCTTGCGCATTGAGCCAGTATCTACTCAAGTGATCCCGCGCGACCGGCACGCCATGTATTTCGCGGTGCTGGGCGTGATCGCGTCCTCAGTCGAACGGCTCGCCACCGAGATCCGACACCTTCAGCGTACGGAAGTCCTGGAAGCCGAGGAATATTTCTCGGCTGGCCAGAAGGGCTCTTCCGCCATGCCCCACAAGCGCAATCCGGTGCTGACCGAAAACCTGACCGGGCTCGCCCGTCTCGTCCGGTCAGCGGTCACGCCGGCGCTGGAGAACGTTGCGCTGTGGCATGAGCGCGACATTTCGCACTCGTCCGTAGAGCGCGGCATCGGGCCGGATGCGACCATCCACCTCGATTTCGCCCTGCACCGGCTCGGCGGCGTGATCGAGAATCTCGTTGTCTATCCGGAAAATATGTTGCGCACGATCAACAGCATGGGCGGCCTGCACAATTCGCAGCGTATCCTGCTGGCGCTTGTCGAAAGCGGGGCCAGCCGTGAAGACGCCTATCGCCTTGTCCAGCGCAATGCGATGCGGACGTGGAAGAAGGAGGGCGACCTCGACGTGTTGCTGAAAGCGGATCCGGACGTGACGGCGCGCCTGAAGCCTTCGGAGATCGACGCACTTTTTGACCTCGAGTATCATTTCAAGCACGCTGACACGATCTTTGAGCGCGTCTTCGGAAAAGGTTGAGCCGCAGTCGTTGACGCGGGCGCCCGGCTCGACAAGATGGCGCCAACCGAACCGGCTGGGCCGGGCCACATGGGGCGACTGATGAAACGATTGCTGCTTGCGCTTCCTGCGCTGATGCTTGCCGGCTGCGCGCCGGAAACGCCAACAACCGGCGGCGAGCCTGCGGCGCAGGCGCCGGTACAAACGCCCGCCGAAGAAATGCACCAGCGCTTCATGGTGCTGGACACCCACCTCGACACGCCGGCCTATTTTCATTCGCCGGAATACACGTTCGGCAATCGGGGCGACGTGGACGCAGATGGCACGCAGGTCGACCTGCCGCGCATGAATGAAGGCGGCCTTGATGGCGGTTTCTGGGTGATCTTCACACCGCAGGGACCGCTTGATGACGCGTCCTACAAGGCTGCTCGCACGGCGGCTTTCCTGCGCCAGGTCTCCATCCGGGAAGTCGCGGCAAAGTATGCCGGCGATGTCGAGCTCGCCTTCACCGCCGACGATGCGGACCGCATCAATGCGGCGGGCAAGAAGATCATGTTCCAGAGCATGGAAAATGCCTATCCTCTTGGGACGGACATTTCCCTGCTGGACGCATTTTATGCGGGCGGCCTGCGGATGATTTCGCCTGTTCATTTCCGCAACAACCAGTTTGCCGATAGCGCAACGGATGTCGCCCAGGTGTTCGACGGCCTCAGCCCGCTGGGTGAACAACTCGTCCGCGAAGCCAACAGCCTCGGCCTCATCCTCGACGGCTCGCACGCATCTGACGCCACCGTGCGCGACATGCTGGCGCTATCGACGACGCCGCTGATCCTCTCTCATTCCGGCCCCAAAGGCGTCTACGACCATCCGCGCAATTTGCCGGACGACCTTCTGAAGGCAATCGCCGATGGCGGCGGTGTGATCCAGGTGAACGCCTATGGCGCCTATCTGGAGTCCCTACCCGCATCGGAAGAACGCCTCGCTGCCCTCGCCGCGCTCGACGCCGAATACGGCACCGACATCGCCGCGCTCAGCCCGGAAAGGGTGGCCGCTTACCGCGACGCGCGCAAGGAACTGGACAAGACCTACCCAGCGCCGCGCTCCACCTTCGACAAGTTCATGGAGCATCTGCTCTATACACTCGAACTCGTCGGACCGGACCATGTGGGTATGGGCGCAGACTGGGACGGCGGCGGCGGGGTCGACGGCATGAAAGACATCACGGCGCTGCCGAAGGTGACAGCCGCGCTTCTCGAAGCCGGGTATTCGGAAGAAGACCTCGCGAAGATCTGGGGCGGCAACGTCCTGCGGCTGATGCGCGAAGTGGAAGCGGCGAAGACCGCCGCCATAACATCGCCTGCGACGCCGAACTGAATGGAGTGGCTTTCAGCCACTCCGCCCGTCATGGCGCTGCTGGTCGCTGTGCTGACCCGCAACGTCTACTGGGCACTCGGCGCGGCAATCCTGCTGTCCGAGACATTGCTGGCCGGACTGAACCCAGCGCTCGGCCTGCTTGGGAGCATCGACCGGGGCGCTGATGTTTTCAGCGATGCGGGCAATACGCGCATCCTGCTTTTCTGCCTGATCATCGGCGCGTTGATCGCCTACCTAGAACGCGCCAATGCCTTCGCAGCCATGGTGAGCTGGCTGGCGCGCTCAGGGCTCGCCAAGGGCCCGCGCCAGGCAGGCGCCATCACGGCGCTGGCCGGCGTGATCATCTTTGTAGAGACGAATGTCAGCCTGCTTGCGACCGGACTGCTCGGACAGCGCCTGTTTGACCGCGTAAAACTCAGCCGCGCGCGACTGGCTTACGTCATCGACTCCACGTGTGCGCCGGTCAGCGTGCTGATCCTTCTGAATGGCTGGGGAGCCTATATTCTCGGCCTTCTCGCCGCCAATGATGTCGACCAGCCGCTCGACGTTATGGTCAAGGCTATCCCGCTCAACCTCTACGCTATCCTGACGTTGGCATTGGTGTTTTACGTCGTCCTGTCAAACCGCTCTTTCGGCCCCATGAAAGCCGCCGATGCACTCAGTCTGGCCGAGCCGAAAGCGTCGGCTGTCGCCGATCCGAACAGCGGCTCGGTGTGGGCCTTCGTGATCCCGATGTGCGTGCTGGTCGGCGGCTCGATCGGGTTCATGGCCTGGACCGGTGGCGGAAACATTCTCGCGGGGTCGGGCTCGCAGTCCATCCTGTGGTCGGTCTGCCTCGCCACCGTTGTCGCGTTCCTGATGTTGGCGCGCCATAAGGCTCAGCGCGGCGAACTGGTGGGCGCGGGCTTCAAGGGCATGGGCGATCTCTTGCCCGCCGTGACCATCATTTTCCTGGCGCTCGCACTTGGCAGCAGTCTGAAGGCGCTCGGCACCGGCGCCTTCATCGCGCAGATGGCATCCGCCATGCCTTACAGCTGGGCCATCCCCGGCGCTTTGTTTGTGGCGGCAAGCATCACGTCATTCACGACCGGCACGAGTTGGGGCACCTACGGCATCCTCGTACCGCTCGCTATTCCGCTCGCGGCGGGCGCCGGCGTGCCCTTGCCGCTGGTGCTGGCGGCCGTGCTCGGCGGCGGCGTGTTTGGCGACCACTGCTCCCCGATTTCCGACACGACCATCATTGCCTCGCTCGCCTCCGGCTGTGACCACCTGGAGCATGTGCGCACCCAAATCCCCTACGCCTTGCTCGCGGGCGCGGGCGCACTCGCGTTCTACCTCGTCGCCGGTTTTGTCAGCTGACGCGGCTTGCCGCGCGGGCATGGATTGATCTGGCGCGGGCCGCCCCCAACACTGCGAGAAAAGATGCGAGGATTGAACCATGACCAGCCCCTATTTCGATCTGACCGGCAAAGTTGCCCTCGTGACCGGTGGCAGCCGGGGCCTGGGCTATCAGATGGTCAAAGCCTTCGCGCAGCATGGCGCCGACATCGTCATCGCAAGCCGCAAGCTTGATGCCTGCGAAGCGGTCGCCGACGAAGTCCGCGCGCTTGGCCGCAAGGCCTACGCGCATGCCGCCCATTGCGGCCGGTGGGACGACATCGACGCCCTGATCGAAGCGACCTATGCGAAGTTCGGCAAGGTCGACGTGCTCGTCAACAATGCGGGGTCCGGCCCGCGCATGGCCAGCCATGAGGTGACCGAAAGCCTGTTTGACAGCGTCTTGAACCTCAATTTCAAGGGGCCGTTCCGCCTCGCCAGCCAGGTGGCCAAGCGGATGGCCGATGGTGACGGCGGCAGCATCATCAACATCTCGTCCTCGGGCAGCCTCGTGCCGCTGCCTTACGTCGTGCCCTACGGCTCAGCGAAAGCTGCGCTCAATGCCATGAGCCTGTCGCTCGCGCATGAGTATGGCCCGAAAGTGCGGGTCAACACGATCTGTCCAGGGCCGTTCCTGACCGACATTTCGAAGGCCTGGCCGGAGCAAATGCGCCAGACCGCCGACAACGCCATGGGCCGGCCGGGTTACCCGGAAGAGATCATTACGGCAGCGCTTTATCTCGCGAGCCCCAGTTCCAGCTTCACGACAGGATCGCTCCTGCGCGTTGACGGCAGCTCCGCCTGACGCGCGCGCTTCAATTTAAAAAGGTCTGACCTGCTCGCCGCAAAAAAAGGCTTGCATCCCTACGCTCGACCGATAAACGTAACGATATAACATTGTAGCGAGACCTCCCATGAAACGCGCCCTCCTGGCGACTGCCCTCTCGACGCATGCCCTCATGGGCGCAGCTTTTGCGCAGGAGGACGAAGCCGATCGCCGGCTTGAAACGGTGCTCATCACATCGGCGCCGGGGCCGGACAGGGCCAGCGACGAACTGGTTGGCAACGCCACCGCCCTCGATCGGGCAGATATCGTCGCGGACCTCGCCTCGACGCTGGGCGACAGCCTGTCGGGCGAACCCGGCATTGCGTCCACGTCTTTCGGACAGGGCGCCAGCCGCCCGGTGCTGCGCGGACTGGGCGCCGAGCGGGTGCAGGTGCTGACGAACGGTATCGGCGTCATCGATGTCTCCGCCGCCAGTCCCGATCACCAGGTGGCCGCCGACGGCATCGACGCCGAAAAGATCGAGATCCTGCGCGGCCCGGCGGCGCTCGCCTACGGAGGACAGGCTATCGGCGGGGTCGTCAACGTCATTGATGGGCTGATCTCCGAATCGCTGCCCGAGAAGGCTTTCGAAGGAGACGCGCTGGCGGCCTATGGCAGCGTCAACAATGGAACGGAACTTGCCGGACGTTTACGCGGCGCGCGCGGACCATTCGTGCTCGCCCTGTCTGCAGCCACCCGCGATTTTGGCGACTATGATGTCCCGGGATATGTAAAGTCGTCACGCCAACGCGCGCTTGAAGCCTTGAGCGGCAGCGACCCGGCGGACGACGAACGCGGTTCCGTTTCGAATTCATTCCTCGATACGCAATCACTCGGTGCAGGCGTCTCCTACGTTGGCGCCTTCGGCTTCGCGGGATTGGCCGTGCGGAACCAGCAGGCCACCTACGGACTCCTTCCTGAAGATGACGCCCAACCGTTCATCGATCTCGACCAGACCCGCTACGATGCCCGCGCGGGCGTGGATCTCGGCGGTGACGTACTCAAGCGCCTCTCCGGATCGGTTGCCTACGCGGATTATTCGCACACGGAGTTTGAGGGCCCCGGCGAGCCAGGCACGATTTTCGATACGCACGGCATCGAAGCCCGAGGCGAGCTCGATCATGCGTTCGCCGGGTTCGAAGGTGCGCTCGGCGTTCAGCTGATGCAGAAAGAGCTGAGCACCGTTGGCGATGAAGCCTTTATCGCGCCGACCGACAGTGACGCGCGCGCCTTGTTTCTTTATGAGGCACGCGACTGGGACAACGGATTTGGCCTCGAGGGCGGCTTGCGCGCCGAACGGGTCAAGCACGACAATCGTGACTTTGGCGAAGCCGAATTCGACCTGTTCAGCGGTTCAGCTGGCGCGCACATCCACTCCGATACTGGCTGGTTTGCCGGCGTTCAGGCCAGCTACACTGAGCGCGCTCCGAACGAGAGTGAACTGTTTGCGTTCGGCCCGCACCTCGCAACGCGCCAATTCGAAGTCGGCGATGCCAGCCTCGACAAGGAGCGCGGTCTGAACCTCGAAGGCTCGCTGCGCTGGAAGCTGGATCGCTATTCGATCGGCGTGAACATCTTCCGCACCGGCTTTTCGGATTTCATCTACCTGACACCCGGCGCCGCCGATGCGGGCAGCGGACCCGAAAGCGAAATCGACGGTCTCCCTGTCTTTGTCTTTTCGCAGGCCGACGCTGTGTTCAAGGGAGCGGAAATCTATGGCGACGCCTGGTTTGACGATGCAGTTTTCGGCGCCGACTGGCATTTGAAAGGTGGCATCGATTTCGTCGACGCAAAACTTGACACCGGAACTGCTGTTCCTTTCGTACCGCCCTTGCGCGTGTCGGCCGAGGCGACCGCAAGCTGGAGACTTTTCGAACTCGGCGCCGGCGCTGAATGGGCCGCGGACCAGTCCGACGCCGGCATCGGCCAATTGCCGACTGACAGCTACACGCTTGTTTCGCTGCGCGCGGCCCTGAATCTTGCCGAACTCGGCTATGGCGGCGACGGCACGCAGGTTTTCGTGGATGTGCGCAATGCCACCGATGAGGAGGCGCGCGCGGCCACGTCGGTCCTCAAGGATTATCTCCCGCTTCCCGGCCGCAACGTGCGCGCCGGACTGCGCGTCACCTTCTGATCACAGACGGAAGTCCGGTATCCAGCGCGCCAGCAAGGCTTGCTTGGCGCGCAGGACCTCTTCGGCCTGCACCTGCGAAACCGTCAGAAAGCGGAGTGAGTCTCCCGGCCGCAGCTGGCCCAGCAAATGACGGTCCGCACGCACCACCTGAAGCAGGTGCGGATAGCCGCCGGTCGTCTGGCCGTCCGCCAGCAGAAGGAAACCCCGCCCCTCGGGCGTCACCTGAAGCGCGCCTGGAAACACAGCCGAGCTCGGGATCAGCCCGCCTGCACGCCCAGCTGGAAAATCGCCCGAAAGTTCGGCGCCCATGCGACTCGTCCGTCCCGTGATACGGAAGGTCCCCTGCAAGTTGACCGCTCTATCCGGTCCTGCGTCGGGACCGGCAACCGCCCTGAGCGCGTAGCTTGAGGTGGGCCACAGGCGGAGTTCCAGAGGCGTTGAAACAGCGTCCGCAGCGTTGGCTGCGCGCCATTCCAGCCGGTCGCCCGCCGCCAGCGCCCTGCCCTGGAAGCCGCCGAATCCCGCAGGCGTATAGGTCGAACGCGACCCAATGAACGCGCTGGCTTCGAAGCCGCCCCGAACCGATAGATAAACGCGCGCCCCCATGGACATCGCACCAATCTCCAGCACCGCCCCTTCCGGAACGGTGAGCGTTTCGTGCATGCCGGCAGGCTGCTCATCGAGTTTCGCATTCGTCCGGGCACCGACGAGCCCTGCTTGCACTGCCGATTCAAACCGGAAGGATGCCGGACCATTCGAAATTTCGAGGCATGGCGCATGGGGTGGATTGCCCACAAGGCGGTTGGCGAGCGCCATGGAGACAGCATCGGCCGGGCCGCTTGAGGGCACGCCGGCGTGGCGAAAGCCCAGACGCGGCTCTGCCTGCAGCGTTGCCTGCACGCCGGGGTTCAAGACCAGAAGCTTCATGGCACGCGCGGGCCGCGCAACGTCAGCGTATCCCCCGCCTTCAACACAAACGGGTCCGCCGCTGAGCGGTCGAACAATGGCTGCAGCACGCGCCCTACGATGGGCCAGCCGGCTGGCCCCGCAAGCGCGTACAATCCGATCTGCCCCGTGATCAGCCCAATCGATCCCGCATCAACACGTTGCCGCGGGTTCGCGAGCCTTTCGGCTTCGAGGGAAGCGTCCAGCCCCGCAACATACGCGAAACCTGGCGTGAAACCGAGCATATCGACTTCGAGCTTCGATCCCTCAATGCGTCCGACAAGTTCGGCCTCGGTCACACCGAGGCGGTCCGCCAGCGCGTCGAGATCGGGCCCGGCGAGCCCGCCAAATTCCGCCTCCAGAACGTGGTGGCGTCCCACAGCCACGGACGATGCACCCGGCGTAGCAATACACTCCTTCAGCCGGTCGCTCGCCTCAAAACCGCGCTCCGTATGCGGATCGTATTCGACGGTCACGTTCCGTTTTCCGACGACTACCGACACCCATTCGCCGGTTCCTCGGAGCCGATCGGCAAGCGCATGACGGACGGCACCCGGACCGCACAGCACGCGGAAGGCGTCGTCGCCGCAGGGGACGATTTCGAACGCTTCCGCAATCATGCACGCACCTCGATCCCGGCCGCTTCGAGACCCCGTCTGATTGCGCGCGCATGCTCAGCTGCGCCGGGCGTATCTCCGTGCAGGCACAGCGTATCGATGGAGAGCTCGATCCTGCCTCCGCCGCGCACTCGAACCGCCGCCTCTTGAATGAAGCCCAGTGCCTGCTCCAGCATGCCTTCCGAATTCTCGAGCACGGCGCCGGGCAGCGCGCGCGGCGTCAGCGTGCCGTCGGTCTCATAGCTGCGGTCAGCAAACCCTTCCGCGACAAACCTCAAGCCTGCCGCTTCGACCGCCTGCCGCATTACCCCCTTCGGCGGACCGATGACCTCTCCGATACCCGATGATCTTGCGAGGTTTGCAATCAAGACTGCCAGGTCGCCATCCAGCGCCGCATCATTGTAGAGCGCCCCGTGCGCCTTGAGGTGCGCGAGCCGCACGCCCTCCTCAGCTGCGATGGCGACGAGCGCTGCCACCTGCTGCGACAGGGCCGCCGCAAGCGCCTCGCGCGGCATGGTCAACGAGCGACGGCCGAAATGCTCGATATCGGGATAAGATGGGTGTGCGCCGCTTCGAACACCATTCACGGCCGCGCAGCGCAAGGTCTCACGCATCGATTCCTCGTCGCCGGCGTGTCCGCCGCAGGCAATATTGCAGCGTGTGACGACAGCCAGCATCTCTGCGTCTAGCGCCCGTCCCCTCGCGCCTGGCAGTTCGCCAAGATCGGCGTTGAGGCAAATCGCACGATTCATGGCCAGATGCCTGCTGCGCGCAGGACCAGTCGGGCGCCGAGGCAGATGGTGACCAGCAACACACACCCACCGAGGAAATTCTGAACCGGCGAATTCACATGACCGCCCAGCAGGCTGCGCCGGTTCATGGCGATCAGCAGGAAAATCGCGACAACCGGCAAGAGGATGCCATTCGCCACTTGCGCCGTCAGAATGATCGTCAACGGATTGAAGCCGAGCAGCGCAACGCCGGCGCCCGTGGCAAGGACCGTCAAAGCCACAATCCGAAAGACAAGGCCGCGCGGCGGCTGGCGCGTGAGTTCGCAGACGGCATAGGCGGCGGCCATCGGCGCGGTGATCGCCGAACTGAGCCCCGCTGCAAGCAGGCCTGTCCCGACCAGGTAACGCGCGACATGCCCGTACGCCGGTTCGATCGCGGCCGCGAGATCGGCGCCGGACTTGATGACCAGGCCGGACGAAAACAGACTCGCCGCAGCCGTCACGAGAATGAAGATCGAGATGAGACCGCCGAGCCCTACGGAGACCTGTGTGTCGCGCCGGGCCGCCACGAGGGCAGGCTCGCCGCCGCCCGCCCACCGCTCGCGGGCGGTCGAGGCATGGAGGAAAAGGTTGTAGGGCACGATCGTGGTGCCGATGAGCGCTATCGCCGTGAACAGCCCGCCCTCGGGGATGGCGGGTAGAAGCCCCGCAAACAGTTTTGCAATATCCGGGCGCGTGACGAGCACGCTGCCTGCGAATGAGAGGCTCATGAGGATGACCAATGCGATCAACACCCGCTCCAGCACTTTGTAGCTGCCAGAAAAAAGCAATCCCGCCGCAAGCACAGCGAGACCCAACACGATAACGCGACGGTCCGGTGCCGCAGCACTCAGCAAGGCCTCGCCCCCGAGCGCGCCGCCTGTCAGGTTACCGGCTTGATAAGCGGCATTGCCGAGCACCAGCGCTGTCAGCACAAGGGCCGATACGGCAAGCTTCATTGCCGCGTTGCCGGCGCCCACCATCAACGCCTCTCCAAGACCGACCCCCGCGACCACGCCGAGCCGCGCAGACATCTCTTGCAGAATGACCGTCGCCGCTGTTGCAAAGACCAGCGCCCAAAGAAGCGCATAGCCAAAATTTGCACCCGCCAGCGTGCAGGCGGTGACCGTGCCCGGCCCGATGAAGGCTGCCGCAACCAGCGCGCCGGGGCCGACCTGCAACTTCATTTCTGCGGCAAGCCTCTCTTTGTTTCGAGGTACGTTGCGAAACTCGCCAGCCAGTGGCCGCCGGAATAGTGCGCGTCACTGACGGCCGCGATCCCTGTTTCCTTGTGAACCGCCGCCGCTGCCAACAGCGAGGCGCGGCGGGCGTCATCAGCCGGCAACGCCGCCGCGATGCCTTCCATCGCCCAGGCGCGCGAAAGGTTGACGCCGTCGAGGTGCACAAGCTTTCCGTCGGTTGCATCAAGCACGATACCGGGCGCAAGCCAGTCGGCGCTGCCGTCAAGGGGGATCTGTGGCAGGAACGCCGTCAGCCATTCGGCAAACGCCTGCTCCGCCAGCACACGGCGCATCAGGTCCGCCTCCATCAGGCAAGGCGACAGGAAATCCTCACCAGACGGCTCATAGGCCAGCGGACAGTTTACATCATCCTGGTGGAAGGCGAGCGCCTTTGCGGCGAGCGCCGCGCGGAACTCCGTGTCACCAGCCTCGTCGGCCCAATCCAGCATCAGGCCGAAAGCGAAAGCGGTCTGGTTGTGAGTGCCGATGCGGATCGGATAGACCAGCTTCGTAAGCCAATCCATCGTCTGGCCCCGGATGAAACCTTCGAGCGGCTCCAATGCGCTGATCCAGCCTGCGGCTTCCGGAAAGTCTGCCTGCCGCAGCTCGGTCATCAGCTGCAGGAACCAGGCCGTGCCGTAAGGACGCTCGAAGCTCGCCCGGTCCGGCGCCTGGAAGTATGCAAGTTCGCCCGCGATATTTTCCGGCGTAAAGCTGCGACCCAGCGACTCGATGATGGCCTGCCGGAAGGGCGTATCCGGATCGGCGTTCAACAGGCGCACCAGCAGCCAGTGGCCGTGCACGGATGAATGCCAGTCATAGCAACCGTGGAACGCTGGAAAAAGCTCGTGCGGCGCGCCGACATCATCGGCCGAATTCAGGACGTGGCTGATCTTGTTCGGGTACTCGCGGTGGATACAGTCCAGCGCCATGCGTGCGAACCGGTCGGCCACCACGCCTTCGCGTGCGGGCGGCAAGGTGATTTGCGCCGCCTCTGCCGGGGTGGGCGCCACATCATTCCGGGAACACGCGGCCAGCAAGACCGCGCCTGCCAACGCCCACAACCTGATCCGCATGCCGCGCCTCCGCCTTTGCCCAGAGGTCTTGGGTAACAGGCGCGGGGCCCTGCCCGCAAGCCGCGAGTTCGTGCGCTCAGATGTGCAGCGCCCGGCCTTCTGCGTCGAGCACAGCTTCGTGCATGGTTTCCGAAATTGTCGGGTGGGCAAAGATCGTGTGCGCCAGATCCAGTTCCGTGAGTTCACCTTGCCGCGCGATCACATAGCCCTGGATGAGTTCGGTGACTTCGGCGCCGATCATGTGTGCGCCGAGCAGTTCGCCGGTCTTCTTGTCGAACACGGTTTTCACCATGCCGTTCACTTCGCCCATCGCAATCGCCTTGCCATTGCCGATGAACGGGAACCGTCCGACCTTGACGTCAAACCCCTTCGCTTTCGCGGCGGCTTCGGTCAGGCCGACACTCGCCACCTGCGGGTGCGAATACGTGCAGCCGGGCACGTTGGAAGCATCGAACGGCTCGGCGTGGTTCTTGCCATGGATGCCCTCTACGCAGACCACGCCTTCATGGCTCGCCTTGTGCGCAAGCCAAGGCGGTCCCGTCAGGTCGCCGATCGCATAAAGGCCCGGCACGCCGGTCTTGCCGAAGCCGTCGACAACGACATGCGTCTTGTCGATCTTCACGCCGAGCGCTTCCAGTCCGAGGTTTTCAACGTTGCCGACAATACCGACGGCGAGGATCGCCCGGTCGAATTCCTTCGTTTCCTTCTTGCCGTCCTTGGTCGTGATGTCGGCGGTCACAGTCGTCTTGCCGGCTTTCAGGTTCTCAACCTTCGCGCCGGTCAGGATGTTCAGGCCTTGCTTCTTGAAGTCCTTCTCCGCCAGCGCCGAAATCTCGGCATCCTCCACCGGCAGGATACGCTCCATCACTTCGCAGACCGTCACTTCAGAGCCGAGCTCGTTATAGAAGCTCGCAAACTCGATCCCGATGGCGCCGGAACCGATGACCAGCAGGCGTTTCGGCGTCACGTCCGGCGTCATCGCCTCGCGGTAGGTCCAGATCAGCTTGCCATCCGCCACGAGGCCCGCCTGCGGAATGTCACGCGCGCGGGCGCCAGTGGCGAGCATCACGTGCTTCGATTGGTAAGCCGTATCCTTGCCATCCTTGCCTTTGACGATGACTTTCGGAGCCGGCGCTCCCTTCTCGAGGCGCGCCGTGCCTTCGATCACGTCGATCTTGTTCTTCTTCATCAGGAACTTGACGCCGTTCGACAGTTGCGAAGCCACGGCCCGCGAACGCTTCACGACGGCGTCCAGGTCGAAATCGACATTGTCGATCTTCAGGCCGAAATCCTTGGCGTGCTTTGCCAGATGCAGCACTTCGGCCGACCGCAGCAGCGCCTTCGTCGGAATGCAGCCCCAGTTGAGACAGATGCCGCCAAGGCTCTCGCGCTCGACGATGGCCGTCTTCATGCCGAGCTGACTTGCGCGGATCGCCGCAACATAGCCGCCCGGGCCGGAACCGATGACGATCAGATCATACTGGTTTGACATCAAGAATTGCCTTTCAGTGTCGCCCACAAGGCGCGCGCGTCGTCGGCGCGCTCCTGTGTCGAGTAGTACAGTTCAACGGTGCAGACGTACTCGGCTTCTCCCTCGGCGACCTCCAGAGTGATGAAAGAGAGGATTTCTGCGGCTTGCTCAGCGGCATCACCGCGCAGGCTGGCGAGGAAATTGTCCGCGTCCGCGATGGTTGCGGCTTCATCGCATTTGCGAACAATTTGCTGTTCATACGCCAGTGGCTGCATGATCGCCTCGACCTGGGCGGCTGAATAGACCGGCGTATGCGCGCAGGCCGCAACTGACAGAAGTCCAATGATCGCTACTGTCTTCACAACAGCATCGCCTCTGGCGTTTCCACGTAGCGCTTGAAGGCCGCGAGCCATTTTGCGCCCTCTGCCCCGCCGATCACGCGGTGGTCGCAGGTCAGCGTGACCGTCATCACGGTACGGACAACTACATTACCGTTCTCGTCGACGACCGGGCGCTTCTCGCCGACGCCGACCGACAGGATCATACCCTCCGGAGGATTGATGATCGAGGCGAACGACTTGATGCCGAACATGCCGAGGTTCGAGATCGAGAACGTGCCGCCCATGTATTCTTGGGGCTTCAGTTTGCGGTCTCGGGCGCGGGCGGCAAGGTCCTTCATCTCTTCGGAAATCTCGGCGAGACCCTTGCCTTCCGCCTTGAAGATCACTGGCGTGATCAACCCGCCCTCGACCGCCACAGCGACCGAAATGTTGGCTTGCTTGTGATAGGCGATGCCCTTGTCCGTGTACGACGCATTGCAGTCCGGCTCGTCCATCAGCGCCAGCGCACAAGCCTTGATCAGCAAGTCATTGACCGAAATCTTCACGTCCTTCGGTGCGGCAGCGTTGATGGCCGCGCGGCTCTCCAGAAGATTGTCGAGCTGGATGTCGACGTTCAGCGGGAAGTGCGGCACCTGCATGAAGCTCTGCGTCAGGCGCTTCGCGACCGTCTTGCGCATGCCGTCGAGCGGCTTCATTTCGTAAGTGTCCGGCGCATAGACCCGGTCGTCGAGCACCTGCGGCAGGATCAGCCCGTCGGCCGAGAGCGGTGCCGCTGCGCCGCCAGCGGCGGGCTGGGACGCGCCCGGTTTCGCCTTCTCGACATCCCGGCGGATGATCCGTCCATGCGGTCCGGAACCTTTGAGGGCCTTCAGATCAATACCCTTGTTGGCAGCGATGCGCTTGGCGAGGGGGCTCGCCATGACACGCCCCCCACTCTGCCGCTCATCCCGGCGAAGGCCGGGATCCAGAACGGCCACCGCAGACTGGACCCCGGCTTTCGCCGGGGTGGGCGGAGAGGAGGAGGCAGCGGGAGACGTTGATGGCTTTGGCGCGGGCGCAACTTCTGCCTTCGCCGGAGCCGCGGCAGGCGCTTTCACGTCGGCGGCGCTCTCGCCCTCCTCCAGCAGGACCGCGATCACGGCGTTGACCTTCACGCCTTCGGTGCCTGCCGGCACCATGATCTTGCCCATCCTGCCTTCATCGACGGCCTCGACTTCCATCGTCGCCTTATCGGTCTCGATCTCGGCAATGATCATGCCGGACTTGATCTCGTCGCCTTCCTTGACGCGCCATTTGGCGAGCGTGCCCTCTTCCATCGTGGGGCTCAGCGCAGGCATCGTGATGTTGACGGGCATCAGAACGCTCCCTCACACACCTTCTTCGCGGCACGGACGATATCATCCGCATTCGGAAGACTCAGGGCTTCGAGATTGGCGGCATACGGCAGCGGCACGTCCTTCTGGTGCACGCGCACCGGCGGCGCATCGAGGTAGTCGAACGCCTCGGCCACAACCGTCGCGGCAATCTCGGCGCCGACGCCCATGAAGCGCCAGCCTTCTTCGCAGCATACGAGGCGGTTCGTCTTCTTCACGCTCTCGATCACCGTGTCCGTATCAAGCGGACGCAGCGTGCGCAGGTCGATCACTTCGGCGCTGATGCCTTCTTCAGCAAGGCGCTCGGCCGCCTGCAAGGCGAAACCCACCATGCGGGAATGCGCGACCAGCGTGACATCCGTGCCTTCGCGTTTCACGGCCGCCTTGCCGATCGGCAGGATGAAATCGTCCATGTCCGGCACCGGGAAGGACTGTCCGTAGAGCAGCTCATGCTCGAGGAAGACGACCGGGTTCGGATCGCGGATCGCGGCCTTGAGCAGGCCCTTGGCATCAGCCGCATCATAGGGCGCGATCACCTTCAGGCCGGGAATCTGCGCATACCAGGCCGAGTAGTCCTGACTATGCTGCGCGCCGACGCGGCTCGCCGCGCCGTTCGGGCCGCGGAACACGATCGGGCATCCCATCTGGCCGCCGCTCATGTAGAGCGTCTTGGCCGCCGAGTTGATGATCTGGTCGATGGCCTGCATGGCGAAGTTGAAGGTCATGAATTCGACGATCGGCTTCAGGCCCGCAAAGGCAGCGCCAACACCAAGACCCGCAAAGCCATGCTCCGTGATCGGCGTATCGATCACGCGCCGCTCGCCGAATTCCTGAAGCAGTTCGCGCGTCACCTTGTAGGCGCCCTGGTACTGCGCGACTTCCTCGCCCATGACGAACACCCGCTCGTCACGGCGCATCTCCTCGGCCATCGCGTCGCGCAAGGCGTCGCGTACGGTTGTCTCGGTGAAGTTGGTGCCCTCCGGAATCGAAGGATCGGCCTTCACGGCCGCCTTCGGCGGTGCAGCCTCGCGTTCGGCTTCCGGTTCCGGCTTTGCCTTGTCCGTCTCCGGCACAGCAGCTTCCGCCCTGGCCTCAGGCCTCGCCTCGGCAGGCTTCGATTTGGCTGCTGCGTCTGACGCGTTTTCTCCGTCCTCGGACAGAACGGCGATGACCGCATTTACCTTCACACCTTCGGTACCTTCGGGCACGAGGATTTTCGCCAGCACGCCCTCATCGACCGCTTCGACTTCCATCGTCGCCTTGTCGGTCTCGATCTCGGCAATAATGTCGCCGGATTTCACGGCGTCGCCTTCCTTCTTCAGCCATTTCGAGAGCGTGCCCTCCTCCATGGTTGGCGACAGGGCCGGCATCAGGATATCCACCGACATCAGACTTCACCCTCGATCAAAACATCCGTCCACAGCTGATCCGCATCGGGCTCCGGACTCTCCAGCGAGAAGTCCGAGGCTTCCTTCACGATCGCCTTGATCTCGTTGTCGATTTTCTTGAGATCGTCTTCGGTCGCGTGCCCCTGCTCGATCAGCTGGCCCTTCAGCCCCTCGATCGGGTCATGGTGCGAGCGGATATCGTCGACCTCCTCGCGTTTGCGATACTTCGCAGGGTCCGACATCGAGTGACCGCGATAGCGATAGGTCTTCATTTCAAGAATGAACGGGCCTTTGCCGCTGCGCGCGTGCTTCACGGCTTTCTCGCCTGCTTCGCGCACGGCCAGCACATCCATACCATCAACTTCTTCGCCCTCGATCTCGAAGCTGATGCCGCGCTTGAACAGTTCGGTCTCTGAGGCATGGCGCTCCACGCTCGTTCCCATCGCGTACATGTTGTTCTCGATCACGTAGATAACCGGCAGCTTCCACAGCGATGCCATGTTGAACGCCTCGTAGACCTGCCCCTGGTTCGCGGCGCCGTCGCCGAAGTAAGCCACCGAAATATTGTCATTGCCGCGATACTTGTTGGCGAAGGCGAGGCCGGTTCCGAGCGGAACCTGTGCGCCCACGATGCCGTGACCGCCGAAAAAGTTCTTTTCCTTGGAGAACATGTGCATCGAGCCGCCCTTGCCTTTCGACAAACCGCCGACGCGTCCGGTCAGTTCCGCCATGACGCCTTTCGGGTCCATCCCGCAGGCCAGCATGTGGCCGTGGTCGCGGTAGCCGGTGATCACCTGGTCACCGTCCTTCAGGCAGGCCTGCATACCGGTCACGACTGCTTCCTGCCCGATATAGAGGTGGCAGAAGCCGGCAATCTTGCCCATGCCGTAGAGCTGGCCGGCCTTTTCCTCGAACCGCCGGATCAGCAGCATCTCGCGGTAGAATTTCAGCATGTCGGCCTTGGGGGCCTTGGCGGGTACTTTTTTCGAACTTTTAGGTTTAGTGGCCATGCAACGTGCCTCCCTGACTTCTTATGTCGCGGCATTTTTGCAGCGACAAGTCAGAACATCGTTGTCAATTTGCAGAGCTGCGTTCCGGCACAAGCAAGACAATCTCGCCCGGATACACGAAGGCCAGCTTGTCGCGGGCCAATGCCTCCACATAGTCGGGATCTTCAGCGCCCGGCGTCAGCCGGCGAATGTCGGCGCGCAGGCGTTCGATCTCGTCCTGCACCTGAGCAAGGTCTCGCTGGCGGTTCTCGAGTTCGATCTGCGAATCAGTCCAACGGCCGAGCCCCTTCTCCCCCGCGAATGCGTGGTAGGCGAAGTAGAGCACCAGAAGACTGAGCCCGAGAGCCTGAAGCCGAGTAACCATGGACTCACTGGTAAACGCCGGGGGTAACCAATCCCTTACCGGGCCAGAGCGGCCTTCAATCGTAATGCTCTCTCCGCCGGATCCACCGCTGTGAGGTCCAGCCATTGCCGGTCGATCAGGAAATACTCGAAATCCTCGGGCATCTCGGCGAAATCCAGCCGCACCGGCAGGAGCTTCCGCTTGTACTTGTCGGCAATGTATATCTCCCGCCGCACATTGTCGGACTGGAAGGCCTCAGCCGAGCACATCAGGCAGAACGTGTCGGAATCGCGAATCGCGCGCACGATCATGCCCGCCCAGTTTCCGCCCGCGTGTATCTCTTCCTTGTCGATCCAGACGGCGCGCCCGCCTGCCTCGACTTCAGCCACCATCGGGTAAACCACAGGCCCATCCCGGCGCGAGTATGACACGAATACAGCCGCTGGTTCGGAGGTGTCGGGCGCTGCAGCTTCCTCGCGCGCTTCCGCTGCCGGCGCGGGCGGCGGCGGCGCAGCGCGCGCCTTCTTCAGCGCGGGCCGTTGGCGCGCTTCACGTCGTCCGCCAAAGAATCCGGCGACCACGCCGGCGACTGAGCCCCAGGCAAGCGAAGCGATGGCCAGCAGGCCCGTCGACGCAAACGGCATCGCGACAAACCCGAACGAGGCCAGCGCCCCGGCCGCAACGATACCGAATATCAGCGCGTGCCCTTCTGAAAACGAGGGCGTCTCCGGCTCGCCCGGCTGGTCCTCATCAGCATACCGGTCGGTCTCATCGCTTTCGCTCGAACCCCCAGTGCCGCCCGGCCCGGCTTCCCGCCGGCGATCCGCCATCGCCCGGTCGATTTCCTGCGCGGCTTCGACAATTTTCCAGACGGTCGCAATCCGCGCCGGCGCGAAGGAAAGATCGATCGCGGCAACATCGCCCAGCCCGCGTGGCTGCAGCGTGTGATCGAGCCGCGCAAAAATCAGCCTGCCTTCCGTCCACGCATCAATCGCGCGGTTCGTGAACAGGATCTGCTTGGCCGAAAACTGCACGGCGTGCGACCAGAGCGCGAGCGTGATTTCCTCCCGCCGGGCGGGCGGATACGCAAACTTCTCCTCAGCCCGTCGCACCATGTAGCCGCGCTGCCGGAGCAGTGCTTCCACCTCCGCAGCCGCCTCCGCATCCGATTCGGAAGCCAGCAGGTAAATCTGGCGCATGCCCCTGACCCGTGCTCAGCCGAGCTTTCGCCTCTAGCACGAACTTCCGGACAGGTCGCCTTTCGGTAAATTAATCCGTGTTCACCCGGCATTGATGCGCGAAAGACCGGCATAAATGCCGATCGGGCCCAGTTCTTCCTCAATCCGGATGAGCTGGTTGTATTTCGCGATCCGGTCAGAACGGCTGAGCGAGCCGGTCTTGATCTGCCCGCAATTGGTCGCCACCGCGAGGTCCGCGATCGTCGAGTCCTCGGTCTCGCCCGAACGGTGGCTCATCACAGCGGTATAACCGTGCAGGTGCGCCAGTTCGACCGCGTCCAGCGTTTCCGAGAGCGTTCCAATCTGGTTGACCTTCACCAGGATCGAGTTCGCCGCGCCGCGCGACAGGCCCATCGCGAGGCGGTCCGGGTTGGTCACGAACAGGTCATCGCCGACCAGCTGCACCTTGTCGCCAAGCATGCCGGTCAGCGCGATCCAGCCGTCCCAATCGTCCTCGGCCATGCCGTCTTCGATCGACAGGATCGGATAGCGGCCGCACAGGTCGGCGAGATACTTTGCAAACTGCTCGGATGACAGCGACTTGCCTTCCCCGGCCAGTTCATACTTGCCGTTCTTGAAGAACTCGGTGGAGGCCGCATCGAGCGCCAGCGCAACATCTTCGCCAGGTTTGTAACCCGCTTTCTCGATGGCTTTCAGGATGAAGCCGATTGCCTCGTCGGTCGAGCCGATGTTCGGGGCAAATCCGCCTTCGTCGCCGACGTTTGTGTTGTGGCCGGCGTCGTGCAACGTCTTCTTCAGCGAATGGAATACCTCTGCCCCGACGCGCACGGCATCCGCCATGCTTTCGGCGCTGACCGGCATGATCATGAATTCCTGGATGTCGATCGGGTTGTCCGCGTGGGCGCCGCCATTGATGATGTTCATCATCGGCGTCGGCAGGACGCGGGCATTGGCGCCGCCGATATAGCGGTAAAGCGGCATCGAGCAGGCTTCAGCGGCGGCCTTCGCAACCGCCAGCGACACGCCGAGGATGGCGTTGGCGCCGAGGCGGTTCTTGTTCTCAGTCCCGTCGAGATCAATCATCAACATGTCGATCATGCGCTGGTCAGTCGCATCGAGGCCGGTCAGTTCGTTGCAGATTTCGCCGTTGACGGCATCGACGGCCTTCAGCACGCCCTTGCCGCCGTAGCGGGACTTGTCGCCGTCGCGCTGCTCGTGCGCCTCATAGGCACCTGTTGAGGCGCCCGATGGAACGGCCGCGCGACCCGTGGAGCCGTCCTCAAGCGTCACATCAACCTCAACCGTCGGGTTGCCCCGGCTATCGAGAATTTCGCGGGCGTGAATGTCGATGATCTCGCTCATGGATCGGGTCCTTCGGGGCGGCTGGGGGAGTTGCCGCAGGCGTTAGAGCGCGCCGCTCGCCTTCGCAAGTCCTCTCGCCGCCGCAGCGATCCCCAAAACAAAAGGCCCCGCCGCGAGGCGAGGCCTGTGTTGAGCCTGTTCGGAAGGCTTAGTCTTCCTGCGGCTCCAGGATCTGCTTGCCGCGGTACACGCCCGTTTTCAGGTCGATGTGGTGCGGACGGCGAAGCTCGCCCGACGAGGCGTCTTCGATGTAGGTGTTCATGTCGAGGCGGTCGTGCGCGCGGCGCATGCGGGTGCGCGACTTCGATTTCTTGCTCTTGGGGACAGCCATGGCACAATTCCGGAATCTGGTTTGGCCGCGAACCCTGATGGTACGCGGGAAAGGGCGCCTGTTAACGCAGGCTGGCAGCTCTGGCAAGCGCCAAACGGCAGGATTCTGAGGGCTGCCCGCCCAAACGAAAATGGCCGGCCCGAAGGCCGGCCAAGGTATGCAAGAAGGACGCCGGCGCTTTGCCCTGGCAAGAAGCCTGATTGGCTCTGCGCCGACAGCTATGGTTAATATCGGATTGAGTCTGAACGATGGCGATCCTCGCCGTTGTTTTCCGTTCAGGTTCAGCGGCGAACGCCCCAATCTTCAAGGATTTCAGCGGTGTGCTCGCCCGGACCCGCCGGACGGCGCTGGATGGCGCCCGGCGTGACCGAAAACCGCGGCGCCGGCGCGGGCTGGATGACCCCTTCGACTTCCACGAACGTCTGGCGATCGGTGTTGTGCTTGTATTTCGGCGCCTCGGTCATCGACAGCACCGGCGCAAAACAGATGTCCGTCGCTTCCATGATCGCGCACCATTCATCGCGGGTCTTGGTCTTGAAAACGTCCATCAGCTTGGCTTTCAGGGCCGGCCACTGCTTGCGGTCCATCTGGGCATCCCATTCGGCGCCGGTCAGCCCCGCCTTCTCCCGCAGGATGGCGTAGAATTGCGGCTCGATCGAGCCGATCGCCACCCATTTGCCGTCCTTGGTCTCATAGGTATCGTAGAAGTGCGCGCCGCCATCGAGCATGTTGGCCTCGCGGTCATCGGTCCAGACGCCCATCGCCTTCATGCCGTAGAACATGGTGGCGAGGCTGGCCGCGCCGTCCGACATCGCGACGTCCACCACCTGCCCCTTGCCGCCATTCTTGACGCTCAGGATTCCGGCCAGAAGGCCCATCGCCAGGTAGAGCGCGCCGCCGCCATAGTCGCCGACCAGGTTGAGCGGCGGGCGCGGGCGGCCATCACCGTCGCCCATCGCATGCAGGGCGCCCGTGATGGCGATGTAGTTGAGGTCATGCCCTGCGGCCTGCGACAGCGCGCCGGTCTGCCCCCAGCCGGTCATGCGCCCGTAGACGAGGTTCGGATTGCGCTTCAGCACGACGTCCGGCCCCAACCCGTTGCGCTCCATCACGCCCGGCCGGAAGCCCTCGATCAGACCATCCGCCTTCGACAGCAGTTGTAGCGCAACTTCCACGTCCTTGGGGTCTTTCAGGTTCAGCCCGATCGACCGGCGCCCCCGGCTCATCACGTCCGCCGCGCGCCCCGGCTTGCCGTCGCCCGGCCGGTCAATGCGAATCACATCAGCCCCAAGGTCCGACAAAAGCATGCCGCAGAACGGACCCGGTCCGATGCCGGCGAATTCAACAATCTTGACGCCTGAAAGCGGCCCCTGGCTCATTTCAGCCTCCCGTAGGTTCTGGTGTTCACGATAGTATTAGCCGAACTTTAAGTGTCGGCCCGGCAAAAGGAAGGGGTTCCGCCGCGTCCGCTCGCGGCCCCGTTCCGTGGCGCCTTGCATGTCCGACCTCTCCTTCCTGGATCCGCCGATCGAGGTCTGCGCGCAGTCACCGCGCCTGGAGCCGGTCGTCGCCCGCCTGAAGGCCAGCGGCATGCGCCCCTACCCCGCCGCGCACCCCATCGACTTCAGCGCGCCCGATCCGCTGCTGATCGACATTTCCACGGCGACACGGGAGGTATTGGACGCCCTGTCGCGCGCGGCCATGGTGCAGGTCCATCGCCAGATCGTTCTGGTGGACACGTCGAACTCACAGCTGCCCGCCTCAGGCGAAACAATCATCCTGCGGCGCGATGAAGACCTCGTCGCCCTGAAGAGCCGCCTGCTCGCGCTTGCTCGCCGGTCGAGCCGCCTGCGCGAAGCGGAGATCCGCCGCGAGACCGCCAGCGCGCTCGGCATCCGCATCCCGCCCGCTGACCTGAATGCTGTGCCGTCACTGCTCTATATCGGCGAGGGCTCGCCGTTGTTCCTGTCACTCCAGGGCCCGCTCAAGCAGCGCGGCATCGAGGTGACAGCCTCGATCAGCCGCGACACCGCGCGGCGATACATGGCCGAGCGGCGGTTCGCAGCGGCCCTGGTCGATCTCGATTCCTTCCACGGTGACGCCTCCGGCACCACGCGCTGGATCACCGAACAGAACGGCCTCGGCGCCCTGCCGATCATCGTGCTGACACATCCGGACATGCCTCTCAATGATCGTCAGACCACGGTGCTTTCCCTCGCGACCGAAGTCGTCGACGCCGCTGGACGCATGGCGCACATTGTCTCGCTGATCGAGACCGTCTGCCGGCGCCTTGTGGCGTTCGCGCCGATCATGCCCAAGCCGGCCACCGCGTCCGTGCTGACGGATTTCACGACCGGCCTCTTCAGCCGCCGCTTCCTTGAGAACCATATCGGTCGCCAGATGGAAGTTGCCACGCAGCGCGCCGAACCACTCTGTGTGCTGACCTTCCAGATGGACCCAGCCGTCGCCATCTCGATACCGGCCCAGCAGGAATTCGCAGCCTTCCTTCGTTCGCAGATCCGCGACTCTGACTGCGCGGCGCTCATGGCGCCCGGTTCCATCGCCATCTCGCTGCCGGCAACACCCTATCGCGGCGGCGTACGGCTTGCGGAACGGATCAGCGAGAATGCCCTCCTGCAGGCGCCGCTTACCGGTACCTCTTTCGGCTGGCGCGTCATCGAAAAGCGGGCCTACCACTCGGCGGCCGCCTTGCTCGGGCTCGGATTCACCGGTCCGATGCTGCGCCCGCGCCTTGCCGCCTGACGCTATTCCTCGCTGAGGAAACCGGTCGTCAGCTTCTTGCCCCATTTGTCCTCGACCGGAGCAGCGCGCTGGCTGGCCATCTTCGCCACAGCGTCAGCCGCATCCGCGGAGGCGAGCCCGCAGGCCGCTTCCAGTTCCTTGAGGAAGGCCTTCACCAGCGGTATGCGCCGCTCCGGCGCCCCGCCGAGGCCGGAATGCACCAGCTTTGAATCGGGCCGCAGCTTCAACTGGTTCGGCCGTGAACGGACGATCTCCATCAGGCGCTGCGGATCCATGATCGTATCCGGCCGGAAGGCGAGCACCGCCCCCTTCTCGCCGGCATCCAGCTTTGCGATGCCGAGCGTGCGGCACTGGACCTTGATTGCCATGACATCAAGCAATTGCCGCGTCTCCGCCGGCAGTGGCCCGAACCGGTCGATGAGCTCCGCCGCAAAGCTCTCGCGGTCCTGCGCGGTCGTGATGTCGGACAGGCGCCGGTAGAGCGACAGGCGAACATTCAGGTCCTCGACGTAATTTTCTGGGATCAGGACCGCGACGCCGAGGTTGATCAGCGGCGACCAGTCGTCGACCACGTCTTCCTCGTCTTTCGCGCCAGCACGCAGCGCCTTAACGGCGTCTTCCAGCATCGACTGATAGAGTTCGACGCCGACTTCCTTCACCTGGCCGGACTGCGCATCGCCCAGCAGGTTGCCGGCGCCACGCATGTCGAGGTCGTGGCTCGCGAGCTGGAAACCTGCGCCGAGCGAATCGAGCGACTGCAGCACTTTCAGCCGTTTCTCTGCCGTCTCGGTGATGACCTTGTCGCGCGGCGTCGTGAAGTAAGCATAGGCCCGCAGCTTCGACCGTCCGACCCGTCCGCGCAGCTGGTAGAGCTGCGCCAGACCGAACATGTCCGCCCGGTGGATGATCAGCGTATTGGCGCGCGGAATGTCGAGTCCGCTTTCAACGATCGTGGTCGACAGCAGCACGTCATACTTGCCTTCATAGAAAGCGGTCATGATGTCTTCGAGTTCGCCCGCCGCCATCTGGCCATGCGCCACGATGAAGGAGACTTCCGGAACGTTGAGCCGCAGGAAGCTCTCGATCTTGTCGAGATCCTGGATGCGCGGCGCGACAAAGAACGCCTGCCCGCCGCGATACTTCTCACGCAGCAGGGCTTCGCGAAGCGTGACGGTGTCTTCCTCGGTGACATAGGTGCGCACCGAAAGACGGTCGACCGGCGGCGTCGCGATGATCGACAAGTCGCGGATACCCGTCAGCGCCATCTGCAGCGTCCGCGGGATCGGCGTTGCCGAGAGCGTCAGCACGTGCACGTCGGCCTTCAGTTCCTTCAGGCGCTCCTTGTGCTTCACGCCAAAGCGCTGTTCTTCATCGACGATCACAAGACCGAGCCGCTTGAAATCGATTTCCTTGGTCAGTACCGCGTGCGTGCCCACAACAACGTCGATGCTGCCATCCCGCAGACCGTCGCGCGCCTCGGCCGCTTCGCGCGCGCTCACGAACCGCGATAGCGGTTTCACGTTGAGTGGCCAGCCTGCGAAACGTTCTTCGAAGGTCTTGAAATGTTGACGCGCCAGCAGTGTCGTCGGCGCAACCACCGCGACCTGCTTGCCACTCATCGCCGCCACGAACGCAGCGCGCAATGCCACTTCGGTCTTGCCGAAACCCACATCGCCGCAGACCAGCCGGTCCATCGGCTTGCCGCTTGCGAGATCGCCCAGAACATCCTCGATGGCGGAGAGCTGGTCCTCGGTCTCTTCATAAGGGAAGCGCGCCGCGAATTCCTCATAGAATCCTTGCCCCGCAGAGACCGCATCTGCCCGGCGCAGTTCGCGCGCGGCCGCAATTGCCATGAGTTCGGCGGCCATCTCGAGGATACGCTTCTTGGCCTTCGCCTTGCGGGTCTGCCAGCCTGCCCCGCCGAGCCGGTCCAGCTGGCTCTCGGATTCTTCAGACCCGTAGCGGCTGATCAGCTCGATGTTCTCGACCGGCAGGAAGATCATGTCGCCGCCTGCATATTCCAGCTGCAGGCAGTCATGCGGCGCGCCGGTCAGCTCAAGCGTGCGCAGGCCGACATACCGCCCGACACCGTGATCGACGTGCACCACCAGGTCGCCCGCTGTCAGCGCGGTCGCGTCGGTGATGAAGCTGGCAGACTTGCGCTTCCGGCGCGGCGCGGCGAGGCGGTCGCCCAGCACATCGGCTTCCGAAATCATCGCCACGCCCGGCAAGGCGAAGCCGGCTTCGATCGGCACCTCGGCGACGGTGAAGTCTGTCTTCTTCGCTGCCTCCAGCGTGTGCACCTGCGCGAGCCCGGTCAGGCCATGGTCGCCGAGCACGTTGATGAGGCGGTCGGCTGAGCCGGTCGACCAGGCGGCAAACACCACCGGCTTGCCGCCCGCGTACAGCGCCCGGGCATGGGCGATCACGGTTTCGAAGATGTTCTCGTCCGTACGCAGACGTTCAGGCGCGAAATCGCGTCCGCGCCGCCCGCCCAAGTCGAACTGGTTCGCCATCGGCTCGTTCGGGCTGAAACGCACGACCGCGCGGTCGGCGAGCCGCGCATCGAGTTCGTCCAGGGTCAGGTACAGGCGTTCCGGCGGTAAAACCTTCGCGGTGCGGACATCGCCGCCGCCTGCATCAAGGCGGGCCGCATAGTAGTCGCTCGCCTGCGTCAGGCGCTCATGCGCCGCTTCGCTGGACAGGTGACTGAGCCCCCACAAGGCGCTCGGCCCTGTATAATCGAACAATGTATCGAGATGGCTGTGAAACAGCGGCAGCCAGGCTTCCACGCCCTGCCGCCGGATCGACGCACGGGCCGCCTCATACATCTGGTCTCCGGAAGGGGGCCCGAATGTTTCGAGGAACCGGTCGCGGAATCCGCTCAAGACTTGGTCGTCGAACAATATCTCGCTGACCGGTGCGAACGTGACGCCCTCGGCCGCGCCGGTGGAGCGCTGCGTCTCGGTGTCGAAGGTGCGCAGGGTCTCGACCGTGTCTCCGAAGAAATCGAGCCTGTAGGGCTCAAGCGCTGTCGGCGGGAAGATATCGATGATCCCGCCCCGGATCGCATACTCACCCTGCTCACGCACCGTGCTCGAACGGATGTAACCGTTGAAGGCAAGATACTCTGTCAGGTCATCGGCCTTGACCGCCTGACCCTTGCGGATCGCGAACGAGGACCGGCGCAGCGTGGCAACCGGCGGCGCGCGCTGCACCAGCGATCCCGCCGTCGTCACAACCAGCAAAGGCCCCTGTGCAGCCTCGTAGCGCGCAATGCGGGCGAGGCCCGCACACCGGCGCGCGGCGACCGCCGGCGTAGGGCTGATCCGGTCGTAGGGCAGCACGTCCCAACCCGGAAGATCGACCTGCTCCAGCCGCGGCGAAGCGAACGTCGCCATCCGGCGCGCGGCCTGCGCCATCCGGTCATCGCGGGCCACGTAAACGCCAATTCCGCCGCGCTTCGCCAGCGCCTCGCAGAAGGTGATCACGTCGGCGCCAAACGGCGCGCCAGCCACAGCGGAAGGACCGCTAAGGGATTTCAGCAAATCAGCGGGTGTCATCAGGCTACCTTGTTGCCGGCCTCAACCGGATTGCGCGGCGTAGCGGAATGCGATCAGCTGGTCCAGCACCGGACCGGACCGCTCCGCAGGTACCGGTTCCTGGCCGACGAGCCAGGCATAAACTTCCCAGTCGGGCACTTCGAGCAGGCGTTCGAACTCGTCGAGCCCGGCCGCGTCGAACGTCGCGATGCGGGCGTCGGCAAAACTTCCCATCAAAAGGTCCATCTCGCGAAAGCCCCGGCGCCAGGCGCGGAAGCAGAGCATTTTTCGGCGGGATTCGTCGGTCATTGCGGGCTTTCCGGGGTTGCACAATGTTATGGACTATCCACACGCACTTATGGACAGGTTGTGGAGGATTTAAGGACCGAAAATCGCGTCCTTGTGCAACCTCTTATGCCACATCCGCGGCACAGAAGATTGTGCGCCTTCCCGGCTCCGCCTAGCTTGGCCCGGCCATGCGCGACGAGCGACTCTTCCCGCTGTTTGCCAGCCTCGACACCCTCACCGGTGTCGGGCCGAAACTGCTGCCGGTCCTGCAGCGGCTGTGCGGCGGCAACACGGTCTGGGACCTGCTCCTCCACCTGCCGGACCGCTGGCTCGACCGGCGCGTGCGGGCAACCTTCGATCAGACCCAGCCCGGTGAAATCGCAACGGTGCGCGGCGAAGTCATCGTCCACCACGCGCCCTACAACGACAAGTCGCCCTACCGGGTCCAGCTCGGCGACGAGTCGGGCTTCCTGACCCTGTCGTACTTCCGCGCCGATCCGCGCTGGCTGAAATCACAGTTCCCGGTCGGAGCCACGCGGATCGTCTCCGGCCGCGTCGAAGACTACAAGGGCGAGCGCCAGATCACGCACCCAGATTTCGTCGTCGATCCTGCAAAGGGCGAGGCCCCGCCGGAAGTCGAGCCGATTTACGCACTCACGGCCGGCCTCACCAACCGCCGGGTCCACACCTTCGCCCTGCAGGCGCTCAAAGCCGTACCGGCAGACCTGCCGGAATGGTCCGATCCCCACCTGGTGCAGCAACGGAACTGGCCCGGATTTGCCGAGGCCCTCGCAACGTTGCACGCACCGTCGCAATACGACGAGGAGGCTTTTGCGCGGGCCCGCGAGCGCCTCGCCTATGACGAAGCGCTGGCCCGGGCGTCGGCCTTCTCACTGGCCCGTGCGGCCCGCAGGGCCCGTCACGCGCCGGTCATCAAGGCGCCGCCGAGCGCCATCAACCGGCTGACGGATGTGCTGCCCTACCGGCCAACCGGCGCACAGTTGCGGGCCGCCGCGCAGATCAGCGCCGACCTCGGCTCAGGCACCCCGATGCGGCGCCTGCTGCAAGGCGATGTCGGCGCCGGCAAGACGCTCGTTGCGGCTATGGCGGCCGTGGAAGCGGCTGCGGCCGGCTTCCAGTCGGCTTTCATGGCGCCGACCGAAGTGCTGGCGCGCCAGCAGTTCGACACGCTCGATACATCGCTCTCGCCGCTCGGCTACTCGGTCGGTGTACTCTCCGGCCGCGACCGCGGAAGCGTCCGGGAGAGCACCCTGATGGCGCTCTCGGATGGCAGCATCCAGATCGTCGCGGGCACACATGCCCTGTTCCAGGAGAACGTGTCCTTCCGCAATCTCGGCCTGATCATCGTCGACGAACAGCACAGGTTCGGCGTGGCCGACAGGATGCGCCTCGTCAGCAAGTCGGACAGTCCGCACATGCTGGTCATGAGCGCCACGCCGATCCCGCGCACGCTGGCGCAAGCGGTTCACGGCGACCTCGACGTATCCATCCTCGACGAGAAGCCACCGGGCCGAAAACCTGTCGAAACACGGGCGATTCCGGACACACGGATTGAGGAAATCATTGAAGCGGTCGGCCGCGCCCTCAAGCGGGGCGAGCGCGCGTTTTGGGTCTGCCCGCGAGTCGATGTCGATGAGGACGATTCCTCGGCGGTCGCCCGGCATGCCGCCTTGCAGGATGAACTGCGCGTGCCGGTCGGTCTCGTCCACGGGCGGCTTCGCCCCGCCGACAAGGATGCCGCACTGGAAGACTTCCGAACCGGCAAGACGAGGGTTCTGGTCGCCACCACGGTGATCGAAGTCGGCGTCGACGTGCCGGACGCCACGATCATGGTGATCGAGCGGGCGGAGGGTTTCGGCCTTGCCCAGTTGCACCAGCTGAGGGGCCGCGTCGGCCGCGGTGATCGCCCCTCTTTCTGCATCCTGCTGTACCGTCCGCCCCTCGGCGAGACGGCGCGCGAGCGCCTCGATACGCTTCGGCGCACCGAGGACGGATTTGTCATCGCAGAAGCGGATTTCCGACTGCGCGGCGCAGGTGACGTGCTCGGGGTTCGCCAGGCGGGGGCGACCGAATACCGGGTGCTGGAAGTCAGCCGGCATGCGGGCTTGCTAGAGATTGCAGCGAAGGATGCCGAAGCAGTCATTGCCGCAGACCCGAAACTGGCCGGGCCGCGTGCCAATGCCTTGCGGATTGCACGCGAATTGCTGACACCACGTGTCGCGGCAGACGCCGAGAGCAGTTCCTGATCGGTTACTTGCCGCTTGTCGCCGCAGGCACTGGCCGCGGAAATTCCGGGATCACCAGGCCGCCCGAGAAAATCACCTTGGCGCCTTCCTCGACCGTCATGTCGAGTTTCACGACCTCGGACGCCCGCACGTAGAGCAGAAATCCCGAGGTCGGGTTCGGCGTCGTCGGCACGAACACGCCGATGAAACCTTCACCCAGCTTGTGGCTCATCTCGCCCTTCGCCGCCCCGGCCACGAAGCCGATCGCCCAGGTTCCCTCCTTCGGATACTGGACCATGACCACTTCCTTGTATTGGCCGCCGGAATTGCTCTGGAAGACATCACGGATCTGCTTGAACACCGAATACACGGATCTCACGACGGGCACGCGCGTTAGAACCCGGTCGGTCAGCGAGACGAAGTAGTGACCGAGAAAGTTCGTCGCGACGGCGCCGAGCAGTGTGAGGAACAGCAGCAGGATGATCAGGCCGAAGCCTGGCACGGCGTAATCGAGGTATGTCTCTGGCCGCAATGCCGGCGGCAACAGCGGCACGACCCGGCTGTCGATGAGATTGATAAGGAATTCGAGGATCACGAACGTCGCGACAATCGGCAGCGCGATCAGCATGCCGGCGACGAATCGTTCGCGCAGCCAGTCAAACAGGCTCTGGCGCGCAGGCGGCTCAACCACGCCGAGCGGATCGTCCGGCTTGTTGTTGTCGCTCATTCTGTCAGTCTCCCCGGACAGCCGCCTTCCTCAGCGTTACCGCTTGGCGACTCCCTTCTTCCGCGCAATTGTGGCGGAGATGGGAACCGGAAACGATATAGAAAAGCCCCTCGCTGCGTGGGCTGAGGCGCATTTTGGCGCAGGCGCCGAGCTGAAGGCATTGAAACGCCTGTCCGGCGGCGCCAGCCAGGAAACGTGGGCCTTCGAAGTCTCGGCGGGCGCAGTAACGCACCCGTTGATACTGCGGCGCGCGCCCGGCGGCGTCGCCGTCGCGCGCAGCTCGGAAGCTGTCTCGCTCGCCACCGAGGCCGAACTGCTGGGCGCCACGACCAAGGCGGGCGTCAGGGTGCCGGCGGTCCTGCATGTTTCGCCGCCCGGCAGCGCGCTGGGTGAAGCGTTTGTCATGCGGCGCGTGGCAGGCGAAACGCTGGGGCGGAAGATCCTGAGGGATGACGAATACAAGCTTGCCCGCACGCGCCTGACCAAGGATTGCGGCGCGGCGCTGGCCGGCATCCACGCGGTCCCCCTTGAGGGCCTGACCGCATTGCCGCGCAGCCTGGGCGGTGACCAGATTGCCAAATACGAAATGATCTACCGCAGCTATGAGATGCCCCGGCCCGTGCTGGAGCTGGCCTTTGCCTGGCTGAAGGCCAACGCGCCTGCCCCCGCCGCCCCGGTGCTGGTGCACGGGGATTTCCGGCTCGGCAACCTGATTGTCGACGAGGAGGGTCTCGGCGCCGTGCTGGACTGGGAACTCGCGCACGTCGGCGATCCGCGCGAAGACATTGCCTGGCTGTGCGCGAACTCATGGCGGTTCGGCCATAGCGAAAAGCGCGTCGGCGGCTTCGGCGACTTGCCGGAATTGCTGGACGCCTACGCCAGCGCCGGCGGAGCGCGATTCACGCCAGCCGAGATCGACTGGTGGGAAATCCTCGGCAGCCTGAAATGGGGCGTGATGTGCATGACCATGTACGCCGCCTACAAGACCGGTGCAGATCCGAGCGTTGAACGCGCAGCGATCGGGCGGCGGGTTTCCGAAAACGAGATCGATCTCATCAACCTGTTCGAGGGACTTGGCCGCCATGCATGACGGACCTTCAGCCAAGGAACTGATCGAAGCCGTGAAGGCCTTCATCGACAAGGCCGCTGCGCCGCAATTGACCGGGCATGCAGCTTTCCACGCGCGCGTTGCCTCGAATGCGCTGGCGACGGTGCTGCGCGAACTCGAGATCCGCCCGGCCGCAGAAGCGGCGGAAAAGGCCCGCCTGGAATCGCTGCTCGGCGCATCCGGCAACACGGCGCTCGAATTGAATGGCAAGCTTTGCGAGAAGATCCGCTCGGGAGAGATGAACCTTTCCACAGCCGGGCTGTTGGCACATCTCAAATCGACCACAATTGACCAATTGTCTGTCGACCAGCCGGGCTATTCGGGCCTCAAAACCGCAACCCGATAAATTCCGGGAACGTCTAGTGATGAATCGAAAGATAGCGATTGCCGTAGTGGCCATCCTGTTGGCGGTCGCCGTTGGTGCGGTCGTATGGTCGACGCGCGCGCCGGAAATCGTGACCGGGCCGGCCTTGCCCACCTTCGACTACGCGACGGAGGACAGCTGGGCGGTGCGACCCGACTCGCCGCCGCCGGCTGTGTGGGAAAGTGGATGGGACATTGACGTCCTGCTGCTGGAAACGGCCGCCGCGCTGGAAGTGAGCGACGATTTAACCCTCGAGAAGCGACGCGATGAAGCTGCAGAGCGCCTTGAAGAGGTCGCCTCCGCCTTCGAATCCATCGGTCCGGTCTACGCCCCTTACATTCGCGCCGCGAGCCTTGACGAAGACATCACGGCAGCGCTCTCGCGCTATGTGGCGGACGACAATCGCGGGCGGGCTTTCGTGGTCGCGATCGACGGGGCACTGCCCGCCACGGCCCTGTCGCTTTTCCAGTCGGACCCACTGCTGCGCGACCGGTTTGGCGGCGTGCTGTACTACGGCGACGCGGATGACGGCGCCGGGATTGCGCCAACGGACATCTGTTCACGGCGGTTCAAGGCCGGCGAAAGCTGCGTCGAGCCAGTTGAGCTGCGGCGCGCCGGCCGACGGTACGAACGCAGCGGCGGCGAACGGCTGACCAACGGACTGGTGTCCTGGCTCAACGACCACGCCTCCAAACTGGCCGAACCACTAGGCGAACTGGAAGAGATCGAGATCATCGACATCCGCCGCCCGGGCGAGACGGACGAAGCAGCCGAAAACTAGGGCTTTGCCTGGTTCTCCGGCGCGGCTTTCCTGAAACCTTCCAGCGCGCGACAGGCAGCATCCAGAGCGACCAGCCGAGGAAAGGCCGAAAGGTCGGTCTCGAAGCGGTGCGCGTTGGCGACCTGCGGCACCAAGGCGATTTCGGCGATCGTCGGCGCATCACCAAACAGGAAAGGCGCCGGTGCCAGCTCTCTCGCCATTTCCTCAAGCGCCGCAAAGCCCCGCAGGATCCAGTCCTGGTACCATGTCTTGATGGCAGCCTCATCGGCGCCGAATTCTTTCCGAAGCACTGCGAGAGGGCTCAGGTTGTTCAGCGGGTGAATGTCGCAGGCGATGATGTCGGCAAAAGCGCGGGCCTGAAGGCGCTTCCAGGCATCCTTCGGCAGCAGCGACGGCCCCGGAACGACTTCGTCGATCCATTCGATGATGGCCATGGACTGGCCAGACACCCGGCCATCGACTTCGATTGCGGGTACGCGCATCTGGGGGTTCACGACGCGGTAGCGGTCAGCCAATTGTTCATCCGCACCCGGAAGGATGTTCACGGGCACGCTTTCGTAGTCGGCGCCTTTCAGGTTCAGCGCAATGCGAACGCGGTAAGCGGCAGACGAGCGCCAATAATCGTAAAGGCGGATCAAGCGAGTGCCTCCAGATCGAGGATGTCGAGCAAGGCTTCGCGAGCGAGACGGCACTCGTCCGCGAATGCGGGATCGGCGAGGTCAGACGGCGAGAGCCGGTCGCGGTAAGTTGCGCGCACGCTGGCCTGCAGGTCGTCGATCAGTGGCTCGTCGAGCAGCACGCCGGCATGGCACGCGGCGAGTTCGGCTTCGGTCATGACCACGCGCAGCCGCAAACAGGCCGGACCGCCGCCATTGCGCATTGACTGGCGCACGTCGACATACATCACACGTCCGATTGGGCCGTTGCTGCGAACCAGGCGTTCGCAATAGGCGCGTGTGGACGGCGTATCCTGTGTCTCGCTGGGCGCCACAAGCACAAGCCGGTCTTCGCCGGGCAGCTGCAGGAGCTGCGAATTGAACAAGTACGAAGAAATCGCGTCGGCAAGTGGCACTTCCGCTTCTGGCACCATCACCGGCTTCAATTCGAACAGGCCCTTCGCGGCGCGCCGGATGTCGGCGAGCACGGCGGCCGTGTCTTCAAAGGCGAACTCGTGGAAGAACAAGGTGTCGAGCGCGCCCACGCAGACAACATCATTGTGGAACGCGCCCGCCTCGATGGCGGCGCGAGCCTGACGCGCGAAGACAGCCCGGCTGGCGGCGAGTTCGTGCGCGCGGGCGACGGACTGCGAAGCGAGCAGTGTCTGGCGGGCGGGAAATCCCCTCGCGGCCTCCCCCACCTCGCGGCCGTACACGAACAATTCCACGCCTTCAGCACCATGATCGGCGCAAAGCCGAACGTGGTTGGCCGCGCCTTCATCTGCGAAATCCGGATGCGCGGGCAAGGCGCCATGAACGGCAAAGCGCTCCTCGTCGGCAAAGATTGAAATCAGCGTGGCGGTCGTGTCCGGATGCTCAAGGCTGCGGTGGAGCATCGTCGACAGGTTGGCCGGTGTGAAATGGAGGCGGCCATCCGCGGCGTCAGCCGACGGCGAGACCGTCGCCGCGTTCGCCGTCCACATGCTGCTCGCCGAATACGCCGCCTTCAGGAGGCGCGGGGCGCTCCTCGCAGCGGCTTCGATCATCTGCGCATCGGTGCCGATAAAACCCGCCGCAATGAGCAGGTCGAAATTCGGGCGCGCAAGCGGCGGCAGTACGCCCTGCACGAGGCCCGCTCGCACCAGCGTGCGCATCTTCTCGAGCCCCTGCACCGCCGCCTCACGCGGATTGGACACGTCGCCGGCATTGCGTGCGCTCGCCAGGTTGCCGTCTGACAAGCCACCATAGTTGTGGCTGGGCCCGATCAGGCCGTCGAAGTTGACTTCGGTCGCCAGGGTCATGCGCGCGCCTCCACGATCCAGACGGCAGCCTTCATCCGTGTGCGGCCATCTGGCCCGGCAAGGCCTTTGAGATGCGCTGCAAGCGCAGCGCGTATTTTCTGCGGATCGACCTGCTGTTCCGCAATTGCCCGGCCGAGTGGTCCGAGCTCAAGCATGAAATCTGCCGTCTGTTCGGCATCTGCGCCGGGAAGTTCGATGTTTCCCTGCCAGGGAGTCAGGCCAATATCGGCCCAGCCGGCCTCTGTCAGGATCGCTTCGATCCGGCTGCTGTCGCCGAAAGCGAACGGCCCTGGCGCGCCGGGTGGCGGCGGCGCAGGCGGCGTGTCGAGAAACGGCAGCGCCACCGCCACAGGCGCCGACGCCCAGTCGTTTTCAGCCAGCGGCTGCCAGCAGGCAAATGCAAGGCGCCCGCCGGGTTTCGTACCGGCCCGAATGTTTGCAAAAGCAGCAGAGGGCTCGGCGAAGAACATCACGCCGAAGCGGGAGATCACCAGATCGGCCTGTGTTGAGGGGCGCCATTCCGACGCATCGGCGACCTCAAATTGCGCGCTTGCCGAACGCGATGCTGCCCGTTCGCGCGCAATCCGCACAAGCGGTTCGGAGATATCGACGCCGGTTACCGAAGCCCCGGTCTTCGCGGCGGCGAAAGAAAGTGCACCGGCGCCACAACCGATATCGATCACGCGTTCGCCCGAAAGCGGCTTTGCGGCGGACAGGACAAGGTCTGCGAACGGCAGGAGCATGGCATCCAGCCTGTCGGCATCGCGCACCCATTTCGCGCCGGCTGATCCATTCCAGTAGGCAATCTGCGCGGAGTTATCCATGTCTGCCTCTCAGGCCGGAAAGCCGGGCGCGGCCATTCGGACGGCCTTGCCAGCAAGCTGGCTGGCCTGCGGCCATGCGCAATAATCCGCAGCATAGTATGCACCCGGACGGAAATTTCCCGAGAAGCCGGGACCGCCGAACGGCATGGCGCCGCTCGCCCCGGCTGTGGGCCGGTTGCGATTGAGAATGCCGGCGCGCATTTCGAGATAGGCCCTGTCCCAGGTGCGGTCATCGTCGCAGACGAGGCCGCCCGAGAGCCCATAACGCGTCGCGTTGGCGCGCGAGAACGCTTCATCAAGTGTTCCGGCGCGCACGACCTGCATCAAAGGACCGAACAGCTCCTCGTCCGGCACCTCGGACGCGCCAGTCACGTCGACTATACCCGGCGAAACGAACCCGCCGCCGCGGCTCAGGCCTTCAAGCGGCAGCAACGCAGCCGCGCCCTTTGCCATCAGCATGGCCTGAAACTCCAGCGCCTGCGTGCGGGCGCGCTCCGATACAAGCGGCCCCATGAAGATGTCCGGCTCATTCCACGCACCGATCCGGATTCCCCGTGCGCGCGAGACGATGGCGTCAATCACGGCATCGCCGAACTTGCCTGTCGGCACGATGATACGGCGCGCACACGAGCAGCGCTGTCCGGTGGTGAGGAAGGCCGACTGCGCGGCGATGTCCGCGGCGGCTTCGATGTCCGCAGGGTCCCAGATCACCAGCGGATTGTTGCCGCCCATCTCGAGCGCCAGAATTACATCTGGCCGACCTGCGAAGTGCTTGTGGAAGTGGACGCCCGTTGTGGCTGATCCGGTGAACAGCAGGCCGTTGATGTCCTGCTCGAGGAGGGCGGCGCCCGTATCCCGCGCGCCCTGCACTATGTTGAGGCAACCCGGCGGCAGGCCTGCCGCATCGAAACAAGCCGCCATGATCGCGGCTACGCCCGGCGCGAGCTCCGAGGGCTTGAACACGCATGTATTTCCGGCAAGCAGCGCCGGCACGATATGCCCGTTCGGCAGGTGACCAGGAAAGTTGAATGGTCCGAACACGGCCATCACCCCATGCGGGCGATGAGTCAAATGCGCGCTTCCGAACGCGGCGGCCTCGTCCTTCTCGCCGGCGCGCTCCTTTTGCGCCGCGATCGATACGGCGATCTTTGCCTTCATGGTCGCCGCTTCGCCGCGCGAATCCCAAAGGGCCTTGCCCATCTCGCGGCTAATTATTTCGGCGATCTGCTCGGATCGCTTTCCGATTTCGTCCGCATACCGCTCAAGTACGGCGGTCCGTTCGTGTTGCGGGGTGCGCGACCAGCCCGAAAACGCCTTGCGCGCCGAAGCGGTGGCCGCGGCGACTTGCGAGTCGTCGGCGGCCGCTCCGCTCCAGATGGTCTCTCCGGTCGCGGGGCATGTCTTTGCGAAGCGCGCGCCTTTTCCAGCGCTCCAGCGACCATCGATATAGACGTCCTCGGACATTACTTGCTCCGCATCCAGATACGCGCCGGCGAACCCGGCTTGAGTTTCAACGCGTCGAGCACTTCCGGCGGCGCAAGGGCAACGTCGCCGCGCCTCGCAAACTTGCCGAGCGTGACCCGGAAGTCAGGAAGTCGATTGCTCGACAACAGACCCTGCCGCGCGTGACCATCGCTGGCCGTGTCAGCGGCCTCCACGGTCACAACTTCGCTTTCGAGGATCGTGCGAATGTGCCGGCGCTGCGCAGCGACCAAGGGGCCTCCATCGAAGATATCAACGGTGCGATCGAAATCGAAACCTTCCCACTGGAGCAACTTGTAGGCGCCGACTCCGTCCGAGTGGCAGCGGCCGATCACTTCGCGCGCTTCAGGCGGCAGCAGGTCGACATAGATCGGGTAGCGCGGCATCAGATCGACGATGAACTGATTGTCGGTCGTGGCCGACAGACGGTCAGCGTCGGCAAAGTCCATGCGGAAGAAATGCCGGCCAAGACATTCCCAGAATGGCGACATGCCCTGGTCGTCAACGACCCCGCGCAGCTCCGCCAGCACCTTGTCGCTGAAACGCTCAGGTGCGGCCGCCATCAGAAGATAGCGCGCCTGAGCCGCAAGGCGGCCCGCCCCACCGCCGCGGTGGTCGGGCTTCAGGAACAGCGTGCCGACTTCCGTGTACCCCACATATTCATTCGTGAGGACAAGCGCATCCATGTCGAAACGGAGATTGCCCGCTGCATGGCTCGCCTGGGCGAGCGTGATGATGCGATAGTTGAAGAATGGCTGGTCGATCCCGGTACCGGCCTTGACGGCGGAGCATCCGACGACCTGCCCGCTCGGCACGTGCTCCATCATCATCAGGTATTTGCCGTACTGCAGGTTGCGCTGGCGGCCGTGGAAAGCCCTGTCGGACTTCTCCAACCGCTCGCGCAGGATGGGCTCATCAACCGGCAGGCTGGTAAATCCGGGTCCGGACAATTCCGCCAGTGACATCAGCGCGTCGAGATCGTCCAGCCTCGACGGGCGCATGACATAATCGGTGGCCATCAGGGCCGCCCCATCAGGTCTTTGATGCGCCGGCCATCAAGGCGTCCGTCGGCCAGCCGGTTCAGGATCAACGCCGACAGAAGGGCGCGTTCCGGAAAGCTTTCGGTGACGACGAATTCCTCCGGCGAATGGATGCGCCCGCCCCTTACGCCAAGTGTGTCGACGTTCGGAACGCCGGCCGCGAAGATGTTGTTACCTTCACACACGCCGCCGGTATCAACGAATTCAAGGTCGAGCCCGATGGCGCGGCCGGTGGCATGAACTGCGTCGAACAAGGCTTGCTGGGCGGAGTTGCGCGGCTTCGGAGGCCGGTAAAATCCGCCGTGCAGGTGTCCATGTATGCCATCCCGCGCGACCGCACGGTCGAACAGTTGTTTGACCTGCTGCGTCGCCCATTCCGCAGCCTGATGATCTGGCGCGCGGGCGCCGAACCGAACGATCGCGAGGTCGGGCACGATGTTCACCGGTGCGCCGCCATCGATGGACCCGACATTGAAGGTGACGCCGCCGAACTGGTTGTTCAGGCGCTCGAGGCCGACCACGAGTTCGGCCGCAGCTTCAATCGCGCTGCGCCCCTCCTCCTTGGCCCGGCCGGCATGCGCGGCGCGGCCATGAAGAACGATGTCGAACACGGCCGACCCTTTTCGCCCGCCCGCCATCGCACCGGTTTCCATCGCGGGCTCGTAGGTCATGCCGATCAGGGCGCCGGACGAGGCCGCCCGGCGGAGCGATTCGCTGCTGGCGAAATTTCCGATCTCTTCATCCGGGGTCAGGACGATGCGGTAGCCAAGCTTGTCCTTGAGCGGGCTGGCTTCAAAGGCTTTCAACGCCTCAAGCATCACGCAGATGCCGCCCTTCATGTCAGCCATGCCGGGGCCGTTGATCCGCCCATCTTCCAGGTCAGTCACCGTCTCGAATACGCCCGGCGCGAATACCGTGTCGTAGTGGCCGGACATCACGATCTGAACGGGTGCACCCGGGCGCGCCATCATCTCGACGATCGGGCCAGTATGCGTTTCGGTCGTCTTGCCGTCCGCACCGACTGATTCGAAGGCGGGGCCTTCCACCAATTCGATGTCCGCCTCCAGCGCCGAAAAGGCGTCGGCGAGTTTTGGCGCGAACGCCCGGAGCCCAGCCGTGTTGGTGCTGCCGGTATTGTGCGCCGACCAGCCCTTCGTGCGGGCAACCATGTCGGCAGAGGCCGCGAACAGGCGCTCGCGGGCGGCTTGGTCGTCGGCATTGAGCTTTGAAAGGTCTGTCATGGGCCCTTGGTTTCACAGGTGAAAGGGGGCGGCAAGCCTCGTGGCACCCGCGCCAAAAACAAAAGCGGCCCGGCATGTAGCCGGGCCGCCTGAATTCTCAGTCTTCCAGGTGTTACTGGACGATGATCGAGACTTCCGAACGACGGTTCAGCGGCTCGCGCACGCCGTCATTGGTCGCCTTGGCGAGGGCGGTTTCACCCTTGCCCGACTTGTCGATGATCGACGCACCGATGCCACGCTCGGAGAGAGCGGCAGCCACAACGTCAGCGCGGCGGACCGACAGCTTTTCGTTGTAGGCCGAGGCGCCCGACGTGTCGGTGTGGCCGACGATCGAGACGGAGCTCGGGGCGCAACCAGCGCCGGCGGCGATGTTCGCCACAGCCTGGTCGATAACCGCAGCAGCCTGGCTGGTCAGATCCGAGCGATCCCACTCGAAGTAAACCACGAACTCCTGGTTCAGAGCCGAACACTGCTGGGCAACCGTCTCAGTCGTTTCCACCGGCGGAGGCGGCGGGGGCGGCGGAGGCGGGGGCGGCGGCGGAGGCGGCGGCGGGGGTGGCGGCGGAGGCGGCGGCGGCGGCGTCACGCCGAAGGCGTAGCGCAGACCGATGGTCGCCGTGTGATCCGTGTAGTCGACGTCATAGTCGACGCCGCCGTGCTTGCCATCGAACTCAAGCTCTTCAGCCGTGAAGTACTTGTAGCCGAGGTCCATGGTGAGCTTGTCGGACAGCTTGAAGCCGACGCCGAGCAGGCCCTGCCAGGCAACGCCGGCTGCCGTGTCGGAGAAGCCGTTCGCAGCGTTCAGGTTCGGAGCGGTGCCGGTGACGCGGTTGGTGGCTTTTGCGCGGATGCGCGTGCCGCCGATACCAACGCCGATGTACGGCTTGATCGTGCCATCTTTGTTGAAGTCGTAGATGCCGTTGATCATCAGGTCATAGACGCTGGCCGTGCCCGACGGATTGGTGGTCGTGCCCGGGGACGTGCCCGAGATCGCCGTCGAAACATCGAGGTCACCGCCACGGTAGCCCAGCACGCCTTCGAGGCGCAGGCCGTTGTCGTAGCTGTAGCCGAGGCCAAGGTCGCCGCCGAGCAGCTCGGACGCATCCGAATCACCCGCCATCTTGCCGTTCACCGACGCAACGGCGTCGTGATCGACGCGGCCGTCGAACGTGTATTGCAGGTCCGCGCGGGAGTACCAGCCTTCCGCGTGTGCCGTGAGGCCAGCAGACGCAAATGCGGCCGCGGCTGTCGCGCACATCAGAGTTTTCTTCATACTCAATCCCCTTTTGTGTGCCGTCAGACGGGATTGTCCTTCGGCCGCAGGTTCAAAGTCGCATGCAGCAGCGCTGCATTTCTCAGGTGTTAGCCGCTTTTCTCGCCAATCGCGAGAGCATTTGCGGTATTACCCCTCGTTTTTCGTGGATTTTTCTTCCCACCGCTGCCCAATTGCAACACGTCTCGAACGCGCTTTGGCGCCTTCCGTTCCCGGCTTTTTTTGAGATTTTCGGGACATTTTGGGGCGATGGTACCGCCTCTCCGGCTTGAACGGAGGACCTCTGGTTCCACAAACCAGCGCTCTAACCAACTGAGCTAAGGCGGCAATCGCTCTTCCGCATACAGGCGTGGCGGGGCCGTTTCAAGGCTGCCCGCGCGCCTGCGCGCGCAGATTCTAGACCTTCACGACCTGGTCGAATTCCAGATCCACGGGCGTGCCCCGGCCGAAGATCGATACGGTGACTTTCAGGCGGCCATTGGCTTCGTCGATTTCCTCGACCGCGCCTTCGAAGCCTTGGAACGGTCCGTCGTTGACCTGGACCTGTTCGCCGATTTCGAAGCTGATGCGGGGCCGCGGGCGCTCGGCCGACACGTCGGACGACTTGCCGAGGATCCGGTCTACCTCGCGCTGGCGCACCGGCAGCGGTTTTTTACCGCCTTCCGCCCCGAGGAAGCCCGAAACTTTCGGCGTGTCCTTAACGAGGTGGTAGATGTCGTCGGTCAGCTGCGCCTTCATCAGCACGTAGCCAGGGAAATAGCGCCGTTCCACGGTCTTTTTCTTGCCGCGCGCGACTTCGACGACTTCTTCGGTCGGCACTTCGATCTCTTCGATCAGGTGCGTGAGACCCTTACGCTCCGCCTGTTCGCGAATCGAGCCTGCGACCTTCTTTTCGAAGTTCGAGTAGGCGTGGACGATATACCACTTGGCATCAGGCATAGGCCGCGAGCGCTCCTGTTGGTCTGGATTCGTGGTGAGCACCTTCAGACGCCCCGAACGAAGTTCACAAACAATGTTATGAGTGTATCGGTCGCGAAAAGGAAGATAGCGATCAGGACCGACATGATGGCCACGAAAATGGCCGCCTGGATCGTTTCCTGACGGGTCGTCCAGGTCACCTTGTTCCCTTCTGCGCGCACCTGCGCGAGGAAGGTCAGCGGTCCGACCCGCTTCTTCTTCGGTTTCTGGTCCTTGTCGGCCATGACGTCACTCGTTTTTCAAAGGCGGGCGATTAGCCCGTTTGGCGGGCCGCGTCCACGATAAATGTGCAGGATTCACCCCGTTAAGCCTATCTGGTAGCCCGCAGGAGCCCCCGCAAGTGACTGCTGCCCCGGCGACTGCCTTGCACAGGCGCCCCGGCTGTGAAGAGTATCGGCCCTGGCTGGCCACCCCGAGGGACACTTTGCATGCATTTCGAACTGGACGAAGATCACCGGATGCTGCGCGATCTCGTGCAACGGTTCGTGCGCGAGGAGCTGATGCCGCTTGAGGGCGCCGTGCTGGCCCGGGATGCGGCCGGCCAGGGGGCATACCTGACGGCGGAGGAGCGGACCCGGCTAGACCGGATCTCGAAGGAAATGGGGCTCTGGAGCCTCGACGCCCCGGAAGACGCCGGGGGACTTGGCCTGCCGCACGTGGCGCTTGTCGCCGTTAATGAAGCCCTCGGATCGACGGCGGCGACCTACACCCTGCCCCCCGACTCCCCGAACCTTCGAATGTTGATGACAGCCGCGAACGCGCGTCAGAAGGAGGCTTATCTCGATCCCTACGCCCGGGGTGAGACCGTATCAGCGATCGGCATATCCGAACCGGGCGCGGGCGCCGATCCGGCCGGCATGCTCACCCGGGCGGTACGCGACGGCGATGATTGGGTGATCAACGGCCGGAAAATCTGGATTACCCGGGCGGCGGAGGCCGATTTCACCATCCTGATGGCCATAACCGACAAGGCGAAGGGTGCCCGCGGCGGCATGTCTGCATTCCTTGTCGACAAGGGCACGCCGGGGTTCAACGTCCTCAGGCGTATCCCCATGCTCGGCGGAGAATTCACTTACGAGGTGGCGCTCGAGGATTGCCGGGTTCCGGGCTGGAAACTGCTGGGCAAGGAAGGCGATGGCTTCGCCCCGATGCAGGTGCGCCTTGGCACCCGCCGGATGGAGATGGCCGCCTGGTGCATCGGCGCGGCCCAGCGCGCGCTCGACATGATGCGCGAGTATGCGCCTCAGCGGAAAACCTTCGGGCACAAGCTGTCAGAGAGACAGGCGGTCCAGTGGTGGGTCGCCGATGGCGCAATGAAGATCCATGCGGCTCGTCTCATGGCTTATGACTGCGCGTGGAAGATTGATCAGGGGCAGGACGTCCGCACCGAAATCTCGATGATCAAGGTGTTCGCGCCCGAAATGGCAACCGAGATCCTGGACCACGCGATGCAATGCTTCGGCGCGATGGGCATGACCAAGGAAATGCCGCTTCACCTGCTTGCCGGCCGGATCCGCAACATGCGGATCTATGACGGCCCCAGCGAAGTTCACCGGATGGTCATTGCGCGCAACCTTATGGACACGCGGCCCTGAGGGTCAGGGCTTTCCGCCAAACGAGCGCGGCGGAAGGCCCGGGACATCAACGCTGATGGCAAACAGGCTGCCCGAGAGCGGGCGCGAATCGAGCTGCGGGAAGCTGAGGCCGGCGCGCGACGTGGTGATGAACAGCTTGCGCATGTCTTCCCCTCCGAGCGCACATCCCGTCGGCAGCGGCGCGGCGAGCACGATCACTTGATCCACCTGTCCGTCAGGCGTGAAGCGGACGACGCGGGACGCGCCGTGCAGGCAGGTCCAGAGCCCGCCTTCCTCATCGATCGCCGAACCGAACGGCATGCCGCCGAGCTCGTGCGTGAAGGCAAAGGTGCGCCGCGCCGTCACCGTGCCGGACTGCGGATCGAAATCGTGCGCAAGGATTTCGCACTCGGCAGCGTCGCAGGTGTAGAACGTGCGACCGTCCGGCGAGAATTCGAAGGTTCGGGAGGTCAGTACGGACGGCAGGCGGATCGGCGTGATCGTTCGATCCGTGCCGTAGCGATAGTAGTTGCCGACCGGCTCTCGTTCGGCCTCGTCTTCGGTTGCAAACCAGAACGATCCGTCCGGTGCCACGCCGCCATCGCTGGTGCGGTTCGTCGCAGGCTCGCCCGGCACTTCGGCGAGGCGCTCGTAGACTTCGGTCGCCGGATCGAAAAACCCGATCTCGCGGTCTGCGGCCATCAACAGCATGCCGTCGAACAAGGCGATCCGGCTCGGCCGGACCGGCAATTCGTAGCGGCGGGTGTTGCCGGTGCGCGGATTGTAGCGGTGCAACTTCGCGCGCTTCTGGTCGACCCACCACAGAAAGCCCTCACCGGGGCTCCAGAGGGGCGACTGCCCGATCAGGCATCCTGTTGGCGCTACGCATTCCGGCGTGATGATCATCGGCGGGCCTGGCTCCTCAGGTATCCGGGCGGGCCTTAGGCCTCGCCGAGCAGGCCTGCAAGGTCGGCGAGTTCGAACAAGCCATCCTGCAATGCCTCAACGGCGGAAGTTTCCTCAACATCGGCTCCCAGCGCGTCCAGCGCAAATCCATAGGCCTCAAGGAGAGGCCCGTCGGCCACAAGTAGCACGTCATCGCCCGGATCATAGTGCGCTGCGACGTCGGCGCCAATCATCAAGCCGGCCAGCGCTGCCGCCTTGTTGGCGGGGTCGAGCACGCCCTGCCGGATCGCGGCTTCGACTGAAAACACGGGCGGCGAGTCGTCGGTGTCGAGGGCCCGTTCGATCCAGTCGCGGAAGACCTTCATGTCAAAGGCCTGCTGGACCGACGCCCCCAGCGCCAGCGTACCGTGCATCAACAGCAGGTCTCGCATTTCGGCGGTGATCTCGGTTGAAAATTCCACCAAACGGCCATGCTCCAGCACGCAGTGCTGGCTGTAGCGGCCAAGGATACAGATTGCACCGTGCGGTTCCTCGAGGCCCATCAGCACCGTCTCGGCGCCGCAGGTGAGATCCGGTGGCACGCCTTGTCCGATCCATGGCACAAGATGCGCGGTGCCCTGCAGGGCAATGTGGCCCGGCAACGCCGCCAGCGGGAACGGAGTTTGCAGGCTGGGGTTCGCCGGAACCACCAGCCCGGCCGAAACGTCGCCGCAGCCGATGAGCGGGCATTCCGGCGCCGTCCCGAGCCATTCGGACAGGTGGAACTGGAGCCTCGCCGGCCAGTCTGCATGCCCGGCGACCGCCTCCTCACGTACCTGCAGCGATGTCAGGACTTCGCCGTCGTCATCGAAAGCCCAAGCCCTCAGTTGGGCGCCCGCCCATTCGAATCCGACCAGTGCCAGCCTGTCAGTCATACTCTCACCTTGCCGGAACCCTGCCCGGCCAATCCGGAACGCGACCGGGTACTCCCGTCACGCGGCTGGCCAAGCTTGTCAATCATGCGTCCTGACCGCCTTGCGCCCCGGATGGGCTCAAGGCAAGACGAAACCCTGCAAGGGAGTCTGCGATGGCGGATGGCAAGGACCGGACACGGGAAGCGGCCGAAGCGTTTGGAGAACTCGCCCGCATCATGGCGCGCCTGCGCGATCCGGTTTCAGGATGCCCCTGGGACCTCGAACAGGATTTCAGCACGATTGCGCCCTACACGATCGAGGAAGCCTATGAGGTGGCCGATGCGATCGAACGTGCAGACATGGGAGAATTGCGGGACGAGCTGGGCGACCTGCTGTTCCAGGTGATGTTCCATAGCCGGATGGCCGAGGAACAGGGATCGTTTGCATTGGCCGACGTCGTGGCCGCGATCAATGACAAGATGATCCGCCGACACCCGCATGTCTTCGCGGACGGCGCAGACGGACGCTCCGCAGACGAACAAACCGTAGCTTGGGAAGACGTAAAAGCTGCAGAGCGAGCGGGAAAGGCGAAATCCGCCGGTGCAGCCAGCGCGCTTGACGGTGTGGCCCGCGCCCTGCCGGCCCTGCTGCGGGCGGAGAAGCTCCAGAAGCGCGCCGCGCGGACGGGGTTTGACTGGACCGAGACGCCGCCGATCTTCGACAAGCTCGAAGAAGAAATTGGCGAAGTCCGCGAAGCGATCGCCAGCGGTGAGGCTGAGGCCATCGAGGACGAAGTCGGGGACCTGCTGTTCGTGGTGGCGAACCTTGCGCGCCGGTTGTCAGTCGATCCGGAGCAGGCGCTGCGCAAGGCGAATGCCAAGTTCGAGCGCCGCTTCCGCGCCATGGAGCAAGCCGCCATAGCCGACCAGACAGACTTCACGGCCTTGTCGCTCGATCAGCAGGAGGCCTACTGGCAGCGCGTCAAACGCGCCGAGCGCGCCTAGTCCGCCGGATTGAGCAGGCCGGGAAAGCTTGCCCTGAACTGCCCGAGCCGCTCTGCGGAAAGGCGCACAACAAGACGCGATGTTCCATCATCGAGCAAGGCTTCCTCGGCGACGTCACCCTTCTGGTGCAGCCAGGCGCGTGCCCGGCCTTCTGAAGGCGGAACAAGGACTTCAATCTCGATCTGTCCGTGCAGCAGTGCTTTCTCGACCGTGTCGATCAGCGCAGCTACGCCTTCTCCCGTCAGCGCCGACACGGCGACTGCCGGGGTTTCGTTCTCTGACGCAGCAAATGACTTCATCGCCTCCGCACGCGCGGCCGGCATGGCGTCGATCTTGTTCCACGCCTCGATCAGCGGCGGCAATGGGAGACCGGACTCCTGCTCAAGGCGCGTGAGCACGGTCATCACGTCCTGGGCTTGCTCAAGGTCCGATGCGCTGGACCGGTCCCGCACGTGAATCAGCAGGTCGGCTTGCAGAGATTCCTCGAGCGTGGCCTGGAAACTGTCGATCAGGTGCGTCGGCAGGTCCGAGATGAAACCGACGGTGTCGATCAGCGCCGCTTCGCCGAGCGAAGGCAGGTCGATTTTCCGGATGGTCGGATCGAGCGTAGCGAACGGCATGTCCTTCGCCAGTACGTCAGCGCCTGTCAGCCGGTTGAACAGCGTGGATTTGCCCGAGTTGGTGTAACCGACGAGCGCAATCACCGGCGTTCCGGAGCGGCGACGGCCGGCGCGCTGCACCGCGCGCGTGCGTTTCACTTCGTCCAGATCGCGCCGCAGACGGATGATCTTGTCATCCAGCATCCGGCGGTCCGCCTCGAGCTGGCTTTCGCCGGGTCCGGAAAGAAAGCCGGATCCGCCACGCTGGCGCTCAAGGTGCGTCCACGTTCTCACGAGGCGCGACCGCTCATACAGGATCCGTGCGAGCTCTACTTGCAGCCGGCCTTCCTTCGTCCGTGCGCGGAGGCCGAAAATCTCAAGGATCAGGCCCGTGCGGTCGATCACCTTCAGGTTCAACCGCTTTTCCAGGTTCCGCTGCTGAACGGGCGTCAGTGCGCCATCAATGACCGCGACGGTGCAGCGGTTCGCCTCAAGGTCTTCCGCCATGCGGTCGAGCAATCCGCCGGACAGGAGGTAGGACGGGTTCACCTTGCGAACCTGTTCGGGACGCACAAATGCCAGTTCGCATCCCAGCGCTTCGACCAGGCCGGACGTTTCCTGCAAGCGGTCCGGTGTCGGACGATCCGCAGGCGTGAACCACGGGATCACCACGCCGGCAATTTCCGGCGCAGGCAGGCGATCAATGAATTTGTCAGTCAATCGGGGTCAGTCCCCTTCCATCTCTTCGTCGAAGAGCTGGACAGGTGCGCTCGGCGCAATCGTCGAAATCGCGTGCTTGTAAACCAGTTGAGGCGGACGGCCGTCACCGCGCAGCAGCACACAGAAATTGTCGAACCAGGTGACAACACCCTGTAACTTAACACCATTTACAAGGAAAACGGTGAGCGGCGTGCGAGACTTGCGAACAGCGTTGAGGAAAGTGTCCTGCAGGTTTTGTTTTTTGTCAGATGACATCGGCTTTTATGTTCCTGCTAATGTTTTTGTTATTCCCCCCGAGCTAAGTCCTTTGCTGCAGGTGCGCAAGTGTCAGCCCCGCCAAAAGCTCAGGGAAAGGGCAGGCAGCAGCGTCAATATCTCAAGCCTGCCCAAAAGCATGGCAATGATAAGCAAAATCTCGCTTCCGGGTGACAGATTTGCGTCAGCACCGGCGATCAGACCGCCTGAGGAAGTCAGTCCGCCGATCGAAAGCCGGATGGAATCGTCGAAGTCCAGCCCGGCGAAACTGAATCCGACGAGGAAGACGAAAACCGCCAGCACATAGGCAATAAAGTAAACCCAGACGCCGATGACGCTTCGTTCGTCGAGTTCCCGGTCCCGGAACCGGAACGTCACGAGCGAGCGCCGGTAACCGAGTTGCTGGAACTCCTGCCCCGCCCGGCGCGCGAGCACGACGACGCGGGCCAGCTTTATGCCGCCCGCCGCGGCCAGCGCTGAGCCGCCGATCAGGCAGGGCATGACGAAGACCGTCAGCGGAACTCGGTGAACCGTATCCGGATCGGCCAGCGGAATGCCGGAAGTCGACAGCGTCGAGATCGACCACGCGAGCGCGTCACCCGCCGACAGTCCGGCGACGATGGCGCAACCGGCAAACACAACTGCCAGCGCGGCGAACAGCACGGCCTCAGGGTCCTTGACGATGCTCCCCCAGGCCCGGCTGCGGAATGGCAGCCAGAATACGAGGCCGAGCGAACCGAGGAACAGCCCCAGGCCTAGTACCAGAGACACGGCGACCGACGGCGGCCCGCGCTCCAGCGTGCCAGGGTCGACCAGTCCCGTCGTGATGACGCTGACGGCGTCGGTCATTGCCCTGCCCGGCGCGATACCTGCTGTGAGCAGCAGCACGAAGATCGTCAGTATACCCACGCCGAACATCAGGCTCACGGGCCAGACAATACGGGGCATTGCATCGAAGAAGCTCGACTCCGGCAGGGTGAACAGCACGGTGCGGTGCACGCCGGGGCCGCCCAGGTTCACCGCCGCGAGGACGCCGGCTGCGGTCACGACCGCCGCAAAAGCTCCGAGCAGGTGCAAGGCGCCGCGCCAGTAGATCAGGCTGACGGGCCAATCGCTTTCAGCAACCTGGATGATCGAATGGCCGGTGGTGGTCAGACAGGCTGTCGTCTCGTGGATCGCGGTAAGCACAGAAGCATTTGCCACTCCGAACACAAACGGAATCGCAGCCGCAAACGGCGTGAGAAGCCACCAGAGGATGACGACCGCGAGACCGTCGGAAGGCCGCGCCTTGCGTCTCGGCCGGGGCGTCAGCAAAAGAACGCTTGCCGCCGCGACTGATATCCCCATGGCGGTGACCCCGAGCGCGACCAGCTGTGAAGGCTCGCCGGCAAGGAAAGCGACTGCCACACCGAGGACTGCCGCCCCCGCCACGATCAACATGAGCAGGCTGAGGATACGGGCAACCGACGCGTAGTTCATGGCTCAGAAATAGTCCGGATTGACCCGGAAGAACTTCTCGACGCTGCGCACCATTTCAGCCTCGTAGAAGATGACGAGATGGTCCTCGGGACGCACCACCACGTCGGACTCTGCCATCAGTATGTCATTGCCGCGCAACACCGCAGCAGCGGTCACGCCTTCCGGCAGGTCATCGTACCCGAGCGTCTTGCCGATGAGGGAGGAGGATTCAAGCGTAACACCCTCGGCGACTTCCGCCATCCCGTCTTCAAGCGATTGCAGGCCAAGTATGCGGCCCCGGCGCATGCGCAGCAGGACCTGCGAGACGGTCAATGCCCTGGGATCAAGCACGGTATCGACGCGCATGTCCGCGGCGAGGCTCGCCAGCTCCGGCGCGTTGATCAAGGCAAGGGCGCGCTTGGCGCCGGCGCGTTTGGCCAGGTTGCTGATGAGCAGGTTGGTCTTGTCGTCGTCTGTGATGGCGATCACGAAGTCAGCGCGGTCAACGCCGCCTTCGGCTAGAATTTCCGGATTGAGGCCGTCGCCCTGAATGACGATCGACCGTTTAACCTGCGCAACCGCCTTGTTGGCGCGTTCTGCGCTGCGCTCGATCAGCCGTACACGGATATGGCTTTCCTTTTCGAGCACCTTTGCCACATGCAGGCCAACATTGCCGCCGCCGACAATCACGACGTGGTCGAGACGGCTCTGGTCGCGGTTGAAGATGGACGTCAGCCGCTCGGCGTGCGCGTCGAGCACGGCCACATAGGCGCGGTCGCCCGGCTTCAACACATCCCGGCCGCGCGGCGCGCGGATGCCGGTGCCGCGCCCGATGCCGATCACGCGGGCCGACAGGTCCGGGAACACCCCGCGCATCTGGTCAACCGGAAGGTCAATCAGCGGATTGTCCGCACCCAGTTCGAAGCCAAGCAGCTTGAGGCGCCCGCCCGCGAAATTCGCGCTCATGATCGTGCCCGGCGTCCGGAACCGCTGCAGGATGGCGTCGCCCACTTCTGCCTCTGGCGAAATGACCATGTCGATCGGCAGGCCTTCACGCGAGAAGATGTTCTTCCACGCACCATCAAGATACGAGCGGTCGCGAACGCGGGCGATCTTGAACGGCACCGAGAAAATGGTGTGGGCGATCTGGCAGATCACCATGTTGATCTCGTCGAAGTGGGTGACCGCGATGATCATCTCGCAGTCAGCCGCGCGCGCTCGCTTCAGCACGTCCGGATGCGCAGCGTGACCGACGATGCCGCGCACGTCGAGATCGATCGACACCTGGTCCACGAGGTCCGGGTTCTCGTCAATAATCGTGATTTCATGCTTCTCGCGCGCCAGGCGGCGGGCAATGCCCTGGCCAACCCGGCCGGCGCCGCAGATCAGAACGTGCATCTCTAAAGCCTTTCAGCCCGGGGCTCAGCTATCGTGTCGCACGCCAGTTGTTATGCCCAAAGCCTTTAATTTTCGGTGGAGGGCAGAACGTTCCATCCCGATGAATTCGGCTGTCCGCGATATGTTTCCGTTAAACCGGGTGATCTGAAGGGTCAGATACTCCCGCTCGAACTGCTCGCGGGCATCGCGCAGGGAGAGGCCCACAAGGTCAGCCGAGCCCGATTGCGCGGCAGGCGATGCCGACCGGCCCGGGTCGCGCGGCAATTCGTCCACACTGATGGGGCGCGTCGAATCGGAGGGCGACAGGATCAGGATGCGCTCCACCAAATTGCGCAGCTGGCGGATGTTTCCGGGCCATTCCATCGATTGCAGCACTGCCAGCGCCTCGGGTGTGAAATTGCGGCAGATCAAACCGGACGTCTCGGCAATCCGCTCGCAGAAATAGGTCGCAAGCTCCATGATATCGTCCCGGCGCTCGGCGAGTGATGGCACCCGCAGCGGCACGACGCTGAGACGGTAGAAAAGGTCTTCCCGGAAATTTCCTTTCTCGATCTCGGCTCGCAGGTCCTTGGTCGTCGCCGCCATGACCCGCACATCCACGCTGACATCGGAACGCCCGCCGACGCGCTGGAAACGCTGCTCCGTCAGCACCCGGAGGATCTTGTTCTGGGTGCCCACCGGCATGTCGGCGACCTCGTCGAGGAGCAGCGTGCCGGTATGGGCGCGTTCGAACAGGCCCACCCGGATGGTGCGCCCCTGCGCGTCTTCTTCACCGAACAGCGCAATTTCCATCTGGTCCGGCGCAATCGTGGCAGCATTGACGACGACGAACGGGCCCTGCACGCGCGCGGAGTTCTTGTGGATCAGACGCGCCGCGAGTTCCTTGCCGACACCGGCCGGCCCCGAGATCAGCACGCGTGAATTCGTCGGCGCTACCTTGTCGATGGAGGCGCGCAGCGCGGCGGCGGCCTGGCTGTTGCCGATCCAGCGCTCCTCGTCGCCGGTCCGGTTGCGCAGCGCGGCATTCTCGTAACGCAGCGCCGCCGATTCGATGGCGCGCTCGACCACGAGCATCAGCCGGTCTGCCTTGATCGGCTTCTCGATGAAATCGAATGCCCCGCGCCGGATAGCGGCGATGGCGGTTTCGATATTGCCGTGGCCGCTGATGACGATGACCGGCAGGATCGGGTCAATCGACTTCAGGTACTTGAGCAGCGAAAGACCATCCATGCCGCTGCCCTGCAGCCAGACGTCGAGAATGACGAGCCTCGGCGTCCGCGACCTGACTTCTTCCAGTGCGCGCTCGGCCGTATCGGCGGTGCGCACGGAATAGCCTTCGTCGCCGAGCACGCCGGCCATCAGTTCCCGGATATCGGGCTCGTCGTCTACGACCAAAATGTCCAAAGCCATCTGACTCGTTCCTTTACAAACTCAACGTTCCGGGCGGATGCCCATCCGCTCCGGCCAATTCGCCGCCGGCAGTTTCAACAGATTGCATTGCAAGCGCCCCGTTCTCGGGCAGGAGGACGCGCACGCGCGCGCCGCGCAAACCATCGAGGCGGTTCTGCAACGAGATAGAGCCGCCATGATCGGCAATGATCCGGTTGACGATCGCAAGGCCGAGCCCAGTGCCCTTCTCCCGCGTCGTCACATAGGGCTCGAGCAGCCGGTTGCGCACTTCGGCCGGAAAGCCCGGGCCATTGTCCTCGATCACGATTTCGAGTCCGCCGGCATCCTTCGCCAGCAGGATCCGGATATGTCCGGATACGTCGTTCTCTATGGGTTGGCCTTCGATGGCTTCTGCCGCGTTCTTGAGCAGGTTGCCGAAGGCCTGGGCGAGCAGCCGTTCGTCACCGAGGAACGGCGCTTCGGCGAGTTCAGTCTCCAAGTCGATTTCCATATCGGGCGACACGACACTTTGCGCGAAACTGGCGCCTTGCAGCACGGCGCGCATGTCGAACGGCGCAATGCTCGGTTTCGGCATCCGCGCGAAGCTCGAGAACTCCTCGACCATGCGCGCGATCTCCTCGACCTTGCGCAGGATCGTTTCGATGCACCGGTCAAACACGCCGTCGGTATCGTCAATCTTGGACGCATATCGCCGGCGCAGCCGCTCGGTCGACAACATGATTGGCGTCAGGGGATTGCGGATTTCGTGCGCGATCCGCCGCGCCACATCGCGCCACGCGAGCTGGCGCTGTGCAGAAATAAGCCGCGTCGTATCGTCAAAGGTCAGCACACATCCGCCGGACGCTTCGGGCGCAGACTTCAGGCGTACGCTTCGCACTTCACCGTTCCGGATCAGCTCAAGACCGGCATCCACAGCCGTGTTGCGCTCGAACGTGTCGCGCACGATCCGCTCAAACGCGGGCGCGACGTCACCCAGCAGGGCGCCTTCCGTCACTTCGTCGACCCCGAGAATGTCGCAGGCCGAGCGGTTGGCGAGCGTGATGCGCTCCTCGCGGTCCACACGGATCACGCCGGCGCCGATTTCACCCAGCAATGTCTCGATGAAGCGGCGGCGATCTTCTTCTTCATTCCGTGCCCGGATCAATGCGTTCTGCTGGCCAGACAGTTGCTCCGTCATCGCATTGAACGAGCTGCTCAGCGCATGGATCTCATCGACGGGGCCACTTACCGGCACGCGCACGCCAAGGTCGCCGTCCCGAACCGCATGCGCAGCGGATGCAAGCCGTCCGATCGGCCCGGTCACCCGGCCCGCCGCTTCGAGGCCGAGGCGGCCCGCGAGCAGCAATACCAGCCCGACGATCTGCGCATAGCCGATCACGAAGATGGCCTGCAGCCGTCCGCTGTTGCGCTTCGCGGCGTTGTATTCCTCAAGCGCCGTTTCGGCTTCGCGCAACGAACGCGCAGCGTTCCGGTCGAACACCTTCACCGCATAGATGTATCCGTCGACCGGCGCCGAAATGCGGATAAGGGCCGTTGCTATGCCGCGCCCCTCATAAAGCGTCGTCGCGACAGCGCCGCCGTCAGCTTCGGTGAACGCAGTCTTCGGCGGCGACAGCAGGATCGCATCCTGGATGCTCGCTTCCGCAACGAGGTCCACGCCGTCCGGACCGAGAATTGCGATGGTCAGAAACTCGCGGATGGCGAGTTCCGATTTCAGGCCTTCAAAAAACTCCGTGGACGCATAGGAGGCCGCGTCGGGCGTGCCCGTGCCGGCGAGCGACTGGTCAACCTGCTTGGCGAAGTTTTCTACATCCATCGCCGCGAGGCGCAGATCGGATTCGAAGGTCGACTGGAAATTGTCCACGTAGCTGCGGAATATCTCCGTATTCTGCGCCATGAGTTCGTCGACGCGCTCGCCGATCCAGCGGTCCAGTCCGCGCGTGATGAATGCGCCCATGAACACCGCGACCACCATCGCCGGGATCAGCGCAGAAAAGCCGAAAAGCAGCACGAAGCGGCGCGCCAGCTTGCCGCCGCCTTCCGACTCGCTGCCGCGGATCGCGAGGTATTCGCGCACGACAATGATCGCCAGCACGATCAGGAGGACGAAGTTCAGCCCAAGCAGCCAGGGCGTGGCGCCGGCAGTCGGATCGTTCGGCGCGGCCCCTGAAATGGCGATGAAGGTTGCAAACACTGCGACCAGGGCCGCAATGATGAAAAGGCCCTCGAACAGGGCCCAGCTCGCTTTGGTGGCCTGGCTATTTGAAGCTGTCGACACGCAATCCGGCTCAGTTAGGGCCCCGGCCCCGTTGCAATCCGGACACAGTTAACGTGCCCTATATGCAACACTGATGCATTAAAGGCACGTATTTACGGCTCGTCAATCAGTCTTCTGCAATTCCCAAGGCGTTGATCTTTGCCCGCAGCGTATTGCGGTTCATCCCGAGCAACTGGGCTGCCTTCACCTTGTTGCCGGACGTCACCGACAGGGCGAGGCGGATCAGGGGGCGCTCTACCCGGTCGATCACCGAGCTGTGGACCATCGAGTCGCCGTTTTCGCCGCCCGATACCAGGTCGCCCATGACATAGCGATGCAGCAGCGCCTCGACCTCAGCTTCGAACCCGGCATGCCCGCCCGCCTGCTCCGACGCGCCCATCCGCATCTCGCGTTCGACGTCGAGCAAGGTGATGATCGTATCCGAGCTGAGCACCGCGAGGCGGATCACGAGATTTTCAAGTTCGCGCACGTTCCCCGGCCAGTCATAGGCCGCCATCAGGTCGAGCGCTGATTTCTCGAACGTGCGCGCGGCAAGCCCCTGGCGCTGGGCACGTATCAGGAAGGCGCGGGCGAGCTCGGGGATGTCTTCCTTGCGGTGACGCAAAGGCGGGATCGACAGGCGCATGACGTTGAGGCGGTAGAACAGGTCCTCGCGGAACTTCCCCTCCTCCACCAGCTTGCCGAGATTGCGCCGCGTTGACGCGATCAGTCGAGCGCCGCCGGGCTCCCGGAGCAGCTTCACAAGTTGCGCCTGTGCCTCGGCCGGCAGGTCGCCGATCTCGTCCAGGTAAAGCGTGCCGCCCTTCAGGTGAACGGCGCCGTCGGTGCCGTTGACGCCGAACAGTTCCTTGTTGATCTCGGCGGCCGGCATGGCCGCCAGATCCAGCGCAATGAACTTGCCATTTTTTGAATGGCCGAGCTGGTGGATCGCCCGGGCGGCGAGTTCCTTGCCGGTTCCGCTTTCGCCTTCGATCAGCACCGTCAGGTCGGTGTTCATCACTTTTGCGATCAACCGGTAGACTTCCTGCATCGCATCCGACCGCCCGATCAGCGGCAAGCCTGCGTCCTGGACGGCCTTCTGGGCCTCCGGGTGAATCAGCCGTTCGATGTTGGGCGAAGACTTGAGCGCACGGCGCACGAGGCTGGACAGAACGTCGATGTCGAACGGTTTCGGAAGGTAGTCAAATGCACCATGCTCGGCCGCCGACGCCGCCGTCAGGATCGTGTTCTGGCCGCTCATCACAATGAACGGCAGGTCGGGGCGCGCCAGCTTCATGGATGGCAAGAGGTCGAAGATCGACGTGTCGCCCAGATAGACGTCGGTGACGACCACATCCCCCTCGCCATTGCGCACCCAGCGTTGCAGTGCATCCGGCGAACTCGTCGCGCGCACTTCATAACCGGCCGACACAAGGGTCTGGTTGACGATCAGGCGAATGCTGGCGTCATCTTCGGCGAGCAATACGGTCTTGTCGGCCATGTCAGCCGGCCTCCACGAGTGGCAAAAGAACTGTGAACCGGGTTGCCCCGGGCTGGCTGTCGACGCGGATCTGTCCGCCATGAGCCGCCACAACTTCACTCACGACCGACAGCCCAAGTCCACGACCACCCGACTTCGAGCTCTGGAAAACATCAAAAATGGTCGCTTGGCGTTCACGCGGGATTCCTTGCCCGTTGTCTTCGAAAGAAATCAGCATCGCTCGCCGCAGTCCCGACCCGAGCCGAGCCTGGCGCATGGCCAGTCCCGCCGCATAGGCCGTGCGCACCACCACTTCTCCGCCCCGTCCCGCTTCCGACGCCGCCTCGGCTGCATTGCGGATGATGTTCTGGAAGGCTTGCTGGAGATGATCGGGGTCTGCCTGCACGTCCGGCAGCGACGGATCAAAATCGCGCCGGAACTCGATCTTCGGTCCCATTGCCGCGCGCTCGGCGGCGATCACCTTGTCGAGCAAGGCGTGCACGTTGCAGTTCTGCATGCGCGGCGCCGAGAACAGCTCGAACGCCGAGAGCCGGTTCACCAGCCGCTCGATGCGCCGCGCCTCGTCCTTGATGATATCCAGCAGTTCCGCCTGCTCGGTCAGCCCCTGACGCTCCAGCAGCTGGGCGGCGCCAATGATCCCGGCAAGCGGGTTCTTCACTTCGTGACCGAGTATCCGGCCAAACCCGGCTGCGCCGGCGATACCTTCGGACGGATCGCGGGCCGGCGCTTCGCCGAGCACCAGGATGAATTCATTGCCGTCCACACTGCGTACGCGCACGTCACAGATCGTGCGCACGGGCACGGATGGGCCGGAGATCGGCGTCGACGGCGCCGTGATTTCGGCAGGCTCACGCGCCGCGCGGTCGATCAGCTCGAACAGCGGCGAGTCGTGATAGATCACCTCGCTGAGCGGGCGGTCGACCAGCGCGCGCCGCGATAGCTGCAGCAGCGCCTCGGCGGCAGGATTCACATTGCAGATGCGGCGCCGCGCATCGATATGCACCAGCGCAACGGGCGCGAGTTCGGACAGGTTTGCAGGCCGTGTCTGGTCCATGGTCGGCATTTCACACCAGCTCCTGAGGAATTCTTTCCAGATAGACGCCGCGCAGCGCGCGTATCAGCTCGTCGCCGGTCTCGATGCGGCAGAGCGATCCGCGCAGCGCCCGGCGCTCGGCCGGCGGCAAGTCGCGCTCAAGATGATCGATCGCCGCCGACACATGCTTGCGCACCATCCTCAGCCCCAAGCCTGCGCCGTAGAGCGCAATCGAATCCGACACCTGCTCGGCAAGACTGTCGAACTGCTCGGCCAATGGCGGTGGGCGCCAGCGTTGCCCGTCGAGCGCCGCGGCAATCTCGCCGGCGATCCACGACCGGCCCATCGCTGCGCGCCCTACCATCACGCCCCAGGCACCGGACTGCGCAAGCGCCTCGCGCGCCGAGGCAGGACTGTCGATATCGCCATTCACTATCACCGGCAGGGCAACGGCTTCCACGGTCGCCCGAACGGCCGTCCAATCGGCAGCGCCAGTGTAGAACTGGCAGCGCGTACGGCCATGAACGGTGAGCATCCGGACGCCTTTGCGCTCCGCAATCTGCCCAAGCTCCGGCGCATTGAGGTGTGCATCGTCCCAGCCGAGCCGCATCTTCAATGTGACTGGCCGGGCGCCGGCGCCTTCGATGGCGGCATCGATGATTTCGCCGGCCAACGGCAAATCCCGCATCAGGGCCGATCCCGACTGGCCGCCGGTGACTTCCTTGGAGGGGCAGCCCATGTTGATATCGATGACATCCACACCGGCTTCGGCCATCAGCCGCGCGCCTTGCAGCATGTCGTCAGGCCGGCGCGCCGCGAGCTGGACGATCCAGAACCCGGCTCCTTCATGGCGGCAGGTGCGCCGGACCACATCAGGTCGCGCCTTGGCCAGCGTTTCGCCGGCGACCATTTCCGACACCACGGCCGGCGCCCCAAAGCGCACCGCCTGCCGCCGCATCGGGGCATCGGTGGCGCCGGACATCGGCGCAAGCCAAACGCGAGGTGCCTGAAAATTGATCATTACGCTATCTTCACAACTTTCGACGCGCGGGCAAGCGCACAAATCATGGGCAGCCCAAATTTCAAGCAGAAGGCGAGTTTGTGCGACCATATAGTCACAGAACGGATGCTCCTCTAGAAGCGCCCCGATGACTCGCGTTGCAGCCCTGATCGTCGCCGGAGGCCAAGGCAGCCGGACCAAGAGCGATATGCCGAAGCAATGGCAGTCGCTGCTCGGCAGGCGCGTCGTCGACTGGTCGATCGACACGTTCAGCGCCCATCCGGCGATTGCCGACATCGTGGTCGTGGCAGCGCCCGAACTGGGCGAGCCAAAACCCGGCCAGCGCTACCTTCGCGCCGAGCCAGGCGAAACACGCACCCTTTCCGTCTTGAGCGGTCTTGCCGCAATCGAAGCGCCCGACGACACCATCGTACTGATCCACGACGCCGCCCGCCCGGGTATCGACGCTGAGACAATATCGGCGCTCATCGCCGCGCTGGCCGATCACGACGCGGCGGCTCCGGCGTTGCAGGTTGCCGATGCCCTGAAGCGACCGCTCGCCGAAGGCGGCCTCGAGACAATCGACCGGGCAAACCTTCAACGAGTGCAGACGCCTCAGGCGTTCCGCCTTCGCGCGATCCGCACGGCGCTCGCCGCATCACCCGGCGCGCTGGTGGACGACCTCGCAGCTCTGGAAGGCAGCGGCGCCCGGATCGCGCTCGTCCCCGGCGCGCTGCATCTTTCGAAAATTACCTATGCCGAGGACTTTGACCTGATGACCCGCCTTCTCGCCCCGACCGGCACGCCGCGCGTCGGCAAGGGTTTCGATGTCCATGAATTCGAACCCGGCAGCCAAGTCACGCTGTGCGGCGTCGCCATCCCCCACGTTGCCAAGCTGAAGGGCCATTCGGACGCCGACGCCGGTTGGCACGCTCTCACAGACGCGATCCTCGGCGCCGTCGCTCTCGGCGACATCGGCGACCACTTCCCGCCGTCCGATGACCGGTGGAAAAATGCCGACAGCGGCATCTTCCTGAAGCACGCGCAGGAACTCGCCGCTGCCAAAGGATACCGGATCGACAGCTGCGACATCACCGTGATCTGCGAGGCGCCGAAAGTGAAGCCGCACCGCGAGGCCATGAGGGTGCGAACCGCCGACCTCCTGGGCTTGCCGCTCGATGCCGTAAGCGTGAAGGCGACGACCACCGAGGGGTTGGGCTTCACGGGCCGCCGCGAAGGCATCGCCGCAGAGGCCATCGCGGTGCTCGCCCCGGCACGCTGACCCGGCGGCAGGATTTTCACCCTTCCCGCTTCGTGACACTCTCCGGCAAAAGATAACGGGAGAAGCGCCATGTCCGACATCCTGCTGAAGCAGCAACACGGTCACGTCACCGTGCTCACGTTGAACCGGCCCGAGGCGATGAACTCGCTCGACTATGAGCTCTATGATGCCCTGGAAGATGCCGTGCGCACGTCTGATGCGCGCGCCATCATCATCACTGGCTCCGGCACCCGCGCCTTCTGCTCGGGTGATGACGTAAAGAAAATCCTCTCCAAGGGCGCGCCGGTCACGCCGGAGCGGGCGGCAAAGGCGAAAGACACCGGCGGGCTCACACCGGCCGCCGACGCCCTTCTGCACACGGACATTCCTGTAATTGCCGCGATCAACGGATTCGCGCTCGGCTGGGGCGCGGAACTGTCGATCATGGCCGACATCCGCGTCATGGCAGACACGGCCAAGTGGGGCGAGATCTTCGTCAAGCGCGGCCTTTGCTGCGATGCGCCGGGCCTTGGCCGTCTCGCCCAGATCGTCGGGCGCGAGAAGGCGAGCGAGCTGCTGTTCACCGGCGACATCATCACCGCGCAGGAAGCGAAAGAGATCGGCCTCGTTGGCCGGGTTGTGCCGCAGGAAGACTTGCTGCCGACTGCGCTTGGCATCGCCGAGAAGATCGCCGCCAATCCGCCGCAGGCAGTGCGCGCGCTGAAAGCCGGCCTGCGCCGCACGCTGGACCCCGACTGGCGCGACACTGGCAAATGGGCGATCACCGAAATCCGCAAGCTGATGCAGACCGAAGACGCCAAGGAAAGCGCCGCCGCCTTCATCGAGAAGCGCGATCCGGTCTTCACGGGCCGCTAGCGGGCCTGTAAGCAATGAGCATGTTTCCAGAACGCCTGCGCAATTTCGCCATGCTGCTGCTCGACGACGCCGAGCAGGCGCGCCTGAAGATCGCCACCGCTGAAAGCTGCACAGGCGGGCTGCTGGCGGCGCTGTTCACCGAAATCCCTGGCTCATCATCCGTGTTTGAGCGCGGCTTTGTGACCTATTCGAACCGCGCCAAGGAAGAGATGCTTGGCGTGCCCGGTGACGCGCTGGCCGACTATGGCGCAGTTTCCGAACCGGTCGCGCGCATGATGGCCGAGGGCGCGCTCGGCAACAGCCGCGCCAACATCGCAGTCGGCATCACCGGCGTCGCCGGCCCCGGCGGCGGCACGAAAATGAAACCGGTCGGCACGGTGCATATCGCCTGCGCCCGCGAGAACCGCGCGATCATCCACGAGCATCTGCAGCTGGGCGAGATCAGCCGCGACGCGATCCGCATGGCTGCGGTGGAGACAGCGATGAACCTTATTCAGGCGCAGATGCGCTAGACCTGCCGAAGCGTTTCTGCGCTTCAACCAGAAACGCATTCAGGATTCGGTCCGTGGCCAGATCATGGTTTGCCGCCGCCAGGAAGCCGATGACCGGATTGCGGAACTCATAATCGATTTCCAGCGAGATATCCGTCGCGCCGCCGACGGTCTCGAAGATGCGCCACTCGGCAAAGAGCTTTCGGAACGGGCCGCGCACCAAGGACGCGGTCACGCGCCTTGCAGGCTCGTCCGCGACCACCTGCGTGGTGAAGCGCTCGGTGAAGCCCTTGAAGCCGACGACCGCTTCCCCCTGGCATTCGCGCACCCCGGCGCCAATCTCCCGCGCGCCGGTGACGCGCATTGCCGTGATCCATTTTATGAAATCCGGATAGCGCGCGATGTCGGAAACCAGCGCGAAGCAATCCGCGGGTCCGTAGGGAACACGGAGCGTTTTCGAAAAGCGCGGCATGCCTCAGGCGCGGGCTGCCAGCTGAGCCGCGCGCGCGGCGCGCAGGCGCTCGAAGTCTTCACCGGCATGGTGGCTGGAACGCGTCAGCGGGCTCGCCGAGACCATCAGGAAGCCTTTGGCGCGCGCGATCTCTTCATACGCCTTGAACTCGTCCGGCGTGACGAACCGGTCGATGGCGGCGTGTTTGCGGGTCGGCTGCAGGTATTGGCCAATGGTGATGAAGTCGACACCGGCCGAGCGCATGTCGTCCATCACCTGCATCACCTCTTCCTTGGTCTCGCCGAGGCCGACCATAAGGCCGGACTTGGTGAACTGCGACGGGTCGCGGTCTTTCACCTTCTGGAGGAGGCGGAGCGAGTGGAAATACCGCGCGCCAGGGCGGATCGAGAGATAGAGGCGCGGCACGGTTTCGAGGTTGTGGTTGAACACGTCCGGCTTCGCATCGATGACGCGGTTCTCCCAGCCATCCTTGCGCAGGAAGTCCGGTGTCAGGATTTCGATGGTCGCGCCAGGCGCCTGCCGGCGGATCGATTCAATGGTGTGGACGAAGTGCATCGCGCCGCCATCTTCGAGGTCATCGCGGTCAACGGAGGTGATCACGACATGGCTGAGGCCCATCTCGGCCACGGCCTCGCCCACGCGGCGCGGCTCGTCGGCGTCAACGCCCGGTTTAGGCTTGCCGGTCGCCACGTTGCAGAAGGAACAGGCGCGGGTGCACACCTCGCCGAGAATCATCATCGTCGCGTGCTTCTTGTCCCAGCACTCCCCGATGTTGGGGCAGCCGGCCTCTTCGCAAACCGTCACCAGTCCTTTCGACTTCACGATCTGCCGCGTTGCAGCATAGCCTTCGGAGGTCGGTGCCTTGACGCGGATCCAGTCCGGCTTTCGCATCAAGGGTGTATCCGGACGCCCCTGTTTCTCGGGGTGACGGGGCCGCGGCGCAGAGTTTTTCAGGTCGATGAGGTTTGCCATTGGCGCCAAAATGGCGCCCACAGCCCGATTCAGCAAGCCGCTCATTGCGCAGGCTGCATATGCAGTCTTGCAATATCGCTTGCTTGCATGTCGCTAGATGACAGAATGTTACACAAAACTACGGGAAGAAACGAGTCAGGGCCAACCCGATGCAGCAAACCCTCCAGCCGCTGGTGCCGGCGCCGCTGAAGTACCAGCCCGAACGCGCCCGAACCAACCTGTTCTCCGGCCTCCTGCGCGCCGCGCGGGAGTTCGGCCCGAACAAGGCGATCGTCGTCGACGGCGACGAACGTATCCTCACCTACAAGGAGATCATCCGGGCGTCCTTCGGGCTCGGATCGGCGCTGAAGAAGGGGACCAAGCGCGGCGAATCGGTTGGCGTGATGCTGCCGACGGGCGCCGGCTCGGTGATCGCCTTCTTTGCCCTCACCGCCTATGGCCGCGTGCCCGCCATGCTGAATTTCACCGCCGGCTCGCGGAACCTGAAATCCGCCATGCGCGCCGCCAAGGTGAAGCGCCTCGTCACCGCCCACAAGTTCGTCGAACTCGGCGGCCTCGAAAACCTGGTCGCGGAACTCGGCAAGTCGGTCGAGATCGTCTACCTTGAGGACGTTCGCGAGAAGCTGTCGATCGTCGACAAGCTCGCGGGTCTCGCCGGGCCCTCCCTGCCGACGTTCATTGGCGCCGGCCTGAGCTACAAGCAACCTGGCGTCATCCTGTTCACGTCCGGCACCGAAGGCGATCCGAAGGGCGTCGTGCTGAGCCATGAGAACGTCATGGCCAATATCGAACAGGTCCGCGCCCATATCGGCCTTAGTCCGGATACGGATGTCGTGTTCAACCCGCTGCCGACCTTCCACTGCTTCGGCCTCACGGTGGGCGCGCTCCTGCCACCAATGGCGGGCGTGAAGGTGATGTTCCACCCTTCCCCGCTCCAGCCAAAGGAAATCGTCCGGCGGATTCGCGAAGGCAGCGCAACCATCCTGCTCGCCACCGACGCGTTCATTTCGCAATATGCGCGAACGGCCAGCGACGGCGACATGGATTCCATTCGCCTCGCCGTTTGCGGCGCTGAGCGCGTGAAGGACGAAACGCGCGACTACGTGCGCCGCAAGTTCAACATCGAAATCCTGGAAGGCTACGGCGCCACCGAAGCTTCGCCGGTTGTTGCCGCGAACCAGTGGGAACACAACAAACCCGGCACGGTCGGCAAGCTGATGGCCGAGATGGAATCGAAGCTGGTGCCGGTTGCCGGCATGCCCGAGGGCGGCCGCCTGCACATTCGCGGGCCGAACATCATGTTGGGCTATGTGCGCGCCACCAACCCCGGCGCCATCGAGCGCCTGCCCGGCGGCTGGCACGATACCGGCGACATTGTCGACATCGACTCCGAGGGCTTCATCAAGATCCTTGGCCGCGTAAAGCGCTTTGCCAAGATCGGCGGCGAGATGGTGTCGCTGGCGGTGGTCGAAAACTGCGCCGCGGCGGTCTGGCCCGACCACCTGCATGCAGCTGTCACCCTCCCCGACCCCAAGAAGGGCGAGCAGGTCGTCCTGCTCAGCGAGGCGCCGGATGCTGCCCGCACGCCGATCCTCACCTGGGCGCAATCACATGGCGTGCCGGAAATCTCCGTGCCCCGCCGCGTATTCAAGGTGTCGCAGATTCCGGTTCTGGGGACCGGCAAGGTCGACTACGGCGCCGTGCGCACCGAAGCCGAGCGCCTGATGAACGACTAGGCCGCCCGGCCTGCCTGCATCGCCGGCGCCTCAAGGAAGCGATTGATCTCGTCGGCCGTTTCCTGCGCGCGCGTCACGATGAACAGGTGGCCGGCATCTTCCACCACATAGAGGCGGGCATCCGGCAGAGCCCAGGTCAGGATCTGGCCATTCACCAGAGGCACGATGCTGTCCTTGTCGCCCATCATCACCAGCGTCGGCATTTTCAGGAAGCGGATGAACGGCAGGCTCGACCAGCCAGCGAAGGCCAGCAGCTGGTAGATGTAGCCCTTCGGGTCAGGTGGCATCAGGTTGTTGATGTGGCTTCCGGCAGACTCATCGGCCATGTCGCCGTACAGTTTCGCAAAATTCTCGCGCATGAATTCCGGATCGGAATACCGGCGCGTATCGACCATCTTTGACAGCGACGCCGGCCGCCCGGGCACCATCGTCATGCCGGATGACGTCGCGCAGAGGACAAGCTTGCCGACCCGGTTGCGATACTGGAACGCATACTGCTGGGCGAGCGCGCCGCCCCAGGAAACACCCATCACGTCAACGACATCGAGCCCGAACCCATCAGCGAGCTTGCGGGCCCAGCGCGCCGCCATCCAGTGCCGGTAGGGCCACTGGGTAACGGGGCTAAGGCCGACTCCCGGCACGTCGAATGTCAGGATCGCCCGGTCGGGGAACATGTCGCCCAGACCGCCGGTCAGTTCGAGATTGGCGCCGATACCGTTGAAGAACAGCAGCGGCGTTGCATCACCCCCCTCCGGCGCCGGCCAGAACGCCGTCCGCAGTTGGACGCCATCGACGTCCTGCATGGTGATTTCCGGCTTGCGTATCATGCGGGCCATGACGTTCCTGTATCTGATTCTAGTCGTTGAAAACGTACCGGCCCGGCGCAGCGTATTGCGGCGGGAAAGCTGCGTTGCCAACTTCCGCCGGCGCGGTCTTGAGCGTGCCGGCGCGTTCCTTGAGCCATTCACCCCAGCGCGGCCACCAAGAGCCGTTGTGCTCCTCAGCGCTCGCCGCCCATTCATCCGGCGTCGGCTTCATCTGTGTGCTGCGGAAGTACTTCGCCTTCGGATTGCCCGGGGGGTTGATCAGGGACTGCAGGTGACCGCTCGACGACAACACGAACTCGACATTCTTCGAGCCAAGCAGAGCCGGTGTCCGGTAGCAGGCCTTCCAGGGCGTGATGTGATCGGTCAGGCCGGCCACGACGAACGCGTCCGCGGTGACCTTGCGAAGATCCGCAACATGGCCGGCCACTTCCACCGTACCCGGATGGTCAAACGGCTGGTGCAGCGCAATGTCGAGATAGTCGGAATGCAGCTGCGCCGGCAGGTTCGTCGTGTCATTGTTCCAGAACAACACGTCATACGGCGGCGGGTCTTCGCCCATCAGGTAGTTGTTGACTACATAGTTCCAGATCAGGTCGTTGGGGCGCATCCATGCAAACATCCGGGCAAGGTCGTCGCCTTTCAGGATGCCCCGTGCCTTGGACATTTTCCGCGCGATCTCGAGGCTGCCGTCCGAGACGATCTGCCCGATATCGCTGTCTTCTTTCTGCGGGTTCAGCACGCACACCATGAAGGTGACCGCGTTGATCCGCTTGTCACCGGCGGCAGCCAGCAGGCTGGCAAATGTCGCGGTGGTGATGCCGCCGGAACAGGCGCCGGACACATTCAGTTTCGGCGACTTGGTGATCTTGCGCACCACTTCGCTCGCCTGCACCAGGCTGTCGATGTAATCCGAGAGGCCCCAGCCCCGATGCTCCTTTTGCGGATTGCGCCAAGAGATGACGAACGTCTGCTGTTCCATCGCCAGCAGGAACTGGACCATCGACGTCATCGGCGTCAGGTCCATCGCGTAGAACTTGTTGATCTGCGGCGGAATGATCAGGATCGGCGTTTTGTAGACCTTCTCCGTGGTCGGAGCATACTGGATCAGCTCCAGCATCTCGTTCTTCCAGACAACCGAGCCCTTGGAAACGGCGAGGTTCTCGCCGACCTTGAACGGACGCTTGTCGACCTGCGCCGGCAGGCCGCCATTCTTGGTGAGGTCGTCGTAGAGGTTCTTCATCCCCTTCAGCAGGGAGAGGCCGCCCGAATCAACGACGCGCTTGGTCGCGGCCGGATTGCCGAGCAGCGTGTTCGTCGGCGCCATCGCATCCGTGATCATACCCATCACGAACTTCGCGCGCGCATGTTCCAGCTCGCTCATCTTGATGTCGCTGACCCACTCGTGCAGGTGTTCCTGCGTGGCAAGAAAAGCCTGCATGCCCCGCTTGTAGAAGGGGTTGTGCTCCCAGGCAGGATCCTTGAACCGGCGGTCCTTCTTGTCGGCCGCGCGCTCCGACTTGCCGAGCAGGATCTGCGTGTTCTCCGCCATGATCTTGCGCGCCGCCTTGGCCGTGGTCACCGGGTTGGTTACCGACGAGCGCAGCATCATCGCGACAGCGCCCAGCAATTCCTGCCGGTTGATCCCGCCCAGAAGGGGGTTCAGTGCGGTGGTGCTTTGCGCCGCATTCTGGGCGATTTCGTCTTTTGGTGTCGTCATTCTCAGTCCCTCCCAGGTGCCGCCGGTCTCTCCTGGCAGAGGTCCGCCAGTGGCCGGTCTAGCCGTGTTCCCTTGCCATCCGGCAAAAAGATCGTGGTAAAATTACTCCGAAAATTCGTTCCACAGTCAGATTTTGGTGTCAAACTGCCTGTCTGGCCATGAAAACGCGCGACCGGATACTTGAAGTCAGCCTCCTTCTCTTCAACGAGGAAGGAGAAAGCGGGCTGTCGTCTGTAGACGTCGCCAACGCGCTCGAGATCAGCCCGGGCAACCTTTACTACCATTTCAAGGGCAAGGACGCGATCAACCGCGCCCTGTTCGACCGGTTTGAAGAGGAAATGCGCGTCATCCTGCGCGGCTCCAGGGGCGGGCTCGCCTCGCTCGAGGACAATTGGGTGTATATCTACATCCTGCTCGAGGAAATTTACGACTTCCGCTTCTTCTACCGCGACCTCGCCGGCCTGCTCGCCCGCTACCCGGACCTGGCAGTTCGGTTCCGCAGCCTTGTCGCGGCCAAGCGCCAGACGATCGACCGTATCCTGACAGACCTCGAGCGCCTTCAGCTCTTGTCCATCGATGGACGGCTCAAGGAACCGCTGATCGACCAGATCATCATGACGCTGACCTTCTGGCTCGCGGGCGATGCTCTGACCAAAGAGGTCCATGACGGCCCTGCCCTCATCCACAAGACGGTGTTCCAGGTAATGTGCCTGATGGTGCCCTACATGGGCGAAACAGGACCTGCCGCGCTCGGCCGCATGATCCGGCATTTCGACGAAACGAAAGGATAAGGGCGAGCCGGTCCGGCCCGCCCCTTCCGTTTCAGTTACGCCGTGGCTTTCGCCAGTTTCGACCACTCGGCTTTCGCCACGCGGCCACGGCCGGCCACTTTCGTGTCGAGCGCTTCGAGTTCAGCCTTCTTGAGGGCTGCCAGTTGGGCAAACCGGGTCAGGCCTTCTGCGTTGAGTTTCTTGGCCAGCGCAGGGCCGATGCCGTTGGCTTGCGTCAGGTCGTCTGCGCCTTCCGGCGCGGCGAAAGCGGCTTTCACGGCTTTCGTCGTTTTCTTGGCCGCCTTGCGGGCAGTCTTGGCGACTTCGGCGCCGGTCTCACCGGCAACCGCTTCGATTTCCGAGGTCAGGCGGGCAAGACGGGCCTTGAGGTCCGCATCGCCAACCTTGGCGCGGGCTTTCGATGTGACAGCCGCCACGTCGTCTTCCAGTTTCTCGACTTTGCGGGCAATCGTGTCGCGCACGGTGTTGAAACCGCTGACGCCGAGCAGGCCGCGCATGCGGTCGAGGCGGGCTTCGAACTGATCGCGGGCCTGGACCTGCATGTCGCGCACCGATTCAAGCGTCTTGGCGACCTGTTTCGTCGCGCCTGCAACGCGCTCATCAGCCGCCAGGCGCGCCCGGACGTCATGCTCGATTTCCGAACCGCGTTTCACGAGGTCTTCGAACATGTCAGCCGATTGCTTGTTCAGCACGTTGGCGCTGGCAATCGCGCCGTCATAGGCCTTGCCGTAGGCGCCGACGCCTGCGAGCCAGATCTTGTAAGCCATTTCGGTCGACTGGGCTTCAACTTGCTTGCCGACGGCAGCGGCTTTGGCGCGGGCTGCGGAGGCGGTGGACTTCGTGGTTTTCTTCGCCATGAGGGGCTCCTTTGCGAGAGAGGATGAGTTCATGCCGCCCCGTTTAGGGAAAAAGTCTAGAAAGCGCATACTAATCGCGGTTTGCCTTGAAATGGCAGGCAGATGCGCCCTATCCACTCTGCGACACACAGAGAGAGGAACCTCCCATGAGCGCAGTGGACTACACCGTCGATGGCCAGACCTATGAAGGCTACTTCCTGAAACCGGCCGGCAAGCCAAACGCACCGCTCGTGGTCATCTGCCACAACTGGGCCGGCTGCGGCGCCAATGAGAAACAGAAGGCTGAAATCATCGCCAGCGAATTCGGCTACAACGCCTTCGCGATCGACGTCTACGGCAAGGGCAAACGCGGCAACACACAGGCCGAATGCGAAGGCCTGATGTATCCGCTGGTCGGCGACCGCGCCGAGCTCCAGAAGCGCCTCGCCGGCGGTATTGCGGCTGCCAAGGCCCACTCCGGCGCCTCGAAGACGGCTGCCATCGGCTTCTGCTTCGGCGGGCTTTGCGTGCTCGACATGGCGCGCGCGGGCATGGATGTGCTCGGGGTCGCGTCCTTCCACGGCCTGTTTCGCCCGGCCGAGAATATCCCGGCGCCCAAGATCAAGACGAAGGTTCTGATTGAGCACGGCTGGAACGATCCCATGGCGACGCCGGAAGACGTACTCGCCATCACGAAGGAATTCGCCGGGTCTGACTGGCAACTGCATGCGCACGGCCTCGCCACGCACGCCTTCACGACCGTTGGTGCCACGGGCGACGCCACGCAATATCATGCGGACACGGATCGGCGCAGCTTTGCCTACCTGAAAACCTTCCTCGCGGAAGTGTTCGCCTGAAGCCTTGAGGCGGGAGCCGTCCGCGGCTCCCGTCAGTCTTCCCGCAGCGCGTAGCCCGCGGACCGCACCGTGCGGATCGGATCATCCCCGCCATTCTGGCGCAGCGCCTTGCGCAGGCGGCCGACATGCACGTCCACGGTGCGCGCCTCGACATACACGTCAGATCCCCAGACCGTGTCGAGCAGCTGTTCGCGCGAGAACACTCGCCCCGGGTGCTGCATGAAATAATCCAGCAGCCGGAACTCGGTCGGGCCTAGGTGGATGTCGCCGCCTTTGCGCGTCACGCGGTGCGCCACACGGTCGATCTCGATATCGCCGACCGCGAGGCGGTCTTCCTTCAGGCCGGGCCTGATCCGGCGCAGCACGGCGCGCACGCGCGCCATCAGCTCGGTCGTGGAAAACGGCTTGGTGACGTAATCGTCCGCCCCCGTATCAAGTCCGCGGATACGGTCACTCTCCTCGCCGCGCGCCGTCAGCATGATGATCGGCAGGTTGGGGTTCGCCCCGCCCGTACGAACCCGCCGGCAGATCTCGATGCCGCTGACCTTCGGCAACATCCAGTCCAGCAGCAGCAGGTCCGGCGTGCGCTCGTCGATCATGATCAGCGTTTCCTCGCCGTCTCCGGCGATCCCGACGTCGTAATCTTCCTTGCGGAGATTGTAGAGCAACAGCTCGGATACGGCCTTCTCGTCTTCTGCGATCAGCACATACGGTTTCATGGGGTCGGCTCCAATATTCCGGCGCGGCCCTTCAAGGCCTAGACCTGGTTTTGTTTGGGTCGCTGAAGTTCGGAGAGGTAGTCCCCGACGACCTGGTAATAGACGAACTCGGCGATGTTGGTGCAGTGGTCGCCGATCCGCTCGAGGTTCTTCGCCATGAAGAGCATGTGCGCCCCGGCGCTGATGCGGCGCGGATCCTCGATCAGGTAAGTCAGCATCTCGCGGAAAACCGAATTGTAGTGATGGTCGATGTCGTCGTCCGAACTCCAGACGGCCAGCGCCTTGTCCGCGCTCGCCGAGGCGTAGGCGTTCAGCACTTCGCGCAACTGGCGTGACACCGGCTGCGCCATCCGCATGATGGCGTTGCGCATCTCGACGTTGACGTTCTCGTCAAGCCGCTGGGCACGCTTGGCGATGTTCTTAGACAGGTCGCCGATCCGTTCCAGCTCGCTGGATATCTTCAGGGCCGAGAGGATCATGCGCAGATCGTGGCCCATCGGCTGGCGCCGCGCGATGATCGACACGATCTGGCGTTCCGCATCGGCTTCGATCGCATCCACCAGCGGATCGCGCGCGACCACTTCCTTGGCGAGCTCCAGGTCGTTCGCCCCCAGGGCGCGGCTGGCATCGGCAATCATCGTCTCGACGATGCCGCCCATCTTCATGATCTCGCCCGACAGGCGCTCAAGCTCTTCGGAATAGGCCGAAACGATATGATCAGACATGCGTGCCTCGCTCAGCCGAACCGGCCGGTGATATAGTCTTCTGTGCGCTTCTCGCGCGGGTTGGTGAAGATCTGGTTGGTGTCGCCCAGCTCCACCAGGTTTCCGAGATGGAAGAACGCCGTGCGCTGCGACACGCGCGCCGCCTGCTGCATGGAGTGCGTCACGATCACGATGCAGTAACGATTGCGCAACTCGTCGATCAGTTCCTCGATGCGCGCCGTCGCAATCGGGTCAAGCGCCGAGCACGGCTCGTCCATCAGGATCACTTCCGGCTGCACCGCAATTGCGCGCGCAATGCACAGGCGCTGCTGCTGGCCGCCCGAAAGCCCCGTACCCGGAGCATTCAACCGGTCCTTCACCTCTTCCCAAAGACCCGCCCGGCGAAGGCTCTTCTCGACAATCGCGTCGAGGTCTTCGCGGCCATTTGCGAGCCCGTGGATGCGCGGGCCGTAGGCGATATTGTCATAGATCGATTTCGGGAACGGGTTCGGCTTCTGGAACACCATGCCCACGCGTGACCGCAGCAGCACCGGGTCGACATCAGCGTCGTTGATGTTCTCGCCGTCCATCAGGATCTCGCCCTCGACCCGGCAATTCTCGATCGTGTCGTTCATCCGGTTGAGGCAGCGCAGGAAGGTCGACTTTCCGCAACCCGACGGACCGATCAGCGCCGTGACCGCCCGGTCCGGGAAGCTCATCGACACATCGTGGATCGCCTGCGCCTCGCCGTAGAACACCTTGATGTTCCGGCAATCCATCCGCGGCGCCGACGCCTCGCCGGTGATCGGAAGCGTCAGGCTGTCTTCGAGAACACCCGGCATACCCTGGCCCGTATCCATCACCATCTCCGTTCGTACTTGCGCCGCAGGAATACCACGAGGCCGTTCATCAACAAAAGGAAAGCCAGGAGCACGACGATCATTGCAGACGTCAGCGGCTCCCAGGCACGTTCAGCATTGTTCGACCAGCTGAAGATCAGCACCGGCATCACGGTCGACTCGTCCATCGGGCTCTTCGGCACATCGCCCACGAAAGCCACCATCCCGATAAGCAGCAGCGGCGCGGTCTCGCCCAGCGCGCGGGCCATGCCGAGGATGGCGCCGGTCAGGATGCCGGGCGCCGCGAGCGGCACGACATGGTGGAACACCGTCTGCATTTGAGACGCGCCGACCGCCAGCGCCCCGGAGCGCACCGAAGGCGGCACCGCCTTCAGCGCCGCGCGCGAGGCGATGATCACGACCGGGAAAGTCATCAGCGCGAGCACCAGTCCGCCTACGAGCGGCGCGGATCGGGGCATCCCCAGGAAATTTATGTACAGCGCCGCGCCCAGCAGGCCGAACACGATCGAAGGCACCGCGGCGAGGTTGTTGATGTTCACCTCGATGAATTCGGTCACGCGGTTACGCGGCGCGAATTCTTCCAGGTAAACCGCCGCGAGAATGCCGATCGGCATCGCCACCAGCGCGGTCACGAACATTGTCAGCAGCGAACCGACAATCGCAGACAGGCCGCCGGCGAGCTCCGGATAGGTGCTGTCGGAATTCGTCAGCAGCGAGAAGCGCGGCACGCGGCTGATGCGGCCCATGTCCTTCAGCGCGAGCGTCCAGGCGATCTGACGGTCGGTGATGGTGCGCTCGGATTCCGGCGCCGCGATAATGCGGGCATCCGGGCGCACGTTTGCAAAATCCGACGCGCGGCCGGTCAGCAGCTCCAGCGTCGCGCTGTCCGCCGTCATCGCCGTGAGGCGCCCGGTCGAGGCGCCTGCCGTCAGCAGGACTGCCGGGTCAGCCGCCCCGTCGAGCAGGCCCGCGCGAACAACGGCGCGCGCCGCGTTGATCGATGAGAACGCGCCCGGACCTGACAGCTGATAGGCGCCTTCGCCCGCGCCCGCGACGCTGGCGATGGCGCCGGCCTTCACCTTGCGCTCCTGCACGCCCTGCCCCTTGAGGTACAGGTCGAGGTCGTCGTTCAGCGGCGCACGCAAGGTGATCTCGCTGCCGACAAGTTCCGGGTTCTTCGCCACCATCCGGGCGGTCGGCAGAACCGCTAGCCGCGTGACGAAGTCAGACAATTCGCGGCGCGCGTTCCGATCGGCTTCAGCTTCCGGGAAGGTCGCCATCAGGTTGTCTCGCACGAGGCCGTAGAAACCATCGACGTTGCGCGCGATGTCGGCCGCGCTGTTGGCGCCCTCGGGCGCAATCACCGCCGGATCCAGCGTGATGTCGTAGCGGACGACGTTATAGGTCGCTGCCGACACCGCCTGCGTGCCGATGGTCACCACCAGAACCGCAAGCGCGCCGAGCGCCACGAGGATCGCGCTGAGCCCGTAATAGCGGAACCGGCCGTCGGCTGCGCGGCGGCGTTTCAGGTGCTTGGCTGCCGCGGCAGACTTGTTCGGGGTGCGGACGGTATCAGTCATACTTTTCCCGGTATTTCTTCACCACGCGCAGGGCGATCACGTTGAAGATCAGCGTGACGATGAACAGCACGAGGCCGAGCGCAAAGGCCGACAGGGTCTTGGGATCGTCAAAGCCCGTCTCGCCGGTCATCAGCGATACGATCTGCACCGTGATCGTTGTCAGGTCGGAGGTCGGGTCCATTGAGATCCGCGCACTCTTGCCGGCCGCCATCACGACGATCATCGTCTCACCGATGGCGCGCGACACCGCGAGCAACAGCGCGGCAATGATACCCGGCAAGGCTGCGGGCACCACGACCTGCTTCACCGTTTCAGATTTCGTCGCGCCGAGCGCATAAGCCGCGTCGCGCAGGGTCTGCGGCACGGCGTTGATTACGTCGTCAGACAGCGACGACACGAATGGGATCACCATGATGCCCATGACAAGGCCGGCGGCGAGCGCGCTCGTCGGCTGCGCGGCAAGGATCGGCTCGCTGGCAAGGCCGTAGCGGATCGCGGCTTCGTTGATCAGGATGGCCAGCGCCCGGATGCCAGGGGCGACCACGAGCAAGGCGAAGAAGCCGTAGACGACGGTCGGGATGCCGGCGAGGATTTCAAGGATCGGCTTGATCCAGGCGCGCATGCGGGGCGAGGCGTATTCGGAGAGGAAGATTGCCGAGAACAGCCCGATCGGCGCCGCAACCAGCATGGCGATCAGCGCGATCATGAACGTGCCGAAGAACAGCGGCAGCGCGCCGAATTCTGCCTCGGTCTGGGCATTCCAGCGCGTACCCGTCAGGAAGTCCCAGGCCGAAACCTTCTGGAAGAACTGCAGGCTTTCATAGAGAAGCGACAGCACGATGCCGGCGGTCGTCGCGATGGCAACGCCGGCGCACAGGAACAACACGAGTTCCATGCCGTTCTCAACCAGCGCCCGGGCCCGGAATGCCGGTTTCAGGCGGGCCTGTGCCCAGAACATTCCGGCCGCAGCCAGCACACCGAGCAGCACCAGCGCGCCGGCATTCATCATGCCGCGCAGCTCAAGATACCGGTTGGTGATCGCCTGGAAGACGCGGTCCGTCCCCGCACTGGCGGCATTGCCCGCCGCGAGGCTCACCGAGTCGAGATAGCTTTGCAGCTGCGCCGAGGACAGCCGCGCGAACGACGACGGCAGCTCGCGCGACAGCAGGCCGCGCGTCAGGTCTTCGGCGAACACGGCGTAGACGACGGCGATCAGGAAAACCGGCACGACGCTGCACATCGCCACGTAGTAGCCGTGGTAGTTGGGACGCGAATGCATGCGTACAGGCGACGCCAGCAACAGACGTTCGGCGCGGACCCGGCCGAGAAAGAACGCCGCCGAGCCAAAGACCGCGATCAGTGCGATCAGCAGCCAGCCCATGGGCAGTTGGCCGAGCTGTTGAAGCATGTCGAACCCTGTGGCCACCTCAGCCTTCCCTTAGGAGCCGTGTGCGACAGTTCTGTGACAGAACCGTCACAATTCCACATCAGGCTGCAATCCCTTGCGCGGGCGCGGCAAAGCCGCCACTTTCAACCGCATGACAACGCAAGAAAATTCCGGCCTGCCCTGGCACGGCACAACCGTCATCGCCGTCCGCAAGGGCCGCAAGCTGATCATGATGTCTGACGGCCAGGTCTCGATGGGGCCGACCATCATGAAGGGTAATGCTCGAAAGGTGCGCCGAATCGCGAACGGCGAAATCCTGGCCGGGTTCGCAGGGGCAACCGCCGATGCGTTCACGCTGTTCGAGCGGCTGGAACAGAAGCTGGAGCGGTTCCCCGGCCAGCTCCAGCGCGCCGCCGTGGAACTGGCCAAGGACTGGCGCACCGAGCGCTACCTGCAAAAGCTGGAAGCCCTGCTGATCGTCGCCGACAAGTCGAGCACGCTGGTGATCACCGGCTCAGGCGACGTGCTGGAGCCGGAACACCCGGTCGTCGCCATCGGTTCGGGCGGCAATTTCGCGCTCGCCGCTGCGCGCGGCCTCTATGAATACGAAGACGACGCCGAACTGATCGGTCGCAAGGCCATGCAGATCGCCGCCGACATCTGCGTTTACACGAATTCGCACTTCACGCTGGAAACCCTCGATGTTTGACCGGTCCGAAATCCGCGCCGCAGTCGAGGCCGGCATCCTCACCCGCGACCAGGCGAGCCGGCTGGAAGCCTTTCTCGCCAGCCGGGCCGACCCCGTCGTCAAGTCCGCCGCCGCGACCGACGAGAACCTTCGCTTCCTGAACAACTTCAACGACATCTTCATCACCATTGGCATCGTCATCCTCGCGATGGGCCTCACGGCCATCACCGGCCTCTTCTTCGGACCCCGGTTCATGTCGATGGTCACAGGCGGCAGCGTCGGCAGTTTCGGCGCGCTGATCCTGATGCCGGTCGCCGGCGTCATGTGGCTACTGGCCGAGTATTTCGGCCGGCGCCGGCGGATGCTGTTGCCGACGATGGCGTCGATCACGATCTTCACCCTGTATTCTGGCCTGTCCTTCGGCATGATCGCCAGCGGCATCACGGGGGCGAACGCCGAAACCGTCACCAGCTTCACCCAGGCCTGGGACACGCTTGGAAACACGGGCATGGGCACCTTCTTTGGCTGCGGCGCAGCAGCGGCCATCGCCTGGCTGCGCTTCCGCCTGCCCTTCTGCATGTTCCTGATCGCCGTGTCCGCCGCAGGCGCGGCTTACACCTTTGCCGGCTTCTTCGGCGATGCGGGCCTCGTGTTCGGCGGCTTCATGTCGATCCTGATCGGCCTTGCCACGCTGGCAACGGCAATATGGTTCGACCAGAAAGACCCCGGCCGGATCACGCGCCTGTCGGACAATGCGTTCTGGCTGCACGTCGCCGCCGCGCCGCAGATCATTCTCGGCCTCCGGGGCATGGTGATGGGCGCGCCGAACGCGACCCCCAGCACGCCGGAAGCCATCATCCTGCTCGCCTCCCTCGGCGCACTCGGCATCCTTTCTCTGGCGCTCAACCGGCGGGCGCTGGTCGTCTCCAGCCTGCTCAGCTTCTGGCTGGCGCTGGGCCAGGTCGTCGACGCGGTCGGCGGCGGCGGGTCGACGAGCTTCATCGCCACCACGCTGCTGCTCGGCACCGGCATCATCCTACTGGGCGGCGGCTGGCACTCGGCCCGCCGATGGGTCCTCGGCTTCATGCCGAAGACGGGTCTAGCGGGCCGCATTTTCCCGCCCGAACCGGCCTGAAAAAACACTCCACAACTTCTCCATAAAACAGCCTGTAGACTGGCCCTTCTTGTGGAGACTCCCATATCAGACCGAGACCTATCCAGACGGACCGAATGACCCAGCTGACACCCCGCGAAATCGTCGCCGAACTCGACCGCCACATCGTCGGTCAGAACGCCGCCAAGCGCGCCGTCGCCATCGCCCTGCGCAACCGGTGGCGCCGCAAGCAGGCGCCGGAAAACCTGCGCGGCGAGATCACGCCCAAGAACATCCTGATGATCGGGCCGACCGGCGTCGGCAAGACGGAAGTTTCCCGCCGGCTGGCCCGGCTTGCCAACGCGCCCTTCCTGAAGGTCGAGGCGACGAAGTTCACCGAGGTCGGCTATGTCGGCCGCGACGTCGAACAGATCGTGCGCGACCTTGTCGAAGCCGCCGTCGGCATGATCCGCGAGCAGAAACGCGGCGCCGTGACGAAAGCCGCACAGGACAAGGCGGAGGAGCGCCTGCTCGATGCGCTCGTCGGCGCCGAGGCGCAGAGCTCGACGCGCGAAGTATTCCGCCGCAAGCTTCGCGCCGGCGAGCTCGACGACAAGGAAGTCGACATCGATTTCGCCGAAACAGCCGGCAACCCGATGCAGATGTTCGACCTGCCGGGCCAGCAAGGCTCGATGAGCATGATCAACCTGTCGGAAATGCTCGGCAAGGCGATGTCGGGCCGGACGAAACGTGTACGGACAACCGTGAAGGACGCGTACAAGCCCCTCCTCACCGAAGAGGCCGACAAGCTGGTCGACGAGGAGCAAGTCGTGCGCGAGGCCATCGTCGCGGTCGAAGAAGACGGCATCGTCTTCCTCGACGAGATCGACAAGATCGCCGCCCGCAAGGATCGCGGCGGCGCCGATGTGAGCCGCGAAGGCGTGCAGCGCGACCTGCTGCCCCTCATCGAGGGCACGACGGTGTCGACCAAGCGCGGCGCGATCAAGACCGATCACATCCTCTTCATCGCCTCGGGCGCTTTCCATGTGTCGAAACCATCAGACCTCCTGCCCGAGTTGCAAGGGCGCCTGCCGATCCGCGTCGAGCTGGAACCGCTGACCCGCGACGACCTGCGCCGCATCATGGTGGAGCCCGAAGCGAGCCTGATCCGTCAGTATGAAGCACTGATGGCCGCCGAGAACGTGACGCTGGTGTTCGAGGACGCGGCGATTGACCGCCTCGCGGATCTCGCCGAAGCGGTGAACAAGTCTGTCGAGAATATCGGTGCCCGGAGACTGCAGACGGTGCTCGAGCGCCTGCTCGACGAGATCAGCTTCGACGCGCCGGACAAATCCGGCGAAACGTTCACGATCACCGCCGACTACGTCAACGAAAAGGTCGGCACGCTCGCAGGCAATGCGGACCTGTCGAAGTTTATTCTTTGACCATCCGTACACCGCTCACCCCCGCGAAGGCGGGGGTCTCGCGAGGTTCGAGCCTGACCCGATCCCCGCCTTCGCGGGGATGAGCGGAATATTAGTTGACCCCCCTCAATTCCAAACCGTCGGCCTTCTGTCCTTCCACGGACATTCTTTCTCCAGCTGTCCGGCGAGACGGAAGAGCGTCGCTTCGTCGCCGTACCGGCCGGAGTACATCATGGCGAGCGGCAGGCCGTCCGAGGTCTGCCAGAGCGGCAGGGACAGCGATGGCTGACCGGTGATGTTGTACGGCGGCGTGAACGGGAATGTCTTCGCCGAACGCTTGTCATAGTCCTTGATCTCGACGCCCAGCGGATCAAGCCAGTCAACCCTTGGCACCGCCGTGCCGAGGACGGGCGACAGGTGAACGTCGCAGTCTTCGAAGGTCGCCATCACCTGCCGGCTCATCAGGCGCAGCTGTTGCCAGGCCCACATCGCCTGCTGGCCGGTGATCTCGCGGCCGCGGTCATAGCCGCGCCGGGCGAGCGGGCCGATATCGTCGCCGGGTTCGCGGCCGATCGCTTCGACCATGCGGGCCATGCCGGCGGCGAAATTTGATCCCGAAACGATGGCCTGTGCCCGGTAGAATTGGCGCCAATCGATCTTGATGGCCTGCTCGCGCACATCATGGCCGAGCTGGGAGAGCAAGGTTGCCGTGCGCTCCAAAGCAGCCTGGATTTCCGGTTCGACCGGGCGGCCGCTGGGCGTTTCGCCGGACCAGAAGATCTTCAGCTTGCCCGGTGAACGGCTCACCTCTTCCAGGTAGGGACGCTCCTTGTACGGATAGGCATAGGGGCTGGCGGGCTCGGGATACCCTGTGGCATCCAGCATCGCCGCGCTGTCGCGCACCGTTCGCGAGACGACATGATCGACCGACAGGCCGATGGCGCGGTCGGAATCTTCGCCGCCATTCGGATTACGGTCGCGGGTGGGTTTCATGCCGACGAGACCGCAGCACGCCGCCGGGATACGGATCGAGCCGAGCCCGTCGCTGGCATGGGCAATCGGCACCATGCCGGAGGCTACCGCTGCCGCCGCGCCGCCGGAGGAGCCGCCCGAGACATGATCCGGGTTCCAGGGGTTGCGGCAGGCGCCGAGCCGGGCGGACTGGGTGACGCCCGGAATGCCGAATTCCGGTGTGTTGGTCTTGCCGGCGAGCACAAGCCCGGCGGCGCGGTATCGGCGCACCAGTTCGCTGTCGTCCGCATCGGAAGCGACTTCGGCATAGAAACTCGCCGAGGTGCGCGGCCAGCCTTTGACGCGCTGGCCGAGATCCTTGATCAGGAAGGGAACGCCCTTGAAGGGTCCGTCCGGCAGCGGCCCTTTCGCCGCTGCGCGCGCTTCGTCGAACGCCGTGTGAACGACGGCGTTCAGCGCCGGATTGTGGCGTTCGATCCGCTCGATCGCGGCATCGAGCAATTCAAGCGGCGTGACGTCGCCGGTGCGAACCAGCCCGGCAAGACCGAGGCCATCGAAGTTTGAAAACTCGGACATGTTCATGGCGCGGCGCTCCTCCTGATTTTTCAGGTATTGAGCGCCGGAATCCGGAGACTGTCCAGATCGCGCTTGGCGCCTAGGCCTTCGCCTCGCGACGGACGGGCATGTGTTTCCTGCCCCAGTCCTTCATGATGCGCAGCGCCGGGCGAAGTTCTTCGCCCTTCTCGGTCAGCACATAATCGTAGCGCTTGGGCGCGGAGGAATAGAGCCGGCGTTCGAGCACGCCTTCCTCGACGAGGCGCTTCAGGCGGTCGGCCAGGATATGCCGCGTCATGCCGCTCGACTCGGCAAATTCCTCGAACTTGGACTTGCCCAGGAAACAGTCGCGCAGGATCAGCAGGGTCCAGCGGTCGCCCACGACGGAGAGCGTGCGCGCGACCGGGCACCAGTTATCGGAAAGCTCTGACCATTTCATGGATGACACCTGTAACGCACTTTGCCATAGGTTCCAAAACAAAACTTAATGGGAGACTGACATGGCCAAGAGTTTCGAATTCTTCTTCGATTATGCCAGCGCCACCGCGCCGCTGGCGATGCCCCTGATCGCCCAGATCGAGCAGCGCACCGGCGCCGAGGCGATCTTCCGGCCGATGTTCCTCGGCGGCGTGATGCAGGCGACCGGCAACAAGCCGCCGGGCACGGTGCCAGCCAAGGGCAAGTACATGGCGCGCGATATCCAGCGCTGCGCGGCGCATGTCGGCATCCCGTTCTACATGAACCCCGCCTTCCCGGTGAACACGCTGGCCGCCTTGCGGGCGACCGTCGGCTTCGAGGACAAGGCGGAGCAGCGCCGGTTCGCGGCGGCCTGCTTCAACGAGAGCTGGAGCGTGCCGCAGCCGCTGAACCTGGGCGACCCGGCCCACCTGGCGCAGCTGTGCGAAAAGCACGGCTTCGATACGGCGCGCGTTGCCGCGATGGCGACCGACCCGGCCAACAAGGAAAAGCTGAAGTCCAATACCGACGAAGCCGTCGAACGCGGCGTCTTCGGCGCACCGAGCTTTTTCGTCGACGGCGACCTGTTCTTCGGTCACGACCGTCTGGATTATGTGGAGCGGGCGCTGGCCTGACTTCTAGCCCCCTCTCCCCTCGGGAGAGGGGGTTGGGGGTGAGGGGGGGGGCACCTCGCTCAAACCCAATCAAAACGCTTCAGGCGTAGCCCTCCCTCACCCCTGCCCCTCTCCCAAGGGAGAGGGGTGGATTGCATTGTGACGGACGCTCAGGGCGCCAACTAAACGAAAATCCCGGCTTTTTCCGCCAGCGCCTTGTAGGATTGCTCCGGGCGCGGACCGAAATGCGAGATCACTTCAGCGGCGGCGATGTGGCCGAGCCGGGCGCAGGTCGCGAGCGGCAGGCCGCGTGCAACGCCGTAGAGGAATCCCGCCGCATACTGGTCGCCGGCGCCGGTCGTGTCGACGACCCTTGCAACCGGCTCGGCCGGCACGGCAATCGGCGCGCCGTCGCCGATGACCACCGAACCCTTGGCGCTGCGCGTCACGGCCGCAACGGCGCAATCCGCATGCAGGGCGCTGAGAGCGGCGTCGAAGTCCTGCGTTTCGTAAAGCGATTTCAGCTCGGCTTCATTGGCGAACACGATGTCTGCAAAGCCTTTGACGAGCTGGCGGAAACTCGCGCGGTGACGGTCGACGCAGAAACTGTCCGACATCGTGACGGCGACCTTGCGGCCGGCAGCCTTGGCAATCTCGGCGGCGTGGACGAAGGCGGCCTTGGCCTCTTCCTTGTCGAAGAGATAGCCTTCCAGATAGAGGATCTGGCCGGCGCGCACCATGTCGGCGTCGACATCATCCTTCGAAAACAGCACCGAGGCGCCGAGGAAAGTGTTCATGCTGCGGTGGCCGTCATCGGTGACGAAGATGATCGAGCGGGCCGTCGCCGGGCCGTCGGTCAGCGGGCGGGTGTGGAACGGCACGCCGGTCGCCATCATTTCGCGCATGAACTGGTGGCCGAGTTCATCATCGGCAATCTTGCCGATATAGCCCGCCGCGCCGCCGAAGCTGGCGAGGCCCGCAATCGTGTTGGCGCCCGAGCCGCCGGACGTGATCACCGGGTTGCGGGCAAGCTCGGTGAGCTGCTGGGCGCGCGGCTCCTCGATCAGCTGCATCGCGTCCTTCTCGATGCCGAGGTTCGCCAGGAAGGCGTCGTCGGCAATCGCCAGCACGTCGACGATCGCGTTGCCGAGGCCGACCACATCGTATTTGGCATTGCTCATCGCGCCGCTTCCCTTGCCGCTGCTGAAGTTCCGCGCCTTGCCAGACAGGGGCCGTGGACACAAGGCCCGGACCTCATTACAGCCCCGGGCCATGAAAAAGATCGCCTATCTCGCCAGCCGGGTCACCCTGCCGGGCTCCTTGATCCGCCGGACCGACGCCTTCGAGCATGACTTCATGATGGATGCCTTGCGGGACCCCTTCGAGGCTCGGGGCATGCGCGTCGACGACCTGTCCTGGGACGATCCGAACGTGGACTGGTCGGACTATGCCGCCGTGCTGATCGGCACGACCTGGGATTATTGGGACCGGCTGGACGAGTTCCTCGCCACGCTCGCCCGGATCGAAGGACAGACGCAGCTGTTCAATCCTGCCGCGCTGGTGAAGTGGAATATCCGCAAGACCTACCTGCGCGACCTGGAAGCGCGCGGCGCGAAGCTCATCCCAACCGTGTGGCTGGATGTGGCGGACGAGGCGGGTGCGCGGGCGGCGTTCGATACGCTCGGCTCAGACGATCTCGTGTTCAAGCGGCAGGTCGGCGCCGGCGCAAAAGGCCAGCACCGGCTGAAGCGCGGCGAGCCTGTCCCGGAGATGCCGCACCCGATGATGGTGCAACCTTTCCTGCCGATGATCCAGCAGGAGGGCGAACTCTCGTTCATCTTCATCGACGGCGAATTTTGTCATGCGCTGATCAAGCGGGCCCAGCCGGGTGACTACCGCATCCAGTCGACCTATGGCGGGCGGGAAGAGAAGATCGCTCCGTCTGCGGACGACCTTGCCGCTGCGCGGGCAATCATCGGCGCGCTGGGCGCGCCCCCGCTCTACGGCCGCGTCGACATGCTGCGCGGCGCCGATGGCGGCCTGTTGCTGATGGAACTGGAAGTGATCGAGCCATATCTCTATCCGGTCGAGGGGCCGGAACTGGGTGAGCGGCTGGCGGCGGGTGTTGTGCGGCGGTTGGCGCTCTGAAGCCCCCTCTCCCTTGGGAGAGGGGGTTGGGGGTGAGGGGGGCGCCACGCCCGAAGCGGATTGCAACGCCGCCGGCGAAGCACCCCCTCACCCCTGCCCCTCTCCCAAGGGAGAGGGGTTCTCAGGTCGCTTTTCGAGGCCCTCTCGGCCCCAACGCCGCCACCTTAGACGGGTCCGGCGTCTTTGGTTTGTACGCACACAGATGGCTGATGGCGCATTGCCAGCATTCCGGCGTGCGCGCCTTGCAGACATAGCGCCCGTGCAGGATCAGCCAGTGGTGCGCGCCCTTCTTGAACTCCGGCGGCGTGATGCGCTCGAGGATCGCCTCCACCTGGTCCGGCGTCTTGCCGGGGGCGAGACCGGTTCGGTTCGAGACGCGGAAGATGTGGGTGTCGACCGCAATGGTGGGCTCGCCGAAGGCTTCGTTCATCACCACGTTCGCCGTCTTCCGGCCGACACCGGGCAGTGTGGTGAGCTCGTCGCGCGTACGCGGGACTTCGCCGCCGAAATCATCGATGATCTTCTGGCTGAGGGCGATGACGTTCTTCGCCTTGTTGCGCCAGAGGCCGATCGTCTTGATATGAGCGGCGACCCCCTCCTCCCCGAGCGCCAGCATTTTCTCCGGCGTGTCGGCGACCGCGAACAGTTTCTTCGTCGCCTTGTTGACCCCCACGTCGGTCGCCTGCGCCGATAGCGCGACGGCGACGACCAGCGTGAACGGATTGACGAAGTCGAGCTCGGTGCGCGGGTCCGGCCGGTCGGCCGCGAGCGCGGCAAACAGCACCGCCGCCTTGGCACGGGTGAACTTCGATTTCGGTGCCTTGGCCATCAAGTGAGGCATAGAGCGCCCTTTTTCCGGCGCAAGGGCGTGCTAGGTGGAATTGAATGACCCCGCCCGATGAAATCATCTATCTCGACGCCACGCTCACCCCCAACCGCTCCCTCAGCGAGCGCGGGTTTGCCATCGGCATGGCCATCGTCGCGGTGGTGTTCTTCCTGACCGGGCTGATGTTTTACTCGATGGGCGCCGTGCCCATCCTCGGCTTCTTCGGGCTGGACATGGTGGCGGTGTGGCTGGCGTTTCGGCTGTCCTTCCGCAAGTTGGAACAGGAAACGCGGGTGACCGTCACCGCCCGCGCCATCCGGATGCGCCACCGGGACCCCCGCGGACGGGTCCGCGAGGCCGAAGTGCCGACCGCCTTCGCCCGGGTGGAACTGGACGAGCCCGTCTTGCCGGACAGCTGGCTGCGAATCGAGCATGGACGCTCGGCCTGGGTGATCGGCCGGTTCCTGACACCGGACGAGCGCAAGGCGTTTGCGGACAGGCTCAGGGAAGCTGTGAGAGCCGCAAGATCCGAGCGCCTGCCGGCCTGATCGGGCCTTTCACACAAAAATGACGCATGCGTCATGGTTTTTTCAAAACAGCTGTGCTAAATAATTCCCGGAACGTTCAATCGCCCCCGAAGATGGGCCCGACGCCGGAGGATCATACATGGCTGCCGACACTTTCTCCTTCGAGAACCATCCTGCCCTTGAGCGCCCGAAAATCACCCCGCGCGAGCCCATGCACCCCGGTTACACGGAAACCTTCGGCGAGGTGAAGCCGGCCTCTGAACTGGACCTCGCCACGCTCGACGTCGTCGACCCGGAAATGTGGCGCCAGGCCAAGTTCTGGGACCGCCTCGAGCGCCTGCGCAAGGAAGACCCGGTCCACTACACGCCGGACAGCTTCGTCGGCCCCTACTGGTCCGTCACGCTCTACGAAGACATCATGGCGGTCGACACCGACCACAAGCGCTTCTCCTCCTCGTGGGAATACGGCGGCATCACCCTCGGGCCGCCGCTCGAGGACTTCGAGATGCCGATGTTCATCGCGATGGACGAGCCGCGCCATTCCGAGCAGCGCAAGACCGTCCAGCCGGCCGTCGCGCCGAACATGCTGAAGGAATACGAGCCGCTGATCCGTTCGCGCACCCAGGCCGTGCTCGACGGCCTGCCGGTCGGCGAGCCGTTTGACTGGGTCGACCGCGTGTCCATCGAACTGACCGGCATGATGCTGGCCACCCTGTTCGGCTATCCGCAGGAGCGCCGCCGCGAGCTGACCCGCTGGTCCGACATCGCCACCAACATGCACAACCCGGACATCTGCCCGGGCGGTGAAGTGCAGTGGAAAGAAGAGATGATGTCGTGCCTGATGGCGTTCATGGGCATGTTCCAGGAACGCGGCCAGGGCGAAGACACAGGCGACCTGATCAGCCTGCTCGCACACGGCGAGAAGACCAAGAACATGTCGCCGATGGAACTGCTCGGCAACGTCATCCTGCTGATCGTCGGCGGCAACGACACCAGCCGCAACACGATGTCGGCTTCGGTCTACGCGCTGAACAAGTATCCGGAACAGTACGCCAAGCTGAAGGCTGACCCGACGCTGATCCCGAACATGGTTTCGGAAACCATCCGCTGGCAGACGCCGCTGTCCTTCATGCGCCGCACGGCGCTGGAGGATGTCGAAATCCGCGGCAAGACGATCAAGAAAGGCGAGCAGGTCGCCATGTGGTACGTCTCGGGCAACCGTGACACCAACTTCTGGAAGGAAGATCCCGAACTGTTCGACATCGAGCGGAAGAATGCCCGCCAGCACCTGTCATTCGGCTTCGGCATCCACCGCTGCGTCGGCAACCGCCTCGCCGAGCTGCAGCTGAAGATCCTCTGGGAAGAACTGATGGCCCGCTACGACCATATCGAAGTGCTGGCCGAGCCGTCCTACACGTCCGGCGCCTTCGTGCGCGGCTACACCTGGATGCCGGTCGTGCTTCACCCGAAGTAAGGACTGGCCGCCCTGCGGTAACCTGATTAGACCTCCCGTCAGAGATGTCGGGAGGTTTTTTCATGGACGTATCCAAGGCCGTTGCGAAACGCATTTCGACGCGGGGCTTCCTGCCCGACGCCCTTCCGCTCGACGAGGTCAAGGCCTGGCTGACGGCTGCGCAGCGCGCCCCCTCCGGCGGCAACACACAGCCCTGGCGCGTGATCGTCGTGACCGGCGATGCCAAGGACGAAGTGATCCACCTCGCCCAGAGCAAGCTGGCGGAAGACCCGCGCGGCGAGGCCACGGATCGCCCGATCTATCCGCCGAATCTCTGGGAGCCGCACGAAGCGCGCCGCCGCCGCGTCGGCGAGATGCTGTATGAAGCGCTCGAAATTCCGCGCGAAGACCGCGCCGGCCGCCTGCGCTGGTTCTCGAACAATTTCCGCTTCTTCGGCGCGCCGATGGCGGTGTTCGTCGTCATCGACGAGCGCATGGGCCACGGCCAGTGGGGCCATGCCGGCATGTACCTGCAGACGCTCTGCCTGCTCGCCGAAGAGCGCGGCTGGGGCACCTGCATGCAGGAATGCTGGGGCATCCTGCGCCCCACTCTGAAAGAGCATTTCGGCCTCGGCCCGACCGAGATGATCTGGTGCGGCATCGCCGTCGGCAAGCCTGACCCGAACGAGAAAGCGAACCGTCTTTATGCGGAGCGCGCGCCGCTGGAAGAAGTCGCCGAGTTCAAAGGCTTCTGAATTCGGACAAAATCCTGCCGCAAGCGCACGGCTCTATGGCGCCATGTGGACGCGGCGATCTTTCTTCCTGTCTGCGCTGGGGCTGCCCCTGCTGCCCACCTTGCCGCTTGTCGAAGCCGAGCAGCAATGGAGCCGGAAACTCATCCGCGCGGCGCGCCAGCAGATCGGCGTGACGCTGAGCTACGACCCTTCCTACGTCACCCTCGCCTATCCCGGCGGCGATGTGCCCCGCGAGGCCGGCGTGTGCACCGACGTCGTGATCCGCGCCTACCGCGATGCATTCGATATCGACCTGCAGGTCCTCGTGCACGACGACATGAAGGCAAATTTCGCCGCCTATCCGACAACCTGGGGCCTCAGCCGCGCCGACAAGAACATCGACCACCGGCGCGTGCCGAACCTCGAAAAGTATTTTGCGCGAATGGGATACGAGCGTGAAGCGCCGGGCGTTTCGTCCGACTGGCAAGCCGGCGACCTGCTGACGATGCGCCTCGGCGGGCGCCTGCCCCACATCGCGATCTATTCCGGCAAGGACCCGATCCTCGGCACTTCGCTGTTCATCCACAACATAGGCGGCGGCACCCGCGAGGATGACCTGTATGCGGACTACTCGTCGCCGAGGCGTTTCAGGTTTCCTCCGCCGGACGTCTGACCTTTAGCCCCTTCTCCCTTGGGAGAAGGCTCGCGCGGGAAATCGTATACGATTTCTCGACCACTCGAGGGGACGAGGGGGTTCCTCGCCCGAAAAATTGCGCACGCTCCCCGGCGCAGCGCCCCCTCACCCCTGCCCCTCTCCCGAGGGAGAGGGGTGCGCTGCACGGTGAGGCGCGCGCCCTATTCGTCATCCCGCCAGGTGTGCATCGGCTGCTGGGGCATCCGGGTTTCGTTGCGCAGTTTCAGCACAGCGGCCTTGACCGTGTCTCGGTCGAAGGCTTCCGGGTCTTCCGATGATTTCGGTGCGCGCGTATAGGCAAAGACGCTTACGCCGCCTTCATCTTCGTCTTCGCCGCTGTCTGCCCCGGCCTGTTCCGGCGCGGCTTCGGCGACATCGTCCGCCGGCGGAGCGATGCTGTCATCGTCCATGAAATCGGTCACGAACGACTCGACGTCTTCAAGGCTGGCGAGATCGTTGATCAGGGTGTCGTCTTCGGAGAGCGCTTCCTCGTCCGGCATCTGGAAGCCGGACGGGATAACATCCGTGAGCAGGCCTTCGGCTTCGAGGTCGGCCTTGCCCGGCAGCGTGTCGAGGCTTTCGAGGCCGAAGTGTTCGAGGAATTTCTCGGTCGTACCGTAAGTGATCGGCAGGCCCGGTGTCTTGCGGCGGCCGCGCACGCGCACCCAACCGGACTCCAGCAGCGTGTCGATCACCGACTTCGCGACGGCCACGCCGCGGACCGCTTCGATTTCGGCGCGCGTAACGGGCTGGCCATAGGCGATGATCGCCATCGTCTCCAGCGCCGCCTGCCCCAGCTTCTTCTGGACCTGGCGCTCTTCCACGAACAGGTAGGACAAGTCCTGCGCCGTCTGGAAGCGCCACTTGCCGGCCACTTCCACAAGGTTCACGCCGCGCTTGGCATAGACCGCGCGCAGCGCCATCAGCACCTCACCGGCCTCGATGCCCTGCGGCAAGATCTCGGATACTTGCTCCGCAGACAGAGGTTCGCCTGCAGCGAACAGCACCGCTTCCGCGCGGCGCACGCCTTCGGCCAGCAGCGCATCGCGCCCACCCAGCAGATCGGCTTCGGCCCGCGCCTGCGCATCCGAGAGCTGGCCGAGGGCATCCCGGCGTGGGTCCGGTGTGTCGTGGGTCATCTGGTATTTCTCAAGCGGTTGCATCGAGGGCCTCCCCGGCGCGTTCGGCGTTGCGAAGGTAGATCGGCGCGAAATGCGCATCCTGGCGCATGTCGACCTCGCCGTCGCGGGTCAGTTCGAGGGCAGCGGAAAACACGCTCGCAGTCACCGACCGGCCGGGCACTTCCGGCGTGTTCTCGGACAGGGCCGTGCGGATATCGTCAAGGCTTGACCAGTTCTCGAGCTGCTTGCGCAGGCCGCGCAGCGTGTTGCGCGCCTGTTCGAGCGCCAGAACGGGCTGCTGCTCGATCCGGTGAGGCTTCTCCTTTTCCTTCCGGTCACGGATGGTTCCGAAGGCGGAGGTCAGGTCGTACAGGGTCGCCGTGAACTCGGTGAGCTTGACGACTTTCGGCTGCACCGGCGCGCCGCGCAGGAATACGACATTGTTCAGCACCGGACCCGCTTCCAGTTCGCGCACGGCCTGGCGCATCGCGTCGAGCCGCTTGAGGCGGAATGAGAGGCGCGCCGCCATCTCCTCGCCTGTCGGTTCATCCTCGTCCAGCGCCTCGGGCTTCGGCAGCAGCAGGCGCGACTTCATGAAGGCAAGCCAGGACGCCATCAGCAGGTAGTCTGCGGCGAGGTCGATCCGCTTGGCGCGCGCGTCCTCGATGAAGGCCATGTATTGTTCGGCGAGCTGAAGCATCGAAATCTGCAGCAGGTTCACCTTCTGGCGGCGGGCGAGTTCCAGCAGCAAGTGGAGCGGGCCCTCATAGCCCGGCAGGTCCACCGAAAAGGCGTTGACGCCATCGGCATCGGCCACGTCGGCCGACAGGGCATCGATGGAGATGGCGTCGCCGCTCATGCCATGGCTCCCGCTTGCGGGAAGAGTTCGTGGAACCGGCGCCAGCCCTTCGCGGGCTCGAACGCCTCGGTCCGGCGCGCGATGGCATCGGCCGCGTCGGCGCGGTCTTCCGCCTTGCCCTTCAACACGGGCGCGGCTTTCGCCACTTCGGTCATCTCGGCAAGGATCTCGCCGGCATCCTTGAGGAAACCGGAACAATGCAGCAGCACGTCGCAGCCCGCCGCAATCGAGGCGTTGGCGCGTTCAGTGAGGGTGCCCCCCAAGGCCTTCATCCCCAGATCGTCGGTCATCAGGAGGCCATCAAACCCGATTCGGCCGCGGATGACGTCCTGAATCATGATCTTCGAAACGGTGGCCGCCTTGCCGGGATCATAGGCGTCGTAGGCAATGTGCGCAGTCATCGCCATCGGCGCGTCTGCCACCCGGGCAAAGGCGTCGAAGTCGCTGGCGAGTTCATTCTGACCGGCGGTCACGCGCGGCAGTTCGAGGTGGCTGTCGGCAAAGGCGCGGCCATGGCCGGGAATGTGCTTGATCACGCCTGCCACACCGCCGGCGGCAAGGCCCCGGAGTGCGGCCGCAGCGAGATCGGCGATGCTGGCCGGGTCGGCGCCGAAGGCGCGGTCGCCGATGATGTCGTGGGCGCCCGGAACCGGCAGGTCGACCACCGGGGCACAGTCGGCGTGGATCGACAGGCTGGCGAGCTCGGCCGCAATCAGCCGGTGACCGAGCCAGGTGGCTTCCCGCCCCTGCTCCGGATCGGCGGCATACAGCGCCGCATAGTCAGCGCCGCGCGGGAACAGCGGCCATTCCGGCGCCTTCAGGCGGGCGACGCGGCCGCCTTCCTGGTCGATGAAGATAAGCGTCTCGCGGCCCGTGGCATCCCAGATATCGGCGACCAGCCGGCGCACCTGCATGCGGTTCACGCAGGAGCGGCCCATGAGGATCACGCCCCACGGATTTTCGGCCCGGAACAGGGCCGCCTCGGCCGGGGTGAGCTCCGGCCCGGACACACTGAGAATGCAGGCTTTGACCACTATCCGTTCACCACGATGCAGTTGGCACCGGCTTCCTTGACCGCTTCACAGAAGGCCGAGGCCTCCGATCTGTCGGCAAAGGCGCCGACGCGCAACCGGTAAAACACACCCTCCGAGCCGAGATCGGCGCGCTGGATGACTTTCGTGGCACCGTGGTAGAGTTCCGGCGCCGAAGCGGTCACCCGCTTCCAGGCCGTCTCGGCCGCGTCTTCGGAGCGCAAGGCCGCGATCTGCACCAGGTAGCCGCCATTGTCGGCGAAGGCGAAGCGCACGCGAGGCCCGGCCGGGACCGGCTCGGCGGCAACGGCAACGGATTTTTCCACAGGTGCGGTTTCCTCGATCACCGGCAGGGCCGGTGTCTCGCCAAGTTCCGTCACCGGCTCGACCGGCCCGCGGCGAAGCTGCGCCGGTTCGCCGTCGCTGACCGGCCCGGCACCTGCCAGTTCCACAGGCTTCGGCGCTGGATCTGCTGCGACTTCGCGTTTGGAAGCGTCCATCTCGTCGAAGAAGCGGATGTCGGTGTTGGGCACGGCCACGCCGCCGGCCTCCTCCGGTGACTGCTTGAACGGCGTTTCTTCGGCCAGCACGCTGGGCAGGCCTTCGCCCTCCGGGCGCACGCCCTGACGGTAGGTGTTCCACACAACCGCACCGAAAATCAGCAGCACGCCGATCGCGAGGGTGAGGATCAGCGGACCGCGCGCGGTTTCCTCGTCGCGCACGTCGAAGCCGCGATAGTCATCGTCAAACGGGGCGTAGTCTTCGCCGTGTGAGCTCGCTCGGCCCATGGGTCGCTCCCTGCAGAGAATTTGGAGTTAACAACTAGGCGCGTTTCCTTAACGAGCCTTGAAGATAGGCGATTTCGCCCGTCGTTGCGGCCTTTCCGGGCTCAGGCGAGGCTGCGCGAATCGAACAGGCGTCGGTGCTCTTCGAGGGCGAAAGTGTCGGTCATGCCGGCGATGTAGTCGCAGACCACCCGGGCCCGCTGGGCATCATTCCCCGGATCGGCCATGCCGTTCCAGGGCGGCGGCAAGGTCTGCGGCTCGCGCAGGAAAACGTCGAACAGGTCGGCCAGCACCCGTTTGGCCTTCGAGCGCATCCGGTTGACCCGGTAATGCTTGTACATGCGCGCATGCAGGAACGCCCGGAGCGCCCGCTGCGGCGCCTCCAGCCCTTCCGAGAAGGCGATCAGCGGGGCATCCATCGCCCGCACATCGGCGGCGGATTTCGGCTTGTAGCGCTTCACCCGTGCCCGGGTTTCACCCAGCAGGTCATTGATCCACAGCCCGATCAGGCGGCGGACGGCCTCGTAGGTCACCATCCGGTCGTCGAGGTCCGAAAACTCGATCCGCACGCCCCGGAACACGTCGCCAACCACGGGCAGGTCCATCAGGTCCTCGACCGTGAAGAGGCCGGCGGCCATGCCGTCGTCGATGTCGTGGTTGTTGTAGGCGATGTCGTCGGACAGGGCGGCGACCTGCGCTTCGGGGCCAGCGAACTGGTCGATCTCGAGGTCGAGGATCTGCGGAAAGTCGCGGAAAGCGGCCGGCAAGTCGTTGAGGGTCGTGTCGGGCCCGGTCAGCGGGCCGTTGTGCTTGACGAGGCCTTCGAGCGTTTCCCAGGTCAGGTTGAGGCCTGCGAACTGCGGATACCGCCGCTCCAGCCGGGTCACGATGCGCAGCGACTGGGCGTTGTGGTCGAACCCGTCATAGGGCTGCATGCATTCGTCCAGCTGGTCCTCACCGGCATGACCGAAGGGCGGGTGGCCAAGATCGTGGCAGAGCGCCAGCGTTTCGGCCAGATCCTCGTCCAGCCCTAGCGTGCGGGCGATGGTGCGGGCGATCTGGGCGACCTCCAGAGAATGGGTCAGGCGCGTGCGGAAATGGTCGCCCTCGTGGGCCACGAAAACCTGCGTCTTCTGCTTCAGGCGGCGGAAGGCGGTGGCATGGATGATCCGGTCGCGGTCGCGCTGGAACGGCGTGCGGGTCGCCGAGGGCGCCTCCTCGAAGAATCGGCCGCGGCTGTCTTCATGCCGGGTTGCGAACGGGGCTCTCTTTTCCATGGCCGTATTCGTCCTTATGTTCTGCCCATGACCGACGTTTCTACACCGGATGTGACCCTTACAGCCTCGGCTGCGAAGCGGATTAACGCGATTCTCGCCAAACAGGACGGCGCGGCTTACCTGCGTGTGTCTGTTGAGGGCGGCGGGTGTTCGGGCTTCTCCTACAAGTTCGATTTCGCCTCCGAGGCGAACAGCGACGACCTGCTGGTCGAGCGCGACGGCGCGAAGGTGCTGATCGACGAGATGAGCCTCGAATTCCTCAAGGGCTCCGAAATCGACTTTGCCAATGAACTGATCGGCGCGGCGTTCAAGATCAAGAACCCGAACGCCACATCCGGCTGCGGCTGCGGGACCAGCTTTTCCGTCTAGGCGTGCGCAGCGCGGGCATTGCGGCGGGCACATGCGGCGATAGAGTCTCACAAAATTGTAAGTGAGGCTTCGCCATGTTCGGCAAGAAGAAATGCAACGCAGCGCCGGTGTTCAAGGATCCCGTGCACGCCGCGACCCCCGAGCAGGCCAGGACTGCCGTGGCGGCGCTGGAATGCCCCTCGGGCGCCGCGCTGACGCCGGGCGCCCTGACCGCGCCGAGCGCAGCGGCGCTGGTGAAAGCGGCGCAGTTGCCGGATGCGGTGTGGATGTACGGCCAGCGGCTGGAATGCAGCCGGTGCAAGAAATCCTGTGACGTCACCATCAGCGTGCCCGACGCTGCGAGCCCGCCGAACCCGCAGGCCGTGCGCGCCAAGGCGCGGCCGGACTTCTATGCCCTGCAGCATGCTTTCCTGCCGGAATGGTTCCTGACCAAGCCGGAAGAAGCGATCTCCCTGCTGTCGACCAAGCTGGACGGCTGGCAGGCCGCGACGATGAAACAGATCGGCGGCATCGTGGCGCGCACCGCCGGCGAGCCGATGCCGATCGTCAGCGCGCAGGTGGTGGGGACGCCGGGCGAGACGACGTCGCTGCTGCTCGATTTCATCACGCCGTCCGCCCCGGTCGAGGCGCACTATGCGCTGCTCGTCGGCGGCACCTCGCCCCGCTACCTGCTGTCGGAGAAGACCCACATGGGTGAGGACCGGCCGGTTCCGGACATGGCCGGGCTGACCGAATGGGCCTTCGCCAACGCTGCGCGGACCGACATGAAGCACACCGCCATCGACCTGCTACCGGATACCTCGCGCACCACGTTCTTCATGACGGCGGTCGAGCTGCTGAAACGGCGCCTCGCCTGACGCCCGGATTCCGATTGAGAATTCCGGCGGGCGGCGTAGGCTCCCGCGCATCATGACCCAGCCCAGACCGTTCAAGATCAACGTGCCCGACGCCAAGCTCGCCGCCCTCCGCGCGCGGGTCGAGGCGTATCGATGGTTTCCCGCGCCTGCCAATGAGCAGGGCTTCGCCTATGGCATGTCGACGCCGGTGATGCAGGACATCCAGAAATACTGGCTGGAGCAGTATGACTGGCGGAAGGCCGAAGCCGACCTCAACCGGTATCCACACTTCATGGCCGAGGTGGACGGCCTTGCGATCCATTTCGTGCACGTGGTTGGCGAGGCGGGCGGCAAGCGGCCGCTCCTGATCACGCATGGCTGGCCGGGCAGCTTCTTTGAATTCTGGCAGGCCATCGGGCCGCTGGCCTTTCCGTCCGAACACGGAGGAAAGGCGGAGGACGCTTTCGACCTCGTGATCCCGTCCCTGCCCGGCTACGGGTTTTCGGCGAAGCCCGCCTCCCCGATCGGGCAGCGGGCAACGGCCGCGCTGTGGGACAAGTTGATGCGCGATGTGCTGGGCTACCAGACCTACCTGGCGCAGGGCGGCGACTGGGGGTCGATGGTGACCTCCTGGCTGGGCGTCAATCACGGGGCCGGCAATGGCGGCTGCCGCGGCATCCATCTCAACATGATGGCGCTGCGCCCGGCAGACGCGGTTCCTCAGACGGCAGATGAAAAGGCCTGGCTGGCGCACTCCCAGATGATGATGCAGGCCGAGGGCGCCTACCTGATGGAGCAGGCGACGAAGCCGCAGACGCTGGCGATGGCCCTGATGGATTCGCCGATGGGCACGGCGGCGTGGATCCTCGAGAAATTCCATGGCTGGAGCGACCTGAGCGAACGCGGGCTGCTGGACGTCTACACGCGCGACCAGCTGCTGACCAATGTGATGATCTACCTCGTCAATGACGCCATCGCGACCAGCGTCTGGTATTACAACGCCTTGTTCCAGGAGGGCGGCAACGGCCTGCAGGCCGGGCAACGCTGCGAGACGCCGATGGCGTTCGCGAGCTATCCGGGCGAGCGGTATATCGTGGCGCCGCCGCGCAGCTGGGCAGAGCGGGCGTATAACGTGGTCCGGTGGACAGAGATGCCGAAGGGCGGGCATTTCGCGGCGATGGAAGTGCCGGAGATTTTCGTGGAAGACCTGCGCCGCTGGGCGCGGGAGTTGGCATAGATCGCAGCGCCGAGGGCCGGACGCGGGGGTGAGCCGGCCGGTTTCTGGTTCTTGATGTGAGCTCTCCGCGGACCCCTGCGCAGGCGGGAGTCCAGTTCTCGGTGTAGAGGGCGGAGGCTGGATGCCTGCCTTCGCAGGCATCTGCGGAGAGGGTGCAGATTGATGCACTGGGTCCCGGCTTTCGCCGGGATGAGCGGCGTCTAGGAGGTGTCGAGGAGGGTGAGGGCTGCAGCCCCCTCCGTCACCCGCGGTGACACGTCGCCCACCCAGCGCGGGAGGATGGCTTCGGGCGTTGCCTCGGTGTCGAGGCAGGTCGGAACAGCAGACTCCCACGAGGGGTCCGTCAGGGGACGGAAGGTTCGCTGTGGGGGCTTGTAGGCGTTCGGGTCTGGCTGGGCCACGGCGTAGTGGATGGAGACGAAGCCCCATTCGTTGACTGAATAGAGCGCGTTCCCGATGCCGTGTGCTTTGAACCAGCGGAGCAGGCGGTTCAGTTCCCACCAGAGGATCAGCCAGCACAGCGGGTGCACATGCGCGAAGAAGGGCGCGAAGTGCGGGTGGCTGCGGAGGCGGGCGATGGAGTACATGGGACGGAGTATAACTCCGTGCGCGGAGGGGTGGCGTAAGTTTTGGCCAATTATTTTACAAGCGCTTGATGCGGCTTGTTATTTTGTTTGGCGAAGGGGGCAAAACCGTTGCGTAAGTGCGCGCGTCAGGCGCGCAGGTCGCGGCCGATGTTCTGCAGCAGGGCGTTGGCGAATTTTGCATCCGCATCGTCGAAGAAGTCGTGCGCGAGCGAGACGTACTCGTCGAGGATGACCGCGTCCGCGAGTTCCTGGTGGGCGATGAACTCGGCGCCGCCGGCGCGCAGCAGCGCGCGCATGGTGGCGTCGAGGCGTGTCAGCTTCCAGCCTTCGGCGAGGCGGGCGAGGATCGCATTGTCGATGCGCGCCTGATTGTCGACGACAGCGTTGACGATCGACTTGAAGATGTCCGGATCGGCGTCCTCGATCGGCGCGCCGTCCGGGCCGAGGCCGAGACGGTCTTCCATGAATTCGCGGATCGTGGCGCGGGCGGATTTGTCCGTCTGCTCCATTTCGTAGAGCGCCTGCACGGCGGCAAGGCGTGCGCCGGCGCGGCGGGCGCGCGTGACGTCGAAGGGGAGCTTCTGGGTGCTCACCGGATCAGTTCCTTGCGGAACTTGATCATGGCGAGGCAGGCATTGGCGGCTTCTGCGCCCTTGTTCTTGCGCTTGCGGTCAGCGCGGGCGAGTGCCTGGGCTTCGTTCTCGACGGTCAGGATGCCGTAGCCGATGGCCTGGCGGCGCTGGACGATGAGGTCCATCAGGCCGCGGGCGCTCTCGCCGCAGACATAGTCATAGTGCGAGGTTTCGCCCCGGATGACGCAGCCGAGCGCGATGGCGCCGTCAAACCGGCCGGAATCGGCGGCCATGGCGATGAGGCCCGGGATTTCGAACGCGCCGGGCACTTCCATCACGGTGACTTTCGCGCCAGCGGCGTCAAGCGCTTCCATAGCGCCTGCTTCCAGCTCGTCGCTGATATGCTTGTAATAGCGCGAAATCGCGATCAGGACGCGGTCGGCCATCAGGTGTTCTCCTCGTTCAGGCGGCGCCAGCCCTCTATCGTCAGGCCGTATCCGTCAAGCCCCGCAAGGCGGGTGGGCTGCGTATCGGACAGGTAGATCATCTTCTGCACGCCCAGTTCACGCAGGATTTGCGCACCGATGCCGTATTCGCGCAGGGGCGCGCTGGGATCGCGGGGGGCGGAGGATTTGAGGCCAAGGCGCTCGGCAATCGCGTTCGGGCTCATCATGCCGACGAAAACCACGACACCGGGCTCGGGCGCTTCAGCGATGATGCGCATGGCCTTGCCGACGAGGCCTTCGCGGGGGCCCTTCTCGCCGAGGATGTCGGAGAGAATGTCGGTGCGGTGGACACGCACGATGGTGGTCGAGTCCGGCTTGATGTTGCCGTGGACGATGGCGATGTGCTCGGTGCCGTCGAGGGCGTTGCGGAAGCAGACGGTGCGGAAGCCTTCGCCGAAGGCGGAGTCCAGCGGCGCCTCGACGCGGCGCTCGAGGAAACGGTCGTTCTGGCGGCGCCAGTGGATCAGGTCGGCGATGGTGCCGATCTTGAGATTGTGCAGCTGGGCAAAGGCGACGAGCTCCGGCAGGCGGGCCATCGTGCCGTCATCGTTCATGATCTCGCAGATGACGCCGGCCGGATAGAGACCTGCCATGCGGGAAATGTCGACGGCGGCTTCGGTGTGGCCGGCGCGGACCAGCGTGCCGCCTTCCTTGGCGATCAGCGGGAAGACGTGGCCGGGGGTGACGATGTCGTCGTGATCCTTGGTGGGATCGATGGCGACGGCAATCGTCCGTGCCCGGTCATGTGCGGAGATGCCGGTGGTGACGCCCTCCTTGGCCTCGATCGAAACGGTGAAAGCGGTGCCCATGCTTTCGCGGTTGTTGCGGGTCATCATGTCGAGCTGCAGCGTGTGGGCGCGTTCCTGCGTCATCGACAGGCAGATGAGGCCGCGGCCGAAACGGGCCATGAAGTTCACCGCTTCCGGCGTCGCGAAGGTCGCGGGGATCACGAGGTCGCCTTCGTTTTCGCGGTCTTCCGCATCGACGAGGATGAACATCCTGCCGTTACGGGCATCCTCGATGATCTCCTCGATCGACGAGATGGCGGCGTGGAATTCGTTGCTCATGGCGGCCTACTTTCCTTCCGGCGCATCGGCGCCGATCATGCGCGCCACGTAGCGCGCGAGCATGTCGATTTCGAGGTTGACCCGCGCGCCGGCCTTCAGTGCACTGAGGTTCGTGACTTCCCAGGTATGCGGGATGATCGCGACCTGGAAGTCGCCATTCGGGAGCGCATCAGCAACCGTCAACGACACGCCGTCGATGGCGGCGGAGCCCTTGGTGGCAAAGTAGCGCGCGATGGCGGCGGGCGGACGGATGGTGACGCGGAAGCTCTGGCCTTCAGGCTCGACCGAGACGACTTCGCCGACACCATCGACATGGCCGAACACGAAATGCCCGCCCAGCTCGTCGCCGAGCTTCAGGCTCTTCTCGAGATTGACGCGCGTGCCTTCGGCCCAGCCGCCGAGGACGGTTTTCGCGAGCGTCTCCGGCACAGCTTCGACGGCGAACCAGGCGCCGCGCGTGCCCTGCCCCATGTCGACCACGGTCAGGCACACACCGGAGTGCATGATCGACGCGCCCATGGCGATTTCGGCCAGCGGATAGCCGCTCTCGACCTCGAAACGGGTGAGACCGTTGCGATGCTCGGCGCGGCGGACGGTGCCGACATCTGTGACGAGGCCTGTAAACATGGGAGAATCCTGCCGGGGCCTATTGCTCAGATCGAACATAAGTATCGAGGACGTCGTCTCCAATCCGTTCCGTCGCGACAGGACGCCACCGGGTCGCACCCGCGAGGCTCGTGAGGCCCAGCTCGCCGATGGCCGACAATCCTTCGCCGCCGATCAGCAGCGGCGCGCGGAACCACGCGATCTCGTGCACCAGGCCTTCCCGGACGAAGCTGGCCGCGAGCTGGCCGCCGCCTTCCACGAGCAGGGTGCGGATCCCTTCCGCCTCTGCGCGGCGCAGGACTTCGCCGACATTGACGCGGATGCCGTTGCCGCAGCGCCAGATGCTTGCCCCGGCCGATGCGAGCGGCTGGGCGGCGTCGCCGGCGGTTGCGATGACGACGGCGCCGACATTCAGCGAGGTCATCAGCTTGGACGTGAGCGGCGTGCGCGCGCGGGAGTCCGCGACGATGCGGATGGGCTGGCGCGAGGGCAGCGGAATGGTACGCGCAGTCAGCAGCGGATCGTCGGCGAGCACCGTGCCGAGGCCGACCATGACGGCGTCATGGGCCGCGCGCAGTTCGTGGGCGCGGGCGCGCGAGGCGCTGGACGTGATCCACTGGCTGGTGCCATCGGCGAGCGCGATGCGGCCATCGAGCGAGGTCGCCAGCTTCAGGGTGACGCGGACGGCGGTCATGCTTCGTCGGCGTCGTCTTCTTCGAGCGCGGCCTTTTCGATGAACTGGGCGAAATCGCTCGGGTCCTTGAAGTCCCGGTAGACGCTGGCATAGCGGACATAGCCTACCGGATCGACGCGCTTCAGCGCTTCCATGACGAGTTCACCGACTTCCGACGACGGCACTTCGGTCTCGCCGCCGCTTTCGAGCTTGCGGACGATGCCGGAGACCATCTGGTCCATGCGTTCGCGGTCGACCGGGCGCTTGCGTAGGGCGATCAGGATGGAACGCTGCAGCTTTTCTCGGTCGAACAGCGAGCGCTTGCCGTCGCGCTTGATGACGGTGATCTCGCGCAGCTGGACGCGTTCGAACGTCGTGAAGCGGGCGCCGCAGCTCTCGCAGACGCGGCGGCGGCGCACGGCGGTATCATCTTCCGCAGAGCGGCTGTCCTTTACTGCCGTATTGTCACTGCCGCAGAATGGACACCGCAAACCGGATCAGGCTCCCAGACCGTCATAGATCGGGAACTGCGCCGTGAGCGCCATCACTTCGCCGCGGACCTTGTCTTCGGTCGCGGCGCTGTTGCCGGTCGCGAGCGCGTCTACGATTTCGCCGATCCACGCGCCGATCTGCAGGAACTCGGCTTCGCGGAAGCCGCGCGTGGTGCCAGCCGGCGAGCCGACGCGGATACCGCTGGTAACGGTCGGCGGCGCGGGGTCGAACGGGATGCCGTTCTTGTTGCAGGTGATGTAGGCGCGCTCGAGCGCGGACTCGGCATCGCGGCCGGTGACGCCTTTCGGGCGCAGGTCGATCAGCGCGAGGTGCGTATCGGTGCCGTCGGAGACGACATCGAGCCCGGCCTGGCGGCAGGCGGCGGACAGGGCGCGCGCATTGGAGACGACCTGGGCAGCGTAGTCGCGGAATTCCGGCATCAGTGCCTCGCCGAAGGCGACGGCCTTGGCCGCGATCACGTGCATCAGCGGGCCGCCCTGGATGCCGGGGAAGATGGCGGAATTGAGCTTCTTGGCCAGCGCCTCGTCATTGGTGAGGACCATGCCGCCGCGCGGTCCGCGCAGTGTCTTGTGCGTGGTCGTGGTGGCCACGTGGCAATGGTCGAGCGGGTTCGGGTGCGCGCCGCCTGCCACGAGGCCGGCGAAGTGGGCCATGTCGACCATGAACAGCGCGCCGACGTCATCGGCGATCTCGCGGAACTTCGCGAAGTCGATCTGGCGCGGATAGGCCGAGCCGCCGGCGATGATCAGCTGCGGACGATGGGCGCGTGCGAGGCGGGCGACTTCTTCAAAGTCGATCAGGTGGTCGTCCGCCCGGACGCCGTACTGGACGGCGTTGAACCATTTGCCGGACTGGTTCGGCTTGGCGCCGTGCGTCAGGTGGCCGCCCGCGGCAAGGCTCATGCCGAGGATGGTGTCGCCGGGCTTCAGGACGGCCTGGAAGACGCCCTGGTTGGCCTGGCTGCCGGAGTTGGGCTGGACGTTGGCAAAGCCGCAGTTGAACAGCTTCTTGGCGCGTTCGATTGCGAGTTCTTCAGCCAGATCAACGAACTCGCAGCCGCCGTAGTATCGCTTGCCGGGATAGCCCTCGGCGTATTTGTTGGTCAGCACCGTTCCCTGCGCTTCCATGACCGCCCGCGAGACAATGTTTTCCGACGCGATCAGCTCGATCTGGTGCTGCTGGCGGCTCGCTTCCTTGCCGATGGCAGCGGCGAGCTCCGGGTCGCGCTCTGCGAGGGACTGGGTGAAAAATCCGCCCGAAAGCGCCTGCGGGCTGTGCGCCGAATCTGCCATGAAAATCTCCGGAAGCGAGTTGCGCGCTGTTTACGCGCGTGTGCCGCCCGGGGCAACAGCTGCTGAACCTCTGGTCAGCTCGCCGCGATAACTGGCGTTTTCCAAATATATTCGCAGACTTACGGCTTAGATACTTTACGCTGACCCCTGATTACAATTATTGCTATGTCTAGCCTGATGTCTTGTTCACTGAATACAGAGTCAGGTGGGGTGGGACATGAAAGAACTGGAAGAATCCGAGCTTCTCGAGATGACCGTTGAAATCGTGTCATCTTACGTGGCGAACAATGCGTTGCAGGCGGGCGCCCTTCCCGACCTGATCAAGACCGTGCACGCCACGATCATGGGCCTTGCGCATCATGAAGAAGCGCCGAGGGAGAAGCTTGAGCCGGCCGTTTCGATCGCAAAATCGGTCACACCGGAGTACATCGTCTGCCTGGAAGACGGGCGGAAGCTGAAGATGCTCAAGCGCTATCTTCGCACACGGTATGACATGACGCCCGAGGAATACCGCACCAAATGGGGCCTGCCGGCGGACTATCCGATGGTAGCGCCCAATTACGCCAAACTGCGTTCGCGACATGCGAAGCAGATCGGCCTCGGAAAAAAGCGGTAACGGCCGCTGAGGAACCCCTCAAGCGGCCCGGTCCAGCCCCAGCTGCTTCCAGACGGCGAGCAAAGCGGCGACCAGCTCGTCCATCATGATCTCGTCATGCACCGGGCTCGGCGTGAAGCGGAGGCGCTCGGTGCCGCGTGGCACGGTGGGGTAATTAATCGGCTGCACATAGATTCCGAAATCGAACAACAGCGTGTCGGACAGCGCCTTGCAGCGTTCCGGGTCGCCCACGAGCAGCGGCACGATATGCGACGGCGACTCCATGACCGGCAGGCCGTGATCGAGGAATTTCTGTTTCAGCTGCGCTGCCTTCTGCTGGTGCACGGCGCGCAGGCGGCGGCCTTCGTCGGTGCGCAGCTTGCGGATGCTGGCGAGCGCGCCGGCCGCCATGACGGGGCATGTGGACGTGCTGAAGATGAAGCCGGAGGCCATCGAGCGGATGGCGTCGATGACACTCGCATGGCTCGCGATGTAGCCGCCCATGACGCCGAAGCCCTTGGCGAGGGTGCCTTCGATGATGTCGATGCGGTCGGCCAGTCCCAGCATTTCGGCCACGCCGGCGCCCTGGTCGCCATAGAGGCCCACGGCGTGGACTTCGTCGAGATAGGTCAGCGCGTCGAATTCTTCCGCCAGGTCGCAGATTTCAAGCATCCGGCCAAAATCGCCGTCCATCGAGTAGACGCTCTCGAAGGCGATGAGTTTCGGACGGGCCGGGTCGTCGATCTCGATGAGGGCACGCAGGTGGTCGACATCGTTGTGACGGAACACGCGGTAGTCGGCGCCGGAGCGGCGGATGCCCTCAATCATCGAGGCGTGGTTCAGGGCGTCTGAATAGATGATGAGGTCCGGCAGGATCTTGCCGAGGGTCGACAGGGTGGCGTCGTTCGACACGTAACCGGAGGTGAAGAGCAGCGCGGCTTCCTTGCCGTGCAGGTCCGCGAGTTCGCGCTCAAGGTCGACGTGGTAGCGCGTGGTGCCGGAAATGTTGCGGGTGCCGCCGGAGCCGGCGCCGAAGCTGTCGATCGCTTCGTGCATCGAGGTGATGACGTCATCGTCCTGGCCCATGCCGAGATAGTCGTTGGAGCACCAGATCGTCACTTCCCGCTCGCCATCGTCCATGCGGGCGGTGGCCTTGGGGAACCGGCCGCGATGGCGCTGCAGGTCAATGAAGACCCGGTAGCGGCCTTCGCCGCGGATGGTGTTGAGGGCGTCTTCGAAAGATTTGAGATGCTTCATTTGCCGCACGCTGACTTTCAGTTCTTGGCCGCCTGACATGGCGCCGCCGGACCACGACTTCTTAGGTCCGGCGGATATTTAGTCTTATCCGTAAAATTACCTATGCGGCATAACCGGGCAGTTGCCGGTCGAGCTTGCGCAGCAGCGCCGGCCAGACGAGTTTCTCGGTCAGGACCGACATTCCGGTGCTGTGTTCGGTCATTCCGCCCTGCCCGGCGACCTTCATCTGCAACGGTTCGTCGCACTCCAGGACGCCGTTGCGGCCGGCCGTAAGGGCCATGATCTGCATCGCGCAGGCGCGTTCCAGGAAGAACATGCGGGTGAAGGTCAGCGCGGCCGTCGCCCCGCAGGTGAGCGTGCCGTGGTTGCGCAGAATCATCGAATGCTTCTTGGGCCCGAGATCGGCCACAAGACGCTCGCGCTCGTCGAGGTCGAGGGCAATGCCCTCATAGTCGTGGTAGGCGACATCTTCGCGCACGGCCATGGCGGTCTGGCTGATCGGCAGCAGGCCTTCCTTCTGGGCCGACACGGCGACGCCCTGGTCGGTATGAACGTGCATGACGACCATCGCATCCTCACGGGCAGCGTGGATAGCCGAGTGGATGGTGAAACCGGCCGGGTTGATCATCGACTCGGTCTCCTGGACGATATTGCCGTCCAGATCGACCTTCACGAGCGAGGAGGCCGTGATTTCCTCGAAGAAGTAGCCGTAGGGGTTGATCAGGAAGTGGTGCTCGGGGCCGGGCACCCGGTGGGAGATATGGGTGAAGATCATGTCGTCCCAGCCGTACATGGCCGTCAGGCGGTAAAGGGCCGCGAGATCGACCCGCGCTTTCCATTCCGCTTCGCTGACTGCGCTGCGCATGTCGATATTGGCGTTACCGTCGGCCATCTGGCGTTTCTCCCTGTTTGTCAGCGCCACTTTAACCGATCTGGAGCGGGGGCGCCAGATGAAGGTGACGCGCGTGTCAGGTTCGTGATTCCCGGCTGGCGCGCCTCGCCTTGACGCCGCGGACAAAGCATTTGCACATGCCGCCCATGGCCGACCTGAAACTTGCTTTCTTTGCCTCCAAACGCCCCGAAGCCCAGCAGGCGATGCCGGTGCTGGTGGCGCGGTATGGCAACGTGCCGGAAGATGAAGCCGACGTCGTCGTGGCGCTGGGCGGAGACGGCGCCATGCTCGACACGCTGCGGCGGCGTTTCGCCGACAACAAGCCGGTCTATGGCATGAACCTCGGCACCATCGGCTTCCTGATGAACGAGTACAATGTCGACGGCCTGCCGGACCGCATCAACGCGGCGGAGCGGGCCAGCCTGACACCGCTGCGGATGCTGGCGGTCGATGTGCACGGCACGGAGCACCGGGCGCTGGCCATCAACGAAGTGTCGCTTCTGCGGCAGACGGCGCAGTCTGCGCGCCTGCGCATCGCGGTCGATGGACGTGTACGGATGGGCGAGCTGGTGTGCGACGGGATCATGGTCGCCACCCCGGCGGGCTCGACCGCGTATAACCTGTCGGCCCACGGGCCCATCCTGCCGATCGGCGCCAACATGCTGGCGCTGACGCCAGTGAGCGCGTTCCGGCCGAGGCGCTGGCGCGGCGCGCTGCTGCGCCACGATGCGCGGGTGGACATCGAAATCCTCGCCCCTGACCGGCGGCCGGTTTCCGCCTCGGCGGACAACCAGGAAGTGCGGGACATCGTTCGCGTTTCAGTCGATGCTGACCATGCGCGCCGGCTGACGCTGTTGTTCGATCCGGGCCATGCGCTGGACGAGCGGATCCTGACCGAGCAGTTTGCCTACTAGCGCCTCTGAGGGGCTGTCAGTCGAATATTAAGGCTTTTCCATTTACCTCGACGGGTCAAATGCGAGGCCTGATTCATGCTCGGAAAACTGTTCGCGAAAGCCAACTTGTCGGCGTCCAGCAATCGCCGCTCCAGCCAGCCACTGCCAACGCCAGACATTTCGCGCGTGATCAAGACGCACGCGCCGGTTTACCAGGCGCCGCTCACGCAAGAGGAAGCCGACGTGCTCGCCGACGATGCCGAGCGCGCCGTCGAGAACCTGTCAGAACAGTTTGAAGCCTGGATGCGGCGCGACCTCGAATCGCTGCGCGACAGATGGGCCGAAGCCCAATCGCCTGACGCCACTGCCGAGGACTATCGCCGCCTGTACACAGCGGCGCACAATATCACAGGCGCGGCGCCGTCGTATGGCTATCCGGCCGTTTCACGCCTCAGCCGTTCGCTGTGCCTGTTGCTGTCGCAGACCCGGCCGGGCGAAAACGCGCCCCTGATCAACCTGCATGTGGAAGCTTGCCGGGCTGCCATCGCAGCCGGTCCGGAAGGCGATGCGAGCCATTCGGTGGCTGACGCCGTATGCGATGCGCTGGAGCGGCGCGTGACGGCGCGGATTGCCGGCGAAGACCGCGCAGCGGGCTGATCAGACTTTCACGTTCGAGAGCAGTTCGACGGTCTGTCCGTACCCGGCTTCTTCCGGAATGTAGAGGCATGCCTGCCCGTCGTCCGTCTTGCCGGGACGCGGCAGGACGCTGACCACGGGTTCTGCGCCAAACGTCTTCACCGCCATGTCGACAGACGATGCCTTGGCGAGCTTCACCAGGTTCATCCGTGTCGGGAAAATGATTGTCGCGCGGCCGTCACGTTCCTGCGCGAGCGCGTCGTCGGCCGAGAGCCAGACGGCGTCGGTCGTCTCGCGCCCGTCATGGGCGGCAATCTGCCGAGCCGGCGCGGGCGCCAGGTAGAAGTGCGTGTCGAACCGCTTGGGCATCATGATCGGCGTGATCCAGTGTCCGAAGTGAACGAGACTGTCGAGCGCGAGGACGAGATCGTTTGCCCGCATCAGCTCGAGGAATGACTCCTCGCCCCGGTCGACCGCTGCGCGGAACGGGCTGAGCTTGTCGGCGATCTCGGCGTCGACCAGTGCGGCGCCAGGCCCGCGGGCAGACCGGTGACGGGCGATGACGAGGCCGGACTCTTCGTAGGCCTCACGGATTGCCGAAATGCGCGCGTCCTGCTGCACAGGGCCGTAGTCGCCGTCGGTCCAGTCGTCCCAGCCGGGGCTGGCATCCGTGGCATTCGCCTTGCCGCCCGGAAAAACCAGCGCGCCCGCAGCAAAATCGATTTCGTAGTGGCGTTTCACCATCAGCACTTCGGGCTTCGGCGCGGCGTCCCGCAGCAGCAGGATAGTCGCGGAAAGCCGGGGTTCAGCGGGAACTCGTTCAGTCATGGTGGCCAAAGTCCTTAAAATTTCCGGGAAAACTGACCCGCCCTCTGCGCGTCATGTTCAACTCCAACCGTTAGGGAAGGCAAGAGCCCGACATGCGACGCAAAGAGGATATCCGATGCGCCCCTTCCCTCGCCCGAATACCAGCCTTGTGCGCCCGTCGCAGGCGCCGGCCGTCCGCTTCAAGCAGGTCGTGCACCTGCTGGGCGGCGATTCGCTTGGCCTGGTCGCCGATGAGCCGATCGAGTTCGAAGAGCGCGTTTCGTTCGGGCCTGCCTCGGCGACGGACCTGCCCAGCGCGGCAAAATGGATGGCCGGACGGCTGGAGCGGGTTGCCACGGCAGCCTGCGCGCAGGAAATGCCGCACCGGCCGATCCTCGTCGCCGCGCCGATGGCAAGCCTCGCCGATCCCGACACGGCGGTTGCGTGCGATGCAGCCGTGCGCCGGACGATCCTCTGCCAGCAGGAATTCTGCCTGATGTTCACGGATTCCGCCTTCTCGGGCGATCCGGCAGACAGCACGTCCCGGATTGCGCGCCTGCGCCGCGCCGGTTTCCGCGTCGGGGTGGACATGCGCCATTCGTGGCAGACACCGCTGACCGAAAGCTTCCGTATCCTGATCGATACGATCCGCGTGGATGCAGACGCCCTGGAGGTTTCGAACGAACTCTGCGACGTGGCGCAACTCGCCAAGGCAGCCGGCATTCTGGTCGTCGCCGATCATGCCAGCTGGCGCGACGGCGACTATCTCGACGCGATAGGTGTTGCTGGCGCGATTGCGCCGTCCGCTGACGCCTGACTTCAGGCTGCGTCGGTGCCTTCGTCTTCGCGGGCTGCCATTTCCGAATAATAGTCGAGCTTGTCGAGCAGGTAGTCGAGGTCTTCCTTGGGGATCGCCTGGAACTGCGTGAGTACGCGCTCGATCATCCGTGCACGGAACCTTGCCCGATCATTCTGGCCGCCGTCATGCTGGGTCTCGTGGAAGACGTTCACCGCCGCCTTGAACGCGGGCAGCATCTTGCGCGGCAGGCCGGCACGGTCGAACACCGCCTGGAGCCCGAGGGGGCCGGCATCGTGGATCATCAGCCAGACGCGCTGGTGGGCAACGCCTGACAGTTCGGCCAGCGCATGCTCGACGAAGCGCATCTGTCCGCAGCACAGCGCGCGCATGATCAGCGAGTTCGACAGGCGGCCGTTGAGGTTCAGCTGGGTGACAAATCGCGGCAGGTCGTTGCTGCGGCCAGCCTGTTCGACGAGATCGACCGTTGCGCGCTCCCGCGCGCTGGCTGCGAGGTCGATTGCGAGCTGGGCCGGCAGCTCGTGACGGTTCACCAGGATGTCGAACAACTGCCCCGAAACCAGCGACACCATCTTCTCGGCGATATGGGTTGGGATGAAGTCGCGCCGGATCAGGCCGGACTGGACGATCTCGTCCTTGCCGAAACGGCGGAGGGTGTCGTCGAAGGCCTTGTCGGTCCACTCGGCGCCGCGGTTCGCGGCGAGCGCCCGCACGGCTTCGACGGCGCCGCTCTCGGAGATGACTTCGGTGACGGTAATCGACAGCGCGTCGCGGTTGGCGATCGCGGCCTGCTTGGCGGCCGAGACGGCGAGCACCAGCTCGACCAGGTCTTCGTCGGTGAGTACCGGCGAATCCTGCAGGATGGGGATGGCGACCGCCTCGATGTCGGCTGCCAGCTTCAGCGCGATTTCGCGCGGCAGGATGGGGGATGAGCGCAGCGTGACGGCCAGCGTGCGCCGGACGAGATCGGCGGCGTCTTCGGCGAGGATGCCGATGATTTCCTCGGCAAACGCCTTTTCCTTGTCGGTGAGCACGTCGAGCGCAATGCGGCGGCACAGCCGGTGCGCCACAGAGGCGCGCTGCTCGGGCGTTTCGCCGCGCATCAGGCGGAGGATGTCTTCCTCGGTCAGCTGGGGGCGTATGCTCTGGACCGTCATGGGCGGCGTAATCCTCAGATTCGGGTATCGCTCCGAACTTGCCGGTGATCTGGTTAATACCGGTTTACCAAGACGGCCCTGCCTGCATCTGCGGCCATGAAAAAGCCGGCCCGGTAGGACCGGGCCGGCTTCTGGTTTTTCGAATGAAGTCAGCGCTTAAGCGTCATCTTCCTTGAACAGGTCGTCGCGCGAAACCGTGGTTTCCTCGACCGTGGCGACCGACAGGATGTGGTCGACGACCTTGTCTTCGTAGATCGGCGCGCGCAGCTGGGCCATGGCGCCCGGGTTCTTCTGGAAGAACTGGACGACTTCACGCTCCTGCCCCGGATACTGGCGGGCTTCACGGATGAGGGCCTGGTTCACTTCCTGCTCGGTGATGCGGACGTCCGAGATGCGGCCCATTTCGGCCAGCACAAGGCCGAGACGCACGCGGCGTTCGGCGATCTTGCGGTACTCGGCTTTCAGATCGTCTTCCGGCTTCGACTTGTCTTCGGCGGTGACGCGGCCGGCATCCATTTCAGCCTGCAGCTGTTGCCAGATCTGGTTGAACTCCTGCTCCACCATGCCTTGCGGCAGGTCGAAGCTGTGAGCGGCATCGAGCTTGTCGAGCAAGTCGCGCTTGGCCTTGGCGCGCGACGCGTTGTTGTGCTCGGCGGCGAGCTGGTCGCGCACGAGGCCGCGCAGCTGCTCGAGGCTTTCGAGGCCGAGGCCCTTGGCGAACTCTTCATCGACTTCCGGCGTCTTCGGTGCGCGCACTTCGTGGACTTTCGTCTCGAACACCGCGGCTTTGCCGGCGAGATTGGCGGCCTGGTAGTCTTCCGGGAAGGTGACGTTCAGGTCTTTCGTGTCGCCTGCCTTGACGCCCAGCAGCTGCTCTTCGAAGCCGGGGATGAAGCGGTTTGCACCGAGGACGACCGATTGCTGTTCGGCCGCGCCGCCTTCGAAGGCCTCGCCGTCGATCTTGCCGACGAAATCGATCACGACCGCGTCGCCATCGACCGCTTCGGCGCCTTCTTCGCGCGGCTCGTATTTCGTGTTCTGGCTGGCGATCCGGCCGAGCGACTCGTCGATCTGCTCGTCGGTCACTTCGGCGACCGGCCGCGAAATCGTCAGGCTGGCGGCCTCGACCGGGGTGAACTCCGGCATCACGTCGACGTGCATGTGATAGGAAAGGTCAGCCTCACCCTTCACGACTTTCTCGATGTCGCCTTCCATGTGGACGTTCGGCTGGCCGGCGGGGCGCAGCGAATTGTCTTCCAGGGCTTTCTGGTTGGTCTCGTTGACCAGCTTGTCGATCATCTCGCCCATCAGGTCGCGGCCGTACATCTTGCGCACATGCGCCGCCGGCACCTTGCCCGGACGGAAGCCCTTGAGGCGCATCGTCGGGCGGATCTCCTCGATCCGCTGGTCCAGTTTTGCCTGCAGTTCGCTGGCGGTAACCTTCACCGCAAAAGTGCGGCTGAGACCTTCTGCCTTGGTCTGAGTGACTTCCATGTCCACGTCTTTCGTCAATGAAGCATCGCCGGGGGTGCCGCCTGGGGCCCCGGATACGCTGAATCCTGCCTGAAGCGGCGGCTTATGTCATACAGGACAGGCCCTGTCCACGCCGCGTGGCGGGCGAGTGCAGCTGGCCGCAGACCCCCTGTCGCGGCAGGCGATTGCCCCGGGCGGATGCCTCGCGTAAGAGGCGCGGGACGTGCGGATGTGGCGGAATTGGTAGACGCACTGGATTTAGGTTCCAGCGCCGTAAGGTGTGGAGGTTCGAGTCCTCTCATCCGCACCAGTCAAATCAGCCGATTGCGGCGAATACTGATGCCTCCACGTCAGCCTTGCACCCCTGCCCGCGCGTGGCATGCTCTCGCCTGAAACGAGACCGGGAGACGCATCATGGCCGCTGCAGCAGAAGGTTTTCAGGTCCGCCTCCTGCCCGAGGACGAGTACCCGCACGATCCGGGCACCGCCGAGAACTACAACGAGAGCATGTATTTCAACGTGTTCGACGCGGGCAAACGGGCCGGCGCCTGGTTCCGGATCGGCAACCGCCCGAACCAGAAGTATGCCGAGATGTCGATGTGTGTGTATTTTCCGGACGGCCGGGTCGGATTCATGTTCGCGCGGCCGGCCATCAGCGGCAACGAGGAAATGAATGCCGGCGGCCTGAAGATCGAAGTGGTCGAGCCGTTCAAGACGCTGCGTGTGACTTATACCGGTGAGCTTCTGGTGATGAAGGAGCCGTTGCAGATGGCGGATCCGAAAGCGGCCTTCCGGAGCAATCCGCGCCTGCCCTGCCGCATGGACATCACCTACACGGGCTTGTCGCCGATGTATGGCGGCGAAGTGTTGAAGGCCGACGGATCGGCAATCGAGGTCGATCCCGAGAAGTCATTCGCGAAGGCCCACTACGAGCAGCACTGCGCCGCGAAAGGCTACATCGAGTGCGACGGCGTTCGTCTTGACCTTGACGGACATGGGCTGCGCGACAAGTCATGGGGTCCGCGGCACTGGCAGGCCATCGAATGGTATCGCTGGTGCCCGATGAATTTCGGCCCGGACTTCGGCATGATGTTCAACGTGATGAGCGACGGCAAGGGCGGCGCACGGCCCAGCGGCATGGTCTACCGGGACGGAATCTATGACGACATCATCGAATGCGAGCTGAGCAGCAATTGGGACGAGAACGAGTACCAGACCGACCTGTCGGCGAAGATCAGGACGAAGGGCGGGAAGAGCTACTCCGTGAGCGGACGGGTGCTGTCGCTGATCCCGCTACGCAACCGGCGGGTTGCGCCTGATGGTCAGGAGCTGACCACCCGTATCACCGAAGCGATGACCGAGTACCGGTGCGACGGGAAAGTTGGCTATGGCATGAGCGAATACCTCGACCAGATCGTCGACGGACGACCCCTCGGGCGGCTCATGGGTCACTGACGGCGGCTAGCCGGCCAGTTCGCCGTGCAGCGCACTGAGAATGTCCGGCAGTTGCATTTGCAGGTCTTCGGCGATCAGTCCCGCCCCGATGCGGCGGCCGGCCTCTCCGTGGATCCATGTGGCCATCGCCGCGGCGATGAAAGTGTCGACACCTTGCGCCATGAATCCGGCGAGGATGCCGGCCAGAACGTCCCCCGAGCCGGCCGTCGCGAGCCAGCGGGTGGCGTGGGTGTTGACGATGGCGTGGCCGGTTGGCGCTGCGATGACGGTGTCGGCGCCTTTCACGACGACGACGCAGCCGGCCTTGGCCGACGCTGCTCGGGCCGCTTCGATCTTGTTGGGCGCGGTTTCGAGCAGGTCGCCGAACAGTCGCTGGAATTCGCCGGTGTGCGGCGTCAGCACGTCGCCGGGCCGAAGCTGTGCGAACAGGGCCGACGCATCCTCCGCGAACACCGTCAGCGCGTCCGCGTCCAGCACGCAGCGCGCCGGAGACTTCAGCAGCGTCGCGACATAGCCGCGCGTCTGCGGCGTCACGCCGGCGGCCGGGCCGATGACAACGACGCTTGCGCTGGTGGCTGCCTCGGCGAGGCTCTCTGCTCCGTCCACGGATGACAGCATGACGGCGGTCAGGTGGGTGGCATTGACCATCAGCGCCGATGGGGGCGAAAGGAGCGTGACGAGGCCCGCGCCCGCGCGCAGGCCGGCCTTGGCCGCGAGGCGCGCTGCGCCGGTCGATGAGGGCCCGCCGCTGACCACCTTCAGATGTCCGCGCCGGTGCTTGTAGTCGCCCTGCCCTGGCTGTGGCAGCGCGGGCGCCCACAACGCCGGACTGTTTTCGACTACCGTTGACTGAACGGGAATACCGATATCGGCGACCATCACGCCGCCGCAATAGGCGGCAGCGGGCAGCAGCACGTGCGCCGGCCGCAGCGCGGCGAAGGTGATCGTGCCCTCGGCGCGGAAACACGGGCCAAGCGGGCGCGCCGCCGCGCCATCGATACCCGATGGCACGTCAACGGAAACCACCCGCGCCGGGCGTTCAGCCAGTGCCGCCGCAGCGCCCTCCAGCGGGCGCGACAGACCGCCGCCGTAAAGCGCGTCGAGCACCAGTTCGTGGGGCGCCGTCAGCGCCTCCTCAAGGGTGCCGACCGGGCCTTCCCAGAGCGCGGCGGCCCTGGCGGCGTCGCCTTTCAGCTCGGCCACTGGAACAACGCAATACACCTGCACCTTGCGCCAGAGTTTCGCCAGCGCGGCGGCGGCTACGAACCCATCGCCGCCATTCCCGCCCGGGCCGCACAGGACCTGGATGTCGCCTTCCGGCCAGTGCGCGTGCACGAATTCGGCAACCGCCTCGCCGGCGCGCTGCATGACGGAAAAGCTGTCGGTGCCCGCATCGAAAATCGCCTGCTCAGCGCGGCGCATTTCCTGCGGTGTAAGGATAGGTCTGCCCATGCGGGCAGCTCATAGCACGCGGGTTGCGGATTCGCTTCCGTATTCTGCCACGCGCAACTGGCCATCACGGCGCTCGAGCCGGGTGACCGAGCAGTGCCCCGGGCGGAACACGGTGACACGGTCATCGCCTTCGAGCAGGCCGCAAAGGGCGTTGATGGCCACGAAGTGACTGAACACCACGGTTTCATCTGGCAATGCTGACACGCACGCGCCGAGCGCAGTGCGCCAGTCCAAATAGGTCGGGCCTGCAGCCGTCCACGTGCCCGTCATCAGGCCGCTCAACCACTCACGCCGGTCCGGCGTGCCGGCGGGCGCAACGATTTCCGAGACCTCGGGCACGATGCGCGGCGTCAGGCTGCGGGCGCGGGCGAACGGCATGGAGGTTTCGCGGCAACGCTGCATCGGACTGCAGATTGCGGAAGAGGCGCCGAGCGATTCGAGGATCTGCGCCACCGCTTCGGCCTGCGCCTTGCCAAGATCGCTGAGACCCGGATCCGGATGGTCGCCCCACCCGGCCGCCGCTTCCCCGTGCCGGACGAGATAGATCACGCCGCGACCGCGTCGGTCGACATCACCTGCGGCTGCAGCGTGGGCGTGTAGCCGTGCTGCGTCAGGAGCGCGAGAGTTTCCTTGTAGATGACTGGCGGCGCGATTCCGAGACGTGCACGGGCGGCTTCGAGCGGCTCGTGCATCAGCGCGACAATATCCTGCTGGATGATGCGCTGGGCGGCCGCGCCGTTGCGCTTGCCTTCCCAGAAGCAATCCATGATGCGCGCACCTTTCGGGGCGTGCCTGGCGATGGTGCGGCAACCCATGAAGGAGATGAAGATCACGCCGAGCCCCGGCTGCTGGCTGTAGGTGAACGCAAGCAGCGAGGCTTCGCCCAGCGCGTCGCGGTTGTAGCCGGAGAGCACGTGGAAGAGATCGTGCGTATCGCGCAGGCGGTTGCCATACCAGAGCATGTCGTCGTCGTGTTCCTGCACCTTGTTGCGGAACTTCATGCTCTCATCGACGAGCCCCTGTGCGCTGAGCCCCTCGCGCTCCATGAACTCCACATACGCGCGCCCGACCGTGCCTTCGGGCATGGCACGGATCCAGGTGTGGTCGTCCAGCAGCGGCGGCAGGTACGGCTTTTCGGCGAGCAGCTTCTGGCCGGCTTCGGTCGCAGCGAAAGCCCAGAAATTCTGTTCGAAGGATTTGCCGTTCAGCGCTTCGATGATGTGGAAGACCTGCTCGGTGTCTTCCTTGTCAGCGATCAGCTTCTGCATGTGGTTCCAAGCCTTAAGGGGGCGGAATTTTGCAGCGCGGCGATCGGGATGGACGAAGGGCTGAACGGTCATTGGCGGTCTCCGGATACTGCCGCCCGTGTAGCATGCAGGCCCAACAGTGAAAAGTGACGCAGGCGTCATTTTCTCCATTTTGGGGGCGAGAATGGCTGCCTAATCGTTAGGCAGGGGCGCTCAATAATTTACCATGAGCCGCGCAGCCAGCCCGACTCCCGCGTCTGGCCCTCGCCTAGCCCGGCAACACCTCATACGCACGATTGAAATCTTAACCCGGCGGCTGGGGAGAACCACGCATGAAGAAGATCGAAGCTATCATCAAACCGTTCAAGCTCGACGACGTGAAGGAAGCCCTTCAGGAAATCGGCCTCCAGGGCATGACCGTAATCGAAGCCAAGGGCTTCGGTCGTCAGCGTGGCCATACCGAACTCTATCGCGGCGCGGAATATGTCGTCGACTTCCTCCCGAAGCTGAAGATCGAGGTCGTGCTCGCCGACAGCGCCGTGGAAGGCGCGGTTGAGGCGATCAAGAAAGCGGCCCACACGGACAAGATCGGGGATGGAAAGATCTTCGTTTCGGATGTTATCGACGCTGTGCGCATTCGTACCGGTGAAACCGGCGACGCCGCGCTCTAGACATGCCGACGGCGCTTTCGTGCGCCCTCCTATCAGACAGCACAAACAGCTCACCAGAAGGCAAAATCAATGGCTGATGAACTCTACAAGAAGATGAAGGAACAGGACGTCCAGTACGTCGATCTTCGCTTCACCGATCCGCGCGGCAAGATGCAGCACGTGACGTTCCACAAGGGCATGGTCGGTGAAGACTTCTTCTCCGAAGGCCAGATGTTTGACGGCTCGTCCGTCGCCGGCTGGAAGGCCATCAACGAATCCGACATGCTGCTGATGCCGGACCAGTCGACCGCGATCATCGATCCGTTCTTCCAGCAGACGACGCTCGCCGTCATGTGCGACGTGCTCGATCCGATCACCGGCCAGGCCTATAACCGCGATCCGCGCACCACAGCGAAGAAAGCCGAAGCCTATGTGAAGGCGTCGGGCATCGGCGACACCGTGTTCTTCGGTCCCGAGGCCGAGTTCTTCGTGTTCGACGACGTGCGCTGGTCGCTCGATCCGCACAATACCGGCTACAGCTTCGACTCGACCGAACTGCCTGTGAACACCGGCAAGCAGTATCCGATGGGCAACCTCGGCCACCGTCCGGGCCCGAAGGGCGGTTACTTCCCCGTTCCGCCGATCGACTCCGAGCAGGACATGCGCGGCGAAATGCTGACGATCATGGGTGAAATCGGCCTCGACCCCGAGAAACATCACCACGAAGTGGCGCCCGCCCAGCACGAGCTTGGCCTCAAGTTCTCGACGCTGACCGTGATGGCCGACCGCATGCAGCTCTACAAATACGTGATCCACAATGTGGCCGCGTCGTATGGCAAGACGGCGACCTTCATGCCGAAGCCGATGTACAAGGACAACGGCTCGGGCATGCACGTCCACCAGTCGATCTGGGGCAACGGCAAGCCGCTCTTCGCCGGCAACAAGTATGCCGACCTGAGCGACATGTGCCTCTATTATATCGGCGGCATCATCAAGCACGCGAAAGCGCTGAACGCGATCACCAACCCGTCGACGAACAGCTACAAGCGTCTCGTGCCGGGCTACGAAGCGCCGGTCATGCTCGCCTATTCGTCGCGCAACCGCTCGGCCTCGATCCGCATTCCGTTCGGCTCAAACCCGAAAGCGAAGCGCATCGAAGCCCGCTTCCCGGACCCGATGGCGAACCCCTACCTCGCCTTCGCCGCCCTGCTGATGGCTGGTCTCGACGGGATCGAGAACAAGATCCATCCGGGCGATGCAATGGACAAGGACCTGTACGACCTGCCGCCGGCCGAAGCCAAGGCGATCCCGCAGGTCTGCGGCTCGCTGCGTGAAGCGCTCAGCGCCCTCGATGCAGACCGCGCCTTCCTCAAGAAAGGCGGCGTGTTCGACGACGACCAGATCGACAGCTACATCGACCTCAAGATGGAAGAGAACATGCGCTTCGAACTCCATCCCCACCCGGTCGAGTTCGACATGTACTACAAGATGTAATTGGAACGGCTTAACGCCAGACCAATGTGGCCAGCATCTCCGGATGCTGGCCATTTCTTTGCCATCAAGGCAGACCAAGAGACCGCATGCTCAAGTTGCTGATCTTCTGGGGAAGCTTCGCGTGGTTTCCTTTTGCCCTCGTTTGCCTTGGGCTGATGCTCCGCCTGAAAGGGCGCGCGCGCCTCGCGGTCGCCGGCCTGCTGGTCGTCTCGCTGCCGCTCGCCTGGGCCCGGTTCGTCGAGCCGCACCTGCTGGTTGTCCACCGGGCGACGATCGCGCTGCCGGGCGCCACCGAAACGTCACCCAGCATCCGCATTGCACTGTTTTCCGACACGCATCTTGGCATCTTTCCGAGCGCCATGCCGCTGACCCGGATCGTCCGGCGGATCAATGCCGAACATGTAGACGGCGTGTTCCTGGCCGGAGACCTCAGCTATTGGCCGAGGACGGAGGATGTGCCCGAACTGTTTGCGCCGCTCGGCGATCTCGACGCGCCGCTGTACGCGGTGCTCGGCAATCATGATGTCGGCTATCCGGGCAATGACCTGACGGATGCGCTGATGGCGGCCTTGCAGGACGCCGGCGCGCTGATTCCGCAGAACCGCGCCTTCGACACGGAGCTGGGCGGCCACCGCGTGATCGTAGCCGGCGCATCCGACCTCTGGCAGCGGCGTCAGGATTTCGGGTTCTCCGCGAGCCTGCCGGAAGGCGTTCCGGTCCTTCTGCTGACCCACAACCCCGATACTGCGCTCTATGTGCCCGACAACTTTGCCTACGACCTCATGCTCGCCGGGCATACACATGGCGGCCAGCTGCGCGTTCCGTTCTTCTTCAAGCGCGTGATCCCGACCATCTGGGACTTCGACAGGGAGCTGCAGGTGTATCCCTCAGACGGCGGTGACCGGCTCGTCTACATCACCACGGGCACCGGCATGAGCAACCTGCCTTTGCGGTTCAACATGCCGCCGCGCATCGACATCCTGACGCTGCACTTGCCCGAATGAAAAAGCCCCGGCGCGAACCGGGGCTTCTTGATCGTTGATGCCAGGCGATCTCAGCCGGCTTCGGTCTGGGTCTTGTTGGCGTGCACGTAGAGCGGCTCGGCGTTGCCTTCCACCACTTCGGCATTGATCACGACTTCCTCGACACCGCGCAGGTTCGGCAGTTCGAACATCGTGTCGAGCAGGATGCCTTCCATGATCGAACGCAGACCGCGCGCGCCGGTCTTGCGACCTATGGCCTTGCGGGCCACCGCCACAAGCGCTTCCGGCGTGAAGGTCAGTGCAACGCTCTCCATGTCGAACAGCTTCTGGTACTGCTTGAGGAGCGCGTTCTTCGGCTGGGTCAGGATCTGGATGAGGGCTTTCTCGTCGAGGTCTTCCAGCGTTGCGATGACCGGCAGACGGCCGATGAATTCAGGGATCAGACCGAACTTCTGCAGGTCTTCCGGCTCGGTGCCGCGCAGGGTTTCGCCAACGCCTTTTTCATTCGCGTCCTTGATGGCCGCGCCGAAACCGATCGAGGCGCTTTCGCCGCGCGCATTGATGATCTTCTCGAGACCCGCGAAGGCGCCGCCGCAGATGAACAGGATGTTCGTCGTGTCGACCTGCAGGAATTCCTGCTGCGGATGTTTCCGGCCACCCTGAGGCGGGACCGCCGCAACAGTGCCTTCCATGATTTTCAAGAGCGCTTGCTGCACCCCCTCGCCCGACACGTCGCGCGTGATCGAGGGGTTGTCAGACTTGCGGGAAATCTTGTCGATCTCGTCGATATAGACGATGCCGCGCTGGGCGCGCTCGACATTGTAGTCAGCCGCCTGGAGGAGCTTGAGGACGATGTTCTCGACATCCTCGCCGACATAGCCGGCTTCCGTGAGCGTCGTGGCATCCGCCATCGTGAACGGCACATCCAGGATGCGCGCCAGCGTCTGGGCGAGTAGCGTCTTGCCGCACCCGGTCGGGCCCACGAGCAGGATGTTGGATTTCGAGAGCTCCACCCCGTCCGCCTTGCCGGCGTGGGAAAGGCGCTTGTAGTGGTTGTGGACGGCGACAGAGAGGATGCGTTTGGCGTGGCGCTGGCCGATGACATAGTCATCCAGCACATCGCAGATCTCCTGCGGCGTCGGGACACCTTCACGGGACTTGATCGCGGAGGTCTTGTTCTCCTCGCGAATGATGTCCATGCAGAGTTCGACGCACTCGTCACAAATGAACACGGTCGGCCCAGCAATGAGCTTTTTCACCTCATGCTGGCTCTTTCCGCAGAAAGAGCAGTAGAGCGTATTCTTGGAGTCGCCGGAGCCGGTTTGCTTCGTCATAACTTCCTCAATGCCTCGAAACGCTTAACGCAGGCTTTAAAGCCCGCCGTGACGCGATCCGATGGTTTAAGTCTATAGTTGTTCGCCAAGCCTGCAAGGGGCGGGCCGCACGTGGCAAAATGCCGATTATTTCTCGTCTTCCGCGGTCCGGCGCTCGTAAACCTTGTCTACAATGCCGTATTCCATGGCCTGTTCGGCCGTCAGGAAGGTGTCCCGGTCCAAAGTCCGCTCGATGGTTTCGTAGGGCTGGCCCGTGTGGCGGACATAAATATTGTTAAGACGACGCTTCAATTCGATAATCTCTTCGGCATGGCGCTCGATGTCGGTTGCGACGCCCGAATAGCCGCCCGACGGCTGGTGAAGCATCACACGCGCGTTAGGCAGCGCGATGCGCATCCCCTTTTCCCCGGCGGCAAGCAGGAGCGAGCCCATTGAGGCGGCCTGGCCGATGCAGACCGTGGAAATCGGGCAGCGGACGTATTGCATGGTGTCGTAGATCGCCAGGCCGGACGAAACGTAACCGCCCGGGCTGTTGATATACATGGCAATTTCGCGCTTCGGGTTCTCGGATTCGAGGAACAGCAGCTGCGACGTGGTCAGAGCCGCCACGCCATCGTCGATGCCGCCGGTCACGAAGATGATCCGCTCTTTCAGCAGGCGCGAGAAGATGTCGAAGGCCCGCTCGCCCCGGCTGGTCTGCTCGACAACCATCGGCACAAGGTTGAGGGCGGTCTCATGGATATTGGACATCAAGGGAGCCTTTGAAATGACGGGCTGAATCGGTTGCCAACAGGATTGGCAGATGCCTGTATATTTGTCCACGCGACCGGCGCCACAAGGGGCCTACAGCTGTGGAAAGGCTTACTGCATCGGCGGCGGCTGTTCATCCACCGGCCGGCAGGTGAATGCCTTGCCTCAACAACCCGTCGGGCTCGTCTTGATTTCGGCCATCTGCAGGCACGGGTGGCGGAAAGGCCACTCGGTCTCGCCGCTCGGCATAGGCGCGGCGGGATCCTTCATGAAGGCGAGGTAGTCGGCGTGCACGCGCTCAGCCTGCAGGTCACGCAGCAACATGTGGTAGCCGTTGGGATAGTAGACCGTGCGCACGTTGGGCTGCAGCAGCTTCGCGACACGACGCACGCCATTTTCCGGCACCACGATGTCCTTCGCACCGTAGGACACCAGCACGGGCAGAGTCCGAGGCAGCCGCGCGGCTGCATCATTGGCGTGTTCCATGAGCGTGACGAGGCCGTAGACCGCGTCGATCCGGTTCTCATAGGTCATGTTGGGGTCCGACCAGGTCCGGCGCAGCATGGCGATGTTGTCCGAGGGCTCGATCTTGATCAAACCGGCCGGCGGCACGACGATCCAGCCGGGGTTCATGTGGGCCGATGCGTAGAGGCTGACCCGGTAGAGCGGGTTGATCGCGCCCCAGCCCCGCAGGCCGGGGCCAGAGAGGATAAGGCGGTCGGCCTTCGGCGGATCATCGGAACCAAAAGCGGTCATCGCGACCGACCCGCCCATGGAGATGCCAACAACCGTGATAATCGCATTCGGGTGACGCTTGCGGGCGACATCGACAGCCGTGCGCAGGTCCTGGCGCATCAGCTCTTCATCCGGCCAGAAGCCCTTGTTGGGGGAGCGGCCGAAGCCGCGCTGGTCGTAGGCGTAGGTGGTCACGCCCCTTGCCGCCCAGTAAGGCGCCGCCATGTGGAACGCGTTGGCATAATCGCTCATGCCGTGGACACCGACGACGACATATTCGGGATCGTCCGTGCCCTCGGCTGGCCAGACGGTGAGCCCCAGCTTCGCGCCGTCTGCCGCAATGAAGAGGTTCTGGTCCGGCAGGAACGCGGCCTCGACCGGTACGGCCGGTTTGAGGGCGCCGATGGTGACGGGGTGGGCGCAGGCCGGCAGGCACATCGCGCCGAACAGGGCAGCAAAGGCCCCCAGTGCGATGCGCGCGCGCTGGCTGATGCTGTCTGCAGCGGTTCTGAACATCCGACTCACCTCTATGGGGCGCAGGCGCCCGGTGTTTGACCTCTATAGAGTTTGCAGCTGAACGCACAGTGACAAGGCCTCAATCGCAGGGCGGCGACCAAATCGACCGGCGCTGCTTGATGCTCCCGGCGCGACGTGCCAGACCCTGCGCATCTGAAAATCAGGCCGGTCAACCGGCCCACATGACTCGCGGGGAACCCGACATGATCCTACGTTTTGCCCTACTGTCCGCCGCAGCCGCACTGACGCTGACGGCCTGTGCGCCGGATGCCGCCGTGCCGGCCGCCGAACCGGAAGTGCAGGCTGAAGAGCTGCTGCTGCCGCTTCCGGAAGCCACAACGCCGGAAATCACCGCTGCCGACCTGGCAGTGCGCATCAAGACGGTCGCTGATGACGCGTTCGAAGGGCGCGGCCCGTCGACGCCGGCCGGTGAAGCTTCGGCCGCCTGGATTGCCGCCGAAATGGCGCGTATCGGGCTTGAGCCCGGCGGCGACAACGGCACCTTCTTCCAGGAAGTGAAGATGGTGAACCAGACGGTCGACCCCGCCACTTCGGAGCTGGTGGTCACCTGGCCGGACGGCGACGAGCTGTCGCTCGCGATGAAGGACCAGGCCGTCTACTGGACCAAGCACCAGAATACCGACACGGTTTCCTTCGACCCAACCGATGTCGTGTTCGTCGGCTACGGCGCCGTGGCACCCGAGTACAACTGGAACGACTACGCAGGCCAAGACTACAAGGGCAAGACCGTCCTGATCCTTGTCAACGATCCCGGATATGCCACCGGTGATCCGGCGCTCTTCAATGGCCGCGCGATGACCTACTATGGCCGGTGGACTTACAAGTTCGAGGAAGCCGCACGCCAGGGCGCCACCGCGGCGCTCGTCATCCACGAGACCGAACCGGCGGCCTATGGCTGGGAAGTCGTGAGCGGCTCGTGGACAGGCGCGCAATCCGACCTCGTGCGTCCCGACGGCGGCGACAGCCGCGCGCAGCTCGAAGGCTGGATCACGCGCGATATGGCCGCGCAAATGTTCCAGAAGGCCGGCCTCGACTTCGAAGCCATGAAGACGGCGGCCAAGACGCCGGGCTTCAAGCCGGTCGCGCTTGATGGCCTGAAATTGCGTGCCAGCATTCACCAGACCATCGAGCCCGGCTCGAGCCGGAATGTGGTCGGCGTCATCCCCGGCACGACCAAGCCGGACGAATATGTTCTGTACACGGCCCACTGGGATCACCTCGGCAAGAAGACCGGTGAGAAGGCCGGCAAGGAAGGCCAGGATTTCTATGAGGACGACATCTTCAACGGCGCCGTCGACAACGCCACCGGCGTGGCGGCCCTGCTGGAGATTGCCGAGGCGATGAAAGCTGAAACGCTCGACCGGTCGGCCCTGTTCGTCTCTGTGACGCTGGAAGAGTCCGGCCTGCTTGGCTCTGCTTTCTACGCCGAGCAACCGACCGTGCCGCTGAACAAGATCGTGGCCGGCATAAACATCGATGGCGCGTTGCCGATCGGCCGGACCAAGGACATGGTGGTCGTGGGTTATGGTGCGTCTGAACTCGAGGATCGCCTCAAGGCGCTGCTCGCCGCAACCGGCCGCGAGATCAAGCCCGACCCGCGCCCCGAAGCCGGATCGTTCTACCGTTCGGACCATATCTCGTTCGCCAAGAAAGGCGTGCCGATGCTGTATGCTGATGGCGGCGACGACAAGCTGGAGGGTGGCATCGCGGCCGGCAAAGCTGCGGCGGCGGCCTACACAGCCGAGCGCTACCACAAGCCGATGGACGAGTATTCGGACAGCTGGGACCTCTCCGGCACCGAAGAAAACGTGAAGGTGTTGTTCGAACTCGGGCGCGACATCGCCAAGTCGGCTGACTGGCCGACATGGTATGCCGGTAACGAATTCGAAGCGACCCGCAAGGAAAGCCTCGGCCAGCAATAGGCACCAGGAGTCCGGTCCGGCAATGCTGTCCTACCAGCACGGCTTTCATGCGGGCAACCGCGCGGACGTGCTGAAGCACGCCGTACTGGACCTTGTCCTGCGCGACGCGGCCAAGAGGCCGCGTCCGCTGCTCTACGTGGAGACGCACTCCGGGCGCGGACGGTACGACCTGACCGGCGCCCAGGCCACCAAGGGGGGGGAGGCCGATGCCGGCATCCGTGCCCTGTTGAAGGGCAAGGCGCCGGACGGATTCGGTGACTGGCTCGATCTCGTCCGCTCACGGACGGAAAAGGACTATCCGGGTTCGCCTGCTGTCGCGCTCGCGCGTCTTCCCGCCTCGGCGCGCCTGGTCCTGTTCGAACGCCACCCTGCCGAGTTCAAGGCACTGACCGAAAATGTCGGCGCGGACCCGCGCGTGATGATCCGGGAGGCGGATGGGTATGCCGGCGCGCTGAAGCTGGCGCCGCGCGGGCATGAACAGATCATCGTTTTCTCCGACCCGAGCTATGAAACGCGCCGCGACATCGAAGCGCTCGCATTGTGGACACCGAAGGCGCTGAAGCGCTGGCCAACCGGAATGATCCTCCTGTGGCTGCCCTTGTTCCGGGACGGCCGCGAGGCGGAGTTCGGCGACCATCTGGCGGATCTCGGCGCCAACCTGATTACCGGCGCGCGTTGGCCCGTGGCGCCCGCCGAAACGAGCTCGCTGGAAGGCACAGCCATCGTCGGCTTCCGGGTGCCGGATGCGATTGCCCGGAAGTCCGAGGCAATGGCCCGCGACCTCGAAACGCTCTGGGCAAAGGGCTGAACGCCCCACGATTTCACAACCTTTCGGGATATGGCACTCAAATGCCATTTACTTAAAGGGGAATTTGTGTAGTTTTCTATTATGAATTGCATTTTCGACATAACAGGTGAACGCACGCGGCTGGATAACCGCGACGTGTCGGCAGCTTTTCATCTCGCCGTGATCGATGAAGCGCTGAAACTCATCGCTGCGCATGTGGCCAGCAGCGAAGGCGATGCGGCCCCCGAACTGCGTGAAGCCTGCGAAGAGGCGAGAGAGTCGATCGCCGAATTGCGCGCACGCGCAGCCTGAACTTCGCCCCTGACGCGAATATACGGACGCCAATTCGCTTTCAGGGCTTGTCCTGCTGGCCACGGACTTGCATTGCCGGACGCGTCCTCCAACTGCCGCGCTGGTTCATGTCCGATTCCCCCTCTTCTGCCGCCTCAACGCGCCCCGTGATGGACCTGCTGGTGCAGCGCCAACTCGACAATATGTCGACCGGCAATGGCGCGTATCTCGAGACGTTCATGCGCATGGTGAAGCGGGCCGGCATGGATATCCGGATCGTATTCGCCCCCTACCAGTCGTTCGGAAACCGTCCTTGGGCGAGCGTGCATCCGCGCTTGTCCTCGCTCGCCAGGGAGATCGTCTGGCCACGCGCTCTGAAGATCGGCAACCGATATTGGTCGCTCTCGCCCCGGATCTACGCGCGATTTGCCGTGCGACTGGTCAAGGAGGCGGCGCGCCGCCTGGGTGCAAACATCGTCATTCCAAGCTACCTCGGAAAGGAGATCAGTCGGGACGAAGCCGAGATCGTGGCTCGGACCTGCGATGCGCAACCAGCGGCCATCACGCTAGCGGAATACAGCTCGATGGGGCCCGCCCTGAAGCGGTTGAAATCTAGGACGCTGCACGCCTGCCTGATGCATGACCTCCTGTCCGACCGCGCCGAGCGCTTCCGCGAAGGCGGCCAGGTGATCGACTTCGACGAGACCAGCCTCGAGACCGAAATCGACTGGCTATCGAGCTGCGACCTGATCTTCTACGCTTCGGCCAACGAACTTGCGAAAGTGAAGCTGCACCTGCCATCGGTGCAAATGGCCTGGGTGCCGCCGGATGCGCCGGACTATCAGCCGACGGAGGACACGGGAAAGCCTCGGCTCGTCTTCATTGGCACCGTGCATGGCGGCAACACGGAAGCGATCAATCATTTCCTCGACGATATCTGGCCGGTCCTGACTGCCAAGGCGCCGGACCTTGAACTCCAGATCGCGGGCTCGATCGGCCGCACGCTGACGCCTGCGCGCGCCGCGCTCCCGAACGTCAAGGTGCTCGGCCGGGTGGAGTCGCTCGAGAGCCTCGGCGGCGCCAACGCCATCGGGATCGCCCCGACACGCTTTGCCACGGGGGTCAGCATCAAGGTCGCGGAATACCTGCTCCTCGGAATGCCGACGATTGCCTACCCTCTTGCGCTTGAAGGGTTCGGTGACGTGCTGGACGACTTGGTCATTGTCGCAAATGGCCCGGCCGCGCTGGAAGCCGAGATACTTGACCTTGTAAACAATGCGGCGCGCCGCGTAGAGCTTTCCCGCAATGCCCGTGCCCGCGCACGCAGCCGACTCTCACACGACACAGCCATTGCTCTGATCCAGAGCGCGCTCGCAGACGGCGCAAAATAAAAGCGGGGCCGGATCGCTCCAGCCCCGCCCTAAACAGATTGCCGGCTAAGCCTTATTCGGCCGCGACGGCCACTTCAGCAGCAGAAAGATCCGTGTACCGCTTGAGGTGGTGGTCGACGTTACCGAATTCGGAGTCGATGATCGTCAGGCGTTTGAAATAGTGGCCGATGGCGAGCTCGTCCGTCATGCCCATGCCGCCGTGGATCTGGATGGCGTTCTGGCCGACGAAACGGCCGGCCTGCCCGATCCGGACCTTGGCAGCCGATGCCGCCTTCTTCCGCGTCACGTCGTCTTCGTCCAGTTTCAGCGTGGCCATGTAGGTCATCGAAACCGACTGTTCGGCCTCCATGAACATGTCGACCATCTTGTGCTGCAGGACCTGGAACTTGCCGATGGCAGTGCCGAACTGTTTGCGCGTCCGCGAATATTCGACCGTCATGGCCTGCGCCACTTTCATGGCACCGCAAGCTTCGGCGCAGAGGGCTGCGATTGCTTCATCGGTCACGCGCTCGATCAGCGGCAGGCCGTTGCCCGCATCGCCGATCACGGCGTCGGCACCGACCGAGACGTTGTCGAAATGCACTTCGGAAGCGCGGCGGCCATCGACCGTCGGATAGTCGCGCGTGGTGACGCCCTTGGCATCCTTCGGCACGATGAACACGCCGATGCCCTTGGTATCGCGGCGACCGCCGGCCGTCCGTGCCGTGACGATCAGGTGGCTCGCCCAGGGGGCGCCCACGACCACCGCCTTGTGGCCGGAGATCTTGTAGCCGGCGCCGTCTTTCTTGGCGGTCGTCTCGAGATCGGCGAGATTGTAGCGGCCTTTCGGCTCGGCGTAAGCGAATGCGAATACGCGCTCGCCGGCAATCAGCGGGGCCAGGTGCTCAGACTTCTGAGCGTCGGTGCCGCGCTTCAGGAAGCCGCCGGCGCAAACGACCGTCTGCACGAAGGGCTCGACCACGAGTCCCTTGCCGAACTCCTCCATCACGACCATCGCGTCGATCGGACCGCCGCCGAGGCCGCCATCGGCTTCGCTGAACGGGGCAGCAAGCAGGCCCAGTTCGGCGAACTGCGCCCACATCTTCGGACGCCAGCCTTCTTTCGAGGCGACCACCTTGCGGTGGGTGTCAAAGTCATACTGGTCCTTGATCAGCCGTGCGAGGCTGTCGCGGATCATCGTCTGTTCTTCAGTGAAATTGAAATCCATGTGAGTCCTCCCAGTCCGCGCGCCTTAGAGGCCGAGGATCATCTTTGTAATGATGTTGCGCTGAATTTCGTTCGATCCGCCATAGATCGAAGTCTTGCGCATGTTGAAGTAGGTGTCGGCGGCAAAGTTCGCATACTCTGGTCCGACGTTGAAATCGTTGATGCCGTGGCCATCCATGCCGCGGGCATAGGGTGCGCCGTAGTTGCCGACGGCTTCCAGGGTCAACTCTGTCAGGCGTTGCTGGATCTCGGTGCCCTTCACTTTCAGGATCGAGCTTTCGGGGCCGGGGCCCTTGCCGGCTGCTTCCGATGCCAGCGTGCGCAGTTCGGTGAACTCAAGCGCCGTCAGGTCGATCTCGAGCTGGCTGATCTTGCGGGCGAAGTCGCCGTTGGTGATCAGCGGTTCGCCGTCGATGACTTCGCTTGACGCGATGTCGCGCAACCGTTCGATGCCCCGCTTGGAACGCGCCACGCCGGCGATGCCGGACCGTTCGTGCGCCAGCAGGAATTTCGCGTAGGTCCAGCCTTCGTTTTCCTTGCCGATCAGGTTGGTGACCGGAACGCGCACGTCGGTCAGCCAGGTCTCGTTCACTTCATGCGTGCCGTCGATCAGCTTGATCGGGCGCACTTCGATACCGGGCGTCTTCATGTCTACGAGGATGAAGCTGATGCCCTCCTGCGATTTCGCGGTCGGATCGGTGCGGCAGAGGAAGAAGCCCCAGTCGGCGTGTTGCGCCAGCGTGGTCCAGGTCTTCTGGCCGTTGATCACATAATGGTCGCCGTCGCGCACGGCCGTCGTCTTGACGCTGGCGAGGTCAGACCCTGCGCCCGGCTCGGAATAACCCTGGCACCACCAGACGTCGCCCGACAGGATGCCCGGAAGGTGTTTCGCCTTCTGCTCCTCGTTGCCGAACGTGTAGATGACCGGTCCGACCATCGAGACCGAGAACGGCAGCGGCATGATCGTGTCCATGCGCGCGTTTTCTTCGGACCAGATGTAACGCTGCGTGGAGGTCCAGCCGGTGCCGCCGTATTTTTTCGGCCAGGCGGGCGCTGACCAACCCTTCTTGCCGAGGATCTTGTGCCAGGCGAGGAATTGTTCGCGCGTCAGGTCTTCGCGGGTTCCGGTGCCGGCCAGTTCACGCGGATAGTTGTCGCGGATGAAGGCGCGCACTTCGTCGCGGAAGGCAGTCTCTTCAGGCGTAAAGTCTAGATTCATGGCCGATATTCCTCCGGAGTCTCTGTGGGCCTCTTGGCCCCTCTATGTCAGTCAAAAGTGCGCGCTGGCAAGGTGACGTGCACGTAAACGTAAAGAATGCCGCACTGCCCCTGCGTCATGCGGAAGCCGGCTTGGCAATGAAGGGCGCGCAGGCGGTCTTGAGCAGCCCGATTGCGGTTGCCGATCCCAGCCCGCCGCCAGTCTGGAATTGCAGTTGCAGCAGTGGCGACAGACCTATCCGCTCGAGCGACGCTTCATGGGCGGGGCGCTGGGTGATGTGGGAGGCGAGGCAATGGCTCACCGCAGACGGCATCACCGCATGCACAACGCCCGCCGCGATGGTCGTAGCAAAGCCGTCCAGCACGACAGGGATGCTCTGGTGACGGGCCGCGATGATGGCGCCCACACACGCGGCGAGTTCGCGGCCGCCGAGGCAGCGAAGTGCTTCCAGAGGGTCAGACAGATGGCCTCTGTGCAGGCGGAGCGCGTCGCTGACCAGCGAGCTGCGCTTGCCCGACAGGGAGGCCTCCGTCTGCGCACTTGGCCGGACCCAGTAGTCCGGCGAGCCGCCATACAGTGCACACGCCACCGCAGCGGCCGCCGTGCCGACGCCGGCGCCCGAAACGGCGATCGCCAGAAGGTCAGGTTTGTCCTCGACGGCTTCGAATCCGTAGGCGATCGTTGCCGCGCACTCGCGCTCGGTCATCGCCGCTTCCTTGGCGATGCTCGGCGTCGGCCGGTCGAGCGCCAGCTCGAACACACGCACGTTGGCACCTGCCTGGGTCGCGATTGCCGAGAGCGGAGCGCGGCCTTGGGTCAGCGCATCGATGTGGGCGCGCGTGTCGGAATTGCTCGACAAAGAGACGCCGGCATCGACGATCCCGTGAGACCCCGCGAATATGGCAAGCGTCGGCTTTTCGATCCGCGGCGGGAAACGACGCTGCCAGCGCGCCAGCCATTCGGCCGCCTCGCCCAGCTTTCCGAAATCCCCTTCCCGGCCCATGCCGAGCAGGGCCGCCCGGACCTTGTCGCCGGACGCGACGTCCGGCTCGATCGGCTTCAGAATCAGTTCGCGCACATCGGCCAGCGGCGATTTCTGGGTAGCAGGATCACTCAAGGCTGGATTCTCCCTGCGCAAATGCCGTGCGCAGACGTTAAGGTATCAAACAATCCGGGGTCTGTCCGGCAAGGATTTGTTACGCCGTGTATGCAATACTTGCCGGAATCCCCTATCCGGTATTTGCTATAGACATGCCCATTGCGCCGATAAAGACCCCTTGCATCAAGGTTTGCGCCGTAGACGGCCAGACGGGCTTCTGCCTCGGCTGTGGACGGACCCTGCCGGAGATCGGCCGGTGGAGCCAGATGAGCGCTGAAGGCCGTGACGATGTCATCGCCCGCCTGCCCGCGCGCATCAGCCAGCTGGAAACGCTGGGGAAACGCTGAGCGATGGCCTTGCGCAACCTGTTCTTCGTCATGATAGCCGCCGTCGCCATTGCGATGGGCATCGCCTTTTATATTGCGCCCAAATTCAAGGAGCAGGCTGCGGCAACGGATCCTGCGCCGGCGACGGTTGCCGTCGCCACGCCGCAACCGTCAGCCCTTCCTGGCGCCAGCGCCGCCTTCATCGACCGCGAGGCGGATGGCCATTTCTGGACGCGCGCAGATGTCAGCGGCACGCAGGTCAAGTTCATGGTCGATACCGGCGCCAGCATCGTGGCGCTGACTTATTTCGACGCCCAGCGCCTCGGCCTGAAGCCGGAGGAGCTCGACTTCGACTCGGAGATCCGGACGGCAGGCGGCGTCACCTATGGTGCACCGGTCACCCTCGCCAGCATCCGCATCGGGCGGGTCAAGGTGGAGAATGTCGACGCGGTGATCCTTCGCACCGAACTCGAGCAATCTCTGCTCGGCATGACCTTCCTCGGCGAACTCAATTCCTACGAGGTCCGCCAGGGGCAGATGATCATACGCCAGTGATCGGCTTGCCATCGAGGCCCTTGCCGACCCCGATTTCCCACGCGAAACGCATGTCGTCGCCAGCCCATCGCGCGTAGGCGACCCGGCCTTCAAGACCGGACGCCTTCATTAGCGCGCGGTACCAGTTCTCCACACCGGCATCCAGAAGGTGTGGATGCACACCCCACAGGAGGCAGGCCTGGCGAACGCGCGCCTCCTCGATTGAACCGTAGAGGATCGGCGTGGCGCCGCGCACCCGGGAAAATCGTGCCAGCCGCTCGAATGCCCCGGTCCGCAAGGCCAGCGCAGTCGCACCTTCGGCTTCGGCCATGCCGAGCGAGGTTTGCGCAACGACATCAATGGCGGTCTGAGCGGTTTCGTCCCCGTCGAACTGCATCATGGACCGGCGATAGTCTTCGGCGTTCTCCGTGGCCCGGATGATGCGCGACATGATCGCCACCGCAGTCGCGGGGTGGCGCCCGACCGCCGTCTCCGCCGACAGCATGACTGCATCGGCGCCCTGGTAGATGGCGGTGGCGACGTCTGAAGCTTCCGCCCTCGTCGGCGCCGAATTCTCGATCATCGATTCGAGCATCTGTGTCGCCACGATCACCGGCCGGCCGGCCGCGCGTGCTGCGCGGATGATGCGGCGCTGGATCACCGGCACCTCTTCGGGCGGATATTCGACCCCGAGATCGCCGCGCGCCACCATGACCCCGTCAGACGCGTGGATGATCTCGCGAAGCTCGCCCAGCGCCGCAGGCTTTTCCAGTTTCGCGATCAGCGGTGCGCGACCGTTGATGATCGCCTTGGTCATCGCGATGTCCGACACCGACTGGACGAAGGACAGGGCCACGAGGTCGACACCGATCGAGAGGGCAAACTCCAGGTCGGCCTTGTCCTTGTCGGTCAGCGCCTTCACCGGAAGCGCCTTGCCGCGCACCGTGAACCCCTTCTTGTCCGAAATCTTGCCGGGCACGTCGGCGCGCACCTTCGCGTTCTTGCCAGCCTTCGTGACCGTGAAGATCAGCTTGCCATCATCGACGAGGATCGTGTCACCCGCCTCCAGCTGGCCTAGAATTGCCGCATGCGGCACAGGAATGGTTCCAGTGTCCGCAGTCTCGTCCGCCGCTACCAGAGCGTATTCGGTGTTCCACGCGACTTTCATTTCCCCGCCCGGAAACTTGCCGACGCGCACCTTGGGTCCCTGCAGGTCTGCCAATGCCGCGAGCGGCCGGCCTACGAGCGCTTCCACCTTGCGTACCGTGTCCAGCGTGGCGCGGTGGTCTTCGTGGCTGCCGTGCGAGAAATTCAGCCGGAAGACATCGGCGCCTGCTTCGGCGAGCGCGCGGATTTCCTTGAGCGAGCGGCTGCGTGGGCCGAGGGTCGCCACGATCTTTGCGTTTTCGCCGCGCAGGCGGGGTGTCGGCATGGATGACTCCGTCATGACAAGGCTGTCATCGCGGGCTTATAGCGACTCGCCACCCGCTCGCTAGAGGTGGTTTTTTTCCTGCCAGCCGCATCCACACGCCTCGCCCGGTGCATCTTGCGTTTGAACAGGGAGCTTCCAGCATGAATCACCATCTAGCCGCCTTTGCCCTCTTGCTCTTGTCCGGCTGCGCCGCGGTTCCGGTCGCGCCTGAACGGGGTGACACCGTCGAGGTCATGGTTCTGGGCACCTGGCACATGGGCAATCCCGGCGCGGACATCGTGAACATCCGGTCGGATGATGTGCTTGCACCGGCGCGGCAAGCGGAACTCGCCGAGCTGAGCGCACGCCTCGCAGCGTTCCAGCCGACTGCGATCATGGTCGAAACCGAGAGTCCGCGCGCCGACCTGCTGGACACCGGCTATCTGGATTATTCGCCCGCGACGTTGTCCGAGGTGCGCGACGAGACTGTGCAGGTCGCTTACAGGCTGGCCGGCGAACTCGGCCTGACGCGTGTCTATGGCGTGGACACGCGCAGCGGCGAGATCGATTTCTTTCCGTTCGACAAGGTGCAGGAATTCGAGGCCGCGAACGGCCTCGATATTACAGGACCGATGATCGCGCAGGTGCAGGCGTCTGTCGCCGAATTCAATGCGTCGCAGGCGACCCATACGATCTCCGAACTATACGCTCTCGAAAATGATCCAGCGAAACTCGCGCGCGAGCATGCTGACTTCTATTATGGCCTGTTCGCGCTCGGCGACGCTGCATCCCAGCCGGGCGCCCAGCTCAATTATGGCTGGTATGCGCGTAATGCCGTAACCTTCAACAAGATCGCCGCCGTCTCCAAACCCGGCGACCGGGTGATCATCCTGTTCGGCTCGGGGCACGCCTATTGGCTGCGCCACTTTGCCGAAACCGCGCCAGGATTCACGCTGGTCGAGCCCGCAGCCTATCTCACAGACTAGGCTGGCTGCAGCAGGTCCCAGAGGTTTCCAAAAGCATCGCGGAAGACCGCCACCTTGCCGTATGGCTCGCTCCGCGGGGGCTGCGTGAAAACAACTCCTGCCGCGCTGAACGCGGCGTGGTCACGGTCAAAATCATCCGTCTCGAGAAAAAAGGCGACCCGCCCGCCAGCCTGGTTCCCGATCACCGCCATCTGGTCCGGACCAACCGCGCGCGCCAGCAGGAGACGTGCGCCCCCGCCTGCCGGCTCCACGACCACCCAACGCTTGCCCCCGCCGAGCGGGGTGTCTTCGACGAGGCGAAAGCCGAGCGTCTTCACGAAGAAATCAATACCCGCCTGATAGTCCGGCACCACGAAGGTCACGAGACCAAGCCGCTGCATCAGGCGTCAGCCAGCACGAACGGGTCATAGTTGAGCACCGGCGCCAGCCAGCGCTCCGCCGTCTTGATGTCCCACCCCTTGCGCCGTGCGTAGTCCTCGACCTGGTCGCGTTCGATCCGGCCCAACGCGAAATAGATCGCGTCGGGATGAGCAAGGTATAGTCCGGACACGGAGGCTGCCGGCGTCATGGCGAAACTGGACGTCAAGGAAACGCCAATCAGGCGTTCAGCGTCGAGCAGCCGGAACAGCGTCTCCTTCTCCGTATGCTCCGGCTGCGAGGGATAGCCCGGCGCAGGCCGAATGCCGCGATACGATTCGCTGATCAACTCGTCGATCGTCAACGCCTCGCCGGGAGTATAACCCCACAACTCCTTCCGGACGCGCTCGTGCATGTATTCCGCCATCGCTTCCGCAAAACGATCTGCGAGCGCCTTGACCATGATCGAGGAATAATCGTCGCCCGCCGCGCGGAACCGCTCAGCGACCGCATCTGCCTCCGGACCTGCGGTGACGCAGAAGCCGCCAATCCAGTCATCGCCTTCAGGCGAGACGAAGTCTGACAGGGCATAGTTGGCGCGGCCATTGTCCTTCACCATCTGCTGGCGCAGCGTGAAGAAGGTGTCGCCCGTCTCGAGCCGGATGTCGTCGCCGGCGGCGCGCGCGCCCCAGAAGCCGATCACGGCCTTCGGGTTGAACCAGGCTTCACCCACCAGCTGCTGCATCATCGCTTCGGTATCGCGCCACAGGCCGCGCGCCGCTTCGCCAACAACCGCGTCTTCGAGAATCTGCGGATATTTCCCTGCAAGGTCCCAGGCGGAGAAATACGGCGTCCAGTCGATGTAACGTGCCAGCGTCGCCAGATCGATGCCGGTGAATGCCCGCGTGCCGGTGAAGGATGGCCTGGGCGTCGCATAGCTCGCCCAGTCCGGCCTGAACGCGGCCTTGCGAGCCTCCGCCAACGAGAGACGCGGCTTGGGCGGACCATCCTTGCGCGCTTCGCGCATCCGTTCGTAACGGGCTTTGGTCTGGGTCACGAGCGCCGGCTTTTCGCCGGCGTTGAGCAGGGTCGAAACGACCCCGACCGCGCGGCTCGCATCCGCGACATGGATGACCGGCGCGGTGCGGATGACCGGGTCTATCTTCACAGCGGTGTGCGCCGGACTGGTCGTCGCGCCGCCGATCAGCAGCGGCTGCGTCATGCCGCGCCGCTGCATCTCGCTTGCCACATAAACCATCTCGTCGAGGCTGGGTGTGATCAGCCCCGACAGGCCGATCACATCCACGCCCTCCTTGATGGCGGTATCCAGAATGCGGTCGGCCGGCACCATGACGCCGAGATCGATTATCTTGTAGCCGTTGCAGGCCAATACCACGCCGACAATGTTCTTGCCGATGTCGTGCACGTCGCCCTTCACGGTCGCCATCAGGACTTTGCCGTTGGAAGCATCGACCGTGCCGAGGCGCTGCTTCTCTTCTTCCATGAATGGCTCGAGCCAGGCGACCGCCTGTTTCATCACCCGCGCCGACTTGACGACCTGCGGCAGGAACATCTTGCCCGAACCGAACAGGTCACCCACGACATTCATGCCATCCATAAGCGGGCCTTCGATCACATGCAGGGGACGCTCCGAAGCGAGGCGGGCTTCCTCCGTATCCTGATCGATGAACTCGGTGATGCCGTGGATCAGCGCATACTCAAGCCGCTTGCTGACGCTCGCCCGTCGCCAGGACAGGTCCTTTTCTGCGCTCTTTCCCTTCTGGCCTTTCAGGCCTTCGGCGATCTCGATCAGCCGCTCAGTCGCATCCGCCCGCCGGTTGAGGATGACGTCTTCCACCCGCGTGCGCAGCTCGGGCTCGATATCGTCATAGATGTCGAGCTGGCCGGCATTCACGATACCCATGTCCATGCCGGCCGGGATCGCGTGATACAGGAATACCGAATGCATCGCGCGGCGCACGGGCTCGTTGCCGCGGAAGCTGAAGGACACGTTCGAAAGCCCACCGGAAATGTGGCAGCCCGGGCACGTCTGACGGATCACCCGCGCGGCCTCGATGAAGTCGACGGCGTAGTTGTTGTGCTCTTCGATTCCGGTCGCTACCGCAAAGATGTTCGGATCAAAGATGATGTCTTCCGCAGGGAAACCCACCTGCTCCGTCAGGATGCGAAAGGCGCGCTGGCATATCTCGATCTTGCGGCTGGCCGTGTCCGCCTGCCCCACCTCGTCAAACGCCATGACCACGACGGCGGCACCATATGACAGGCAGGTCCTCGCCTGCTCGATGAACTTGTCCTCGCCTTCCTTCATGGAGATCGAGTTGACGATACACTTGCCCTGCAAGCATTTCAGGCCGGCCTCGATGACATCCCATTTCGAGGAGTCGATCATCACCGGCACGCGCGCGATATCCGGCTCGGCCGCAATCAGGTTCAGGAATGTCGTCATCGCGGCCGCGCCGTCGAGCATGCCTTCGTCCATGTTGACGTCGATGACCTGCGCGCCACTCTCGACTTGCTGGCGAGCCACGACGACGGCATCGGCAAACCGCCCGTCGGTGATCATCTTCCGGAATACCGCCGAGCCGGTGACGTTCGTCCGCTCACCGATGTTCACAAACGCCTGGGAAGCCGCTTTGCTCATTTTCTCGTCTTTCCCGCATCAAGCGGCCAGTTTCCGTCCGGCACGCGAGGCAGCCCCTCGACCGGACGATTATACCAATAGATCCACGCCTGCTCGCCAGTAGGCGCGCCGGCATCATCAAACAGCCCGACCCGCACCCGCACATAGAGCGACGTTGCCGGGTCATCGGTCACATCCTCGAACGCGTCCATCGCGGGGACAATGCCCGCATCACGCACCTGCCAGCGCACGCCGTGGCACAATCCATCGCCTTCCACCACGCCCGGAAAGCCGCCAAGGTCGTACATCGCTCCTTTGAAGTGGCAGGGCGCGCCGAACGTGCCGGCACCGGCCAGGTCCAGAGCAGCCGGTGCGCCGGCGACGCCCTGTTTCAGCAGTCCGTAGAAGACAAACAGGTCGCCGGGCGAAACATCGCCACGTGTCACGATCCCACCTCGAAGGGTTCCAGACCGGCAAGGCGCATGGCGTGTTTCGGCGGCGCGGGGTCACGCGGCTTCACGCCTTTGGCCGCGCGCGCGATGGCGGCGATGTGTTCCGGCGTCGTACCGCAGCAGCCACCGAGAATGTTGACGATGCCGTCCTTTGCCCAGCCGCCGAGCTCACCAGACGTCTGTTCCGGCGTCTCGTCATATTGACCCATCTCGTTCGGCAGCCCGGCGTTGGGATAAGCCGCAACCAGCGTATCGGCGACGCGCGACAGGTCCGCGATGTGCGGGCGCATGAGGTCGGCGCCGAGCGCGCAGTTGAAGCCGATGGCGAACGGCTTCGCGTGGCGGACCGAGTTCCAGAACGCTTCGACCGTCTGGCCGGACAGCGTGCGGCCGGACCGGTCGGTGATCGTTCCGGAAATCCAGATCGGCAGGTTTTCCATGCCTTCCGACTCAAGATCCATGATCGCCTTGATCGCGGCCTTGCAGTTGAGCGTGTCGGTGATCGTCTCGATCAGGTAGAGGTCGCAGCCACCCTCGTTCAGCGCCAGCACCTGCTGGCGGTAGGCTTCATACACCTGGTCGAAGGTTACCGAACGCGCGCCGGGATTGTTCACATCCGACGACATCGACAGCATCTTGTTGAGCGGTCCGATCGACCCCGCAAGGAAGCGAGGCTTGTGTGGCTCGCGCGCAGTCCAGGCATCAGCGGCGGCGCGGCCGAGACGTGCGCCTGCAAGATTGATGTCTCGCACATCGCCGGCGCCCAAGTGGTAGTCTTCCTGCGCAATCGTCGTGGCGCTGAACGTGTTGGTCTCGGAAATGTCCGCACCCGCACCATAATAGGCGTTGTGCAGTTCGGTCACGATATCTGGCCGCGTGATGCAGAGGATGTCATTGTTCCCCTTCATCTGACCGGCATGAGCCTTGAAACGGTCGCCCCGGAAATCTTCTTCCGCAAGGCCCTTGCGCTGGATCATCACACCCCAGGACCCGTCGAGGATCAGGATGCGCTCCTTCGCGGCGGCCTTCAGCGCAGCAATTCTCTCCTGCCGGTTCATGTCTATGCCGCCTTTGCGGATTGAGGTTTCAGGCCAAGCAGGCGGCAGGTCGACAGTGCCAGACTTGCGCGGTTCAGCGTGTAGAAATGGAAGTCGCGTACGCCGCGGTCGTGCAGCTTGTGACAAAGTTCTGCCGCAACGGTCGCCGTCACCATGTCACGCGTCTCGTCATCCTCATCGAGGCCGTCATAGAGCCGGTCCAACCAGCTGGGGATGGAGGTCTTCACCATCGCCGCCATCTTCTTCAGTCCCCGGAAGTTCGGCTGCAGCATGATGCCCGGCACGATCGGCAGCGTCACGCCGCCCTCGCGCGCCTTTTCGAGGAAGTTGAAGTAGATGTCGGGCTCGAAGAAGAATTGCGTGATTGCCCGGTCAGCCCCGGCATCCTGCTTCGACTTGAGGAACGCCACCTCGGCATCCCAGCCCCGGCTTTCGGGGTGCAGTTCCGGATAACACGAGACCGAGATCTCGAAGCACTTGCCAAGTTCGGGCCGGTGCGCCCTCAGGCCACGGATCAAGGCAACGGAATCGACAAACCCTCCGGGATGAGGCTCGTACCGTGCGCCCATGCCGGCCGGCGGATCGCCGCGCAGCGCCACGATGTGTTTCACGCCGGCCTGCCAGTACTCTTCAGCCACGGCCAGCACTTCTGCCTTCGTCGCCCCGACGCAAGTCAGGTGCGCCGCCGGACGCAGCGTGGTCTCCGTAACAATGCGGCGCACCGTATCGTGCGTGCGCTCCCGCGTGGAGCCGCCTGCACCATAGGTCACCGAGACAAAATCCGGCGCCATGGGCTCAAGCCGCTTGATCGTGTCCCAAAGCCGTTCGGACATGCCTTCGGACTTCGGCGGGAAAAATTCGAAAGAGACGCGCACAGGTTCGCGCGCGCGGTCAGTCTGGGTCAATGTGCCGATCATGCGGCCCTCGCTTTGGACAGTGCAGGCTTGCTCGCCCGCCAGATGTTTACAGTCAGACCCGGCGCGCCGGGTGTAGGGGGATCGAAAGAACGAGGCGCTTCCAGCTTCAGGCCGGCTTGCGCGGCCCATTCTGCGAGCGCGTCGTGGCGAACGCCGAGGCGCCGGTGCCCGTGGTCTGCCCGCAGGAATTCAAGATCGTGAGGCGCAAAGTCGATCACCAGCAACCTGCCGCCCGGCATCAGCACGCGGGCCGCCTCGCCGATCGCATCGCCTGGCGTATCGAGATAGTGCAACACCTGGTGCACGATCACGAGGTCAGCCGAAGCGTCATCGAACGGCGCGGCCGTCACGTCGCCGAACCGGACGCGGCTGTTGCTGACGCCGGCGCGCTCCAGGTTGGCCCGCGCCACGGTCAGCATGCGATGGCTGAAGTCGATACCCTCTGATTCGGCAGCGAGGCCCGAGAACAGCATGAGCATGCGCCCGGTTCCCGTTCCGAAATCGACGACGCGGCGATACGGCCCCGGACCCGCAAGGTCGAGCAGCGTGTCTTCGATGGCTTCGTTTGGAAAATGCAAGGCGCGAAGGGAATCCCAGTTCTCGGCGATGCTAGAGAAATAAGCTTCTGCTGATGCCGCGCGCGCGAGAATCACTTCGTGCAGCTTGTCTCGGTCCGCCTGGAATTCCGGCGCATCATGGCTCGTATGCGAGAACAGCTGGTCGAGGAATTGCCGGCCGACGCCGCCCCGCGCTGCGCGGTAAAAGACGAAGGCCCCCTCAGGCAGACGCTCTGCAAGCCCTGCTTCTGACAGACTTTTAAGGTGATGGGACAGCCGAGGCTGGCTTTGCCCCAGCACTTGCACCAATTCGCCCACAGAAAGGTCGTTTTCCCGCAGCAAGGCAAGGAGGCGCAACCGTGTCGGTTCGCCCGCCGCCTTCAGTTTCTCAAGGAGATCATCGAAGCTCGTCATTTCCAAGCATATAAACATTCATTTATATGCTTCGCAACCTGCTTAACGCCGCAGGTGTTGTCAGACATTCTCAACAGTGTTGCGCAAATGATACGGCAGGCCCGTCACCTGCCCCTCCCACCCGTTGAACGGCTTGTACCGCCACTCCATCTAGCAGCTGAAATTGCAGGAATTCCTCCCATGAAATTGTCCGCCAGCGCCGCCTTCGCCTCGCTCGTCCTAACTGCCTGCGCCACTGCGGCACCGGCGACCGGCGACATCGCTGACCCGTACGAGGGGTTCAACCGTCAGATGTTCGCCTTCAACAATGGCGTCGACAAATACGCGCTGGGACCAGCTGCAAGCGTCTATGAAACGGTTACGCCGGCCTTTGTGCGGGACCGGTTCACAGATTTCCTCAGAAACCTGCGAAGCCCTGTGATCCTCGCGAACGATGTGCTGCAGGCTGAGCCGTCGCGGGCGGGCACAACCGTCGCACGCTTCGGAATCAACACGACGGTCGGCCTCCTTGGCATCTGGGACGCTGCCGATCATTTCGGCGTCGAGCGTCATTCAGAAGATTTCGGCCAGACCCTTGCCGTCTGGGGCGTAGATAGCGGCCCGTTCCTGGTCCTCCCCCTCCTCGGCCCGACGACCCCGCGCGACCTGGTCGGCACCGGCGTGGACGCTGCCATCAACCCGCTGAACTACGTCCAGTATGACAATGACAAGGATTCCGACGTCGCAATCCGCGCCGGGTTGGGCGTCATAGGCGCGCTAAACGCACGCGTCAGACTTGATGACCAAATCGACACTTTGAATGCCCAACCGGAACCCTACATCGCTCTGCGGCGTATTTATTCATCTCAGCGTCAGGCTGAGATCGCTAATGGCAGGGTCAATGAAGACACGGCCTACGACGATCTCCCAGATTTTGACGAATTTGAGCAGTAGTTAGCGGTCGCGCCGAAACAGGAGTTATCTCGTGAAACATCTCGTCCGGTCCATCCTTGCAGCTTCGGCCTTGATGGCCAGCGCAGCGCCCGCCTTTGCGGATGCGCGCACCGAGGCCTACGTGCAGAAGAACGCCAGCGAAGTCCTGCAATCGCTGAACAACCCGAAACTATCGGCCACCGAGCGGACGGCAGCGTTCAGTTCCTACATGGACAAGTTCACCGATCTCGATGCGGTGTCGAACTTCGTCATCGGCAAATACAGCCGGCGGTTTTCGGATGCCGAACTTGCGAATTATCGCAAGGCTTTCCGGGAGTACGCGTTGACCGTCTACGAAGTGCAGCTCGACAGCTATCGCGGCGAAGCCGTGGTGGTGAAGAACTCGGTTGATCGCTCCGATACCGACTCGATCGTCAACACGGTGATCAAGCGCCAGGACGGCAAGGACATGGACGTCCGGTGGCGCGTTCAGGGTACGGAGGGCAACTACCAGGTGGTGGATGTGGCCCTGAACCTTGATGGCAACCTGATCTGGCTCGCCATTGAACAGCGTGCGCAGTTCATTGCCTTGCTCGACAACTCAAACGGCTCGTCCGAAAAGCTGATCAAGAAGATCAATTCGATGACCGCTGACATGAAATCAAAGGCCCGCAGCTAACAGCTGGCCCAAAAATTCAAGGCCCGCCCCGGTCGATCTGGGGCGGGCCTTTTCTTTTTGGCGGTCAGTGGTGCGGGGCGTGGGGATGCCAGCCGAGTAGCAAGATCATCGCCATGAATCCGAGCACGTATGCGAGGATCACGAACCAACCCTGCGTAATCCAGGTCCAGACCGACTTGGCTTCGGGGAATATGTTCGAGATCGCCACACCGGCGGACGAACCAAACCACATCATCGATCCACCAAACCCGACCGCAAAGGCGAGAACGCCCCAGTCATAGCCGCCCTGCGCGAGGGCCAGTGCCGTGAGCGGAATGTTGTCGAACACCGCCGACACGAAGCCGAGTCCCATTGAAGTCGGCCAGCTAGCAGGTGGCAGGCTTTCGACTGGCATCAGCGACGCGGACATCACCAGGCAGAGCAGGAACAAGGTGCCTTTCAGGGACGAGCCCACGATCCCCCAGTCAGGCCGGCGCAGGAGCGACGTGACGACGATCGCACCCCAGACGCCAATGCCGATGACCGGCAGCTGGTCCAGCATGGCGGGGAAATAGAGGTTGGCCGCCACGTTCGATCCGATGGCCGTGAGCAGGATCGCGACGACAACGAACACCCGGCCCCAGTCCACCGTGATGCCTTCGGTCGCTGCCTTCTGAATCGGATGGAACTTCTGCTGGGCAAGCGAGGCCGGAACCGAAATCACGACCAGGGCGACAAGCGACGCTACGTAGGCATGCAGCACGTCCAGCGGATTGACGCCGTCGATCCAGATCATGGTCGTCGTCGTGTCGCCGACGACGGAGCCGGCACCGCCGGCATTCGACGCTGCAACCAGCGCCGCGATATAACCGACATGAACCTTGCCGTGGAACACGTGCTTGGCAACGATGCCGCCGATCATGGCGGCTGCAATATTGTCGAGGAAGCTGGACAGCACGAACACCAATACCAGCAACACCACGCCGCCAAGCCAGTTGTCCGGCAGGATGGCGGGGATCTTTTCCGGCACGTTCGAGGTTTCGAAGTGGCGCGACAGGACTGCGAAGCCAAGCAGCAGCAGGAAGACGTTGGCGATCACCACCCATTCATGCTCGACATGCGCCGTGAAACCGCCGAGCCCGGCGCCGTGCTTGAAGCCGACCACCAGGGATTTCCAGGCGAGGATGGCCGTCAGGCCCGTGACGGCAACGGTGAAGGCGCGGTGAGGGAAGATCGCTACGCCGAGCAGCGTCAGCGCAAACAGGATGAAGTCCACGGGCACCGGGCCGATTGCGACGGGGACGGTTCCCGCCAACGGTCCGGACGCTCCTTCGGCCAAAGCCGGTAGTCCGATTGCCAACGCACCTGCTGCCAATACAACAGCACGCACCAGAAAGCTGCCCGCACGCGATGGTGCCGACGCCAAACCCGAGTTCATGGAAATGCCCCTCCTAGGACCGAACGCGCAAATCTATTGCGCCGCTCCGATCGGGTTGCAATCCATCAGATGCGGTTGCGGCAACGGCGCGCAGTCAGGGGGACGCCAGCCCGTCCAGCCTGTAGCCGACCGGGGCGCCGGGGCCCAGATCGATGCCAAAGTAGAACCAGGCCACGGTCAGGGCGATGCCCGAAACGAGCAGCCAGACCGAGTAGGGCAACATCAGCGCCGTCAGGCTTCCAAGGCCAAAGTCCGCCTTCCAGCGCTGGGCAAAGATCAGGATCAGCGGAAAATAGACCATCAAGGGCGTAATGATGTTGGTGGCACCGTCGCCCACACGGTAGACCGCAGTCGCGCCTTCCGGGCTGACGCCAAGCAGCATCAGCATGGGCACGAGCACCGGCGCCAGCAGCGCCCATTTGGCGCTCGCCGAGCCAACAAACAGGTTCAGGAACCCTGTGAACAGCACGATCAATCCCAGCACGACCGGCAACGGCAAGCCGCTCGACTCGATGGCGCCCGCGCCGTGAACCGCGCCGATCAGCCCAAGATTTGACCAGCCGAACATCGCGACGAAGTGCGCTGCCGCGAAGGCTAGCACCAGATAATAGCCCATGTCCTTCATCGCTTCGGCCATCATTGCCACCAGATCGCGGTGGTTCTTGATCGAGCCGGCAGCCGCGCCATACGCCCAGCCCGCGAGCAGGAACAGCAGGAAGAATGCCGCTACCAGGGACTGGTAGAGCGGCGCGAGGTTGGTGTGTACCGAGCAGTCACCGGCCGCCATCGGCGCCGGAAGGCAGGCGTCTTCGTTGATCAGCGGCGTGCCCGGGCCGAAGGTCATGAACAGCCAGAGCCCGATCACGGCGAGCGCAGCCAGACCTGCCCGGCCGAGCCCCTTGCGCTGGGCGGCTTCGAGCGGGCGGTCCTCGTCGCCGAAGTCCTTCGCCTGCTCGGGCGTCGGCATCCACTTGCCGAGACGGGGCTCGATGATCCTGTCGGTCACGAACCAGATGATCGGCAGGTAGATGAACAGCAGTACACTGATGAAAAACCAGTTGCCGGCAATATTGACGTGCAGTCCGTCCACCAGGCCCGAATTGTCGACCGCCTGCTGGGTAATTCCGAACAGCAGGGCATCCAGCTGGCCGGGAGTCACGTTGGCAGAGAAGCCTCCCGACACGCCCGCGAACGCAGCCGCGATGCCGGCGATCGGATGGCGTCCTGCCGCCGCGTAGAGAATACCGGCCAGCGGTATCAGCACCACGTAGCCGGCGTCAGAAGCATGATTGGAGAGCATGGCGATCAACGCCACTACCGGCGTGAGAAAGGCCGTCGGCGCGCCGCGCACGGCGGCCCGCATCCCGCTGGCGAACAGGCCCGACCGTTCCGCGACACCCGCCCCCAGCATCACCACCAGGACATAACCCAGCGGATGGAAATGCGTGAACGTCTTGGGCATGTCGACCCAGAGGCGCTGCAGGTTCTCGGGCGAAAGGAGGCTTGCCGCCGCGATGATCAAGGGCGAGCCATCTTCGTTGAGCTGGGTCGGGTGTACGGCCGAGACCCCGGCGAGGGCACAGGCGACAGAGATCAGGATGAGTGCAAGGATAAGGTAGAAGAAAAGGAAGACCGGATCCGGCAATTTGTTGCCAACTCTCTCGACAATCCCGAGAAATCCTTTTTGCGCGCCCGTCGCTGGTGCATCAGTCATATGCCGCCTCCCCTCAAGTGAGGGCAAAAATGACCGGAGTGCGCCCCGGAACGCAAGGCTTTTGTGTTCCCGCGCAGCCGATTCTCGACTGATTCGCGTGGGAGGGGTCGAAGCCTACTTCAGCATCGCCTCAGCTATCTCTGGCCTATCCTCTGCCGAATTGAGGAATTGCGGTTCGACTCGCTTCAACGTGGCCTGTTCGTATGCATATCCGTAGGCGAGCATCGTAGCGTCCGTGTCCTTCGCCCCCATGAACGACAGGCCGATCGGGATACCGTGAACCGACCCCATCGGCACGGTCAGGTGCGGATAGCCCGCGATCGCCGCAGCCCAGCCTGCCCCCGCCCATTCGGGCCAGACGTCTCCATTCACCGCATCCACCCGCGGCGCAACCGGACCAGACGGCGCCACGAGAACCGACACGCCATAGTCTGCCAAAAGCTTGTCTATGCCATTCTCACGCGTTGCGGACTGAACGGTGCGCAGGGCCTCAAGATATGCTTCATCCGTAAGCGGACCAAGCGCCTCAGAGGCCTCAAAGATATCCTGCCCGAACAGCGCAAGTTCCTGCTGGCTGTTCTGCCTGTTGAACGCAATGACGTCGGCCAATGAACGAGAAGCGACGGATGCCGGCGCACCCGCAAGGTAAGCATTCAGGCTGGCCTTGAACTCGTATTCCAGCACAAGCAGCGATTTGGGCCAGAAATCGTCCGGCACCTCGAATTTTTCGATCTCGACCAGCACCGCCCCCTGCGCTTCCAGCGCCGCGAGCGCGTCATCAAAGGCGGCGATGATCGCGGGGTTCGTGCCCTGCGCACTCCTCAGCACGCCGACGTGTACGCCCTGAAGCGAGGACCGAGACAGCCCCGCCGCATAGGGGCCGCCGGCAGGATCCATTGCGTCCATCATCATGGCGGCACCCGTGACGGTCTTGGTCATCGGGCCGGCCGTATCCTGGCTCGGCGAGATCGGTACGATCCCAGCTTGCGGAATGCGGCCGACAGTGGGTTTGAACCCGACAAGGCCGTTGACGTTGGCCGGACAGATGATCGAGCCGTTCGTCTCGGTTCCGACGCCGCCCGCTGAAAGCGAGGCTGCCACTGCAGCGCCCGTGCCCGAGCTCGAACCACACGGCGAGCGGTCCAGCATGTGCGGATTGCGGACCTGTCCGCCTACGGAGGACCAGCCGCTGATCGATTGGTTGGAGCGGAAGTTGGCCCATTGGCTGAGATTGGTCTTGCCAAGGATGACCGCGCCTTGACCGCGCAGGCTGGCAACGAGAGGGCTGTCGCGGCCTGTGTCATTCATCGCGAGTGCAAGTGAACCGGCCGTGGTCGGCATCGGATCGAGCGTCTCGATATTGTCTTTGAGCAGAATCGGGACGCCGTCCAGCGGCCCCAAGGACTGCCCCTGCGCGCGACGACCATCGCTCGCCGTAGCCTGATCGAGCGCGTCAGGGTTCAGGGCGAGGATGGATTGCAGGCGCGGGCCGGCCCGGTCAATTGCCGCAATCCGGTCGAGATACGCTTGTGTCAACTCGGCAGAAGTGACCTCACCGCGCGACAGCGCTTCACCGAGTTCGGGAAGCGTCATCACGGTCCAGCCCGTGGCAACGTATGATTTGGGCTCTTCGCACCGCACGAGGTTCATGACGGGGCCGCCTTCACCCTGGTCCCAGATCAGCGTGTTGTCCGAAGACGCCGTCAGGAGGAAATCCTGCGCCGCGCCACCTTCCGTACAAGTTGCAGTGAGCCGTGTGCTGCCGGCGCCAAGCGGGCTTGAAGAAACCAGCGCGCAGGCCTCGCCTCCTGCCGTTACGCCGGCTTTTGTCACGACAAGCGCCGGCGCTGCACAAAGCGCAGTCGAAGTGGCCCAGACGCCCTCTACCGTGCCTGCCACCGGCGTCGGCGAGGACTGACACGCCGCAAGCGCCGCGATTGCGAGAGCAGTTCTAAAAAGCGAACGCATGGCGCATCTCCCGAATTCAGGAGTCACGGTAACGGTGTTGGCTCTTGGAGCAAGGCCTCTCCGCGCTCTCCGACTCGCCGGAGAGCGCGGAGACGGTTCAGCGACCGAACTTCTTGAACTTCAGGCGCTTCGGGTTGACGGCGTCTTCGCCAAGCCGGCGCTTTTTGTCTTCGAGATAGGACGAGAAATCGCCCTCGAACCATTCGACATGGCTGTCGCCTTCGAAGGCGAGGATGTGCGTGGCCATGCGGTCGAGGAACCAGCGGTCGTGCGAGATGATCACGGCGCAGCCCGGGAAGTTGTCGAGACCTTCTTCCAGGGCCTGCAGGGTTTCCACGTCAAGGTCGTTGGTCGGCTCGTCAAGCAGGAGCAGGTTGTGGCTGCCGCGCAGCATCTTGGCGAGGTGGACGCGGTTGCGTTCACCGCCGGACAGGATGCCGACTTTCTTCTGCTGGTCAGTGCCCTTGAAGTTGAAGGCGCCGACATAGGCGCGCGACATGACGGTGACGCCGCCAAGGTCGATGACATCCGTGCCGCCCGAGATTTCCTCCCAGACGTTCTTGTTCGGATCGAGCTTGTCGCGGCTCTGGTCGACATAGCCGATTTTCACCGTTTCGCCGACGCGCATCGCGCCGCTGTCCGGCTTCTCCTGACCCAGGATCATCTTGAACAGCGTCGACTTGCCGGCGCCGTTCGGCCCAATGACGCCGACGATCCCGCCGGGCGGCAGTTTGAAATCGAGGTCTTCGATCAGCACGTTGTCGCCAAACGCCTTGCTGAGGCCTTCCGCTTCCAGCACGACGCCGCCGAGGCGCGGACCGGGCGGAATGCGGATCTGCGAAGTCATCACCTTCTCGCGCTCGGCTTCGGCCGCCATCTTTTCGTAGGCGTTGATACGGGCTTTAGACTTTGCCTGACGCGCTTTCTGGCCGGAGCGGACCCATTCGAGTTCCTTCGCAAGGGTGCGCTTGCGGCCAACATCTTCGCGCGCCTCCTGCTCCATGCGCTTGGCCTTCTGCTCCACCCAGCCGGAATAGTTGCCCTGGAAGGGCACACCGCGGCCGCGGTCGAGTTCGAGGATCCAGCTGGTGATATCGTCGAGGAAGTAACGGTCGTGGGTGACGAGAATGACGCAGCCGGGGAAGTTGATCAGGTAATTCTGGAGCCAGGCGACGGTTTCGGCGTCGAGGTGGTTGGTCGGTTCGTCCATCAGGATCATGTCAGGCTTGGACAGCAGCAGCTGGCAGATCGCGACGCGGCGGATTTCACCGCCCGACAGCTTGGTCACGTCGGCGTCATTGTCCGGGCAGCGCAAGGCGTTCATCGCCATCTCGATCTTCGAATCGATGTCCCAGGCGTTGGCCGCGTCGATCTTCTCCTGCAACGCCGTCATCTGCTCCATCAGCTCGTCGGTGTATTCCTCGCCGAGCTTTTCCGAGATGGCGTTGAACTGGTCGACCATCATCTTTTCGGGGCAGGTCGCGGCGATGTTTTCGAACACGTTTTTCGCCGGATCGAGCCGCGGCTCCTGCGGCAGGTAGCCGACCTTGATGCCTTCGGCGGCCCAGGCCTCGCCGACAAAGTCCTTGTCGACGCCTGCCATGATGCGCAGCAGGGTCGATTTACCCGAGCCGTTGACGCCCACGACGCCGATCTTGGCATCCGGCAGGAAGTTCAGGTGGATGTTCTCGAACACCTTCTTGCCGCCGGGATAGGCCTTGGTCAGGCCTTGCATGTGAAAGACGAACTGGGGACCGGCCATGGGCGGAGGTTCCTTTGCAGGCAGGGAAAACGGGGTCAGCGCGCGATGTGGCGCGGCGCGGAGCGAAGATCAAGCGAGAAGGTGAGGTCTGCAGCGACCGAAGTCGCTCAGCCGCCAAAGTCTTTCGCCAGCTTTCCCTCGGCAATCAGCGTTTCAACAAGGCGCCGGTCATGTGCCGGCACGATAACCAGCCCCGGCTCCGCCTGTTTCAGATCATGAAGGGCTCGCAACTGGGCCCGGGTGCGCGTGCGATCCTCGGGTGGATCGAAAAACAGCAGGTTCAACAGCTGAGGCCGGGTGGTGAGATCGTCGATGTTGGACATGTTCCAGGCAATGTCGCCGATGAAGAGGTATTCCGTGCCGTCGGCCGCCTGCACGTAGAACATCTCGGACCCCGGCGAATGGCCCGCCATCGGGATCGCCACTAGCCCGGCGTCCAGACGCACAGGCTGGGTACGCGCCTCCAGCGGAAGACTGGCGTAAGCTTCAGGCACCTCGCCGCTGCGCGCAAACTGGCCGAGGACGGCCCGCTGGGTTGGCGTGATGCCGAGATGCGGCGCCACCGCCGCCGGGTCCGGATGGCGCGCGAGGCCCATCACATGATCGAGATGCTCGTGCGTCACCACAACCAGGCTGGCGCGCTCCATGGCGTCGAGCATCACCGTATAGGCATCCGGATCGAACCCGGACTCGGGCGCCTGGCTCATTTCCTCGAGTGTCTCGGCGTCCACGGCCGTGTCGATGATCGCCGTGCGGCCAGGCCAGGAAAGCTCGACTGAACCGAAGCTCATCTGCACAGGGTCGGCGAACCGGCCTGCCTGCACCGCAAAGCTGGGAAATTCGGCGTGGCCAACTTCAAGCCAGCCGACTCGGGACGGCCCCTGCCCGGCATCGCCGGCGACGAGGGCGCGCCATTCGGAAACATCCATCAGGCCGGGCGCAGTGGCGGGCGCCCGCGCCCCGGCGAACAGGAACCACCAGCCTGCCGCGAGCAGCAGGAACAACAACACGGCGAGGCCATTCAGAATCCAGCGCAACATGATGTGCCTCCCCCGGATTGTCTGTTTGCGTCAGGAAAGCACGCGCCGGCCCAGGTTGGAAAGAAAATTCGCTGCCATGTGCGGTGTCTGACCGCCGCGCCGCGAGGTGACATCGGCGGAATCGCGGCTACAGTCCGGCGCCATGCTTCGCCGCCTTCTCATAGCTGCCGCAGCACTCGCCTTCCTGCCGGCCTGCCTGAGCTCGGCCGACCCCGCCCTCACGCCCCGGACCGACATGCCCGCGCCTGCCAAGCTGACTCTCGAACGCCTCTACGCCTCGCCCGCCCTGTCAGGCCCAAGCCCGCGCGGCGTGAAATTCTCGCCCGATGGCAAAAGGGTCACGTTCCTGAAACCGCGTGCCAGTGAACAGAACCGGTTCGACCTCTGGCAATTCGACGTTGCAACGGGCAAGGCCTCGCTTCTGGTGGACTCCATCCTCATCGACCCCGCCGACGCGGAACTCGCCGAAGCCGAGAAGGCCATGCGCGAGCGCAAGCGGATCGCGGGAACGCGCGGCATCGCTGACTATGACTGGGGCACGGACGACACCCTCCTGGTGCCGGCGGGCGGCGATCTGTATCTCGTGACCCTTGGCAGCAGCGGTCCCGAGGTCCGCCGCCTGACCGAGACTCCCACCTTCGAATATGACGCGCGCATTTCGCCGAACGGCACCTACGCGAGTTTCATCCGCGATGGCGCGCTCTATGCCATCACGTTAGCCACGGGCGCCGAGCGCCGCCTGACGCCGCTTGCTGATCCGGACAAGGCAATCAGCTATGGCGTCGCCGAATTTGTGGCTCAAGAAGAGATGGACCGCTACACGGGATACTGGTGGAGCCCGGACGAGCGGTACGTCGCCTACACACGCGTCGATGAAAGCGGCGTCGATATTATTCCCCGCTTCGACATCGCAGCGGATGAAGTGACGGTCGTCAACCAGCGTTACCCGCGCGCCGGACGCCCGAATGCGGTGGTCGACCTCTTCGTCCTCGATCTAAAAGGCGGCGCGCCTGTCGAAGTGAATTGGCGCGAACCGGAATGGGGCCTTGCCTCCGATCAATACCTGGCCCGGGTAAACTGGTCCCGCGCATCGCTGCACCTGCAGGCGATCAACCGCGCACAGACCGTCATCCTCCACAAGTCAGCGATCCTTGAGCGCAAATGGCAGACGATCGAAACACAGCGCGAGACCCAGCCGCACTGGGTCAACATCGGCGAGCTTTGGCAGACTGTCCCCGGCGGCCGCTACGGCCTGACTTCAAACGAAGAGTCCGGCTTCAAGCAATTGGTTGCGAGTACCGACGAGGGCACCGTCACTATCGGTGGCGACGACTGGGCAATTGACGAACTGAAATTTGCCAGCGGCCAGGACCGGCGCGTCTACTTCACCGGCTTCAGGGATACGCCGCTGGAGCGGCACCTTTACGTCGAGCGATTGAGCTGGACAAACGATGAAGTCGAAAAGCGCGGCGCGAAGAGACTTCCGGATACAAACTGCATCGACCTGACACCCAGATCCGCGCGCGCCACGCCCGAGTGTTTCACTCCGGAGCGCATCACGACCGCAGGTTCCAGTTGGACGGTCACCGTGAGCCCGGACGGACAATCCTTTGTCGGCACGTCGTCTTCACCCACGCAGCCGCCGCAAACCGGCCTCTACCGGATCGACGGCTCCCTGATCGCTTGGATCGAAGAAAACAAGCTGGATGCGAACCATCCGTACGCGCCGTATCTCGACCAGCATACCACGCCCGAGTTCGGCACCCTGACGGCCGAAGATGGCCAGATCCTTCACTATTCAATCCAGAAGCCGCGCGACTTCGATCCGTTGAAAAAATACCCCGTGATCGTTGAAGTGTATGGCGGCCCACATGCCCAGACCGTGAACCGGGAATGGGGTCCACTGACCGACGTGTTCTACAATAGTCAGGATTTCATTGTATTCCGGCTGGATAATCGAGGTTCCTGGAATCGTGGCAAGGCATTCGAGGATGTCATCCATCTGAAGATGGGTCAGGCCGAAGTGCGCGACCAGCTGCTTGGCATTGACTGGCTGAAGTCGCAGCCCTTCGTCGACCCCGCCCGCATTGCCGTGCAGGGCTGGAGCTATGGCGGTTACATGACGTTGAGGATGATCCCTGCCGCGCCGCCCGGCACGTTCGCCGCCGCCGTCGCAGGTGCGCCGGTAACGGACTGGTCCCTCTACGATACGTTTTATACGGAGCGCTACATGGGTACGCCGGAAGGCAATCCTGAGGGCTATGCCGCCGGCAGCGTGTTGACCGGCCTCGACAAGCTTTCAACCCCGCTCCTGCTGGTGCACGGGATGGCCGACGACAATGTAACATTCGACAACACGACACGCCTGATGGCGGCGCTTCAGGAACTCGGCAAGACGTTCGATGTGATGACATATCCCGGCCAGCGCCACGGCATTCGCGGCGAAGCACTACAAGTGCACCTGATGCGCACACGGATGGCTTTCCTCATGCGCCACATGAAACCGGAGACCGACTGATGCCTGCCTTCCAGCCGACTGCCGCACAGTTCCGTGCGTTCCGGGATGACCCTCACGCCGGTCCCGTTGCGCAGGTCAACCTGCTCAAGTTTCGCGTCCATGCTGAATACCTGCCGTCGGATCCCGAACACGGCGAATCCATTTCTGGGCGCGACGCCTATCAGCGCTATTCCGAAGCCTTCACCCGGGCGGCAGCAGAAGTCGGTGGCACCACGCTGCTGCTCGGCGATACGGAGCGCTACTTCATTGGCGGCGGCGACTGGGACGCGGTGCTGGTGAACCATTTCCCGACGCGGCAGGCGTTCATCGCAACGCTTAATCACAGGGATTACAAGGACATGTCGCGTCACCGCGAAGCCGGCCTGCTTTGCCAGGACCTGATCGTGACGCGGCCCACCTGGACAAACGGAGCGAAGGTATGAGCGGATACGACATTTACGGTGCGCTCGGCTCGCCCTACTCGCTGAAAGTGCGCGCGGCGTTGCGCGCCAAGCGCCTGCCGCATACATGGACGGGCATGACGGCGGAAGACCGCCAGCATGTGATGCCAAACGTGCGAGCGCAGGTCATACCGGTCATCCGCAAGCCGGATGGCAGCTGGACCAACGATTCCACGCCATTCCTCCTGTCGCTCGAAGACCAGGGACGGGCGCTGGTGCCCGGTTCGCCGGCCCTGCGCTTCGTCTGCCTGCTGATCGAGGACATGGCTGACGAGTGGTTCATGAAAGCGATGTTCCACTATCGCTGGTTCTACGAAGATGACCAGGAATGGTGCGCCAACTGGCTGATGTACGATTCGCTTCCCAATGTTGGCCGGCAGGGCGTCGAGACCGCGGCCGCCACCATCCGGGCACGGCAGATCTCGCGCATGGCCCTCGTTGGCTGCACGCCTGAAACGGCCCCGGTGATCGAAGCGAGCTGGAAACGCACATGCCACGCGCTGGAAGGCATGGCGACTGGTCCCACGCGCTTCCTGTTCGGCGACCGCATTTCGCTAGCCGATATCGCCTTGTACGGTCAATTGAAGGTCATGAGCGTCGACCCGACGCCGATGGCGTGGCTGCGCGCGGAAACGCCTTACCTCTATCGGTGGCTGGATCTGGCCGATGATGCCAGCGGTCTCGATGGCGACTGGTTGCCGGAGGCTGAGGCCCTGTCCTCTGCTCCCGTGCGCGCCTTGCTCCTGCAGGCGGGCGATACCTACCTGCCTTTCCTGAAGGCCAATGCTGACGCACTGGCCGCTGGCGCAGATACATTCAGCGTGACGATCGAGAAAGCGCGCTACGAACAGGGCGTTTTCAAGTATCAGGCGAAGTGCCTCGACACCTTGCGGGCAGAATGGTCTGGCCTCGGCGCCGCCGGCCAGGCCGCCATCGGAGCGATGATCGGCGAAGGAGCCCGCATCCTTGAGTGAACCATACTCCCCAATTGCACGGCTGCTGCACCACCGAACCCAGCGATTGCGCAAGGGCGAGCCCGTGGCGCTGCCCATCGTGGCCTCGTCCACATTTGAACAACCCGGCGATCCGGACGGCACGCACTTTTATGGCCGGAACGGCAATCCGACCGTCGAGGAAGTGGAGGCGGAGCTCTCGATCCTCGAAGACGCCGAGACCTTGCTGTTGCCTTCCGGCATGGCCGCGATCGCCGCCGTGTTCTATGCGCATCTCAAGCCCGGCGACCGGGTGCTGGTCCATTCCGATGGATACTACAATGCGCGGGGCTTGCTCGCAGACCAGTTCGCAGCCCGCGGCGTCGAGGTGAGAACATGCGCCACCGCCCAGTTTGAATCGGTCGATTTCAGCGGCGTGAAGCTTGCGCTGATCGAGACCCCGTCGAACCCGGGCCTTGATGTGTGTGACATTGCAGCGGTTGCCGCGCGCGCGAAGGCGGCCGGTGCCTTGCTGATGGCGGACAACACCACCGCCACCCCGCTGTGCCAGCGCCCGCTTGATCTGGGTGCGGACTTTTCAATCATGGCAGACACCAAGGCGATGGCGGGCCATTCCGACATTCTCGCCGGCCATGTGGCCTGCCGCGATGCGAGCCTAATGGCGCCGGTCAAAACCTGGCGGCGCCTCGCGGGTGCTGTCGTCAGCCCGTTCGACGCGTATCTCCTGCATCGCGGCATGGAGACGCTCGAATTGCGCGTCAGCCGCGCCAACGCGAACGCGATGGCGATTGCGACAGCGCTGTCCGGAGACGCGCGGGTGACGGGCCTGCGCTACCCAGGTCTGGCGGGTGATCCGGCCAACGCAGCCGCCCGGCGGCAGATGAAGGGCTTCGGCCCTATCGTCAGCTTCTGCCTGAAGGACCGCGAAACAGCCGAGGCCTTCATCGCGCGGCATCCGTTGGTAGCCGCTGCGACAAGTTTCGGCGGGGTGCATTCCAGCGCGGAATGCCGGATCCGGTGGGGCGACGCCGTGCCCGCCGGTTTCATCCGCTTTGCCTGCGGTATCGAGCCGGTGGCAGACCTCGTATCCGCGACATTGGCGGCGCTGGACGAAGCATGAAATGCGCCTGCGCAGGGGTTCATGACAGGCGTGTCACGTTGGTATAGTGCTTGCAACCAGGGGCCGGGAACCTGACCATGCGCCGTTTGAGTATAGTTCTTTTCTTTCTGTTGGTGGCCGGGGCCACCTATGGCTGGTTTACCTTGCGCCAGCCGCCGAAGCCGATGGAAATCTCGGAACCCGTCCGGATTCACCAAGGCATCGTCATTGGCGGCATCGACCACGAAAATCCGGCCATCCGCCTGTTCAACGGCATTCCGTACGCCTCCGCCAAGCGCTGGAGCCCGCCGGGTCCGCCGACGCAATGGGGCGCAACATCTCGCGACACGCGCGAATTCGGCGCCGAGTGCATTCAACCCCGCACACGCTACGGAAGTTTCGTAAACCAGATCATTGACGGCATGGGCTTGTCCTTCTTCGACAAGCTCGTCGCGCGGTTCTTCATTTCGGCGCAGGAAACGCCGCCAGAGTCAGAAGACTGCCTGTTCCTGAATGTGCGCACTGCAAACCTGAAAGGCGCTGAAAAGCAGCCGGTCATGGTCTGGATCCATGGCGGCGCCCACCAGTACGGCGCCGGTTCGAGCAGCCTCTACCAGGCGAACGCCCTCGTCGAGAAAGGCGTGGTCCTGGTGACCATCAACTACCGGCTCGGTGCCTTCGGCTACCTTGCGCACCCTGCCCTGACCGAAGAGGCTGGCACGTCTGGAAATTACGGACTGCTGGACCAGGCTGCAGCGCTCGTCTGGGTACGCGACAATATCGCCGCGTTTGGCGGCGATCCCGGCAATGTCACCCTTTTCGGCGAGAGCGCCGGCGCGCAGTCGATATCCGAACTGATGGCCCTGCCCGCGGCCGACGGCCTGTACCACAAGGTGATCCTGCAAAGCGGTGCCAGCACGGGCAACATGCTGCACCTGAAGCGCTCGCCCGTTCCCGGCGTGCTCAGCGCGGAAGACGCCGGTGCCGAGTTCCTCTCGGTGCTCGCGCCGAAGGCAGCGACCGCCAAGGACCTCCGCGCAATTCCGGCAGCCGCCATCGTGTCACGTGCGGATGCGCGTAGCGATCTCAATGGATACTTCCTGCCGGTCGTCGACGGCAGCGTCATGCCCCGGACCATCGGCGCGGCATTCCGCGATGGGGATGTACCCAGCGTACCGATGCTCGCAGGCTACAACGCCGACGAGGGCACGCTGTTCTACGACTCGTTCCAGTCGCCGACCGTGCTCCGTTCACAGATTACCGGCACGCTCGCCGAGCGCGAAGCCGCGCTGGCCGAAGTGTTCGGCCAGAACCCAGCGAAGGCGCTGCAGGCGCTCTACGGCATGGACACGATCGAGACGTGGGACAAGGGCGCGACCGACATGCTCGGCGACGACCTCTTCGGCGTGCACATGCGGTTCATCGCGCGCCAGAATGCGCAATCCGGCGCGCCCACCTACCTCTACCAGTTCACCCGCGTGCCGCCATCGCGCAACCAGACCATCGGCGCCTACCATGCCGCCGAAATCTCGTTCGTTTTCGACAGCCACCTGCCGCTGATGAAGCTGAATGAGTCCGACCGCAAGCTGACCGACCGCATGGTCAGCTATTGGACGAACTTCGCAAAGACCGGAAATCCCAACGGCGAACGGCTCCCCGAATGGCCCGCCACCAGTCCCGAAGGCGATGTCTGGATGGAACTCGGCCCCTCGCCGAAACCCATCGAAGGCCTGCGCGCGCGGAAGCTGGACATTCTTGAAGAAGCGCTCCGTCAGCGGATCGACACTGTTGCCGGCCCGAAGGCTGAGCCGCCCCCCCCGCCCGAGCCCGAGCCCGGCGCGCTGCCAATTCTGCTAGGCGCGGAGTAGCAGGCTGCAGATTTCGGTCAGCCCCGCCTGGTCGATTTCGTCGAAAGCATCATAGTCGGTTGAGTCCACATCCAGCACCCCCGCAAGGTCCCCCTGCGGCGTGAAGACTGGCAGCACGATCTCTGAATTCGACGCCGAATCGCAGGCAATGTGGCCCGGAAACTCGTGAACGTCCGGTACGATGATGGCCTCGCGCGTGGCCGCCACGTGGCCGCACACGCCTTTTCCGAACGGGATCCGCAGACACCCGAGCGTGCCCTGGTAGGGCCCGACGACCAGCTCCCCCGGCTTCAACGGATCGACGAGATAGAAACCGGTCCAGAAGAATCGCGGTTTGAAGGCCAGCGACATCAGGCACGCAGCGGTCGCATAGCGCGCCGTCGTCGAGGTCTCGCCTTCGATCACGCTGGCAATTTCTTCTGCAAGCTGCCGGTACGCCTCTGCCTTGTCCATATCCTGCCCCTCTGCGGTCATGTGCGGCCTGTAACGCCGGATTGCACCTCACCGCAAGTGCCCGTTGAAGCGGGTTGCGTCCTCTGAAATAGTCATTCAGCGGGCAGTCGGTGGAAACGCGAGGAGGGTCGGTCCCTGATGAACAGGTTGAGGACGCTCCTCGGTGTGCTGGCACTCGGCCTGATATCTACGCCCGCGGCATACAGCCAGCAGGCGCACGATGCCCCCGTCATCGACGTACCCGAATGGCCCGGCCCGGACGACGCTGACATAGATTCGACTACCGCCGAGAACACAGACGACGCCCTGGTCACCGATCTTGCCTTGGTCGACCGCGCCCACGCTGCCTATCTCAAGGACAGCGAGTTGCAACTGGTGCGGCCCGAACAGGATATCGACATCCCGCCGCCTAAGCCGCCGCCGAGCTGGCTGAAAGCGATTGCCGACTTCCTCCAGGCGCTTGGCCCGGTATTCCAGTTCGTATTCTGGGCCGCCGTCGTCCTCATTGTGGCCGGACTTCTTTATTTCATTTTTGGAGAGGCGATTCGCCTGCGCTTCGGGGGCCGCCAAAAGAACAAAGTGAAGGCGGAGGACGACGTGCTGCAGGACCTCCGGCCTGACGCGGCCGCCGCCCGCTCGCTGCTGGACGAAGCAGACGCCCTCGCCCGGCAGGGACGGTTCGCGGAAGCTGTCCACCTGCTGCTGTTCCGGTCCATCGAGGACATCCAGGACCGCGTGGAAGGCGGCGTGCCCACGTCACTCACGGCGCGCGAAATTGCCGGCCTCGGCAAGCTGCCCGAACGTGCGAAGCGCGGCCTGAGGCCGATCATCCAGGTCGTCGAGCGCAGCTTTTTCGGCGGCCGGCCGGTTGACGCCGCCGGATGGCAGGAAGCGCGCCAAAGCTATGAAGACTTCGCATTCGGCGAGGGCTGGGCATGACCGGCCGCGCTGATTCAGGTTCGCCGTTCTCGGGACGGGTTGTGGCGATCCTCATCGCCATCGCCGCCGTATCTTTTGGCGCCGTCTTGGTGATGGCAGGCTGGGCGCCGGAACTGCGTGATCGCAACCAGGCCGGCGATCACCCCTACTCTACCTCCGCGCTCGGATACGCAGGTTTCGTTCGCCTGCTGGAGTCGGCCGGTTATCCAGTCGAAATTTCCCGGCTGGAGAGCGACCTTGAAACCCGCTCTTGGGGTCTGATGATCGTCACCTTGCCGGCCTACCGCGACCTGGACACCGTCACGGACCTCCAGTTGCAGGCAACCACGCTCGTCGTGCTGCCCAAATGGGTGGGTCAGACGGACCCCATGGTCCTGACCCAGCAAGTGGATACGCGCTTCCTCGATGCCAGCATCCTGAACGACCAGCTGAAATCGGTCTATCCGCAGGCGGAAGTCTTGCGCGTGGCCACGCCCGTGACGGTCGAAGCGCCGTTCGGAAAAGCGCCGATCAACCCGGATGTTCGCCTGCAGCTCATCAAGGATTCCAGCCTCACGCCGATCATCGCGGTCGGCGAAGGCGCCTTGCTGGCCTATGACGAGACGCGTTCGCTGTACATCCTCAGCGATCCGGACCTGATCAACACATTCGGCCTGGCCGATCGCGACAATGCACGCTTTGCCGTGCAGCTGGTCGATTTCCTCCGATATGTCAGCGACGAGCCGATCCTGCTGGATGCCACCCTGCATGGATTTGTGCGCTCCGAGAACCTTTTGAAGATGATGTTCAGTGTACCGTATATCGGCGTCACACTGGTGGCCTTGGCAGCTGCGCTGCTGCTCGGCTGGTCCGCCGTGATCCGGTTCGGCCCGCCAACGGTCGAGGCCCGGGCGATCTCGCTCGGCAAGCAGGCGCTTGCGGACAATTCCGCAGGCCTGGTCACCATGGCCCGGCGGGAAGCGCGCATGGCGCCGGGCTTCCTCGCGCTCGTGCGCCGCCGCCTGGCCCGCGAAATCGGTGCCCCGCGAACGCTCACCGAGGCGCAGGTGTCGGACATGTTCGACCGGCTCGGACCGGACCCCGAAACCGGCCGCGTTTTTTCACAAATGGAAGCGGAACTGAAACAGCCCGCAACAGGCCGCGAAGACCTGCTCGCCAAGACGCGAGTGCTTTATCGCTGGCGCAAGGATATCATCAGGAGAACACTCAATGAGCGTAGCTGAAATCCGCAACCTTGCGGACCGTATCCGGCATGAAGTGCGAAAGGCCATCATCGGTCAGGACGCGGCGGTCGACCTTCTGCTGGTTGCGTTGTTTTCCTCCGGCCACGTACTTCTGGAAGGGGCGCCGGGCACCGCGAAAACGCTCCTCGCGCAATGCTTCTCCAAGGCCATCTCGCTGGAATTCGGCCGGATCCAGTTCACGCCGGACCTGATGCCGGGGGACGTCCTGGGCACCAACCTGTTCAACTTCCAGACAAACGAGTTCAGCCTCACAAAGGGTCCGATTTTCACCGACATCCTGCTTGCCGACGAAATCAACCGGACCCCGCCGAAGACACAGGCGGCCCTGCTTGAGGCGATGCAGGAGCGCAAGGTGACGATCGATGGGGAAAGCTACCCCTTGAACCCACGCTTCACCGTGATCGCCACGCAGAACCCGATCGAACAGCAAGGCACCTATCCCCTGCCCGAAGCGCAACTTGACCGTTTCCTCTTCAAGCACACCCTCGACTACCCGAGCCGCGAAGAGGAGCTCAGGATCGTCGCGCAGCATGGCACGCGTACCGGCATGAAGACACCTGCTGCCTTCGGCATCCAGGCGGTCATCTCGCCGCCTGAACTCGATGCGGCCGTCGATGCGGTCGCGGCTGTGCGCATCAACGACGACATCATCGCCTATATCGTGGACATCATCCGTGCGACGCGCACGAGCCCGGCGCTGGAAACCGGAGCCAGCCCGCGTGCAGCCGCTGCGCTGGCAACGGCAGCCCGCGCCCGGGCGGCGCTGGATGGCCGCGATTTCGTTATCCCCGATGACGTGAAGACCCTGTCTCTCGCCACACTTCGCCACCGCGTGATCCTGTCGCCGGCAGCCGACATCGAAGGGCGCACCACCGAGGAGACCCTGCAAGGCATCATCGAGCAGACGGCGGCGCCCAGGTGATCTCGCCGACGCTCCGGGCAATCTTCCTGATGCTGCTGGGACTGCCCCTGCTGGTCGCCATAGCGTTGCTGCGCCCGGAGCTCTGGATCCTGTCGGCGGGCTGGATTGCCGGCGTCTGCGGCCTGATCGCGCTCGACACGCTGCTGGCCGCTTCCCTGCGCCACTATGAGGCGAAGGTCACCGTGCCTCCCCTTCTCTATGTGGGCAGCCCCGACGAGATCGCCCTTGATCTCGGCTTCCCGTCCGGTCCTCTGCCGCAACGCCTCGAGATCCAGCTGGAAACCAATGCGCTGATCGGCCCGCTGGCGCCGCAAGGCCTGCGCGGCTGGGACGGACGCAGCCGTCCGTACACGATCAGCGTCACACCCTCACGGCGCGGCGTCGCCCGCATCGTGCGCCTGTGGAGCCGCTGGCAGGGCCCGCTCGGCCTCATACAGAAACGCCACATCGCCCCCTTGGACATTGACGTCCCTGTGACACCCAATGTGCGCTGGGTTCGCGATGAGGCCATCCGCTTGTTCTCCCGCGACGCGGAGTTCGGTATCAAGACACAAATCGAGCGCGGCGACGGCAGCGAGTTCGATGCGCTGCGGGAGTTCGCGTCGGGCATGGACCGGCGCGCCATCGACTGGAAACACTCCGCCCGTCACCGCCACCTGCTCGCCAAGGAGTTCAAGACCGAGCGCAACCACAATATCGTTTTTGCCTTCGACACCGGCCGCCTGATGAGCGAGCCGCTTGGCGGCGTGCCGAAGATCGACCGCGCGGTCACGGCCGGCCTGCTGCTCGCCTATGTCTCTCTGCGCAGCGGCGACCGCACGATGCTCTACGGCTTCTCGGACCGCCCCGGTCTCAACAGCGGCTTCCTCACCGGCACCAGTGCCTTCCCCAAGGCACAAGCCATGGCCTCCGAACTCGACTATTCCGACGACGAAGCAAATTTCACCCTTGCGCTGTCCAGCCTCTCCGGCCGCCTCGAACGTCGCAGCCTGATCATCATCTTCTCGGACTTCGTCGACACGATCTCCGCCGAGCTGATGCTTGAAAACGTCAAACGGCTGACCGATCGCCACCTTGTCCTGTTCGCGACCTTCGAGGATGCCGCCCTGTCGCAGATGGCCGATGCGCCGCCCGACACCGCACAGGACGTCGCCCGCGCGGTCATCGCCGATACGCTCCTCGCCGAACGTGATGTCGTGTTCCGCCGCCTGCAGCGCCTCGGCGTCCAGATCATCGAGACAACGCCCGAACAGTTCGGAGCCGAGCTCGTCTCGCGCTACCTGCAGATCAAGCAGAGGGACATGCTGTGACAGACCTTCTGAAATCCTACCGTTTCCGCGAGGAACGCCAGTCTGACTGGCAGAAACTCGACCTCATCCTCACCAAGGCCGAGAACAACGGCGTACGCAATCTCTCTGACGAACAGATGCTGGCCTTGCCGCGTCTCTATCGCCAGGCGGTCTCATCGCTGTCCGTTGCCCGCTCGATCTCGCTCGACCAGAACGTGATCAACTATCTCGAGAGCCTGTGCACCCGCGCGTACTTCTTCGTCTACGGCGCGCGCACGACACTCGGTGAGCGGATGATGCAGTTCCTGCGCAGGGATTGGCCCGCCGCGGTGAGCAGCTCCCTGCTCGCGACCGTGCTGTCGGCGCTTTTTTTCTTCGGCGGGGCGATGCTCGCCTTCTTCCTCTGCCTGCAGGACATGGACTGGTTCTGGACTTTCAATGGGCATAGCTTCTTCGATGGCCGCAACCCGGACGCCACAGTCGAATACCTGCGCGGCACGATCTACACCGACCCATCAGACCATGGCGATGGCCAGCTGTCTGCTTTCTCCAGCTTCCTGTTCAACAATAATGCCCAGATCGCCTTGTTCGCCTTTGCGCTCGGCTTCGCCTTCGGCATCCCGACGGCCTGGCTGCTGGTCTATAACGGCGTCATGATCGGCTCGATGTATGCCGTGTTCTGGGACAAGGGCCTCGGCTACGAATTTACCGGCTGGCTCATGATCCACGGCGTCACGGAGCTCTCCGCCATCGTGTTGGCCGGCGCAGCCGGCTTCATCATCGGCGGCGCCGTGGCCTTTCCAGGCGGCCACACCCGGCTGGCCTCCGCGCGCCTCGCGGGCCAGCGCGCTGCGACGATCGCCATGGGCTGTGTGCTCATGCTGATCATCGCGGCCATCCTGGAAGGTTTTGGACGCCAGCTGATCAACTCGGATGAAATTCGCTACGCGGTCGCCGGCGGCACACTCGTCTTTTGGCTTGTGTACTTCTACGTTCCCCGCAAGGCACCTTCGGCATGAGCGCCAAGCCGCCCGTCCCCCTGCGCCGGCCAGGCCTATCCATGGAAGCTGCCGTGCAGCGCCGCGCCCGCATGGCCGAGGAAATGCGTCTCGCCAAGATGACGCGGAGGCTGGTGACCCCCGAGGGCGCCGCCATCCAGCTGAAGCTTGCGAGCGCGTCCGAGCGCGCCGGTGCCTTCCTGATCGATGTTGCCATCCAATGGGCCATTGTCATCGCCACGCTGCTCGGTCTCGGCACGATTGCCTCCGCCATGAGCAATGGCGGCGCCAACTTCGCCTTCGCCTTCTGGATGGTGTTTTTCTTCTTTGTGCGGAATTTCTACTACATCTTCTTCGAAATCGGCCAGCGCGCCGCGACACCCGGCAAACGCATCCTCGGCCTGCGCGTCGCCGCACGCGACGGCGGCCGCCTGACTGCGAACTCGGTTCTGGCACGCAACTTCATTCGCGAGATCGAAATCGGCCTGCCTTTCCAGTTCGCCCTGATGGGCGGCGACCAGTTCGGCGCCTGGATGGCCCTGTTCGGTCTGCTCTGGTCCGGCGTTTTCCTGCTTTTCCCGGTCTTCAACAAGGACAAGATGCGCGTCGGCGACCTGATCGCGGGCACATGGGTCATTCGTGCCCCGAAGGCCAAACTGATGGACGACATCACCTCCGCCGCTGCCCGGCCCGAGACGGCGTCGCGCTTTGCCTTCACGCAGGTGCAAACCGATGCCTACGGCATCCATGAGCTTCACGTACTCGAAGACGTGCTTCGCCAATCGACGCAGGAGATAAAGGCGCAGGTCGCGGCCCGCATACGCACCAAGATCAGCTGGACACCGATCGTAGGCGAAACCGATCTGGCATTTCTTGAGGCCTACTACGCCGCGTTGCGCCGCCGGCTCGAACAACGGATGTTGCTGGGCGACCGCAAGACCGACAAGTACGACAGCCGTTAGGCGTCAACCCATCACCAGGCCAAGCCGCCGGCGAGCGGTCCTGCCCGCCGCCGCCAGCCAGGCCGGCCGCGACTTCGGATCCATCTTCCAGCGCAGCAGCTGTCGCCGCGCGCTGCCGGGCAACGCACCCATTGCCGCCCACCACATCCGCCGCGCCACCTTTTGCTTGCCCGTCTCGCCCTCCATGCGCACCGCCAGCGCAAGGCGTACCACCTTTGCGACCGAGTCACCCCCAACCGGATGTTCGTCCGGCGCGAACGAAAGCGATATCAGCCGGTCGTTGAGATGCAGCAGGTCGGCGTCACCCAGATTGTCCGCAAACGGAAGACCAAGATGCGTCGCATGCGCGCGGATGGCAGCGTAGCGGTGAGCGTCATGGTTCAGCCCCTTGCGCGCCCGGGCTCCAAAATCTGTCTGCACCTTCCAGTTCTGCGCCGAGTGCAACCGGTAGGCAGACAACGTCTCGTCAAACGACCTCGTCGCGCCATACAGCGGAATTGCCGAAACAAGATAGCCTTCCGCACTGATCCGGTAGGCCTGTGCGTTGACCGGCATCACTTTCTCAAGCCCGGCGCGTGCGAAGATCAGGCCCGACGTGACGTTGGTGTTGTACCGTCCCTGCTCCCGAAGCTGACGTGAAATGTCGCCATTTCCGAGCGGCACCTGCATCGCGGGATGGATGCCAGCCAGTGTGCCCGCCTCATCCGCGTAGCGCATGCGGTAGTGGTAGATGAGGACGCCAGGCTCATAGTTCGCCAGCGCGCGCTTGAGGCCACCCGGCAACACGAAGTCGTCCGCATCCAGAAAATAGATCAGATCGCCCGTCGCCTGCGCGAAGCCGGCATTGAAGCCTGCGCCTACCCCCTGGTTCACAGGCTGGAAAATCGGCGTGATCCGGTCACCATAAGACAACATCACCTCGCGTGAGTTATCGGTCGAGCAATCGTCCACCACGATCACCTGTGCGCCGACATCCTCTGCCAGAACGCTGTCGATCGCTGCGGGCAGGTAGCGCGCATAGTTGAAGCAGCCGATGATCACGGTCAGCTTCGGCGCTGCGCCGGCTCTAGCGTCTTGTGCAACCTCCGCCATCGGATGTTCTCCTGCGCCTGGCGCGCTTGCTCAGCTGTGCTCGTGCTCGGCAGGCGCGTTTTCCCAGTCGGCCTGATGCCAGGCGAGTGCCGTCCGGATGATATTGTCGATGCCGGAGCGGGTCGCTGTCCAGCCAAGTTCCCGCGCCGCTTTGTCAGGAAGCGCAATGAGTTTGCCGGGATCGCCCGGGCGCCGGTCGCCATATTTCCGCGGGACCTTGCGGTTGGTCGCGCGCTCCACCGCCGCCACGACTTCTCCAACGCTTGTGCCGCGGCCGGTGCCAAGATTGTAGGCCGTCGATGCAGCGCCCTTCTCGAGCGCGTTCAGCGCGCGCAGGTGGGCGTCGGCCAGATCCTCGACATGGATATAATCCCGGATGGCTGTGCCGTCCGGCGTATCGAAATCGCTTCCGAGAATGGTGAATTCGTATCCCTCATCATACGCCCCCTTGAGCGCCAGAGGAATGACGTGGGTCTCGCACGCGTGTCGCTCGCCGGTCAGGCCATCGCGGTCCGCACCGGCGGCATTGAAATAACGCAGCGGGATCGACCGGATGCCATGCGCCGCGTCGTAGTCCTTGAGGATACGTTCGACCATCAGCTTCGACCAGCCATACGGATTGATCGGACTCTGTGGATGCTGCTCATCGATCGTGTCGGCATGCGCGTGTCCGAACGTGGCACATGTCGACGAAAAGATCAGGTAGCCCGCGCCGTGCTTGCGCATGGCTTCCAGCAGATTAAGCGTCGCAAGCGTGTTGTTGCGGTAGTAGATTGCGGGTTCACGGACAGATTCCGCCACCAGCGCCGAACCGGCAAAATGCGCCACTGCGTCCGGCTTCACTTTCGCAAAGGCAGCATCGAGATCGTCCGGGTTCTGCAGGTCGCCAACGATCAGCGGCCCCCATTTCACGAGATCGCGCCAGCCGGTCGAGAGATTGTCGAATACGGTGACGTCCCAGCCCGCCTCGGCAAAAGCCCGGCAACAATGACTGCCGACATAACCGGCGCCGCCGGTAACCAACAACTTTCCTGGCATCGTGACCTCTCAACCGCGAAACATGCTCGGCCGCGCACGGTGAACGTGCCGGCCACTTCCTATTGTTGTATGCAAAAGATGGTCCGCGCGGAACGAATTAACCGCTTGGGCTGGACCCCGTCGAAGCTAGCCGAAGATCGAAACCGCAGCCCAGATGATAGCGGCCCAGAGACCCGCGCTCAGACCGATGATCGTGACGAGACGAACCCAGACGGGCCACTTGCCTTCAGTGCAATCGCTCATGAGGGAATAGTCCGCCCGTGCAGGCATCCTGGCATTGGTCGAGAAAACGCGGCTATCGGCAGGGATCATCGGTTCGGAACTCGGCATCGAGGAGCATTTAAGCGGTCAAGACTTAACGCGAAGTTTAAGCGGATACGCGGCCGGTACTGTAACGTGAAAGGATTACTAGCCGTGGAATCCGGCACAATTCCGGCAACTGTCAGGCGAATCCGGCTCCGCTATCACGACAGCGGCCTGACGCTCGGCCGGCGCGCGGCGCATGCATTGAAGCATAACGGATTTTGGTGTTCCAACGCGCCGGCGGACAGGTCCATGAAAATTGCGAAACGCGCACCGGCACGCGCTTTTCAGCCTGGAAACCTGCCGATTCAGCCCGCCGTCGGCGCCTTTTGAGGCAACAACTCCGCAAAGATGCGCGCAAGGAATCCGCGCGGCTGGATGAAAACCCAATCCGGCAAGGCCGCCAGCGCCGCGGCGCAGGTGCCAATCGGTGTGCGATCGGCGAGCAGAGCTGTGACCAGCGCCGGAAGCGTCTCGTCCAGCGGCTCGCCGAGGATCAGTCCGCAGCCGTGTCCCTCGAGCCAGGCGGCCGTCTCCGTGCCCGCCGGTGCGATTGACGGCGTGCAGTAGTAGCCGCCCTCATAGATCCTGTTCGGCAACAGCCAGACCGAATTGTAGCCGGCTTCCATGAAGTCGCCCGCCCACACGACATCCAGCGCTTCATAAATGCCTGCAAGGTCTTCCGGCGACCGGTAACGTCCGAAGAACGTCATGTTGGGCCGCGCGTCGATCAAAGGTTCGAACACCGGGATCTCGGTGCGCGCCGGCACGCCGTGCAGACGAATCTCGACCGTGTCAGGAAACCGGTCCGCCAACTGACAAAGCAGCTCGAACGAGCGCTGGCACCGAAGGTTGCCGACCCACCCGATCCGCAGCTTGCCTGAAGGCCGGACGTGGGCAGATTTCCGTTCGCCATAATCCGCGCCGGGCGCGAGACGGTTTTCGACAAGAAACGCCTTGTACGTACCCGGATAATGTTTTTCGAAATGATTGCGCAGGAAGCCGGGCGAGGAAACCACAAGTCCTGCCGACCGCTTCAGGAGCCAGCCTTCCAGAGCGCGCATCGCCGCCCCGATCGCATCAGGCCGCGTCAACAGGCGGTGCACGTCAAGGCTTTCGTAGATCACCGGCGTATCCAGCTTCGCATGACGCTTCGCCAGGAAGGCGCAGGCGAGCATGTCGAGATTGCGGGCGTAGATCACATCGGCCGCAGCGAGGATGTCGCGCGCCGCAGCGGCCCGTTTCGCACCGGCGAATACTTGCTGGATGCGCTGGATGAATGCGCCATCTCGCGTCTCGCCGAGATCGATGTTCTGCCAGCCCACCCGCCCCGGATCGCGCCGGCGCATCATGAAGCCGGTCACTCCGAGGCCGTCATCGAGGAAGCCCTGCACCCGGCGGCGCACGGCCGCGTCGGCGGCGTCGTGACCGAAGAATGCAATACGGGTCATCAGGCTCCCCCCATCCTGGCGCGCCGAAACGGCGCCGCCCCGGTGAAGAAGCATGCGCCGTGCCAGCGGGCTGCGGTGGCTATTCTGCGGAGATTCGGTCCACCGGATCAGTGCGGCCGGTGGCCTTCGACGGCGGAACCTGAACAGCAACCGAGCCCTTCATCTGCTTCGGATTCGGCTTGTTCTTGCGCTTGTCGCCGCCCCAGCCAAAGATCGAGGGCTTCTCGTCCATCTGGTAGTACTTGCGGTAAGCCTTGTAGGTGGCGCCCGGATCCTTGTGGTGACGGCGGCGGTTCAGGTCGACCATGTTGAGCGTCACGCCCAGCACGTCAGCCTTGAAGTTGCGCAGCAGCGTCAGCGACTGGCGCGCGGCCGAGCGGGCCGAATGGCGCCAGCGCACGACGAGGATTGTCTTGTCGGCCTTGCCGGCGACCACGCGGGCTTCTGCCATCAGCAGCAGCGGGCCGGTGTCGATCAGGATGAGGTCGTACATGGACCGCAGGCGGGCCAGCAGGTCATCAAAGGCACGGGTGCCGAACACGTCGTGCGGCGTGTGGCCGTTCGACGAGAGCGGCAGGATGTCGAGCATCGTCTTGCGGTCCTTCACGATCGCATCCGAAAGCTGGCCGGTGCCGAACAGGTGCTCAACGAAGCCGATGTCGGGTTTCAGGCCGGCGGTCTCCGTCAGTTGGCGGCGGCGGAAGTCGCCGTCGATGACAAGTGTACGCGAGCCCGACATCGCCGACATGCGTCCGAGCGACAGCGTCAGGCTGGTCTTGCCTTCGTCCGGCAGCGACGAACACACGGCGACCGTCTTGGTCTCGCTGTCGAGATCGGAGAACGCGATCGCCGCACGCAGGTAGCGGATGCTCTCGGCGTATGCGGATAGCGGGTTCTCGACCAGGAAGTCGGCCGGGTTCGTCTGCGACAAGCCAAGGAAGCTCGCCGTGCGGATCAGCGGGACGGAGCCGATCGGGTTGGCGTTCAGCTTGCGCTCGACGTCTTCGGTCGAGCTGACCTTCATGTCGAACATCTCGGCCAGCAGCGCGAGGCCGCCGCCAACGATACCGCCCAGGAGGCAGCCGATGATCAGGTTCAGCAGCTTCTTCGGCGAGCTCGGCGATTCCGGCACTGAAGCGCTCGACAGGATGTTGGCGTCAGCTGTGATCAGGGCGTCCTGTTCACGCGTCTGCTTGGAGCGCGCGAGGAATTCCTCAAGCAACACGCGGCTGGTCTCGGCATCGCGCTCAAGTTCGCGCAGGCGGACCAGCGCCTGGTTGTTGCCGCGCAGTTCGCCGGTCGAGCGGCTGATTTCGCCCTGGATCGAGCTGATCTGCGATTGGGCAACTTTCAGCTCGTTCTCGATGTTACCGGCGATGCGAGCCACTTCGGCATTGATCTGGCGGTCGATGTCGGCGGCTTCGTTGCGCGCGCTGATCAGTTCAGGGTGCTGCGGGCCAAGCTTCGTCTCGAGTTCGGCAACGCGGCGGTTGATGATGGCGCGCTGCGTCTTGAGGTCGGAGATGACCTGCGACTGAAGCACTTCCGTGATGCCTTCGGCACCTGCACCGCTGGCCATCTGGCGGCGCATGCTGTCGGCGCGCGCCCGTGCCCGGTCGAGGTCGACCTGCAAGGTGGCTTTCTGGGTGGTGAGGTAGGCAATCTGTTGCTCGGTCAGCGTCGCGCCCTGAGCCGCAAGCAGGCCGGACTCGGCGCGGTAGCTTTCAACGCGGCGCTCTTTTTCTTCGACTTCCTCACGCAGGCCCGACACGCGCTCGGAGAGCCATTCAGTTGCCTTGCGCGTTGCTTCGAACTTCTCTTCGAGCTGCTGGACGCGGTATTGTTCGGCGATTTCGTCGGCCAGGCGCGCAGCAGTCTCCGGCGACTCCGAGGCAACCTCAACCGTGATGAGATAAGTCGTGCCGACGCGTTTGACCGCGACCTTGTCGCGCAGGATGTCGACCGCGCTGGCAAGCAGGGCGGCATCCTTCTGCTCAGCCGTCATGCCGGCGAACGGATCTTTCGGCGGCTTGCCGCCCGTGAGCGCGCGCACCAGTCCTTTGACCGGCGACAGCAGCCCGGATTTCTTCGGACGCAGCGTGCTGTTGAATTCGGGATCCTCGACCAGCTTCTGCTGGACCGCCACGCGGGTGAGCAGCGACTTGGAGCCGAGCACCAGCACTTCGGTATCGACCACGGCCGTGTTGGCGCCGAGGCCCGAGAAGATCGCACCGAGATCGATGACGTTCTTTTCTTCTGTGTCCAGCTGGACCACCGTTTCCGCCTTGTAGATCGGCGTCTGGGTAAAAGTCACATAGGTGATCACACCAAAGGTGACGAGGAAGCCGGCCAGGATCATCCAGAAACGCCGGTAGACCATTCCCACCAGCGCCTTCAGGTCGAGCGGCGGCGCAGGAGAATGATCGCCCGAAGAGGCGTTCATGTTGGAGGGCAATTCAATCGAAAACGATTTGGACAAGGCACGGCCTCTGAAATGGAAGGTCCGGGAGCCGGCATCAGGCCAGCTCCCGGAAGGCAGGAAAAGTTACGGATACAGTTTCAGGCCGATGCCAAACTGCGTCTGACCGTAAGACGGATCACCAAACACTCCGGTTCCCGAGACATCGCGGTCGCGGTTGCGGGCAAAGACTTCCCAATGAACGCGCTTGTTCATCTTGTAGGTACCGACCACACCGAACTCGGTGTTTTTGTCTTCGCGGTCCGTTTCCTCGTAATCATAGTTCGAAATGCCGGCATAGCCAGAGAGGATGATGTTCCGGCGCAGTTCGTGGTCCACGCCCACGTTGAAGCGCGTTTCCGTGGCGCTCGGCGAGTCGAATGCACCGATATCAACCACGCGGCGGCCCGCATTGAAGTTGACCGTGGTGAGGCGCGAGGGGAACCAGTCCACATCGGCGTCCACCGACAGGCCGCTGACGTCTGCGAAGAAGTCGTCGTCCTTGTCTTCGTTCAGGTAGCCCACGGCGATATCGCCGCGCACCAGCGAGACGAGTTCGAAGTTCACACCGCCGGCAACCGTGTAGCCGGACGAGTCACGCGAGCGCGGCAGGCCGCCGAAGATCTGCGTGGTGTCGTATTCGCTTTGCGAGAACGTGCCCTGGCCAAACACGGCAAAGTTCGGCGACACGGCGTACGACAGGCGAGTGCGGCCCTGCGTGACCGAGCGGTCCCGGTAATCCTGGTCGATCGGGATGCCGGTGCCTTGCTGGTTGCTGTCCTTGTAGTTCTCGTCGCTGATGCCGAAGCTGTTGTTCCAGCGGACGCGGTCGCTCTGGTAGTCAGCGTCGACGGTCGCGCCGGTACGTGTGTACTCGATCGGGCGATCCGTGCCGAAAGCGTTGACGAAGTCGGCGCGCGGTTCGGCGCGGTCCTCGGCAAACACCGAGCCGCTGAGCGCGAAGGTGCGGGTCACGTCGAGGCGGCCGCGCACACGGCCCGTCAGGTCCGTCGTCGATTCATCGCTGAGGTCGAGGTATTCGTTGCGATAGGCCGAAGCGTCGAAGCCAATGGCGTGGACGCTCCAGTCGGTGGTCGCCGAAACGTCGGCGCCGACACGGGCGATCACGTCGGACTGCTCGTTGCTGGCCGAAGCGAAGACGTTGTCGTTCGACGTCACGCCGGCTTCCAGCTTGGATTTCACCACGAACGCGCCGAGACGGATGGGCTCCGGATCGAATTCAGGCTGCACGCGATCGCGTACGGCTTCGTACTTGTCGCGGCTGTAATAGTTGTCGGATTGACCCAGCGCGACCGGCGCAATCAGGGCGCAAGCGGCGACAGTCATCAGGCAAGTGCGTTTCAATTTGGACATTTCACCATTCCCCAGTTTCTCTGCGAGGCCGACATGGCCTGGGTTGTCTTCTCAACCCGTGCAAGTTCAATACCAGCCCGATCCCCCGCAACTGTCGGGAAAATTGGCTTGTCTAGCCGTTTACTCGGAAATCATTCCGAATTGAATATCGGACCCCCGAATATTCATTAATAAAACAGGCCAAGAGTTACTTTAATGCTTGGTAGAGGTAAGAACCGGCCTTACCGTGCCTCAAGACTCGCCTCTCGGGATATGTCCGGAAACTGACAAGTTAAGCATGCCGACACTCTCGCTCGCCCCTGCCTCTGTTGCGGATTACCGGCGCCTGGCGGAGCGCCGCCTGCCGCGTTTCCTGTTCGATTACCTCGATGGCGGCGCCTATGCCGAAGTCACGCTCGGCCGCAACGTCCGCGATTTCGAGCGTCTTGAACTGCACCAGCGCATCCTGCGGGATGTCTCAGCACGGACCACTTCGACACAACTGTTCGGCGCCGAATTAACCTTCCCGCTCGCCCTCTCGCCGGTCGGCCTGTCCGGCATGATGGCCCGGCGCGGTGAAGCGGCCGCGCGCAAGGTGGCGGGTGAATTCGGCATCCCCTACTGCCTCTCCACCCTGTCCGTCTGCTCGGTCGAGGAAGTCGCCGCCGCCGGCAGCGGCCCGCTCTGGTTCCAGCTCTACATGATGCGCGACCGGGGCGCCTGCGCCGACCTCATCCGCCGGGTGAAGGCGGCGGGCGTTTCCGTCCTTGCCCTGACGGTTGACCTGCCGGTCGTCGGCACCCGCTATCGCGATGTGCGCAACACCATGAGCGGCGGCGGCAACGCCTGGGCCCGCCTGCGCCGGGGGTTGATCTCCTACGCCCTGCACCCCGCATGGGTCATGGATGTGGGGCTCGGCGGCACGCCTCACGTCCTCGGCAACATCGCGCCCTACGCCGAAAGCGCCGCCACGCCGGCCGATTTCGCCGCCTGGGCCAATGCCTCGATCGACCCGTCGATCAGCTGGGCTGACCTCGCCTGGATCCGCAGCCAATGGTCTGGCCCGCTCGTCATCAAGGGCATCCTCAGCCCGCTGGACGCCGCCGAAGCCGTCCAGCACGGGGCAGACGGCCTGATCGTCTCCAACCACGGCGGGCGCCAGCTCGACGGCGTGGCCTCGACGATCTCGATGTTGCCGCGGATCGCCGACAAGGTCGGCGGCCAGACCAAGCTGATCCTGGACGGCGGCGTACGGTCGGGCCAGGACATCCTCAAGGCGCTCGCCTTCGGCGCCGATGCGGCGATGATGGGCCGGCCCTGGGTCTACGCGCTGGCAGGGGCCGGCGAGACCGGATTGCTAAACCAGCTCAAGGCCCTGCATGGTGAATTTTCGGTATCGATGGCGCTCACCGGCGTCACCGCCGTCGACCAGATCAGCCCCGACGTGATCGATCAGGCGTCCGGAATGGCGATATAGGTCTGCGGCCCTTCGGGCTGGCGGCCTTCAAGCACGCTCTTTTCCGGCGGCACATGCTTCAGCTGCGCCCGCAGCAGCGTCGGAAACGCTTCAAGCTGGCCCAGCGCAAATCCCCAGTCGAACACCCAGTAGGCATAAGGGCGCTTGGTAAACACCGGCCCGAACACGACCAGGGTAGCCGCCCGCACCAACCGCCATAGGCTGAACGCAAGGTAGCGCCACCAGGGCCGCATCCCGTAGCGGATGTGCAGCTTGACGTGTCCGCGCCCCCAGGTGCGCGCCTGCCGGAACCGGCCCTTCGCCGTATCGCGCAGCCGGTAGTGGACCAGCGCCTCGGGCACGAAGGTCAGCTTCATGCCCGCCAGCTGCACGCGCCAGCAATAATCAACGTCCCATGCCGACCCGATCCAGTCGGTCGGATCACCCACACGCTCATAGCACTTGCGGGTCATGCCGATCGCATTGCACGCCGCGAACGGCAGGTGCAGCGGGCCGATATAATCCGGCAAGCCCTCGCCGCGCGCCTGCAGCCCGCGATCCTTGCCCCAGGTCATCTCCGGCGGATTGAGTTTTTCGTATTCGAGCGCCGGCGCCGCAAAGTCGGTGGTTTCGAGCGCCTTCACCATGTGGCGCATCCAGTCCGGATCGCACGCGTCATCGGACTCGCACACGAGGATGACATCGCCGCGCGCGGCGCGGAACCCGACGGTATAGGAATGACCGACCGTCCCCTGCGGGCCTGTGCCGATATAGGCCTGCACAACGCGGATCGGCAGCCGGTCGGCATAGCCCTGGGCCATTTCGACCGAATTGTCCGTCGACCCGTTGTTGACGAACAGCAGCTCCCATTCGCCGGCATAGGTCTGCGCCACCAGCGAATCCAGCATCACTTTCAGCGTCGACGCCCCGTTATAGCAGGGCAGCACAACACTCACGAACATCCGATTTACCTCGTCCACACCCACACCAGCGCGCCCGGTTCATGCAACATTCTCGCCACCTTTGGCGGGAGGTTCAAGCCTCGTGCGTACAACCAGCACCAGAACGGGGCGAACATTTTCGTCGCACATCTTCGCCCGCGCGTGAAGGGCGCCGCGGTGCGCCTGCCGTTTACCAAAGTTGTGCGCAGTGCGGTTTGCGGCCCTGTCCGAGACGCCGCTTCCGTGCGAAGAAGACTGAGGCGGCGCGGCCCGGAAATGGCGCACAGGCCGTGTGCAAGCTGGCATGTCGCATGCATGTGCTGGTCGCGTGAAGGAGCTCACATTCCCATGACCATGAAAGTATTGTTCACCGGCGCCGACGGCTATATCGGCACGCTGCTTGGCCCCTACCTGCTGCAACGCGGCATCGAGGCTGTCGGCCTCGACACGGGTTTCTACCGGTCCGGCTGGCTGTATCCGACCAACGTTCCGCGCCCGATGATCCTGTCCAAGGACATCCGCTCGATCACGGCCGACGACCTGAAAGGCTTCGACGCCATCGCGCACCTCGCCGAACTGTCGAACGACCCGCTCGGCCAGCAGGACCCGGGCCTCACCCACGAGATCAACCATGGCGGCTCCGTCCACCTGGCCAACCTCGCCCGCAAGGCCGGCATCAAGCGCTTCGTCTACATGTCCTCCTGCTCCGTATACGGCGTAGGCAAACCGGACCAGATCCTCGACGAGACCTCTGACGTGAACCCGCAGACGGCCTATGCCGAATGCAAGGTGAAGGTCGAGAACGACCTGACCAAGATGGCCGGCGACGATTTCGAGCCCTGCTTCCTGCGCAATGCGACCGCCTACGGCGCCTCGCCGCGCCAGCGCTTCGACATCGTGCTGAACGACCTTTGCGGCCTCGCCTGGACCACCAAGAAGATCAAGCTCCTCTCGGACGGTTCGCCCTGGCGTCCGCTCGTCCACGCGCTGGACATGTGCCAGGCCGTGCACCTTTCGCTGACGGCGCCTGCCGATGCGATCCGCGGCCAGAAGTACAATGTCGGCTCGTCCGACCAGAACTACCGCGTCATCGAGATTGCCCAGATCGTCGCCAAGGAATTCCCCGGCTGCGAACTGGAAGTCGGCACGCAGGGCGCGGACAACCGCTCCTACCGCGTCAACTTCGACAAGATCCAGAAGGTCCTGCCGACGTTCAAATGCCAGTGGACGGCCGAGCTCGGCGCCAAGCAGATGCGCAAGGTGTTCGAAAGCATCAACATGACGGAAGAAGACTTCCGCGCGCCGCCCTACACGCGCCTGAAGATGCTCATGAAGCTGCGCGATGCGCACCTTCTTGACTCGAAACTCTTCTGGAACACGCCTGAACTCGCAACGGTCTGAACCCCATGATCATCGTCGATACCGCACTGAAGAAACGTGAAGCCGAAGGCCGTCCCATCAAGGTCGGCATGATCGGCGCAGGCTTCATGGCCTCGGGCATTGCCCTGCAGATTGCCAAGTCCGTACCCGGAATGGTGCTCTGCGGCATTGCCGCCCGCCAGCCGCAGCGCGGTGTCGACGCCTTCGAAGCCAGCCGCACGGGTGAAACCGTGGTGCTGGCCGAGACGGCTGCTGAAATCTCGGCCGCGATCAAGGCGGGCAAGCCGGTTGTCACCACCGATCCGGGCGCCCTCGCCCGCGCCGAAGGCCTCGATGCCATCATCGAAGCCACCGGCTCGATGGACTACGCGCTCGAAGCCGTCGAAGGCGCGCTCGAAACGGCCAAGCACGTCATCCTGATGAACGCGGAACTCGACGGCACGGTCGGCCCGCTCCTGAAGGTCAAGGCCGACAAGGCCGGCGTCGTCATTACCAACGTCGACGGCGACCAGCCCGGCGTGCAGATGAACCTCTACCGTTTCGTGGAATCCATCGGCGTGAAGCCGGTGCTCTGCGGCAACATCAAGGGCCTGCAGGACGAATACCGCACCCCGGACACCCAGCGCGGCTTTGCCGAGAAATGGGGCCAGAACGTCAACATGGTGACCTCCTTCGCGGATGGCACCAAGATCGCCTACGAGCAGGCCATCGTCGCCAATGGCACAGGCATGCGCGTCGCCAAACGCGGCATGATCGGCCCTGACCCGACGGGCAAGAACCCCACCCTGCCGCTGCGCCCTCTCGAGGATTTCGTCGAGATGCTGGCCCCGCACATCGATCCCAAGGGCCCCGGCATCGTCGACTTCGTTGTTGGCGCCCGTCCCGGCCCCGGCGTGTTTGTTCTGGGTACGCACGATGACCCGCGCCAGGCTCACTACCTTAACCTCTACAAGCTCGGTCAGGGCCCTTACTACCTGTTCTACACGCCCTACCACCTCTGCCACTTCGAAGTGCCGCTCACGGTGGCCCGCGCCGTGCTGTTCCACGATGCGGCCCTGACCCCGCTCGGCGCACCCACCGTCGGCGTCATCACGGTGGCCAAGCGCGACCTGAAAGCCGGCCAGACCCTCGACGGCATCGGCGGCTTCGACACCTACGGCCAGGCCGAGAACGCCCGGGTCGTTCACAAGGACCGCCTCCTGCCGATGGGCCTCGCCGAAGGCTGCACCGTGAAACGTGACATCGCCAAGGATACGGCGCTCACCTTCGCCGACGTGACCATTCCCGCCGGCCGCAAGATCGACGCCTACTATGCCGAGATGGAACGCCATTTCGGCCTGGTCCCCGCCAACGCGACCGTCTGACCACGGACGGACAGGGTGAGGCCATGACCGAAGTCGATACTGTCGTCATCGGCGCCGGCGCCGTCGGCCTCGCCTGCGCCGCCGCCCTCGCCCGCGCAGGCAACGAAGTCCTAGTCCTCGAAGCGGCGAATGCCATCGGCACAGGCACGTCCTCGCGCAACAGCGAAGTCGTCCATGCCGGCCTCTACTATCCGACCGGCAGCCTGCGCCACCAGTTCTGCGTCGATGGCCGCCGGCGCCTCTACGCCTGGATGGAGTCGCACGGCGTCGCCCATCGCAAGACCGGCAAGCTGATCGTCGCCACCTCCGACGCCCAGATCGCCAAGATGGAAGGCCTCCACGCGCAGGGCGAGCGCAATGGCGTCGAAGGTCTCTCCTTCCTCTCCGGCGCCGAAGCCATGGCGATGGAGCCCGCGCTTTCCTGCAAGGCCGCGGTCCTCTCCGCCGAAACCGGCATCCTCGACAGCCACGGCTACATGCTCTCGCTTCAGGGCGAACTCGAAGACCATGGCGGCGCCATCGCCTTCAACACGCCGGTCACCGCTTCCGAAATCCTGCCCGATGGCCGCTTCCGCATCGAAGCAGGCGGCGCCGAACCGATGACGCTGGTCGCCCGCCAGGTCGTCAACAGCGCCGGCCTCTACGCCGTGCGTACCGCGCGCGCGATGGAAGGCTATGACCCCGCGCTCCTGCCGCCCTTCACGCTCGCCAAGGGCAACTATTTCAGCTGCACCGCCCGCTCGCCGTTCCAGCGCCTGATCTATCCGGCTCCGGTCGATGGCGGCCTCGGCGTGCACGTCACGCTCGATCTCGGCGGCCAGATGCGCTTCGGCCCGGATGTCGAATGGCTGAACACGGACGATCCGGACACGATCGACTACACCGTCGATATCCGCCGCGCCGACAGCTTCTACGCCGCCATCCGCGAATACTGGCCGGCGCTGCCCGACGGCTCGATCACGACAGCCTATTCCGGCGTGCGCCCGAAGATCTCGCTGCAAGGCCAGCCCGCCGCCGACTTCCAGCTCGACGGCCCGGCCCGCCACGGCCATGCCGGCCTCGTCCACCTCTTCGGCATCGAAAGCCCCGGCCTGACCAGCTCACTCGCCATCGCCGAGGCGGTCGCGACCGCGCTGAAGGGCTGAGCAGCAAAGAAAAAGGCCCGCCTCGAAAGGCGGGCCTCGCAGGTTGCGTCCCTCAAACCTCAGCCCGCGTAATCCGGCCAGTTCTGATCCTTGTCCGACATGTCGGTCGGCGTCAGCGGCCACTTGATGCCGAACGCCGGATCGTTCCAGCGCACGCCGCCTTCGGCCGATGGCGTGTATTTTGCCGACACTAGGTAAGTCACCTCGACATGATCAGACACCGACTGGAAGCCGTGGGCGAAGCCCTTCGGCACCAGCAACTGGCGTTTGTTCTCGTCATTCAGCTCGAATGCTTCCCATTTCTTGTAGGTCGGCGAGTCCGGCCGCAGGTCGATGATGATGTCGACAATTGCGCCGCGCAGGCAGCGGATCAGCTTGTCCTCACCGTGCGGCGCGCGCTGGAAGTGCATGCCGCGCAGCGTGCCCTTGTTGGCGGAGTAGGAAGTGTTCTGCTGCACGAACTCGGTCGGCAGGCCGTGCGCGGCGAACTCGTCGACGCAGAACGTGCGCGCGAAGAAGCCGCGATCATCGCCCCGGCGTTCGAGGTCGATCAGCATCGCGTCTTTCAGCGTGGTTGTGTGAAATTTCATCGAATTACTTCCCCTTCTTCAGCCAGGGCGCGCCCTTGGCATACAGTCCCTCGAGCACCTGGCGGTCGCGCACCGTGTCCATCGCCTGCCAGAAGCCGTGATGGCGATAGGCGGCGAGCGCATTGGCCTCGACCAGCCGGTTCATCGGCTCCTGTTCCCAGACGGTGGCATCGTCATCGACGAGGTCGAACACGTCCGGCTCGCACACGAAGAAGCCGCCATTGATCAGGCCCACATCCACCGAGTCCTTCTCGCGGAAGGCCTGCACACGGTCCGTTTCCGAGGAGAGCCCCAGCACACCGAAACGCCCCGGCGGCGAAACTGCCGTCACGGTCGCCTTGGCGCCGGATTTCTTGTGGAAGTCGATCAGCGCCGTGATGTCGACATCCGACACGCCGTCGCCGTAGGTCAGGCAGAACGTCTCGTTGCCGATCACCTTGCGGGCCCGTTTCAGGCGCCCGCCGGTCATCGTGTCGATCCCGGTGTCGAGCACGGTCACTTTCCAGGGCAGCGCCTGCTTGTCGGACCAGAGGATGTCGCCGGTGCCGAGATCGATGGTGAAGTCGCTCTTGCGCCAGTGATAGTTAAGGAAATAGTCCTTGATGAACCCGACCTTGTAGCCGCCGAGCACCACGAACTCGGTGATCCCGTGTGCCGCATACATCTCCATGATGTGATGCAGGATCGGCCGGTCGGCAATCTCCACCATCGGCTTCGGCCGCAGGGCCGTTTCCTCGCTGAGGCGTGTGCCGAAACCGCCTGCAAAAATCACTGCTTTCACGCCGGAATCCCTTCGTTGCATGACCATCCGTACCGGAACGGGATACCCGAGCCGTACCGGAAGAACCTTAACGCAGGGTCTGCATTGCCTATGCCAGCGCGAGCAGGCGCCGGGCGATTTCCTCGATCCGGGTCCAGTTGCCGGCCGCAATGTCCGCCTGGCCGGCGATCCATGAACCGCCGATGGCGAACACGTTCGGCAGGTCGAGATAGGTTTTCACCTCGGCTTCGCTGATGCCCCCCGTGGGCATGAACTTCAGGCGCGGCAGCGGCCCGGCCAGCGCCTTCAGCGCCGGCGCCCCGCCCGCGATCGAGGCCGGGAACAGTTTCAGCCGCTCGAAGCCTTCCTCATGGCGCGCCATCGCCTCGCTGGCCGTCGCAATCCCGGGCACCATGACCCGTTCCCGCCCCTTCAGCGCCTCCCGCAAGCCCGGAGACATGCCCGGCGAAACGAGGAACGCCGCCCCGGCGCCCAGGGCGTCGTCGACATCCTTGCCCGTCAGCACGGTACCGGCCCCGACCATCAGCTCCGGCGCCTCGGCCTTCATGGCCTTGATCGCCGCAAGCCCTGCCGGCGTGCGAAGCGTCACTTCGGCAATCGTGATACCCGCCTTCACCAATGTCCGCGCCAGCGGCCCGGCCTGTTTCGCGTCGTCCACCACGATCACCGGCACGACCGGCGCCTTCTTCGCGGCGGCATCAAGCTTTGCAACGGGATCGGACATCGGCGGCCACCGGAACAACTGGAGCGGGGCGCCTCTCGGGCGCTGTCAACGTTGTAGTGGCGCGTGTCGGAGGGCTTTTCAAGCACCCAGCGGGGTTTTTGGCCGCCGGTGTCAGCGCCGGGTCAGGCCGCCTTGCCCGCCGCAGCGGGCCGCGAGGCCGACCGGTCCAGCACGCCCGGCCGGTCCCAGTCCCCCTCCGGCCGGATCACCTGCAGCGGATCGGCCCGGATCGTCAGCGCCTCGGCGTGTGGCGCGATGGGAATTTCCATTTCGGCATAGTCGAAATCCGAAAAGGCGAAGTTCTCACGGCCCACCACCAGCCGGCACCGGAACACCCGGCTCCACACCGGCCAGAGCCGCGACTGGATCTGCGCCAGTGCCACGCGGTATCCCTTGCGCGAGATCACCTCGCAGACCTGCGCCATCAGCACCCGCAGCGCCGCTGTACCCCTGTAGGCTGGCAGCACCGTTGACCGCTCGATCTTGGCGAAGTCCGCAAACCAGCGCACCCGGCATGTCCCGGCAGGCCGGTCTCCGTCGCGCACGAGAAAATGCGTGCACGAGAAGTCGTTGCCGTCATACTCCTCCTCATACGGACAATCCTGCTCCGCGAGATAGACCGCCGCGCGCAGGGCCATCGCCTGCTGGTAATCTTCCAGCGTGCGCGCCGGCCCCGCCGAGAATTGCGCCAGCATCTGCGGCTCCAGCGGCCGCGTCAGCGACAACTCACCAAACGATGGATAGGTTCTCACGCAGCTTTCTCCTGCGACACCGGCAGGGCTTCCTGCCCCCAGAGTTCCGGCAGGCCGCCTTCGATGGGCGAGAAACCGAGCGACGCCATCGAGCGCTTGCCTGCGTCCGTCGCCCCGCGTGCGAAGCATGGCACCGGCGCGAAGAATTCCAGTCGCGTTACGCCCGCCGCCATCATCACGGCCCGCCGCGCATCCCGCGTCACGCCGGCATACACACCGATATAGACCCCGCCGCACGGCTCGCCTTCGCAGGCAAGGTGCGCCAGCCCCGGCCAGGACGGAACGAAGCTGCCATCGCGCACCGCTGCCACACCGGCCAGGCTGAGCGGTACAGTGATGAACACGCCCTCCACCGGATCGCCGGTCACCCACCCGGCCATGCCTGTCAGCCCGTCGATCCAGCGGATCGATTCCGGCGTCGCCATCACCTGCTCGGTCAGGTGCTCGGCCAGCGCGAGGCCGGACTGCAAATCGTCAAACGTCGCCCTGCGAAATCCGAACTCCGCGGCGCGCCGGGCGAGCCCGGCATAGTCGATCAAAACCTCGGTCATCAAAGCCTCCGCGTGCACACCCGCAGCGTGCAAATCACGAAAACTCTCTCACACGTTTTAATATATCGCAAGCCGAAACTCGCGTTCTGGTTGTGAATGGATCAGGCCACCAGGCCCTGCAGCTGCGCGGCCGTTTCACGCGCCTGTTCCGGCGAGCCGAACAGCTGCCGGTTCACGCCGATGCGCTTGTACCAGTAGTGCAGCCCGACCAGATCGGTGAAGCCCATGCCGCCATGCACTTCGGTCGCCGTGCGGGCGATGAAGGTGCCGGCTTCCGCCATGTAGCTCTTGGCGAGGTTCGCCATCATGGGTCCCTCGCCATCGCCGGTGTCGAGCGCGTGGGCGGCATGCCAGATCAGTGCCCGCCCCGGCTCAAGCTTCGCAGCCATTTCGGCGCACATGTGCTTGACCGCCTGGAACGATCCGATCACCCGTTCGAACTGCTTGCGTTCCGCTGCATAGGCCACTGCCTTGTCGATCATCGCCTGCGCCGCGCCGAGCGTGTCGGCAGCGACGAGCAGGCGAGCAAGCGCAATGAAGCGGTCATCGGCCCGGCCGCTGGCCGCAGGCTTTGCGCCGTCCAGCTTCACTTCATGGAACGTCCGTGTCCGGTCGATCGTCTGCATCGGCACAAGGGCCGCATCGGACGCATGGATGATGTGCAAGCCACCTTCGCCGTCTGCCGCCAACAGGTGCGTGGCGCCGTCTGCGTCGAGCGCGAGCAATGACGTTCCAGAGAGCTTGCCCGCCTTGAGCGCAAGCCCCGCGCCATCCCGGCGTGAGAACAGTTCCGTCAGCGCCAGACCGGCCTTGACGTCGCCTGCCGCAATCTGTCCCTGAACGGACGGACTGTGCGCCAGCATGCTGGCCGTCACCGCGCTTGCCAAGAAGCGCGACGGGGCAATGTGGTAGCCGAGCTGTTCCTGAACAAGGCAGGCATCGAGCATGCCGAGGCCAAGGCCGCCAACCGCTTCCGGCACCAGCAGCGCGGCGAGGCCGAACTCGGACAGGGCCGTGTCCAGGGAAGCATTCGCGGCAGCGTCGCCAACCGCGATCTTGCGGATCTGGTCGAGCGAGGCGGCGCCGGCGAGAACGCCCTTCAGGCTGTCCTGCAGCAGGCGCTGGTCTTCGGAGAGTGCAAATTCCATGTGCCTTATGCCTTCGCCAGTTTCGGCTCGCGCGGCATGTTGAGGCCGCGTTCCGCAATGATGTTCTTCTGGATTTGCGCCGTACCGCCGCCGATGATCAGGCCGAGATCGTACATGTACCGCCACTGCCAGCTACCGTCCGCACGCAGATGGTCGCCCTCCTCATAGAGGATGCCGAGTTCGCCGAGCGCATCGATCGCAAGGCGCGCGATCTCGTGGTTCAGGTCGCAGCCATTCAGCTTCACGATCAGGCCGGCAAGCCCCGGGCTCTCGCCCTTCAGGCGGCTGGTGGTGATGCGCAGGCCATTGGCCTGCATGGCATAGACTTCCGATTGCAGCTTCATCAGCCGGTCGCGCAGATGGGGATTGCTGATCAGCGGTTGGCCGTTGACCGTTTCGGTTTTCATCAGCGTGACAAGTTCGAGGAAGCGCGCCTTGGTCGCGTTCGGATCGCCCAGCATGCCGCGCTCATGGGTCAGCGTGGCATTCGCCACCTGCCAGCCCTTGTTGGGCGCATTGATCACGCCGCTCTTCGGTACACGGACATCCGTGAAGAAGACCTCGTTGAAGTTCGCGCTGCCGGTCATGTCGACCAGCGGGCGGATTTCGATGCCGGGCGTCGTCATCGGGAAGGTGATGTAGGTGATGCCCTCATGTTTCTTGGCCGTCGGATCGGTCCGCACGAGGCAGAAGATCATGTCCGCCTGCTTGGCGGTCGAGGTCCAGATCTTCGAACCGTTGATCACATAGTGGTCCCCGTCTTCCACGGCTGCCGTGCGCAGGGCTGCAAGGTCCGACCCTGCGCCGGGCTCCGAATAGCCCTGGCACCAGATCATCTCGCCTTCGATGGTCGGGCGGATATAGGCCTGTTTCTGCGCCTCGGTGCCAAGCTCCAGCAGCGTCGGCACCAGCATCGCAATGCCCTGCCCCGACATCGGCCCCGGTGTGCGCGTGCGGGCGAATTCTTCGGCGATGATGCGGGCCTTCAGGATATCCGGTTCGGCGCCATAGCCACCATACTCTTTCGGGATGGTGCGCGCGGCGAGACCGTTCTGGATCAGCAGTTTCTGCCAGGCGATCCGCTTCGGGTTCTTGTACCCCTTGTCATCGGCCGTCGGGGCAAGGTGGCGGTTCTTCGCGAGCGTCTCGGAGACTTCCGCGCGAAAGGCTTCGTATTCTGGGGCGAGGTCGAGTTTCATGCGCGCATTACAAGCGCCTGCCCCAAGGTCCGGCAAGAGGGACGCTTGCGCGACGTTGCGTAAGGGTTCTTAGCTTCGGTCCAGAAACCCCTGAGGAGGAACAAGAGATGCCCGTCGAATACGTCAAGAAAGGCAATGTTGCCGTCATCACCATGAACCGCCCGGAAGCCCGCAACGCCATCAACGGCGAGATGGCGGCGACCATGGAAGCGGCGCTGGACCAGATGGAATCGGACCCGGAAGTCTGGGTCGGCATCCTCACGGCCGTCGGCAAGGCCTTCTGCGCCGGCGCTGACCTGAAGGAAATCTCGGCCGGCAATGGCGGCGCCCTCTCCACCAAGAAGGGCGGCTTTGCCGGCATCGCGAAGCGCGAGCGCACCAAGCCGCTGATCGCCGCGATCACCGGGTCTGCGCTGGCCGGCGGCACGGAAGTGGCGCTCTCCTGCGACATGATCATCGCCGCCGACGACACGAATTTCGGCCTGCCGGAAGTGAAGCGTTCGCTGGTGGCGGGCGCCGGCGGCCTGTTCCGCCTGCCCCGCGTGGTCGGCAAGGCCGTGGCGCTGGAAGCCATCCTGACGGGCGATCCGCTGTCGTCGCAGCGCGCCTATGAACTCGGCATGGTCAACAAGGTTGTGCCGGAAGCGCAGGTGATGGACGAAGCGATGAAACTCGCCGCGCGGATCACCGCCAACGCGCCGCTGGCCGTGGCCGCCAGCCGCGCCGTTGCCATCGAGGCGACGACGAAGACCGATGACGAACTCTGGAAAGACAGTGGCAAGGCCTTCGCTAGCATCGTCGGCACCGAAGACTACAAGGAAGGCCCGCGCGCCTTCATCGAGAAGCGCGCCCCGGTCTGGAAGGGCAAGTAAGCATTTCGCGTAGTTTGAATTCAGGGCCGCCGTTTCGGGAAACCGGAGCGGCGGTCTTGTTTTGGGATGTGGGGCCGGGAATTCCGGTTCAAGTGCGATCCTCTCCGCAGGCCCCTGCGGGTTGGGTGTTGTTTGGCTAACCCCTCGCATTCCCTACACGTCGTAGAAATAGGCGATGGCAAAGCAGCTGATCAGGCCGATGATGATATTCATTGGGATGCCAATCTTGAGGAAGTCCGAGAAGCGGTAGTTGCCGGCGGCATAGACCAGCGTGTTGGTCTGGTAGCCGACCGGCGAGGCGAAGCTGGCGCTGGCGCCGAACATCACCGCGACGACAAGCGCGCGCGGCTCCACGCCGATCAGCGCGGCGAGCGAGATGACGATGGGCGTGAGGATGACGGCGACGGCGGCATTCGTGACGATCTCCGTCAGCAGCGAGGTGAGGAAGTAGACCGCGACCAGCGCCCAGAAGGGCTGAAGCTGGGTGAACACCGGCACCACTGTTTTCACCATCAGGTCGACCGCGCCCGACGACTGCATGGCCGCGCCGACGACCAGCATGGCAATCACGAGTCCGAGCACGCTTGAATCAAGGGCGCGCCAGGCGTCCTCGATGGTGAGGCAACCGACGAGCAACATGACGCCAAGGCCGATGATGCCGGCGACCGGCAGAGACACCATACCGGTCGCCGCCAGCGTGACGACCAGCGCGATGATCAGGATCGCGGCGCCAGCCCGCGCGCGGCGATAGGCCCGCTCGGCGAGTTCGCGCGTGATGATCAGCGGCGAAGACGCGGCCAGCGCGTCGATGGCGGACTCTTCGCCTTCCAGCAGCAGGTGGTCGCCAGCCCGCAGGCGGGTCGAGGCGAGTTGCGGGCCCGGCTGGTTGCCGTGCCGGGCAATCCCGCGCAGCCGGATCGGCTGGGTGGAGAGATAGCTGAGCTGGTCGGCGCGCCGGCCGATGTTCGGATCGTTCGCCGACAGCACACCCTGCACCCGGATCGGCGCATCGTCCGGCGGCAGCGCCCGGCGCACGAGGCCGGTCGACAGCTTGCCCTTCTCGATCAGGGTCAACAGCTCCGGCAGGGTCATGCGCGCCGAGAGACGGTCGCCGGGCGCGATCATGGCGTCGCCGGCTTCCCCGGATTCGGCATCCTTGTTGGCCCGCGTGTGGGTGACCACCGAGATGCCGGGCGGGCGCGTGACGCTGGCTTCGGCAGCGGCGGGTAGTGACAGGTCGGTCAGGAAGAGCATCGGCTTGTCAGGCTTGCGGTCCGGCTCGCCGCCGCCGGGCAACAGGAAATAGCCGAGCACCAGCACGGCGGGAATGCCGGCCGCGAGCACGGCGAGGCCGACGCCGGAAATCTCGAAGATCGAGAACGGCTCGAGTCCGGCGCGGGCCGCGACGCCGGAGACGATCAGGTTGGTCGACGTGCCGATCAGCGTCAGCGTGCCGCCCATGATCGACACATAGGAAAGCGGTATCAGCAGGCGCCGCTTGGCGATGCCGAGCGTTTCGGCGAGCGCAATGACGATCGGGATGAGAACGAGCACGACGGCGGTATTGTTGACGAAGGCAGACGCCAGCACGGCGATGGCCGCCATCAGGCCCAGGGACACGAGGCCCGCGCGCTCGGCAGCAGAAACGACAAGCGCGGCCAGCCGGTCGAGCACACCGGTACGCTGCAGCGCGGCAGTGAGCATAAACAGGGCGGCGATCGAAATCGGCGCGGAGTTCGAAAAAGCCCGCAGGGCTTCCTCTTCCGGGATCAGGCCAAAGGCGAAACAGGCGGCTGCGCCGATGACGGCGGTCGTGACCGGCGGCACGCGCTCCAGCACGAACGATACGATCATGCCCGCGAGGATCAGCAAGGCGATCAGCGTCTGGTGCGCGGCCACAACGTCCGCGACGGCTTGAAACATACGAATCCCCCGGCGGCGCTATCTGGCGGGCAAGGCCCTTTTGCATCAACGGGGCCGGAGGCAGAAGGTTCCGGGCGGGCAAGCACGATTGGCCGGACGCGGGGGTGAGCCGGCCGGTTTCTGGTTCTTGATGTGCGCTCTCCGCAGACCCCTGCGCAGGCAGGGGTCCAGGTGTTCTGCCTTGAGGGTTGCGGCTGGATGCCTGCCTACGCAGGCATCTGCGGAGAGGGTGTGCGGGTCCTTGTCTGGGTCCCGGCATTCGCCGGGATGACACGGGGGGTGGGCGTCGAGCCCGCTCTATCCTTCGACTTCGCTCAGGATGAGCTTCGCGAGGGGGAGTCTAGGAGGTGTTGGGCGTGGCGAGGGCGCAGGCCCCCTCCATCACCTGCGGTGACAGCTTGCCCGCGTAGCGAGGGAGGATGGCGGCAGCGAGCGCCTCAATGTCGAGACAGGCCGGAACGGCAGACTCCCACGCGGGGTCCGTCAGGGGACGGAAGGTTCGTTGGGCGGGCTTATAGGCGTTCGGGTCTGGCTGGGGGACGGCATAGTGGATGGAAACGAAGCCCCATTCGTTGACCGAGTAGAGCGCGTTCCCGATTCCGTAGGCGTTGAACCAGCGGAGCAGGCGGTTCAGTTCCCACCAGAGGATCAGCCAGCACAGCGGATGCACATGCGCGAAGAAGGGCGCGAAGTGCGGGTGGCTGCGGAGGCGGGCGATGGAGTACATGCCGCGCAGTATACCTCCGCGTGCGGAGGGGTGGCGTAAGTTTTGGCCAACTATTTTATAACCCGCTGGCGCGCTTCGCTATTTTGTTTCGCGCAGGGGGCAAAAGCGTTGCGTAAGTCCGCCCCAAAGCAAAAAGGCCGCCCTTGTGGGGCGGCCTTTTCCGTTCGGCTTCTTGCGAAGCTTACTTCTTGATTTCCGACACAACGCCGGCGCCGACGGTGCGGCCGCCTTCGCGGATGGCGAAGCGCAGGCCCTTGTCCATGGCGATCGGGTTGATCAGCTCGACGTCCATTTTCACGTTGTCGCCCGGCAGCACCATTTCCTTGTCGGCCGGCAGTTTCACGATGCCGGTGACGTCCGTGGTGCGGAAGTAGAATTGCGGACGGTAGTTGGTGAAGAACGGCGTGTGACGGCCACCCTCTTCCTTCGTCAGGATGTAGGCCTCGGCTTCGAACACCGTGTGCGGCGTGATCGAGCCCGGCTTGCACAGCACCTGGCCGCGCTCAACGCCTTCGCGCTCAACGCCGCGCAGCAGCGCGCCAATGTTGTCGCCGGCCTGGCCCTGGTCGAGCAGCTTGCGGAACATTTCAACGCCCGTGCAGGTCGTCTTGACGGTCGGGCGGATGCCGACGATCTCGATCTCTTCACCGACCTTGATGATGCCCTGCTCGACGCGGCCGGTCACAACCGTACCGCGGCCCGAGATCGAGAACACGTCTTCGACCGGCATCAGGAACGGCTTGTCCAGCGGACGCTCAGGCGTCGGGATGTAGGTGTCGACGGCTTCCATCAGCGCGAGGATCGCCTTCTCGCCGATTTCCGGATCGCGGCCTTCAACGGCGGCCAGCGCCGAGCCCTTGATGATCGGGATGTCGTCGCCCGGGAAGTTGTAGGACGAGAGCAGGTCGCGCACTTCCATCTCGACGAGCTCGAGGAGTTCGGCGTCGTCGACCATGTCGACCTTGTTGAGGAACACGACCAGCGCCGGCACGCCGACCTGGCGGGCAAGGAGGATGTGCTCGCGCGTCTGCGGCATCGGGCCGTCAGCAGCGGAGCAAACCAGGATGCCGCCGTCCATCTGCGCGGCGCCGGTGATCATGTTCTTCACATAGTCAGCGTGGCCGGGGCAGTCGACGTGCGCATAGTGACGGTTGGCCGTCTCATACTCGACGTGCGCCGTGTTGATCGTGATGCCGCGCGCTTTCTCTTCCGGCGCCGCGTCGATGTCGGCGTAGTTCTTCGCCGTCGCACCGCCGGATTTCGCCAGGATGATCGTGATCGCTGCCGTCAGCGTCGTCTTGCCGTGGTCAACGTGGCCAATCGTGCCAATGTTCACGTGCGGCTTCGTACGCTCAAACTTTGCCTTGCCCATAGGGCCTCTCCTCTTTCCAGGTCTGCGCCCGGCATTCCGGACGAGGTTTAACCAAACTTAAGTCAGGCCACCTGCCTGCTGATCGCGCGTCATACCCATGTCGCCTCCCGTATTCAAGCGGGCTTGTGACAGTCGGGCGACCTATTTCGCAGGCCTTGCTCCGGCGGGCCCGGGAGCCGATAACGCCGGGCAATTCCCTGAACCGGCGCGGAGACTGCCCGTGAGAGACAAACTGAACGCCCATGCCGCGCGCCTTGCGGGCCACGCCCTGTCTGAACTGGCCTCGGCCCGGGCTGGCGAGACGCCGCTGGCGGCCGCAGGCTGGCAGGTGAGCCTCGCCCGCCATTACCTTGACGCGGACGCCGAAGCCGACCTTATGGCCTTCGGCGAAGCGGCCGGCCTCAGCGGCGCGGCGGCGCGGCTGTTCGGCGCCGAAATCGTCAATCCGTCGGAAGGCCGCCCTGCCCTGCACTGGGCGCTGCGCGCGCAGGAAGCGCTGACCGGCGAGGCGGAGGCCGTGCGGGTGGGGCTGCGCCCGGCGCTCGAGTTTGCCGCCAAGGTGCGCGCCGGCGAGGTGACCGCCGTTCCGGGCGGGCGGTTCAAGGCCGTGCTGCATATCGGGATCGGGGGCTCGGATTTCGGGCCGCGCCTGATTGCAGATGCGTTCGAAGACTGGGCCGATGCCGACATCAAGCTGAAGTTTGCCGCCAACGTCGACCCTTACGACCTCGACCGGGCGCTGGCGACGCTGGATCCGCGCACGACACTGGTGGTGGGCGTGTCGAAGTCGTTCGGCACGGAAGAGACGCTTTATAATGTCGGCCGGGCGCTTGCCTGGCTGGAAAAGTCGCTGGGTGAGGACGCAAGCCGTCACCTGGCGCTGGTGACGGCGAACCCGGCGAAGGCGACCGCCTGGCTGGGCGGGCGCGAGGCGCACCTGTTCGACATGCCGCTGTCGGTGGGCGGACGGTTCTCGTTCTGGTCGGCGGCGTCGCTCGCCTGCATGATCTCGCTCGGGCCGAACGTGTTCGGGGAGATCCTGGCAGGCGCCGCCGAGATGGACGCGCATGCGCGCAAGGCGAAATTGCAGGACAATGTGCCGATGCGGCTGGCGCTGATGGATTTCTGGAATGCCTCGATCCGGCTGGCGCCGATGCGGGTGGTGCTGGCCTATGCCAGCCGGCTCAGGATGCTGCCGACCTACCTGCAGCAGCTGGAAATGGAATCGAACGGCAAGTCGGTCGGGCCAACCGGCCAGACGGTGCCGCCGCCGACCGCGCCGGCCGTGTGGGGCGGTGAAGGCTCGGTCGGGCAGCACTCGTATCACCAATGGCTGCACCAGGGCTCGCAGGCGGTGCCGTGCGAGTTCATCCTGGCGGCGGATCGCAGCCGCGATGCGGAGGGCCTTGCGGCGCTGACTTCGCATGCACTGGCGCAGGCGGAGGTGCTGGCGAACGGGCGCAGTCTGGCGGACGTGGAAGCTGAGGAGCCTGGCCTGCCGCCGGGCGTCGCGGCGCAGAAGGTGCATGCCGGCGGACGGCCATCGACGCTGCTGTCGCATGCGTCGTTCGGGCCGAAGGCGTTCGGTGCGCTGATCGCGCTGTACGAGCACCGCACCTATTTCGCCGGTCACCTATGGGGCCTGAACCCGTTCGACCAGTGGGGCGTGGAGCGCGGCAAGACAATGGCGGCGCGGCTGAAGCCGGCGCTGGTCGCGCCGGAGAAGGCGGACGATCCGGTGACGGCCGCGCTGATCCGGATGATCAAGTAGGGCATGCCGGTCACGCGGTTGATCCGGGAACAGACGATCGGCGAGACGCGCTGGGTCGCGCTGGATGCGCGCGGCGTGCCGGCGGCGCTCTACCTTGAGCGCGCCGGTGATGCACGGCGCGCCGTGATCGGAACGCAGGCGGCGGCGCGGGTGCGGCGCAGCGATGCCGCGCTGGGCGGGGTGTTCGTCGATCTGGGCGCGTGCGGCGAAGCGTTCCTGCGGCTGCAACCGGGTGAGACGCTGAACGACGGCGCCGCGGTGACGGTGGAAGTGGCCGCAGAGGCGCGGCGGGGCAAGCTGGCGCGCGTGCGGGTGGTGGACGGCGCAGCGCCGGCGGGTGCGGGGCCGGACCGGTGGCGGGCATCCCTGAATGGCGGCGCGGCGGCCCCTGTAGAAGATGCCGCGCCGGGTGACCCGGCGGTGCAGGCGGCGTTCGACGATGCGCTGGCGGTTTCGGTTACGCTGACGGGCGGCGGACGGCTGCATGCGGAGCGCACCGAAGCGCTGGTGGCGGCGGACATCGACACGTCGGGGCGCACTGCGCGCGGCGGGCGGGCCGCAAACGCGTTGGCGGTGAACTTCGCAGCGGCAGAGGAACTGGCGCGGCAAATGCTGCTGCGCGGTTGGGGCGGGCTGGCGGTGCTGGACTGTGTGGGGCCGGTGAACAAGGACGCGGGCGGACAGGTGCGGACAGCTTTTCTTGATGCCTTTCGGGACCTGTCGCACCGGCAGGTGAAGGCGCTGGCGCCCTCCCCGTTCGGCCTGATGGAGATTTCGGCGGACTGGCAGCTGACGCCGCTGGCGGAGCGGCTGCGGGATCCGGACGGGCGCGACTCGCCGGAGACGATGGCGCTGGGCGGACTGCGCCAGCTGGAAGCGGCGGCGCGGCAGGCGCGGATGGGACGGCTGTGCCTGGCATTGCCTGCGGCTGCGCATGCCTGGCTTGGCGCAAGCGGCCTGAATGCTGAGGCCCGGCTGGCTGACGTGTATGGCGCGCGGTTGACCATCGAGGGCGGCGGCGCAGATAGTGCGACTGTGAGAACCGTTCCGTGAGCAAGCCCTTGCCGCCAGAACTCCGCCAGCCGAAATGCGCCCGGTGCCGCAAGCAGCCGGTGAACGCGGTGTATCGGCCATTCTGTTCCAAACGCTGCGCCGATGCCGATCTCGGCAGCTGGCTGAACGGCAGCTACACGATCGCCGGCGGCCCGGTTGCCGACGCTGATGACGCGCCGCCGGGCGCGTCCGGCGTGCCGGACGAAGATCACTGAAATCGGCATGGACAAGGCCGGGGGGCTTCGTTAAGTAGCCGCTTCCCCAAATGGCCCGCCCGGGTAGCTCAGGGGTAGAGCAGCGGATTGAAAATCCGCGTGTCGGTGGTTCGATTCCGCCCCCGGGCACCATTCAGGCTTCCAGCGACGTCCGCGGGCCTCCACCAACATCCATAAAAACAAGGCTTTAGGACGGCGCTTCCAGCGCCTTTGTCCGCCAACGTCCACCCAAAAACGTTGGAAGAAATTTTTTTTGTTGGCATTTTGTTGGCATCGAGACGGCCGGGAACCTCAACGGCCGGAAAATGCCAACACTTTTTGACGATGCCAACAAAATGTCCCTGACAGACACACGAATCCGCGGCCTCAAACCCAACAGCCGAACAAAGCGCTACAGCGATGGTTACGGCCTTTACGTGGAGGTGACGCCGGGGGGATCGAAGCTCTGGAAGCTGGCCTACCGCTTTGAGGGCAAGCAAAAGACATTGTCGTTTGGCCCATACCCGGAGGTCTCCCTTGCGCGGGCCAGAGAGCGGCGCCTTGAAGCCCGGACGATGCTTTTCGAAGGCGTTGACCCTTCAGCGATCAAAAAAGCCGGCCAGGAACTACGGCGCGCTGAGATCGAGGATACCTTCGCGCGGATCGCTGATGAGCTCCTCAAGAAGGAAGAGATCGAGGGCCTTGCACCCGCCACGCTCAAGAAAAAGCGCTGGCTCGCGCGACTTGCATCGGAAGACCTGGGTCCCAGGCCTATTCGGGACATCAAGGCACCCGAAATTCTCGCGACCCTTCGAAGGGTGGAGAAAGAAGGAAATTACGAATCAGCGCGCCGGCTGCGGGCCCTGATCGGCCAAATCTTTCGCTACGCCATCGCAACGACCCGGGCAGACGGTGACCCCACTGTAGCGCTGAAGGGCGCGCTGATCGCGCCCAAGGCTCAGCACAGGGCCGCAGTGACAGACCGCAAGGGATTTGCGAAGCTCATCAGGACCGTCTGGACCTATGAGGGCACGATCGAAGCTCAGGCCGCCCTGAAGCTGCTCGCGCTACTCTATCCCCGTCCTGGCGAGCTGCGCCTGTCCCACTGGAGCGAGTTCGACTTTGAAGAGCGAACCTGGACCATCCCGGCGGACCGAACAAAAACACGCAAGCTGCACAGGAAGCCCCTGCCCGGGCCCGCCATCGAGATACTTAAGGATCTGAAGCGGTTCACCGGTAAAGGATCGCTCGTCTTGCCGTCGCAGATGTCGGACGGCCGGCCCCTCAGCGAAAACACAATGAACTACGCGCTGCGCCGACTCGATATCCAGCCGGACGTCCACACTTGCCACGGGTTCCGGGCGAGCGCTTCAAGCCTGCTCAATGAAAGCGGCAAATGGCATCCTGACGCTATCGAAGCGGAGCTCGCTCACGTCGGCGACAATCATGTTCGCCAAGCCTACCATCGCGCGACCTACTGGGACGAGCGCGTCCGTATGGCGGAATGGTGGGCAGCAGAAGTGATAAAGTTTTCGCGAGGCTGACTGGCAAGACAACGAGCTCCAACGAGGCATCTACAAACAATGGATGCTCTGTGCACTGACTTTTAGTTGCATCTCAAAGTGGCAGCGGTGCTGACCCCGAGTTCGAGCCCCGAATGTCGCGCCTACCTCTAGGCATCGCGGCCTGGCGGTCCTTTTCCAGTTAAAATACAATGAGTTATACGATTCAGTTAGGCCCGAGTGACGCGCGCAAAAATAAACCCAAAACCCTTTATACTTCAATGCGTTACAAGGCTTGAACGCACGGCTTGTAGTGCAAAAAGTCGGCAATCTGTAGTGCAAACTGTAGTGCACGTTCTCCTTTATGTCTGAGTTCGACGCTGCCCATCAGCGACACGATAAAGTCTAATGTGATTTGCCGATTCCGTCACGTTGCATCCGGGTGCGGCGGCGATGCTTTCACTTTTTTAGCGAAGGTGAGGCGCGCCACCCAAAATTTATTGTCTATATATTCGAGAGCTTGAAGTCGTTTTCAAATCGGTTGGTCGACACATTTGTAGGGCAAACTTGGTTAAGCATCAGCTTCAAGCAGCAATTCTTGTCGAAGATCGGCTGATTGAACTGCACGAGCGGCAGCTTGTTGTAGAACTGCTTCAGAAGGATCGGCGTGCAGTCGTCGCTGCCACGACCTACGCGTGAATGGTATTTTTGGTTGGCAGGCGGACATGCGTCAAAGCTGCCGCATGGAGCCCACGCGGTCGCTGCCATTCCGGCACGACAGGATAACGATCACGTTCGCACTACCCCTCGCGCACTTGCCAATACGTCAATCCGAAGTCTCGCCCATTTCGGCCGCTCGAACAAAGCAGATAAGGGAGTGGACCGGAGTATACGATGAAGGGCTAGTGGCCCAGCGATGCACGCCGCAAGCGTGAGTACACTGGCTGGACCTGCCAGACTGTCAGACATGTTACCGATTGCGATCAGCTTCACCATGATCGCCAATGGAATGGGGAATACGAGGTAAATCACGATCGAATTACGACCGCAGTAGCGCAACACCTTGGCCCAGTCGAACCTGACCAAGAGCGCGGCAATGGTGCAAACCGCTGCAGCTCCCATTGCGCCGAGGACAAGGCTGGTGCCGAAGCCGGTTTGAAGCCCGCGGTCGACGCCAAGCTGGTTGATCAACCCCCAGGTAAAGAGACCGGACAATGCGAGCGGCACGGAGGATGCGGCGCGGGACGCAAATGCAAACACGGCAGGCGCGAACGCATAGCCGGCAAAGAAGTAGACGTAACGGTTGGCGAAACGATCGAGCACGGACCAGCCGGTGTCGATCCAGCCTAGTTGGTAGGCCGACTGCAACGCGACGGCGCCCGCGAAAACGACCATGACCGGAACTTGCCGGAGTAACCGCGTGACGGCATAAAAGATCAACAGCATGTGCACGAACCAGAGCGTGCCCGATGGCTCGACAAATCCGAACAGCCACAGCAAAAGGAAACTGTCGGGCGACGACATCAGCAGCGGGAGGTCAAAGACGGCTAGCTGGATCGTGTGCCAGAGCACGTAGAAATATAAGAAATGTATGAATTTCCGGTCGATGTATTCCGTAAGCGGACCGTTCAGCGAGCGGCTAAGAAAGAGTCCGGAAATAAGGAAGAAGTCCGGCATGCGGAAAGGCTGTGCAAAATGCACGATCGGTCCGAGGAACCCCTCCGCGCCTATCTGACCTTCCACGCGGTTAACCGCATGCATCATCACCACAAGAATGATGCAGATGCCCTTGGCGTAATCGACCCAATCGATGCGTTCCTTCGTCACCGTGTTTGCCCTCCGGCTAGAACCGCCGCCAAGCCCTGGTTGCGATGGTTTTGCGCGCCCAGGAATCGAATTGGCACAAAGCTGCCATGTAGCTGGCGATGCCCGAAGCAATTCGCAGGCCAATCGCCGGAATCGCCGGTATCTGCGGCCTTGCCAGTGCCGAAAGCGCACACACCCATGCGCCCCGCTGACCCGACTGGCGGCCAAGGATGAGACAAAGGTGGCGAACTACCGGTGCAGGCCAAAACCTGTTGTCGATTTCACGAACCACGCCGCCAGCGGCTATATTAACCACCCGCGCAGCAGCGACGCCGATACAATTGCACGCAGCAGCTACGGAATTCGCTTCAGATACCCGTGGGGCAGGAATGGGCCGTGCTGCCTGCGATGATCAATTTCCGCGCCTAGCAGGATGGTCTCACTCCTGCCGCTAAGGCACATGATCAGCACCTAGCCGCCGTCAGTCGAAGGCTGCCGGTCGGCTCATGGGCGACCATAGCACGGCCTGTTCTGCCTGATAGTCAGGCAGAGCCTCCGAGCAACTACGAGGCGAGACCGCTGATCCTCGAAGCGCCCTGACTGTTGGATTTCAAAGTTCCGCCTTGATCAGCCATTTGGTGATGATGATGGCTGCGACGACGTCGATAAAATGGAAAGTGCCCCGATGGCGAAAGGTACCTTTCGCCAGTAGTCTTCCACGAGGTCCAAGTAAGCCAATATGATGGACGCTAGTAGAGAGAGGATTAAAATCACGCTGGCGAAATGACTTCGGAGGCGGGATACAGCAAGCGCGTCCAGCAATGACTACTCAAATGTCAGGCCGCTGTCTGGGAGCGCGTTGTCCCTTCAACCGACGCTGACTGGAACCGGTCGCCGAAGCGAACCAAAGCATCATAGCCACCTATGTATTTGCAATCGATCCAGATCTGAGGCGTCGTGATTGGCACTTTGGGACCAACGATCGCCTTGGCCCGACTGATCATCTCGTACATTGCGCCCGGATTGCGCACAACATCGTGATAGACATACGGCACACCCGCCGCATCGAGGCTGGCCTTGGCATTGCTGCAGTAGCCGCAATTTGCTTTCCCAAAAACATGTGTGCCACTGACCGGGAACTGTGCGACGTGCGCCGCCATGACCGCTTCCGCGAGCAGGCCGCGGTTCAGGGCGACGCCTTGAGATATTACTTTGCCGTTCAGCAAAACTGCCGGAGCGTGCCTCGCGCCTCTCATGAATGCTTCGAGCACATGGCTCAGCCAGTCCTTGACTTCGAGATCGACCACCGCGTTGGCAAGCTCATTCTCGAGTACGTCCATGATGACGTCTTTGGTCAGGGTGCACTCGCCGCACGGCACTTTTACTTTGAAAGGGCCCCACTGACCCGCCCAGCGATAGAGCGTCAACTTCGCTGGTTTCCGGTAGAATTGTATGGGCTGTTGAGTCCGCTTGCTCATGATTTGCTCCGCGCTTCAGTACGAGGATTGCCGGGCAGAGACTTTGGATCGGATCCCGTGGCTTCTGATTGCAGGGATGTTCGCCCACAAGGATTGCAAGCTGCAAGGCACCGCAGGGGACCCCGGGTCAATCTGTAGAAAATAATCGCGCGTTCGATTGCGTGGTTCATGGCGCATCTCCTTTGCATTCTGGCCATGAAGCAAACGTACGCCTGGCCGGACCGCACCAATACTCACGAACAGCTGAAGTCGGCACACGAGCACGTGAACGCTACAAGCCTGATACACGACACGTCTCACCCCGGGCCAACCAACTGAAAGGAAAAGCGGCCCGTACGCACCGCGGCTCGCCGTTTGATCGGTACACGGCGTGTTCGAGCTAGTTTCCATTGGCCGGATGCGAATTGCCCCCCCCCTGGAAAAGGCAAGCACCTTATCCAAAAGCTGAAAAGGAGCGCAGCAGGCGGGGTCTTTATTTATCCGCCGTGCTTGCCCACGACCCAACCGTTCGCCCCGAGATGCGACTCGGCGAAAGTCAGCGGGGACTCTTCTAAAGGGGTAGCTAATGTATCGTTCCAGCGATTAAGGAAACCGAATAGAGCAACAATACCTACAATCTCCACAATCTCGTTTTCTGAGAAATACATCTTCAGCGTGTCGAAGTGGTTTGCGTCTGCCGTATTCGGAACACTGCCGGCAGCCTGCGCCAGCGCAAGTGCGGCACGTTCGGCGTCGCTGAAGAGGGGGCTCGTCTCGTACGACCAAACGGCCGCGATCTTCGCCGCTGAAACACCCGCGCGCTCTGCGCCATGCGCGGTGTGGGCCTGACAATACCGGCAACCCGCTGCAGCGCTTGCGATGTGGGCAATCAGTTGCCGCAGGTCCGGTGCAAGCGCTGCGCCGGGGCCCATCAGGGAAACCGTCAATCCCATGAATCCCTGGAGCAACGCGGGATTGCGCGCCATGATTTTCAGTGAGTTTGGAACAAAGCCCATCGCCGCCCCTGTCAGGCCCAGCAGCGCCGAATTTTGCTCAAGCTGGTCATCCGGCGCTATTGAAACATGTGCCATTCGCAGAAACTCCTTTTTCCCTACTAACGTCGTGGGTGCTCACTCGGTCTTTGCAAAACCTCTCGGGCCGAAGCACGTAGTTTCGTCCGAGCTAATGCTGTTTTCAAGTTACGCCTCATTCGGCACATTTCTTAGATCAGACCATGTCGGGAGAATGATCGCCAACCTCGATGCCAGCGTATCGGAAACTCATCGTAGCACTCACCACCAATGACATGACATAGCCAATGATGAGCGGTTGCGTTCGAGGATTTGGCTGTAGCGCGAGACTGCTTGGGGCCGTCATAACCGAGGCGCCCGTCAACTTGCGCGCGGCGAACGCGCTCCAAGCCTGACAGCTCACTCTGGTTCCGGATGAGTTTCAGCTTCAGACGCAAAATGTGAGACGGCTCAAGCGGCGGGAAGTCTTATTAGCGCCAAGCTCCAATCTCGAGGAAGAAACTGTGTTCGCTTGCTTCGTAACTCGCCTGGAAGGCGAGCGTGCTCAGAGCGACACTGCGGCGCCAGAATCGCGTTCACATTCCTGTCATCCCCTTGAGAATTTTCCGTCATACCTGTTGATGCGCACCGGGGCGCAGCACGCGCGTTCACGTCACCCCGGAGACCATACATGAAACTTACACGCACCTGGCGGGCCGCAATGGCGTCCTGCTGCGCCATCGCCTTGCTGGCCCCCGCCGCGCTCGCCCAGGAGGCCGCGCCGGATGACTCCGCCCTCAAGCTGAAGTCGGTCACCGTGACCGCCACCAAGCGCGAGGAGAACATCAAGGATGTGCCCGTCTCGCTCACCTCGCTCGACGAGTCGGCGCTGCAGGCCTACGGCCAGGCCGGCGAAGATATCCAGTTTCTCACCGCCCGCGTGCCCAGCCTGATCATCGAGACGTCCTTCGGCCGCATTTTCCCGCGCCCCTACATCCGCGGCCTCGGCAACACCGACTTCGACTTCAACGCTTCCCAACCGGTCTCTTTCATCTATGACGAGATCGTCTACGAGAACCCGGTTCTCAAAGGCTTCCCGGTCTTCGATACTGAGCGCGTCGAAGTCCTGCGGGGTCCGCAAGGCACGCTCTTTGGACGCAACACACCGGCCGGCGCCCTGAAGTTCGAAAGCGTCAAGCCGGGCGATGAACTCGATGCTTATGTCCGCGCCTCCTACGGCACCTTCGGCACGGCGAACGTCGAGGGCGCCGTCGGTGGTCCGGTCTCTGACAAGGTCTCCCTGCGCCTCTCGGGTGTCTTCCAAACCCGCGACGACTATATCGAAACCGCCCTGCCTACCGGCGGCGCCGATGCCGGCGGCTATGAAGACTTCGCCTGGCGCGCCCAAGCCAAGGTCGAAGTCACCGACAACCTCACCTGGCTCGGGAACCTGCACGGCCGCACGCTTGATGGCGGCCAGGTCAGTTTCCAGGCCAATGCGTTCCAGACCGGCTCGGCCGGCCCGCGCCCGGGCTTCGACCGCGAGAAGAACTTCGCCGACGCGCAGATCTACTCGACCCTCGAAACCGACGTCTTCGGCTTCACCTCGCGCGCCGACTGGGATCTCTCCGGCGTCGAACTGACCTACCTCCTGGGCTACGAAACCGTCGAGACCTTCTCGCGCGGAGATGTGGATGGCGGCGCCGGCGCAGCCTTCCTGCCCACCGGTTCGACCCCCGGCTTCATTCCGTTCCCGGCCGAATCGGCCGATGGTATCGACGACCACCAGCAGATCACGCACGAACTGCGCCTGTCGAACGGCGACGACGCGGCCCTTCGCTGGACCGCCGGTCTGTATGCCTTCGACGAGGAAATTGACATCAGCTCCTACAGCTATGACACGCTGGCGGGCGGCATCGAGAACGGCTCGGCCTTCCAGACCCAGGACACCGAATCCGTCGCCGTGTTCGGCAACCTCGCCTACGATCTCACCGACCGGCTGACCGGCCAGGTCGGCCTGCGCTACACGGACGAATCGAAAGACCTGACCGCCCGCCGCGTCGGCTCGCCCTTCGGCGCGCCGCCGCTCAGCCCGCCCCCCGTCAGCGTCGGCGATGAGCAGCTCTCCTGGGATGCCTCGCTGACCTACGCAGTCAATGACGACACCAACCTCTATGGCCGCATCGCCCGGGGCTTCCGCGCCCCGTCGATCCAGGGCCGCCTCGTTTTCGGCGACGTCATCACGACCGCCGATTCCGAAATCCTCGACAGCTACGAAGCCGGTCTCAAGACCACGCTGCTCGACGGCCGCCTTGACGCCAACCTCGCCGTCTATGCCTACACGGTCGAAGACCTGCAGCTGACCGCCATCGGCGGCGCCGGCAACTTCAACCAGCTGCTCAACGCCGAAGAAGGCAAAGGCTACGGTTTTGAAGCCGACATCCGCGCCCTCCTAACCGAAAGCCTCGCCTTCAGTGCTGGCCTTTCCTACAACAACACCGAAATCAACGATCCTGGCCTTACCGCCGGCATCTGCGGCTCGGCCTGCACCGTGCTCGATCCGATCGACCCGGTGACCGGCGGCGCGCTGATCGATGGTAACCCGTTCCCACAGGCACCGGAATGGATCGCCAACTTCGCCTTCGACTATACCCGCGACTTCCGCGGCGGCGAACTGTTTGCCACCACCGATTGGTCCTATCGGTCGGACTCGAACATCTTCCTCTACGAGTCCATCGAGTTCACGGCCGAAGGCCGCTGGGAAGGCGGCGCCAGCCTCGGTTATCGCCAGGGCCCCTGGTCGGCGAAGGCTTTCGTCCGTAACCTGACGGATGAAGTCGGCACGGTGTCCGCCATCGACTTCAACAACCTCTCCGGCATCTTCAACCAGCCGCGCATTTATGGCGTAGAACTCGGCTGGACGATGTAATCCCCTGCCCGGCACGAGGTCCGAAAGGTCTCGTGCCGGGACTTGGCATAATCAACGCGTTCGCCGCACACAGCTTCTGATCGAGGGCGTAACTCCGCTCAACTCTGCTTCGGCGACTAGCAGATTAAGACCCATTTTGCCGGTCGCAGCGACAGGCTTTTCTATGAAGCAGCGGGCGCCGATAGTCTATGGGGTCAGGCCAAACGGAGAGAGGAGGCCAGACATGCAATTGCACGGTCCCTCAAAGCGCCCAGACACAACTCGCGGGGACCAGATGAGGGGTCGCTATTCAGCTGAGCCGAATCGCGATCGCGTCTGCAGCTTCGCGCGATGCCCGGCGAATCTCGGTTCTTGTCGCTCCGCTCCGCGCAAGACCATGCAGACCAAGCGCCGAAGCAAAAACAAAGTTTGTCAGACCGGCGTCGCCGCGAGCAAGCTTCTTGAGCTTTCGCAACAACTGAGAGCGAGCCTGGAGGACAGTTTTCTTTACGTCCCCGTCCAGTTCGGACACGTTCAGCAAGGTTTCCGAGAAGAAGCAGCCTCGGTTCCCCTGCGTTGCGACAAAAGCGCCAACCGCCTGGATGAAATCAGGAAGCGCGCCTGAATCCGTACGCTCAAGCATTGTAAGGCGGGGCATCAAGATCTGTTCGAGATATCTGCCAAATGCTTCGCTGAAAGCCCGCGGTTTGTCGTGGAAAGCCCGGTAGAAGCTACCGCGCAAGATCCCAGCAGACTCCTGCAGCTTGTCCACGTCTGCGCCCGCATACCCATGGGTCCAGAACACATCAACAAATGCGTCCAGTGCGATGTCTCGGTCGAAGTTGCGCGGTCTGCCTGCCATACAGGCTAAATGTGTCCCGTATGGCAGTAAGGCAAGTGCCTACTCGCGTCGGGCGACAGGCCGCGCTTCCTCATTCGCTTCACAAAGCCCTGACCTCAAGCTGGAACCGTCCACTCGAACTTCGCAAACGCCTCGTCCACGGGCGTATTTGCAAGATGGTTAGCGTAGTTGGACATGGTCTTCTGCGCCAGCCCGAGGAGAACATCGAGGATATGCCGCTGTGTGAAACCTGCGCCAAGGAACTGCGCGACCTGGGCATCTTCGAGCCGGCCACGCTGACGAACGAGCGCGAGCGTGAATTGCCGCAAGGCTTCCAGACGAGCATCCTTCAGGGCAGTTCCGGACCGGAGCGCGTCGACGATATCGGCATCGACGCCTTGCATCAGGGCGATGGCGGTATGGGCTGGCACGCAATAATGGCAGGCATTCTCGACATTGATGGTCATCCAGACAACATTGCGTTCAACCTTGCTGAGGCTGGAGCGCTCAAAGAGAGCATGCAGCATCTTGTATGCCTCCAGATGCTCCGGACTTTCTGCCATAACGGCATGAAGGTTCGGAATTCGGCCGAACGCCTTCGCAGAATTTTCAAGCAGTGGCCTGGAAGCCTCCGGCGCGGTATCGATATCGTGGATTTTAAAACTGGACATGGCTTTCTCCTGATATGGAGAGGGCGAAGTGGGTATTGTTTACTGACTAGTCAATAATTGGCCTGGAAGATTCTTGCTTGTCCGCCATCAACCCCTCGCGCCTACCCCAGTCGGCGTACCCGCCGTTCCGGCGCTGCTCGAGAGCTGCCGCATCCGGCTTTTCATACTCAGCACCCGGAACGATTCCCGCGGCCTGAACAAGCCGGTTCATGAACGCGTAAAGTGAGACCACCATAACGGCGTCATAGACAGCCGCTTCGCTCCATCCTGAAGCAAACAGCGCCTGTGTATCGCTTCGCACGACGCGTTCCGGCGCAAGTGTCAATTTCCGGGAAAATCGAAGCAACTCTGCCAGTTCCGGGCGAACTGGCGCAGTGTCCAGATCTGCAAACAAAGCGTCGATCAGGTCCATGCTGACACCGAAAGCCTCTGCCATGACCCGGTGGGCGCCGAAGCAGAAGCGACATTGATTGAGCCCGGATACCCAGGCCGCAATCAATTCCCGGTCGGCGACGGACAGCTCGCTGTCCCGCCGGAGCACATCGTCATGCAAGTGTAGAAGGGGCGTAACCCCTCTCGGAAAGCGCAGAAAAACATCCTTGAGGTGGGCGCCTTCACTGAGAGAGGGGAAGTTTGGCATGAAATATCTCCGATCCGGGCCCGCATTTGACGAATTGACGCCGCTGCAACTGACATTCTTTCACGCCGTCGACCGATCGTTCAAGGGTCGGTATCAGACTATTATTGACTGCACAGTCACTAATCGCGGGTTCGTGAACGCCGAGCACGGGTTCGTGAGTTTGGAAAATGCAGCGCGAAGGCTAGGCAGAAGGCGTTCCGCAGCAAACCGCGCGGGACCCAAAGAGCAACTCCCAGAGGAAACCCTCATGTCCCAGAACTCCTTTATCGCCAAATCGATCCTGGCCAGCCTCACGCTTGCAGCTGCCGCGAGCGGCGCAGCCTATGCCAAACCGAACACGCAGCTGACGCTCGCGCCGAATGCACCTGCGGAAATCCAGGCCGACTTCGCTTCCTGGCAAGGCGGCGAGCGCCTCTCGGGCCGCAAGGACAAGTGTTACGGCATTGCGCTGGCCGGCGAAAACGACTGCAAGGCTGGCAAGGGCACGAGCTGCGAAGGCACATCGACGGTAGACTTCCAGGGCAATTCCTGGACTTACGCCCCGAAGGGCGCCTGCGAGTTCATTCAGACGCCTGCCGGCCCGGCTTCGCTTGGCGAACTTGATCGCGCAAACCCGGCCTGATCGAGTACAGGATCCTCGGACCACAGCAATGTCCCCCTCACCGTCCCTTCCCCTCCACGCAGGTCTTGGCCTGAAACCCGATCACTACCGGGCAGCGCTTGAGACCGGATGCGACGGGCTGTGGTTCGAGGTACATCCTGAAAACTACATGGTAGATGGCGGCCCGCGGCTTGCCTGGCTGGAAGCCCTGCGCGCCAACCGCGCTCTCAGCTTTCATGGTGTCGGCGCCTCGCTTGGCGGCCTGGACCCGTTCAACCCGGATCACCTCTCCCGGCTGAAGCAGCTCATCAGCCGCTATGAACCGGAACAAGTGTCCGAACACGCAACTTTCTCCGCGCATGAAGGCAGGTATCATGCCGACCTGCTGCCACTCCCGCGAACGCAGGAAGCGCTGAGCCACCTCTCTGACCGGATTGACATGTTCCAGTCATCCCTCCGCCGGAGAATCCTGATCGAGAATCCCACGAACTATCTCCCCTTCGCCAGCGAACTTGATGAGCCGGACTTTCTAGTCGCGATCTCCCGGACGTCGGGCTGCGGACTGTTGATGGATCTAAACAATATCTGGATCAGCGCGGCGAACGTCGGCGTGGATCCTTATGCCTATGTTCGCGCCATACCGGGCGAACTGGTCGGAGAAATCCACGTCGCCGGCCATTCTCCCGATCCTGTCCTTGGCGGCAAGTTCCTGATCGACAGCCACGACGAACCGGTGAGCGGCGGCGTCTGGCACCTTCTAAAGTTCGCCCTCGAGCACTGGGGTCCGAAACCCGTTCTCATAGAACGGGACGCTCATATTCCGCCGTTCGAAGACCTGATGAGTGAAAGAAGCCGCGCCGAGACCCTGATCGTCCGGCAGAAACAAATGGCGCATGACGCCGCTTGAGCAGCATATCTTCCTCCTTTCGGGACTGGCGAGCCGCGGCGCGCAGCCGGCCGATCTGGCCTGGCTGATGGTCGGTCGAAGGGAGCCTGGCCAGCGCGCGCTTGTCTATCGCAATTCCGGTATAGCCGCCTGCACCGATGCGCTGAGGTCAAACTACCAGCGGCTCGCGAAGGTCGTGGGCGATACGTTCTTTCGCGGCCTGGCACATGCGTATATCGACCAGCACCCGCCCGTTCAGCACAGCCTGGTTGGTTACGGACACGCGCTACCAGACTTCATCGATGATGCCGCCAACAAGCACGGGCTTGCCTGGTTGGGCGACTTTGCCCGACTGGACAGAGGATGGCTGGGGGCGCACCTCGCAGCTGACCGTGCATTGCTCGCTCCGACCGCGCTGGAAAGTCTCGGTGACGAGGCACTGATCTCCGCACGGATCAGTTTCCATCCGAGCGCTACGCTGGTGAAAACCCGGTGGCGCCTTTGGGAGCTTTGGCAAGAGGCCGGCGAGGAAGGCTTCAGCGAGGCGGCAAGAACACTGCTCCAGCAAGATGACGCTGTCCTTTTCTGGAGGCCTGGACACGAGGTCAGCGCACGGCAACTCCCTGCGTCCTACGCAGCGTTTATTGAATCGCTGCGAAACGGCGACGCGCTTGGAACGGCGTGCGCGCGCGTACTTGCTCTTGCACCTGGCGAGAATCTTCCCGGCCTGATTGCCGGGGTTCTGGCGGCCGGCTTCATAACTGACATCAACACGGCAACGGGGGACTCCCAGTGACACTTCTTGATCGCGCTCGCACCTTGTATTCATGGCTTGCTACGAAGGCTGACCTCGCTGAACCGGCAGCCCTTTTCCTGGCGCGTCTTGCAGTCGCGCGGGTTTTCTTCATGTCCGGCCTGACAAAGTGGAACGGGTTCCTGTCGTTCAACCCGGACAAATATGATCTGTTCCTCTACGAATTCTTCTGCCCCGAAGAGACAAGGCCCGGCGCCCTCGTCCTTTGCAGCGACCAGGCGGAAGGCACATATGCACCGACGACCCAGTGGATCGTCGAGCGCTTTGCAAACATGGCGGGGATCATGGAGATCCTTTTACCTATCCTGCTGGTATTCGGGCTCACATCGCGCCTTGCTGCAGCCGGCCTTCTGGCCATGACGTTGGTCATCGAGCGTCTGGTATTTCCGGACGCTGACAGCTGGTGGGGCAGCCATGTGTGGTGGGCGGCCATCCTGTTTGTTCTCGTGGCCCGCGGCCCCGGCACCTGGTCGCTTGACCGACTGCTCGGTCTAGACGGCGCCCGGAAGGCCTGATCCATGCCAGGGGGGCCATTCAGGATCAGCTTCAGACACTTCTGGTACGGGTGCGGGGCGCTGGGCATCGGTGCGGTTCTCGCTCTTGTGCTGAGCTCCGGCTGGCTGGGACTGCGCCTCTTCCAGCTTGAATGGGCGCCTCAGGGCGAGACGGAACTCACGTTCGTGCCGGTTGCGCTTGACTTCCAGAACCGCACCGACCTGACCGAAAAAACCGGATCCCTGCCCTTCATGGCAGGCATCGTCATTGATCTGGATGCGGACGGCCGGGACGAGATCGTGCTGGGCGGCGGACGCGGCCAGGCTGACGGCGTCTTCGCGCTGGCTCCCGACTTCAAGTCAATGACAGACCTGCCCGCGAGCCATGCGCTCGACAAGGACGCGCATGATGCAACAATGGGGGGCACCTCGACAGACATTGATTCCGATGGATTGCCGGACCTGTTGCTCGCGCGCGAAAGCGGCGTCTGGTTGTTCCGCAATTCCGGGGGCTCATTTTCCCGGGGAGAGCGTGTATTTGTTCCGCCGGACAGCGACCGTACGACCATCATTTCAATAAGCCCTGGAGACATCAACGGTGACGGACACGCGGACCTCTATCTGTCGGGGTATATCCGGAATGGTGACGTCGAAGGCGAGACCATCTTTACGCGCGCGTACGGAGGATATGCCTATCTCCTGATCGGTGACGGCAAGGGCGCCTTCACGGATGCGACTTCGGAATGGGGCCTGCGCCGCCAACACAACACATTTACGGCCGTGTTTGCGGATATTGACCGAGACGGCCTCGCCGACCTCGTCGCTGCGCAGGATACGGGCGTCGTGGAAACCTGGCGCAACCCAGGCGCCCCGCCTCTTGAATCTATCCCAAATCCATCCGTGTATTCCTATCCGATGGGCATCGCGGCCGGGGACTACAACGATGACGGCCATCTCGACTTTTATTTTTCGAATGTCGGCCACACCCTGCCGGAAGTGCTGGTGAGAGGTGACCTGCCTGGATCGGCCGGGTTCAATCCCGATTACATGCTGTTTGCCGGAGATGGTGAAGGCGGGTTTGAGGATGTCGCCGCGAGCATGCAGGCAGCCCGGCTCGGCTTCGGTTGGGGCGCCGTTACCGCAGACTTCAACCTGGATGGGATGGAAGACATTGCCATCGCCCAGAACTATGCAAAGTTCGGTCAGCCCGCCGTCATTCATCGCTATGCCGGCAAGGTGCTTCTCAATATCGGGGGCCATCACTTTGTGCCGGTCGAGAAGCGAACCGGAGTCGCCAATCGGCTATTCGCGATCACGCCGCTTGCGGCCGATCTGGACGCGGATGGCCGGCCCGATCTTGTCTGGGTAAACCTGAACGGTCCTGCGCGCGTTTTCCTGAACCGGTTGCCGGACGCCAGAAGCGTAATCTTGCGCTTTGACGATTCCCCCTCCGCCTATGGCGCGGTGATCGAAGCCGGTATTTTGGGTCGTCAGATCGTTCGCCAGGTTGTTCCCGGACAAGGGCTTGCGTCGGACAGTTCCGCAAACCTGATCATCGGTCTGGGTGAGGCGCCTCAGATCGACGGCCTGCGTGTCACCTTTTCCGACGGGCGTGTGCTGTCATTCGACACGGTGACTGCCGGACAGGTTCTCGACCTTCGCAGGGATACCCGCCCGTGACCCCGGCGCAGCAACCCCCGGACCCACTCTACGGTTACGCCTTTGCCGGGCTCGCCGGCGCTTTGTTGACAGGCCTCGGAGAAGGCCTGCTCCAGCTCACACCGGGCAGCAACTATGCCGATCCTCATTACACCTACTTTGGGCACGTCCCGGAAGCGCGCCTGTTTCTCGGACATTTCATCAGTATAGCGAGTGCGCCTCTGTACATTGCCGGATACTGGCATCTGACGGCCAACCTGCTGGCGGGCCATCGCCGCGCCCGTCTCATCGTCTTTGCAGCGTGCGCCTATGCGTTCATCATTGGAACGGTCTGGATCGGGCAGCGAGCCTTCCTGGGAATGGCTGTACAGGCCATCAATGCGGGGCGCGCCGACGCAATCCTGCTCGCCGGTTTTTCTGTGCTGAACGAGCCGCTCGTCAATGTCCTCCGGCTTGTGCTCCTTGCCTTCTCGGTGATCTGGATACTGAGGATTTCATCGGGCAGGACTCGATATCCCCGCTGGATGGCCTTGCTGAGCCCGGCGGTCCTCATTGCCGCGATCTTTGCGGCATACAGTCTGTGGCCGGAGCCGGCATCATTTATCGTACCGACAGCGCTGAATACGGCGCACGTTCTTGTCTTCTCCGCATCTCTTTATTCACTTCGCTTCGGGGCTCGCCGATGAACCGGCTCTTGTTGATTGGCGCACTGACTATAGCAGGATTTCTGGCCACGCTTTCATGGGCTGTTGCCCCGCTCGGCGAGGCGGGGGACTGCCCGCTCCTCGGCTCAGTCCCCGCATGTGCATTCGCGCTCGGGGGATATGCGGCGATGTTTTCCTCGACGCTGCTTACGGGCTGGCGTGCATCCGCTGTGTTTCTGTCCGGCTGGATCATAACGCTCAGCCTTTCGGTGTCGGGCGCGTTGGCCGGCGCGCTTGGGGGAACGCCGGCAATCGCCCTGCTCCTCGCCGGCCTGTTGTCCACGATCACCGCCGGGATGCTGGGGTTGATCTGGGTCAGACCTTATCTGTGCCAACCTGTCTGGAGCCGCCGATGAAGTACGCCGTTGCCGCCGCCGCAACGCTTTTGATGGGTGGCTGCGCCAGCAGCTATCCGGCAGGCAGCGCGCCATCCGGGTGGGCCCGGTATAGCCAGATGCCCGCAGACACTGCAGACATGATGACCGGCGAAATCTTGTATATCACGGACCGGGCACCTCGCGGCGGCGGATATGGCGTTGAGCGATCGACTTCCATGGCGGCTGGCAAAGCCCGCATCGAGGTGACAGGGATGGACGCGCCGGCCTATGGCGCCTTTATGTCCGGCGAGAGCGACCAGCGTCCCGCTTACTCAGCTAACTCGATCAGTGAAATCGTCCGTTTCCCCGGCACGCCGCTCGCTTTTTCGATCGAGAACGGCGTGCTTACACGTGAGCGCCCGTCCCTTGCGCGGTACCAGGAAGCCGGCAAGGCATTTCAGGGAATGCTTTCTGAGGCGGTCGCCAGCCAGGATACCGGAAACGTGCTGCTCTACGTGCATGGCTTCAACAACACATTCGACCATGGCGCTTTCAATCTCTTCGAAGTCTGGAATGCTTCCGGGCGCGCCTCAGTGCCGGTCTTGTTCAGCTGGCCAACGGGCGGACGATCGGTATGGGGCTATCTTGGCGACACCCAGGATGGGGATTTTGCGATCTTCCACCTGAAAGAAGTGATCCGCCTGATCAGCGCGGCGCCGGAAGTCGATTCTGTCACGATCCTCGCGCACAGCCGGGGCGTATCGCTGGTAACAGACGCACTCCGGGAGCTGATGATTGAAGCGCGCGGGTCAGGCCTGTCGATGCGCGACACTTACCGGGTCGAAAACCTGATCCTTGCGGCGCCGGACATGGACCTTGGCGTGATGGAGCAGCGGCTGGTCGCCGAAGCTTTTGGCATGGGGTTCGGCCAGATCAACGTCTACGTAAATCCAGGAGACAACGCACTTGGCCTGTCCGGCTGGGTCTTCGGCGCGCCTCGCTTCGGCGCCCTGACGGCCGAATCCATGTCGGAAGAATCCAAGGCTGTATTCCGGGGCGTCCGGTCCGTCTCCTTCATTTCAGTCACAGACGCCGACCGGTTCGATCCGCACAACTATTTCCGCCGCCATCCCGGCGTCCTGGCGGATATTGCCGCTACCATTCGGACCGGCGCACATCCGGGCGATCCCGAGCGTCCCCTTGAAAAAGGTGAGTTGAACTTCTGGAGCATCGACCAGCAGTATGTGCCGATGCTGCCCTCCGAGCCGAAGGACCCTTGAAAAATGCGCCCAATCCTGATCCGAGCAGTCATCGTCGCCCTGATTGTGGGCTCGCTGCTGACTCTGATCAACCAGTTCGAACGCGTTGCTGCGCTTGAACTTCCAAACCTCTGGAAGATGGGCCTGAGCTATGTCGTGCCCTTCTGCGTTTCCCTGTTCAGTGCGCTTGCGGCCAAGGCGCCGCCGCGGGGCTAAAGTCAGCTACCGGTCTGTGCCGCCCGAATGCGATCGGAGATTCCGGCCTCTGTTTCCTTGTGCGTCACGAGATCAATCACGGCCTGGCTCTGGACATCGACCAACAGGAGTTGGCCCGTCTTGATACCGCCTGCAAAATGGGTCCGGATCGCCGGGCCAACACCAAGACGGTCTGCTTCAGCGAATACGGCCTCCTTGTCGCGCTTGGTATAGTCGATGCGCACAAAGCTGACACCGTCCCATTCTCCGGACGCGGCAACGGCGTCCAGCTTTGGATCGAGCGCCCGGCAGTTGGGGCACCAGTCGGCATAGACGCGAACGGCAGCGATCTCGGACGACTCAACCGGACGGCTCGCTTCTCCGGCTGGCCGTTTTGTTTCCGCACAAGCGGCCAGCGGGGCAATCGCGGCCAACATTACAGCTGCGGCGGAAAACAGGGTTTTCATGATCTCGTCTCCTTCTGGGGTCGGCAGAATCTGCCCGTTGCTTAACCTGTCCCCTCGCTCTGCGGGACTGACATTTTCGTGATATCGCTTGCGTAACGGTCTGGCGAGCGGATATTCCGGACTCACCAGTCAACAAATGGATTATTCCTCTCATGCGCCCGATCCTTGTCACAGCGCCGCCCCTCATTCTTGCCGCGTTCCTTGTCTTCATGGGGATTCAGAAGTTCACTGGCGACGTACCGATCTTCTCCATCATCGAAGCCAATGTCAGCGACCAGACAGGCCTCACGCTCGCATTCATCGAGCCTTTCGGACGATACTTGACCGGAGCGCTCGAGTTCCTCGCCGCCATCCTGCTTGTGGCAAGGCGCTTCTGGGGCGGCCTTCTCGCCACTCTCGTTTCTGCCGGCGCTGTGGCAGCCCACCTCACTTTCCTTGGCATATCCACCCCTGCATCCAGCTCGCCCGGCGCCGCTGAAAGCCCTGTACTCTTCTTGATGGCCCTCGGCGCGCTCGCCCTGTCCGGGCTGGTAACCTACCTGGCGCGCCCCAGGCCTGCCCCGACCGAAGCCTGAGGCTGCAATGATTTCTGGCCGGTCAGTCGTTCAGTCGATTTCGCGCTCGTTCAACAGCCTTCCCCTTTGGGTCAGGTTCTGGATTGCGGGCTGGCTCGTACCGGTCAACGCAGCTTCGATTTTCTTACTTGGCACGCCAGTTGGCCTGTGGACAGCCATCAGCGCCGGCCTGGTCGGCGTCAGTAACACGTGGCTGGCACTCCGTCTCGGAGGGCTCTCGCGCGCCCTGGCCTTCCCTCATCTTGTTGTTTGGATCCCACTTTGTTTTGCGATCGCAGCACGGCTGGCGGGGCCTGATGCAGGATCAATCGGGCGCACCGAGTACATCTACGGCGTTGTAGTGCTCACCACCAATATCCTCTCCATCGGATTCGACCTGGTTGATGCCTATCGGTGGATAGCGGGCGAACGGTCCGTTCCCGGACAAGGCTCCACAGGACCGGTCTGACTCTATTCCGGTTAGAGGAACAGGCCGGCTGATGTTCAGGTCCGGCGAGAGAGCCGCGCCAATTCGATAAGCTGGCCAAGTTCTCCAGCGGTCGCCTCAATTGGTTTGCGGCTCCGATCCACGCGGGCCTGAATGAGGCTCCCCTGCAAAGCAGAGATACACAGCACCGCAAGACGGCCGGCTTCAGTGCGGGAAAATCCATCTTCAGCGAGCTTTCCTTCAATCAGGGCCTGCCTTGCACTGTAAGCCTTTCGCGCGGCTTCGGTGACCCGCCGGTCCCTTGGGGCAAGCTCCAGGATGACCGTGGTGATCGGGCAACCATCCCGGTAGCCAGACTTTTCCATCCAGCCAGCAAGAAGCCGCGCGTGCTCCCGAAGGAGCTCTGAGGTCGACCCGGTCTTGCGCACCAGCGTCTCGACGGTACGGACGACGCGCTGGCCAGCCTCCTCAACTGCCGCTGCGGCGATCGAAGGCTTGCCCTCCGGGAAATAGTGGTAGAGCGACCCCTTGGGTGCGCCGGAGGAATCGACAAGATCATTGAGACCTGTCGCAGCATAACCCTGCTGGCGGAAAAGTTTCACCGCTGCGTCAATGACGGGCACGCGGTGGCGTTGCCTTGGCGCCATGACACTGCCTCCTGAAGAATCTCGGATTATATTGACTGGTCTAAATCAAATTCGCAAGCCTTGGCCTCAGATCAAGGAGTTGCCACAATGCCAGAGCGGGTAAGCTATACATGGAACGCTGGCATCAGCGTGATTGCGCTGAATGATGGCAAGGCAAACATCATGTCGCCGGCGATGCTGGACAGGCTCTCTGACGCGTTAGACGTCGCCGAGCGCAATGGCGGACCTGTGGTCCTGCGGTCGGCCGTCCCAGGTGTTTTTTCGGCCGGCTTTGACCTGTCGGTTTTTAAGTCGGGAGACCGCGCGGCATTACAGGACATGGTGAGACAGGGCGCCGAACTCGCCGCACGTCTGCTTGAATTTCCCTATCCGGTTATTGGGCTGCTTGAAGGCCATGCTTACCCAATGGGAGCGTTTTTATTGCTGGCTAGCGATCTCCGGATCGCAGCGAGAAGTCCCCTCCGGATCGGGCTCAACGAAGTCGCCATCGGAATCGTCCCGCCCGCCTTTGCGATCGAGCTTGCACGAAGCCGCCTTCACCCTGCCTGGCTCAATCGGACAGTCGTCCTTGGCGAAATGTTCGGACCGAATGACGCTTGCCGGGCAGGTTTCGTAGACATCGTGGTCAGCCCTGAAGACCTAGAGCATCGCGCTTTCATTTGGACGCATAGCCCGCGGCTTTGAAGAAGTTCCAGCATTCGGCTGGTGTGAAGAGCTTGCAGATATCACCGATGGCGTCATTGAGGTCCTCAAAGGTTCGGGCGGCGGCGGCGCGGAGATGGGCTTTCAGCTTTGAGAAAGCCATCTCGATCGGGTTGAGGTCGGGAGAGTATTTCGGCAGGTAGAGGAACCACGCGCCACGTTCAGCGAGGGCGTCTTCGGCGCGCTGGCTGTAGTGGACGCTGAGATTGTCGAGGATGACGACATCGCCGGGTGAGAGTGTCGGGGCGAGCTGGGTCTCGATGTAAACTTCGAACGCAGACCGGTTCATGGCGCCTTCGACGACCCAGGGCGCCGTGAGTTCACCACAGCGCAGGCCTGCAATGAACGTCTGTGTACCCCATTTCCCGAATGGCGCCGTTGCTTTCAGACGCTTCCCGCACAGAGACCGTCCGCGAAGACGGCACATGTTAGTCTTCACGGATGTTTCGTCGATGAAGACCAGACGACCGGGTTCGGCCTGCATCGCGGGCTGACGGTAGTGCTTCCAGTCCGCCCGGGCGGCTTTCACATCAGCGCGTTCTTGCTCCGCTGCCAGAAGCGCTTTTTTATCTGTGAACCCGGCCTGGCAGAGCACCCGGGAGAGCGATGCCGGTGCCGCCGTCACCCCGTGCTCCGACGCCAGCCGGCGCGCCAATTCCGGCATCGTCACGTCCGGCTGCGCCTCAACCTCGCCAATCAAGAAATCCAGATATGGCGCCAGCTTGGCGTGCCGCCGGCCACCCACAGGGCGAGGCGTGACGCTCCCCGTCTCCTGCCACAACTTCAGCAGCTTCACCGCAAAGCTGGGGCTTACCCCAAACTGACGTGCCGCGGCCTGCCGTGAGTTGCCCCGCTCAACAAACGCCACCACTCGGCGACGAAGATCCTTCGAATATGCCTCAGCCATGAGCCACCTCCTGAAAGAAGTGAATCACAACCCGCTCAAACTGGGAATCTTTGATTCTGCGTGACCGCGCGACGCTCTAGACGCAACGCTTGCAACAGCGCTGCAGTCTGTTCGGGCTATCGATGCGGCCGCACACCGCATAGCAAAGCAAAAATTACGTGGTCCCGTTGCTGCGGCCATCCGGAAAGCGATCGCAGTTGAGATAGGTCAGACCGAAGCAGCGGCATGAAGGTCCCCAGGACAACTATGGCGCAAAGGGCTCGGAGTTCAGCTGAATCAGATTCTCTGCCTGCATTGGTCTCGATCTGTCTGGGCGAAATTGGAATTGAGCCCTTGTCTCCAGAGCCAGAGGCAGCGCCGCTTCACCAAGGGTCCTTTACGCGGATCTACCTTCATTCGGGCGACAATTGCAGACGCCATTCTAAAAAGCAAAAAGCGAAACTATCTGTGAATATTTTCGAAGACCATGCAGCTTCCGACGACGCGCTTGAGCAGACCGGGATACTGGCACAAAGGCTTAGCACGTCGGCCCCGATGGCGCTTCGAGAACAGGACGCCGCCCTTCTTGCCGGCGCATCACCGTTCTGGTTTGGGCCTCAGGCGAGCCGTCCAGGTTGGTCTTTCGGGGAAGGTCCTATTGTCCTTCTGGTCCATGGCTACTCTGGCCGCGGTGTGCAGATGGCGGTGCTCGCAAGGGCGATTGCCGCGAAAGGGTTCAACGCCGTCATTTTTGATGCAGGCGGCCACGGTAGCGCGCGCCGTGAGAAAATCGGTGTCAACGCCGGGATAAAAAGGGGCCATTTGCCGGTTTAAAAAGGGGCCAGTCAGGTTCGATAAAAAGCCCCGCAGGCGAGGCTGGTTTCTTGCGCCTCGCCGGGTGTCTGGCCGGAGCGAAGCGGAGGCCAGACACACGGTGAGGCGCTGACGGTTTTCTGATCCTATTTCATGCGGTGCCTCCGTTTTCCGGGGTGGATCGCTTCTGGCGCTTGCGGCTCGTGGCGAGCCGGAAGCTGTCGCCGTTCAGTTCGAGGATGTGGACATGGTGCGTCAGCCGGTCGAGGAGTGCGCCGGTGAGGCGTTCGGATCCGAACACGCTGGTCCATTCGTCGAACGGCAGGTTGCTGGTGATCAGGGTGCTGCCGCGTTCGTAGCGCTGGCTCAGGACCTCGAACAGGAGTTCGGCGCCGACCGCGGTGAACGGCACATAGCCAAGTTCGTCGATGATCAGGAGTTTGACGCTGGCGAGATGCTTCTGCGCGCGCCGGAGACGGCGCTCGTCGCGCGCTTCCATCAGCTCATGGACGAGCGCGGCAGCGGTGGTGAACGCGACGCTGTGTCCGCGCTGGCAGGCAGCAAGGCCGAGCGACAGGGCGGTGTGCGTCTTGCCGGTTCCGGACGGCCCGAGCGCAATGACATTGCGGCGCTTCTCGATCCAGTCGCAGCGGGCCAGCTCGAGAACCAGCGCCTTGTTGAGCGAAGGCTGGGCGGCGAACTCGAACGTGTCGAAGCTCTTGGTGTGCGGGAACCGGGCCTGGCGGATGCGTCGCTCGATGCTGCGCCGCTCGCGGTCGATACGCTCAAGTTCGCACAGGCGCAAAAGGTACTTCGGATAATCGGCCCGGTCACCGGCCGCCTCCATCGCCACCTTCTCATAGTCGCGTGCGAACGCCGGAAGCTTCAGGGCCTTCAGATGATTGGCGAGCAGGACCTGCGGCGGCACCGATGTCGCCGGCGTTTCCACAGCTGGCAGGGGCATGAAGTCCTCGCTCATGCGGCACCTGCCATACCCAGGAGACCCAGATAACTGCTTGTGCTGGTGGCGCGCACGTTGGCGCAGGGCAGATAGGGGTAGAGGCTGAGATCCAGCCGCGGCGGGCGGTGTTCCAGCTTCGCCAGCGCGATCATCTTGACGGCGTCGAAGCTTATGGCGCCGATGTCGAGTGCATGCGCGACGCTGGCCTCGACGAGCGTCTGATCGAACGTCTCGCACAGCCGCAGCACCTGGATGAACTCGCGCCGGCCATCCTTGCCACTGCGGGCTTCCATCAGGCGCCGCATGCGATGCACCGGCGGCGACAGGAGCCACTTGTCCAGCGGTGCGGCCTGGTCCAGCGATCCGGCCTTCTGCTCGATCAGCGCAAGGTAATGCAGCGGATCATAGACGAAGTCCTCGCGGGCATAGGTGCGCGGGTGACGGGCAATCCGCTCGCCCTGGCAGATGATGTCGACCCGGTCGACATAAGCCTTGATCACCATCTCCCGGTGCGCGAAGGCCGTCGGTACCGAGTAGTCATTCGTCTTGTAGCGCACGAGTGACAATGACGAGGCCCGGCCTGCCGTCATGTGACAGGGATCGAAGGCATAAGCGGGCCGCGCCATGAGCATCTCCGCATCCGACCTGAACCGTTCGGCGATGCTCGCCTGTTTGCCGCGAAGCACGGCCTGCTGACGCTTGGCGCACTTGTCGACCAGCATCTCATTGAGGGTCTCGAAGCTGTCAGCGACCGGTACCGGCACCATGAAGTTGCGCCGCGCGTAGCCGACCAGGCCTTCGACCTTGCCTTTATCGTTCCCCTTGCCCGGACGTCCGAACCGGTCCTCGAACAGGTAATGGCTCTGCAGGCCCGAGAACATGCTGCTGCGTGTGCGCCGGCCGTCGCCGAGGATCTGCGCCACGGCGAGCCTTGTGTTGTCATAGAGGATCGACAACGGCACGCCGCCGAAGAAATCGAACGCCGCGACATGCCCGTCGCAGAACGCTTCAGCGACCTCGGCCGGATACGCCTTCACGAAGCACGCATCCGACTGCGGCAGGTCCATGCAGAAATAGTGAAACCGCACGCGCTTGCCTGCGATGATCGCATCCGCCTCGCCGAAATCAGCCTGCGCGTGACCCGGCTTGTGGCTCAGCGGTACAAACACTTCCTTTGACCGCAGCCGCGCCTCGGCCACGTAATTGCGCACGATCGTCGAGCCGCCGCTGAACCCGTGCTCGTCCTTCAGTCGCTCGAAGATGCGCTGCGCCGTGTGTCGCTGCTTGGAATGCACCTGCCGGTCTGCCGACAGGATCGCATCAATGATCCCGGTGAACCCTGTCAGCTTGCGCCTGTAGATCCTGCCAGCCCGGCCATGTTCGGGCGGCACAGGAAACACCAGAATCTTGTCCACCGTCTTGCGGTCGATCCCGAAATACCGTGCCGCCGCTCGCCGGCTCATGCCGTCTGCCAGAACGGCCCGGCGTACCTTCACATACAGTTCCACGCGCTTCATCCTCCGCCCTCGCTTGTCCAGCAAGGGGCTATAAGGAATGGCCCTTTTTTAATCCGGCAATCCCGCCGGTCAGACCACCAATATGTGGCCCCTTTTATTACCGGCGTTCACACACACTCGCGCAGATTATGGGCACGGTACTCGCTGCCATTGTCTTCCTCTGGATGGGCGTGTTCGGCCCCGGCATGGCGAGCGGCCTGATCACCGGTGCACCCCAGCTCGGCGCAGGCTCTGCCATCGGCGCCGCTGCCGGTGTCGCGGCCGGAACCGTCGCCGCCGGTCTTGGCGCCAAGGCCGCGCTGGGCGCGGCTGCCGGCGGCGCGGCGAGCGCCGTCAAGGCGGGCGCCTCGCTGGCAGGCGGCGCGCGCACGGCGTTTGATCTCGGATCAACAGCTTCGGGCAAGTCCGGCGCTGCAGGCTTTGCCGCCGGTCTTGGCGGCGTTGCGCAAGCCGCCGGAGACACCGTGCGCCGCGCGGCCTCCGGCCCAGCCAGCGCTGTGCGCGATGCCTACCGGCGCGGCACCCGCGGCGCGTTCGAATCCACCGGCGGCTCGAGTTCGTCACCCTCCGAAACTCCGTCCTCCTCCGCGCCCGAGAAAAGCCCTGGCTGGGCTCGCGGCATGCGCGCCTCGCAGCGCCTCGGCGAGGCCCGCCAGCTGGCCATGCACAGCCTGCGCGACGGCGATCGCGGCTCCTCGGGCGCCGCCCCCTCCCTGACCAACAAGGACGAATAACCCATGCGCTTCAAACGCCCAACCGCTCACTATGGCACCTCACCGTATCCCGAGACGCCCTACCAGAAAGCCGGACAGGTCTGGGACGAGCGGATCGGCTCGGCCCGGGTTCAGGCGAAAAACTGGCGGCTGATGGCATTGGGGTGTCTCTCGCTTTCGTTCGCGACGTCCGGCGCGCTGATCTGGCGGAGCCTGCAATCGACAGTGACGCCTTACATCGTCGAAGTTGATGAGACGGGCGCGGCGAAGGCCGTCGGCCCGGCGACGGAGACCTACGCGCCCTCCGACGCCCAGATCGCGCATCATCTCGCCGGGTTCATCACCTTTGTCCGTAGCCTGTCGATCGATCCGGTCGTCGTTCGCGAGAACTGGCTCAAAGCGTACACCTTCGCCGGACCTGAAGCGGCGACTACGCTCTCAGAGTATGCCCGCGAGAATGATCCATTCGCCGCGATTGGCCGGCGCTCGCGCACGGTGGATGTCGTCAGCATCGTCCGCGTCAGTGAGGAAAGCTTCCAGGGCCGCTGGATCGAGAAGACCTATGAAGGCGGCGCGCTCACCGGCGCAAAGCGGTTCACAGGTGTTTTCACGATCACGCTGCAGCCGCCGAAGGATGCCGAGACCCTGCGCGCCAACCCCCTCGGCCTTTATGTCCGCTCGCTCAGCTGGAGCGAAGACCTTGTCACAGGAGAAAGACAATGACCCGGTTCCTGCTTGCCTCATCGGCGACCGCCCTGCTCGCGGCCTGCGCCACGCCGCTGCCACCAGAGCCGGTCATCGATACCGCCAACTTTATCGCGGCGATCCCACTGGAAGAGCCAAAGTCCGAACGCGTGGAGATTGTCGAAACGGCCATCGCGCTTCCCCTGCCCGGGCAGCTCAAACCGGTTGAACCGGCAGCCGGCAAGAAAAGTCCGAAAACGCCCACAGCAGCAATCAAGGAAGGCCGCGCCGGCGCGGTTGTCGAGCCTTCCTCGGACGGCTTCGTCAACGCCGTCCAGATCTATCCTTATACGGAAGGCGCCCTTTACCGCCTCTATGCCAGCCCTGGCCAGGTCACGGATGTCGCGCTTCAGCCGGGAGAAACGCTGGTGTCGGTTTCGGCGGGAGACACGGTACGCTGGGTGGTCGGGGATACCGCGTCCGGTTCCGGCAGCGCAGCAAGGGCGCATATCCTGGTCAAACCCGTCGCCGCAGGCCTGCGCACCAACCTGATGATCGCGACCGACCGGCGGACTTATCACCTCGAACTGGAATCGACCGCCTCGACTTACATGGCCGCGCTTTCCTGGCGCTATCCGCAGGATGAGCTGGCGGGGCTCGCAGCCCGCAACACGATCGCCGCCGCAGAGGACGCTGTCACGGCTGGGCGCGGCGTCAGCCTCGAGACCCTGAACTTCGACTACCGCCTCACCGGCGACACGCCGGACTGGAAACCTGTCCGCGTGTTCGATGACGGGCGCCAGGTGTTTATCCAGATGCCGGCGTCGATCTCCGCCTCCGAGATGCCGCCGCTCTTTGTGCTGTCGTCCGCCGGAGAGGCTGAACTCGTCAATTACCGCGTCAGGGGAAGCTACTACATCGTCGACCGGCTGTTTGGCGCTGCCGAGCTGCGCCATGGGACAAAGCCCCAGACGGTCGTGCGGATTTCGAAAGCCAGTGCAACCCGCAAGTCCCGCTGGTTCGGAGGCTGATCTGATGACCGAACCTCCCCTGTTCAAGGAAGCTGCGCGGCGGCTGCAGATCCGCTCGGCGCCGAAGCCCGCCACACGGATCAACCGCAAACTCCTGATGGCCGGTGCGGGCCTAGGCGCGCTGGGGCTGTTCGCGGCAACCTCAATAGCACTCGCGCCGCCGCGCCCTGCAGAGCCCGTCCAGCAGGAAGAGCTGGTTACGGCCGGCAAGCGCAAGCCGGATGGGTTCTCGGCGCTACCGGCAGACTATACGGTGCTCACCGATGTGCCCGTGCTCGGAGCGCCGCTGTCCGGCGATCTCGGCTCGACCATTCTCGCCGCCGAGCAGGCTTACGGTATCGAGACAGAGTTCCAGACGGAGTATCGGGCGGATTTTCGCACGCGTCCGGAAGACGAAGCTGTCCGCACGGCGCGGCTTGAAGCCGCCGCTCAGGCCGAAGAAGCAGCCCGCGCCCCGATCCTGTTCCGTCTTGGCGGCGCGGCGACGCCAATAACTTCCGCGCAGCGCACGCCGGATTCCGGGTTCGATCTGGCGTCGGAGCTCCTTGCTCTAAACCGGCAACCCCCGAACGCCGCAACAAGCGCCGACTCAGACCCGAACCTCCAGTCCCGCAAAGCAGCGTTTGTCCGTGAACCGGCCTCCAGCCCCGTCTACAATCCGGAGCGGGTGCAGGACCCGCTTTCGCCTTACCAGCTGATGGCAGGCTCCCTGATCCCGGCGAGCCTGATCACCGGCATCAGCTCGGACCTTCCGGGTACGGTCATCGCGCAGGTAACCGAGGACGTCTATGACACGGTGCGCGGCGAGCACCTGCTGATCCCTCAGGGAAGCCGCCTGCTCGGCCGTTACCAATCAGAAGTCTCGTTCGGCCAGGACCGCGCGCTGGTCGTCTGGGACCGGATCCTGATGCCCGATGGCAGCTCGATCACGATCTCCGAACCGGGCAGCGACGCCTCCGGCTATGCCGGCCTCAAAGACCGGACCGATCACCATTGGGATAAGGTGTTCGCTGCGGCCGGCCTCGCAACTCTCCTCGGCATCGGCGCCGAACTCGGGCCCGGCGAGGATGGCGACATCGAACGCGCCATCCGCCGCGGGACAACCGACACGATCAACGAAGCCGGGCAGCGGGCCGTTGATCGAAGCCTCAGCGTTCAGCCTTCGATCACCATCCGTCCTGGCTGGCCCGTCCGTGTCATCGTGACCAAGGACCTTGTCCTTCGTCCCTTTCAGGAGACAGCCCCATGAACCTCCGCCTTGCAAAACTCGCCGACCGCACACCGGTCAGGCTCACCCTCGCACTTGATCCGGGCACCGCAGCCGCGCTGCAGGATTATGCGGCGGTCTACCAAGAGACTTATGGCGAAGCCGAGCGCAGCGAAACGCTCGCTGCCGCCATGATCGACATGTTCCTGGCGTCAGACGCCGGGTTCAGACGGGCCCGGAAGGCCCTGCCCACCAATGCCAGCAAAGGAGACTGACCCATGGCACAGATCGGCGCATTCACCCTCAAGGACGGAGCCTGGACCGGGACCATCCGTACCATGACCATTAACGTCAAGGCCCAGCTTGTTCCCAACAAGGACAAAGGCAAAAGCAAGGACACACCAGACTTCCGGCTCTACGCCGGCGGCGCAGAACTCGGCGCGGCCTGGCGCCAGGATTCGAAAGACGGCGAGACGCCCTACCTCGCCATCAAGCTCGACGATCCGAGCTTTGCCCAGCCGATGCGCGCGGCCTTCTTTGAGAACGAAGCAGAAGGCACCGGCGTCATGGTCTGGAACCGTCCCAAATGAGCCAGTTTCCTCCCCGCGCGTTCATCCGCATGGCTGCTGAACTGGACGCTGCAGACCCGCAGAACGCCGCGTCCGGCTGCGACGCGTGCGAAAGCCCGGACGGATTGCGGTTCCTTTCACTCCGCGATGTTCTTGATCGGCTGACCATCAGCCGGTCACTTCTGTATGAGCTGATCAAGGATCCGGTCCAGCCATTCCCGGCGCCCGTTCATATTGGTCGACGCAGTGTCTGGGTCGAGAACGAAGTTGTGAGCTACATGCGAGCCGTCTTGATCACAGCCCGCCGGTAATGCTCGACTTGTCTTTCAATAAGCTGGTCCCTCTGAAGGCGAATTGATCATGTAGCGCGCAAAGGGAAAGGGCTCACTGTGCAAAGTCCCGCGTGGATGAAATCAGCGCCTCAAGCTCTGACGCGCCACGATTACGGAGTTGCCGTGATCGCGCTGCCGATTGCAGGCATTGTCTCATGCCAATCAGGATTTACAGCGTCCAAGGCGAGGCTGAATTCAAGACAGAGACAACCGCTCCAAAAGGCGACGCCGGGCCGGAAGCTCCGCCCCGAAAGGATACGTGACATCAAAAGGGGCACACAGGTATGTGTGTTGCCGCTTTGCGAAAAAGCGTATTGTACTCACAGATCGGAATCATGACGCCAAGCCGGAGGGCCGGGAGCGCCTGATTGCCGCTCCCAGCTTTGTGATGGGTTCAGGCTGTTTACTTCGGGGTAGCACAATGAGCGGCGAATTATCCGGCTCGCAGTCGTCTTCTGCAGCATCGGCGCCAGAAGCAGCAGAAAGCGCCACATTGCCGACGACCGAAGCTCTTGTCTCCCAGTTCAATCAGAGCTGCTTCTGCATCACGCTTGACAGGGCGGCGCTGGCAACGGCGCTGCAGTCTGCAGCTGGCGAGAGCTCATTCTACGAACTTTATATCGCCAGCCGCCCACATCTGTTCTCCGGCGTGCCGGTCTTCCTGCCGGAAGCCGACCGTGCGTCGATGTTGGCAATTGTGGGCGCGATAGAAACGTTGGCGCGCACTGACACCTACCGTGATCTGGTTCTGTCCTGGGCACCCGACGTAGCGCAGCGCGACTTTGGTCCACGCGGAGCCCTGATGGGCTACGACTTTCACCTCGGAAGCGGTCCTCCCCGCCTCATTGAGATCAACACCAATGCCGGCGGCGCCTTCTTGAACGCGTTTGGCGCGCGGGCTCAACTTGCCTGCTGTGACGCGGTACAGCCCTTCATCAGCGCGCCGGATGCCCGCACGTTTGATCAAACGGTAATCGGGATGTTCGAGGCCGAATGGCAGCGCCAGCGCAGCACCGTCCGCCCAAGGACAATCGCGATAGTGGACGACTTGCCAGCGGAACAGTACCTTTATCCTGAATTCCTGCTTGCCAAGCGTCTGTTTGAAGCCGCCGGTATTGAGACGGTAGTTGCCGACCCGTCTGAACTGAACTGCGCCGGAGGTAAGCTTACCGCACGCGGCAGCGAAATTGATCTCGTGTACAACCGGCTTGTGGACTTCAGTTTGTCGGAGCCCCGGCACGCGGCTTTGCGTCAGGCCTACCTAGAGAACGCGGTCGTCGTGACACCCAATCCCCATAACCATGCGCTTTTTGCCCACAAGAGAAATCTGACCGTACTCTCCGATACCAACTTGCTGCAGAGTTGGGGCACTTCTCCCGATTTAGTACAATCCCTGTCTTCGATTCCTCGCACGGTCCCGGTCTCGCCCGATAACGCCGCTGAACTCTGGTCAAGGCGCAAGCAGTTGTTCTTCAAGCCCGTCTCCGGGCATGGGGGCAAGGCGGTGTACCGAGGGGACAAGCTTACGCGCTCGGTATGGGAAGAAATTCTGCAGGCAGTTTACATTGCCCAGGATCTTGTTGCGCCCGGCGAACGCCAGATCCTTCTCGATGGCGCCCCGCAGACCCTGAAGACAGACGTGCGGCTCTATACATATGACAGCGCGGTACTGCTCGCCTCTGCGCGCCTCTACCGAGGTCAGACAACCAACTTCAGGACAGTAGGCGGCGGCTTCGCGCCGGTGTTTTTTGTTTGAGTTTGTTTCTCCATTCCGAGCATCCTGCGATGCGAGGCCGGTTGGCAGGTCGCGGCAAGTTGAGACGCGATAATATCACATAAGATCAAGCAGATGCGTCATCGTGGCTGGAAGTCCTTAATGACTTCGAAGGAAAATCAGGCTAAACGCCCCTTACATGAAGTTTGCGCGACTCCTGCTCCAGCGGTTGATGCCCATGTTGGCCGCTTTAGCCTTTCTGGCCTTGCCAGCGAGTTCAGAGCCTCTGTGCGACCCGCATGAGCAGCACGGCTGCGCTGCCGAAATCGCGGCAGTCCAACAACATGATGATGCAGGTTCTGACGATCCCGCGTCGACCGATCATGGTGTCCACGCCCATGGCAATTGTCATGTGCCAATGACCCAGCCTGACTCCGTTGAGTTTTCCGCGCTTGCGGTCCCGGTTGATGCAGTTCCGGCGCTCATCGTGCAGAGTGCCAGCTCTGCCCTTGTTCCTAGCCTGGAACGCCCCCCCCGCGCCTGATTGCTTCTCGACAATGCGCGCGGTCCCGCGCGCATGCCGTATGACAGCAACAGGCTTGGGAAGACCATTCCATGAAATTCAGTATCCTGAGCGCGACCTGCGCGCTCGCTGCGGCGTCCGGATTTTTGCCGGCGGCTGCTCAGACCTGCACACGCGATAGCGAAGCCGCCGCGCTTTACCTCCCGCTTGACGAAGCCGTCCGCAGGGCGCTCGAAAGCGACCTGAGGCCAGCGGCTGCACGCGCGGCTGTAGCAACCGCCCGCGCAGAGCGGGCAATCGCCGCGCTGAGGCCTGCCGATTCCCTGAGCCTTGAGTTCGAGAACTTTCCGGGGATAGGCCTCGGTTCTGAAATCGAGAACCTTGAAGTCACCGGTACGTTCAACCGGGTCTGGGAGCGGGGCGGCAAGCGCGAGGCGCGCACGTCCCTCGCCGAGCGCAGCGTGGACATCGCCGAAGCGGGGGTCGAGATCAGTAAGGCGGAAATCGCCTACGAAATCCAGTCTCTCTATGTAGACCTTGCCCTCACTCAGGAACGTGCCTCACTTGCCGCTGAAAGGCTCGACGCCGCGCGCAAGGCACAGGCTTTGATCGAGAAGCGCGTAGAGGCCGCGCGCGACCCGCTCCTCGCAGGGTCCCGCGCAACGGCTGATGCGCTGGTGGCGGAAGGCGACCTTAAGAGGCTCACGCAGGAAGCCGAACGGCTTCGCGCAGCGCTCGCAGACTTTTGGGCAGGCTCGCCTGATTTTGGCGTGGATATCTGCGGTCTGTCCCGCAGCAACGGACATGATGAACACCCACTCGATGTGACAGGCTCTCCCGAACTGTTGCGCCTGGAAGCCGAGCGGCGCCAGGCTCAGGCGGCGATCCGGGTTGCCGAAGCTGACCGGGTCCCCGATGTCACGTGGAGCGCAGGCGTCCGGAAATTCGGCACCGACGAAAGCCTCGCGGTACTGGGCGGGGTCTCTGTGCCGCTCGGTTCACCAAAGCGCGCAGCGCCGTCAGAACAGAAAGCTGCCTCACAATCGCGCCAGATTGAGGCGGAGGCAGACGCCCTGCGTCAGTCCCTGCTCCGCGAGAGCGCGCGTCTTGAACGCACGGCGCTCAACGCGCTTGACGCCATCAGGCTTCTGGAAACCGGCCCTCTTCCTGAGGCGGAACGTGCGGTTTCATTGGCCAATGACGGCTATGCGCGCGGCGCCTTTTCCTACCTCGATGTCCTCGATGCACAGAAGCTGCTGTTCGGCCTGCGCGACCAGCGTCTCGAACTTCTTCGTACCTATCATCTTGCCGAAGCTGCGCTTGCCCGAATCCAGGCCCGCAACCTTCCGCCATCCCTTCAGGAGACTGCCCAATGACCCGATCAATTCATCCGCTCACGTTCAGTCTCGCAGCCTTGCTGATGGCCGGCATTGTCGCTGCTTGCGGCGCGTCGTCCGAGACGCAGGCCGACGCTCATGACCATGCCGAAGAAGAAGGCCACGCTGAAGACGACGGCCACGGCGCCGGCGAGCATGGCGATGAGGAGGCCGAGGCCGAAGAAGGCCCACACGGAGGCCGCTTGCTGGAAGACGGCGAATTTGCCCTTGAAGTTACAATCTTCGAAACGGGCGTTGAGCCAGAGTACAGAATCTATCCGACCTTTGAAGGAAAGCCGGTCGATCCGTCCAAGGTTGACTTGTCGGTCGGCCTTGCGCGCCTCGGCGGCAAGAAAGACAGCTTCAGGTTCAAACCGGAAGCTGAGTATCTGAAAAGCGACGGTGTCGTCGAAGAGCCTCATTCATTCGATGTCGCCGTGAGCGCGTCTTACGGCGGAAAGTCCTACAAATGGGCCTACGAGTCCTATGAGGGCCGCACCACGATCAGCGATGCAATCGCCGCTGATGCAGGCCTGGCGACCGAACCGGCCGGACCAGCGCTCATTCGTGAACGGGTCGAGTTGTCAGGGACTGTCCAGCTTACACCCTCTGCCACCGCTGATGTTCGCGCTGTCTATCCGGGCCGCGTGGTCCGGGTGACCCGGACGGTCGGCGACAGGGTGAGCAAGGGCGACACTCTCGCCGAGGTCGAAAATTCGAGCAGCCTGCAAACCTACTCCGTCCGCGCGCCTATTTCCGGTACCGTGCTCGAACGGCGCACGAACGCGGGGGATGTCGCAGCCAGCGAGCCGCTGTTCGTGATCGGCGACCTTGGCGCCGCCCAGGCAGAGCTGCACGTTTTTCCAAAGGATGCCGGCCTGATCAAACCGGGTCAGGGTGTCACCGTCAGGCTGGCGGGCGGCGACATGACAGCGCGCGGGGAGATCGACAGCTTCCTCCCCCTGGCAGAGGCTGGAACACAGTCCCTGATCGCACGCGTGGTCCTGCCACGGGATGCGGGCTTCAGGGCCGGCATGCGGGTCACGGCTGAAGTTGATACGTCTGAGATGCAGGTGCCGCTCGCGGTGCGCGAGAGTGCTTTGCAGCGGTTTCGCGACACGACCGCCGTCTTTGCAAAGCACGGCGACACCTACGAAGTCCGGATGCTGGAACTTGGACGCAGCGACGGGGAGTTCGTTGAAGTCCTCAGCGGCATCGACCCCGGCGAGGCTTACGTTACCGAGAACTCGTTCCTCATCAAAGCGGACATCGACAAGTCCGGCGCTGGCCACGACCACTAGGACGCTGACCCATGTTTGAAAAAATCATTCGTTTCTCGATCAGCCAGCGCTGGGTCGTGCTCGCCTGTGTCTTCGGGTTTGCAGCGCTCGGCGTTTACAATTTCCAGCGCCTGCCGATTGATGCTGTCCCTGACATCACCAACGTCCAGGTCCAGATCAACTCCGAGGCGGCCGGCTATTCGCCGCTTGAATCCGAACAGCGCATCACGTTTCCCATAGAGACCGCAATCGCCGGCCTGCCGGGACTCGATTATACGCGCTCTATTTCGCGTTACGGCCTCAGTCAGGTGACGGTCGTGTTCGAAGAAGGCACGGATATTTTTCGCGCGCGCCAGCTGGTGTCCGAGCGCATCCAGTCAGCCCGCGAATCCCTGCCACCGGGTGTCACGCCCGAACTCGGCCCCATCTCGACCGGTCTGGGCGAGATCTACATGTATGTTCTTTCGCCTGAGCCCGGCGCTCTGACACCGGAAGGCGAGCCCTGGACTGCAATGGACCTGCGCACCCTCAATGACTGGGTGGTGCTGCCGCAGCTTCGCGGCGTCAAAGGCGTGACGGAAGTCAACACGATTGGCGGCTTCAAGAAAGAGATTCACGTTGTTCCGGATCCGTCCGCACTGGCGGCCTTCGGGCTTACACTCGCGGATGTTATGTCAGCGCTTGAGCGTAACAATTCGAACGCCGGCGCGGGATACATTGAGCGCAACGGCGAACAGAACCTTGTCCGCATTCCGGGTCAGGCCTCCACCCTGGAAGACCTGCGCGGCATCGTGGTTGCGGATGACGGCTCGGTCCCTGTCCGCATTTCCGACATCGCCTCGGTTGAACTCGGCAAGGAGCTTCGCACGGGCGCAGCAACTCAGGACGGCGAGGAAATCGTTCTCGGAACAGCTTTCATGCTGGTTGGCGAGAACAGCCGCACCGTTTCGCAGGCAGTGGATGCCAAGATCAACGGGATTCGGTCCAGCCTGCCGGACGGTGTAACGATGACGACCGTCTATGACCGGACCCTTCTGGTCGACCGGACCATCGCTACGGTCGAGAAGAACCTCGTCGAAGGCGCTTTGCTGGTCATCGTGATCCTGTTCCTTCTGCTCGGGAACATTCGTGCTGCCATTCTCACCGCAATGGTGATCCCGCTGTCCATGCTGATGACGATCACCGGCATGGTGGAGAACAAGGTCTCCGGGAACCTGATGAGCCTCGGCGCGCTCGACTTTGGTCTCATCGTCGACGGCGCCGTCATCATCGTGGAAAACTGCCTCCGGCGGTTCGGCATGGCCCAGCATTCGCTCGGCCGATTGCTCACCCAGGACGAGCGGTTCGACCTTGCTGCCGAAGCTTCGGCAGAAGTCATCAAACCCTCGATCTTCGGAATCATCATCATCACAGTCGTCTACCTCCCGATCTTTGCCCTCACAGGCGTCGAAGGAAAGATGTTCCACCCGATGGCGTTCACCGTGGTGCTCGCTTTGACGGCGGCGCTCATCCTGTCCTTTACCTTCGTACCCGCAGCTGTTGCCCTGCTGATCCGCGGAAAGGTCGAGGAGAAGGAAAGCACCGTCATGCGCGGCGCAGCCTTCGCCTACCGCCCAGCCCTCGACGCGGCGATCCGCTACCCGGTCATTCCGGTCGTGGTTGCCGTCCTGCTGGCCGCTGGCGCGGCATTCGGAGCAACCCGTCTTGGATCTGAGTTCATCCCGAACCTGGATGAAGGCGACGTCGCGCTTCATGCCATGCGTATTCCTGGCACCAGCCTTACCCAGTCGGTGGAAATGCAGTCGCAGCTGGAAAAACGGCTGAAGGCGTTTCCGGAAGTCGAGCGGGTCTTTGCCAAGATCGGAACACCGGAGATCGCGACCGACCCGATGCCGCCGAGTGTGGCGGACACGTTTGTGATGCTCAAACCCCGCAAGGAATGGCCGGATCCCAAAAAATCGAAAGACGATCTTGTCGAAGAGATGCAAGCCGCCGCGGCAACGATCCCGGGTAACAATTACGAGTTCACTCAGCCCATCCAGATGCGCTTCAATGAACTGATCTCGGGCGTCCGCAGCGATGTCGCCGTCAAGATCTACGGCGACGATCTTGATGTCCTGCTGGAAACTGCCGAACAGGTTGAAGCGGCAGCCTCTGGCGTGGCCGGCGCTGAAGACCTGAAGATTGAACAGGTCACCGGGTTGCCGATGCTCTCGGTGATCCCCGACCGGGACGCGCTTGCGCGGTACGGCCTCAGCATCGAGGACGTTCAGGGGGTCGTCTCGACGGCGCTCGGCGGATCCGTCGCCGGGCAACTTTTCGAAGGCGACCGCCGGTTCGATATCGTGGTCCGGTTCCCGGACGCGCTTCGCGAAGACGTTGCGGCGATCAAACGTCTGCCGATTCCGCTGCCGGTATCGCGGCAGACAATTGATGGGGTGACATTCCTGCCGCTGAGCGAGCTCGCGACGGTGGAGATCGTCATGGGTCCTAACCAGATCAGCCGCGAGAATGCCAAGCGCCGTATCGTCGTCTCGGCCAACGTGCGCGGCCGCGATCTCGGCTCTTTTGTCAGCGAGCTGCAGACCACGATCGCGCAGGGCGTCGAGATACCTGCCGGATACTGGATCGAGTATGGCGGGACCTATGAACAGCTCGTGTCCGCCAGCAACCGGCTTGCGATTGTCGTACCCGTCGCCCTTCTCCTGATCTTCGGCCTTCTGCTGATGCTGTTCGGAACCGCCCGGGACGCAGCGATCGTCTTCTCCGGCGTGCCGCTGGCCCTCACCGGCGGCGTGGCGGCGCTCGCGCTCAGGGACATGCCGCTGTCGATCTCGGCAGGTGTCGGGTTCATTGCGCTTTCCGGCGTCGCCGTGCTCAACGGTGTCGTCATGCTGAGCTTCATCAAGGCAAGGCGCGAAGCGGGAGAAGACCTTCTTGGCGCCATCCGCGAAGGCGCGCTTCAGCGCCTGCGGCCGGTTCTGATGACGGCTTTGGTCGCAAGCCTCGGCTTCGTGCCGATGGCCTTCAATGTCGGCGCAGGCAGCGAGGTCCAGCGTCCGCTGGCAACCGTTGTGATCGGAGGGATTATCTCCTCTACCCTCCTTACACTGATCGTGTTGCCTGCGCTTTACCGGCTGGTCCATGGGTTCCAGCTTCGCAAGGGTCAAACACCTGTTTCCGGCGGCGCAGCCGTGCCGGCAGAGTAGTCATAAGGCGAGAGGTCCAACCATGGTGACCAGGCAAGGCGCCGAGGATACGCATGACCACAAGAAGGGATGGCTGGGCGGCAACGAACTTGCCTTCTCCCTTCTCTGTGGGGCATGCCTTCTTTCGGGCTTCCTTCTGCAGCAGCTGGGATCCTTTCCGGACAGCGTAAGCCGAGGATTTTACATCGCGGCTTACGGCTTTGGCGGCTTCTTCGCGCTGCGCGAAGCTGCCGAAAAAGTAGCAGATGGCAAGTTCGAGATTGACTTCCTGATGCTTGTTGCGGCTGCCGGCGCCGCAATCCTTGGTGCGTGGGCGGAAGGTGCGCTCCTGCTCTTCCTCTTCAGTCTCGGGCATGCGCTGGAGCACTATGCGATGGGCCGCGCGACGCGGGCCATTCAGGCGCTGGCAGACCTCGCCCCTGACTCTGCCCTCGTCAGACGCAATGGCGAGACCGTCGAGATACGCATCGAAAACATTCAGCTTGGCGACATCGTTGTCGTGCGGTCCAACGAGCGTCTGCCGGTCGACGGTGTCGTTACCGCCGGCGAAAGCAGCGTCAACCAGGCGCCGATTACCGGTGAAAGTGCTCCGGTCGACAAACGCCCCCTGCCCGGTACATCGGCGCCCGAGATCGAGGCAGCCGGGCCGGAACACAAGGTCTTCGCCGGATCAATCAACGGGAGCGGCAGTCTCGACATTTACGTTACGCGGCTCTCTTCAGAGTCTGCGCTTGCCCGCGTTGTCAAACTCGTTTCTGAAGCCGAAACACGACAGTCCCCGACACAGACGTTCATCAAGCGCTTCGAGAAGATCTTTGTGCCGCTGGTCATCGCCCTCGCGGTGCTCACGGGGTTTTCATGGCTTTTCCTGGACGAGGCACCCTCCGAAAGCTTCTATCGCGCGATGGCCGTTCTGGTTGCAGCAAGCCCCTGCGCGTTGGCCATTGCCACGCCGAGCGCGATCCTCAGCGGTATCGCCCGGGCAGCAAATGGCGGTGTACTGATCAAGGGCGGTGCGCCGCTGGAGGCGCTTGGCCGGTTGAACGCAATCGCGTTCGACAAAACCGGCACCTTGACCATTGGCGAGCCCAAAGTCGTGGATATCGTCGCCTTCGAAGGGACCGACGAGCGCGCGCTGCTGGGGACCGCCGCCGCTGTGGAGGCCTTCAGCGATCATCCCCTCGCGCGTGCTATCGTGGAGGCGGCACGCCAGAGGGATCTTCCGAAAGGTCCGGAAGCGGCCGAGTTCCAAAGCCTCACCGGCAAGGGCGTCAGCGCGATGGTCGGAGGCGAACTCGTCCTGATCGGCAAGCCTGCGATGTTCGACGGCGAAAGCGGTCCAATCATGCCCGAAACGCTCGCGCGGGAGGTAGACACGCTTTTCGACACGGGCCGCACGATGATGGTGGTCGCGCAGGGCGGCCGCTTCATGGGCGCCATCGGCCTGATGGACACGCCGCGTCCGGCCGCAAAACGCGTGATCGCGCAGATACGCAAGCTCGGCATCACGCGGATGATGATGATCTCCGGCGACAATCACCGTGTCGCCAACGCCATCGCCCGCGATCTCGGACTGGACGAGGCGTTCGGAGACCTGATGCCGGACGACAAGGTAGCAAAGATCAAGGAGCTGAGACAGCAAGGCGGCGTCGCGATGGTTGGCGACGGCGTCAACGATGCCCCGGCTATGGCGAACGCGAATGTCGGAATTGCAATGGGCGCAGCGGGCTCTGACGTCGCTCTGGAAACCGCCGACATAGCCCTGATGGCGGACAATCTCGACACGCTGCCCTTTGCCGTCGGCCTGAGCCGCGCGACGAGCCGGAACATTCGTCAGAACCTCTTCGTCAGCCTTGGTGTCGTGGCCATACTTGTTCCGGCGACACTCTTCGGCCTGGGCATCGGCCCTGCCATTCTTCTGCACGAAGGTTCAACGCTGATTGTCGTTGGCAACGCCCTCAGGCTGCTGGTTTACCGCGATGCGTAGGCAATCACCCCGGGGCGCGCGGTCCCAGCAGAATGACTGCGGCGCCAACAAGGCAGATGACCGCTCCAATCCCGTCCCAGCGGTCGGGCCGAACGCCCTCGACAGCCCAAAGCCATGCGAGAAAGCTGATGATGTAGACACCGCCATAAGCTGCGTACGTGCGCCCGGCCCCAGCCGTCTCAACCAGTGTCAGCAGCCAGGCAAAAACCACGAGAGAGGCAATGCCAGGCAACAGCCAGAGCGGCGACTTGCCGAGGCGTAACCATGCCCAGAATGCAAAACAGCCAGCGATCTCGGCAATTGCCGCGCCTGCATAAACAAACACCGTCGCCCGGATATCCATCACGTGCCTGTGGCCTTTTCGGGCACCCGTTACCACCCTTAAGCGAGGACTACCTCATGAAAGCCATTACCCTCTTCGCGGCAATCCTTGCTTTGAGCGCGTGCGCCAACTCTGCAACGCTGGCCAATAAAGCTGAGCTGTCTGCGGCCCCAACCGTGAAAGAAGCTTGCGGCATGAAGCCGGCAGGCAGGGTTAGATCATTCCGGTCGATGCGGCTTGTTCTGTACCGGGCCTGCAAGGCGAAAGCTGAGGCAGCGATTGCGAAAAGTGCAGGTGCCGCAGACTGATTTCAGGCGCCATCCCGCCCTCGCCGCAAGACTCCTGGCCTGCCAAACACTCCACCGTCGTTATCGCGAGCAATCTAAACTTCGGCGAATGGGCCAACGTGTTCGACGATACGAAAATGACAACCGCGCGGCTCCATTGGTTCACCCATCACCGCCGCATACTCGAAACAGGCAATGAAAGCGTTCGGTTCAAGAGCAGTTCAGCGCAGAAGCCTAAATCGAAAACGGAGAAGGCATCATCTTGACCCGGATAGGAAGCCCGAAAGATAGTCGAAAGACGGGTCACCTCTCGATGGAATTCCCGGGTCTAGTTCACATTAGAAATAAACAACATGTCCTATCTCTTCCTCAAGGCAGCCCTGTCAGGTGTTCTCATCGCCGTCATCTCGGAAGTCGCCCGGCGGTTTCCGGGTTTTGGAGGGCTGATTGCGTCCCTGCCGCTGATCTCGCTGATGGCGATCATCTGGCTGTGGCGGGACACGGGCGGCGATGTCGCCCAGGTCGCAAACCATGCCCGTGCGACGCTCTGGTATGTGGTCCCCAGCCTGCCTTTCTTCCTGATCTTGCCAGCACTGATGGAGAAAGACGTGAACTTCTGGGTGTCGCTTGCCGTCGCCAGCGCCATCACGATCGGCCTTTACGTGTCAGCGATCTGGCTTGCGGGCCGGCTGGGCATCTCCTTCGGACAAGGACAATAATCATGCGAACGCTGATCGTAGTGACAGGGCTCGCAGTTCCGAGCGCCTGCACAACTCATCCCAATGAGATCAAACCTCCGGTGACGGAGCAATCTGATGCCATCGAAAGAGCTTGCGGCACTCGGCCTGTATCAAAGCTCAGAGGGTCGCGTTCGCCGCGCGAGGTCATTTACTCGGCCTGCCGAAAGGAGACACTCAAGGCAATGCGCACAAATGAAGGCCCGGCAGATGCAAACTGAACTTCCAAACCTGCCAGCGCGCACTGCGCTCGCCCGGCCAATCCTCACTGCGCTGTTGGTCGCTCTCGCCTTTGCGCTTCCGGGCGAGGCCTTCGCACACGGCGTGGCCGAAGGCGACAAGGGATACATCCAGGAGATTTCAGGCGTCCACCTGATGTCCTTCCTCTATCTCGGCGCCAAGCACATGGTGACCGGATACGACCACATCCTCTTCCTGCTGGGCGTAATCTTCTTCCTCTACCGGATGAAGGACATCGGCATCTATGTCAGCCTGTTTGCCATCGGTCACTCGACCACGATGCTGGCCGGCGTCTTCTTCAACTTCGGCATCAACAGCTACATCATCGATGCGATCATCGGCCTGTCGATTGTCTACAAGGCGCTCGACAACATGGGCGCCTACCAGCGCTGGTTCGGCTTCCAGCCTAACACCAAGGCGGCCACCCTCATCTTCGGCTTCTGTCACGGCTTCGGGCTCTCCTCGAAAATCCTAGACTACGAGATTTCGCCGGACGGTCTGTTGCCTAACCTCCTGGCCTTCAATGTCGGTGTCGAGATCGGCCAGCTGCTCGCCCTCGGCGCCATCCTGATCGTCATGGGCTTCTGGCGGCGCACGCCCTCATTCCTGAAACATGCCTACACTGCAAACGTGGTGATGATGACCGCCGGCTTCCTGCTGATCGGCTACCAGCTCACCGGTTACTTCGTCGCCTAGGAGACCATGCTCATGTACAATACCGACATACCCAATCGCGCCGAACTTCCGACCACGCCGCAACTCCTGCGCTCGACCGCAATCGCCATCGCCGCCGCAGCGGTCCTGCTCGGCACCGTCGTGCTTCCCGCCGAGTACGCGGTTGATCCGACCGGTGTGGGCAAGATGCTCGGCCTCACGCAGATGGGAGAAATCAAGCAGCAGCTGGCGTCTGAAGCGGAGGCACAGGCGAACACGACGCAGCCTCCTGCCCTTGTCGCCGAGACCACAGAGCCGAGCGTCGCGCCAGCTGCGACTTCATCGGAGCCCGCTACCGAAGCCTGGCGCGATGTGGTCACACTGACACTGGCGCCAGATGAAGCCGCCGAAATCAAGCTCACCATGAAGAAGGGCGAAGTCGCTCCCTATGAATGGACGGCGTCACCGGGACACGTAAACTCGGATCTGCATGCCGATGGCGCTGGCGGTCTGTTTACCAGCTACCGGAAAGGCAGGGCTGAAACCCGCGATGCGGGAGAACTCACCGCCGATTTCGACGGCGCACACGGCTGGTATTGGCGCAACCGGAGCGGCGTGAGCGTCGAGGTCACGCTTCGCACCAACGGCGCCTATAGCGAAATCAAACGCGTCATCTGACAGAGCTCGGCGATCCGGAAAACCTAGACGAGGTCGAAGCGTTGGGAGCCTTCAGCCACGGTACTTGCCAAACAGGTCGACGAGCTCGGAAAACTTCTGCCGCTGGGTCTCAGCATCGCCGTCACGTATGGCTTCCTCTACGCAGTGAGCGGCGTGGTTCTTCAGGAGTTCATCTTCGACCTTGCCGAGCGCGGCCTTGATCGCCTGAACCTGGGTCAGGATATCGATGCAGTACCTGCCTTCCTCGACCATTCCGGACACGCCGCGTACCTGGCCTTCAATTCTTCTGAGCCGGGTTACAACGGATTTAGGCGGCGCGTGATGCATTTGACTTATACCTCTTGGGGGTATATTTAACCGACTGGAATTGGCTGGTCAACGCTCCATGATGGATTCGCTTCGCCGCGCGGTTATTGCACTCACCCTGCTTGTGCTGGGCGGCGGGCATGCGGCGTGTGCGTGCGCTTCGGTTGCACAGGCGGTGGCCGGACCAGGGGCAGTGGTGGCCACACTGGCAAGCCACGACATTCACACAGTCTCCCAGGACGCGCCTGACACTGATCACTGTGACCCGGGCTCCGAAGACGAGGGCCATGACTGTAGCGGGTGCGAAGCGGTTGCCCTGCCGTCCGATTCCTCGAACAAGGCGGTCAATACGTTTCCGGTTGACGCCGCCGGCCTTCCTGCCCAGCCTGCCACCGGGAGCCGCGGGGTATTCAAACTCGCGACGCTGAGGATTGAACCGGCCCGAGATCCGCCGAGGCCGAGTCCTTCGCTCGTTACCCTGAAGATACGCCTGCAGAATTGATCCTGTGATGATCGCTGCGCCCGCCTCCGGGCCGCGCAGTCAGCTTCTTCGTCATCTGAACGTGCGTGCGCTTTCGCGCCCGCTGTCCACACCGATCATTCACAGGAACGCTTCCCATGAAACTCTCCCACTCTATTCTCGCCGCTGCCGTTGTGTTTGCAGCCTCACCCGCCTTTGCGCTTGAAGGCGACAGCTCCGCTGCCGCGATGCAGCACTCTGATCATTGCGGCCTTCCGATGGGCGAAGGCACAGTGGCCGCCCTCGACGTGAAGGCATCCAAAGCCACGATCGATCACACGCCCATCGCCGCCCTCAACTGGGACGCCATGACGATGGACTTCAAGGCCGCCAAGGGCGTTGACCTGTCCGCCTTCGCCGCCGGCGACCGCGTCCATTTCCTTCTGACTGAGGACACAAAATCAAAGTCTTACAGGATTGAAGCGATGTGTTCGCTCGACGCCCCGAAAGGCCTGCATGACGCCTGCATGGGCAAGATGCACGAGACGGCCATGGCGCTCGCGGCAGCCAGCGGCAAATCCTGCGACATGGGCGGGATGGATCATGACGCGATGCCGGGCATGGACCACACCGGCATGAAGGGCATGGACCATGGCAACATGGACGGCATGAAGCACGGCGACATGAAACCAGCCGATGCCGAGGCCATGAACTGCAAGGAGATGTGCGCGATGATGAAGAAATCATCCGATGCTCCGCCGGCAGACGAAAAGCCCGCTGCTGAGATGGACCATAGCCAGCACTGATCCGGTCGCCTGCCGCGCAGGGCGCTTCCGGCGCGCGCGGCAGGCGCTCCTCACACAAGGTTCGAACCCATGCTCACACGACGCAATCTCCTCCGTACGGCCGCTGCAGGCGGACTCTTCGCGGCATCCAGCGCCCTGCTCCCGGCCTGGGCGCGGAGCGCTACTGCCGGCAACAAAGGAATCTTTGAAGTCTCCGGCAATGCCTTTGACCTCACCGTCGGCCACAGCGCCGTCGAGATCGGTGGACGCTCCGGCCATGCCATCACGATCAACGGAACGCTGCCCGGACCACTGATCCGGTTCCGCGAAGGCGAAAAGGTGACCCTCAAGGTCACCAATACACTCGACGAGGACACATCGATCCACTGGCACGGACTTCTCGTGCCGTTTCACATGGACGGGGTGCCCGGAGTTTCCTTCCCCGGCATCAAGCCGAAGTCGACATTCACCTATGAGTTCGCGGTCCCGCAGAGCGGCACCTACTGGTATCACTCCCATTCCGGGCTGCAGGAACAGATGGGGCACTACGGTCCGCTGATTATCGATCCTGCAGGGCCCGATCCTGTGCAGGCCGACCGCGAATACGTCCTCGTCCTGTCAGACTGGAGTTTCGAACATCCGCACAAGGTGTTTGCGCGCCTGAAGAAAGATGCTGCCATTTATAACTTCCAGCAGCGCACAGCTGGTGACTTCCTGAAGGACGCCCGTGAAAACGGTCTCGGCGCCACGCTTGCCGACCGCGCGTCGTGGGGCGCCATGCGCATGTCGCCGACCGACATCTCGGATGTCACGGCCTCGGTCTACACCTATCTGATCAACGGCCATTCGACGGAAGACAACTGGACCGCGATCTTCAATTCAGGAGAACGCGTCCGCCTACGGATCATCAACGCGTCAGCCATGACAATCTTCAATTTCCGGATCCCAGGATTGCCCATGACCGTGGTGGCTGCAGACGGGCTCCATGTGCAACCGGTCGAGACAGACGAGTTCCAGATCGGGGTTGCCGAGACCTATGACGTGATCGTCAGCCCGACCCGCGCCAGGCCGTTTGCGCTCGTCGCAGAATCGATCGACCGGTCAGGTCAGGTGGTCGCGACACTCGCGCCTGAAACGGGCCTTGTTGCAACCGCTCCCCTGCTGCGCGAACGCCCGACGCTGACCCACCGCGACATGGGCATGGACATGGCATCCATGGATCACGGCTCAATGGCGGGAATGGACCACGGCACCATGCCGGGCATGGATCATGGCGCCATGGACATGGCTGCGGCAGTCCCGCAAGGCCATGACCACAAGATGGGCGTCGGCGTGGATAACGTTGCGATGGTGCAAGTGAGCCGGATCGACGAGCCGGGGCTTGGGCTCGAATCGGTGCCGCACAGGGCGCTCAGGTATTCACAGCTCCGGAGCCTCACGCCCAACCCGGACACACGGGCACCGGGCCGCGAAATGGAAATCCATCTCACCGGCAATATGGAACGCTACATGTGGTCCTTCGACGGCGTGAAGCTTAGCGAAGTGACGGGTCCGATTATTTTCCATGAAGGCGAACGCCTGCGCGTGACGCTCGTCAACGATACGATGATGACGCACCCGATCCACCTGCACGGCATGTTCTTCGACCTCGTGGTGGGCGATACCGATCACAAGCCGCGCAAGCACACGGTGATCGTCAAACCTGCCGAGCGGCTGTCGTTTGATGTCACCGCCGACCATGTTGGCGACTGGGCCTTCCACTGCCACCTCCTGTTCCACATGCATGCCGGCATGATGCAGGTCGTCTCGGTCGTGCCACGAAATGCGGCGACCGGCGCTGACGATCCGCATAGGGATCATACGCCTTCAGATACTCCAGTGACGGACGACCCTCCGCCAAAAGAAGCCCCGATGACGGGCATGAGCCACGAAGGACACCGTTGATGACCCGCGCTCAGATGATTGCCATGCTTGTCCTGCTTTCTCCGGTGACGGCCGCGCCTGCTTTTGCGCAGGAAACACCCGCACCCGGATCGCAGGCTGAAACCTATTGGGACAAGGATGAGTTCAAGGCGTCTCAGGACGCCCTGAAAAAAGAGCATGGCGGAGGGACAAATTACATGATCCTCGCCGACCGGTTCGAATACCAATCGGGCGAGGGCTCTCCCGCTCTTCTTCTGGAAGGTCAGGGCTGGTGGGGTACGGACGAGAACCGGCTCTGGATAAAGTCCGAGATCGACTACGACCTGGATACGAGCAGTTTTGAAGAATCTGAAGTACAGGCGCTCTGGTCACGTCCGATCGCGCGCTATTTCGATCTGCAGGCAGGCGTGCGTCATGATTTCGAGCCGGGTCCGTCCCGCACCTACGCAGTCGCTGGAATCCAGGGGCTCGCTCACTACTGGTTCGAAATAGACGGGGCCGTGTTCCTCAGCGACGAAGGTGACCTTTCTGCTCGCCTCGAAGCCGAGTATGAATTCCTGCTGACCCAGCGCCTTGTCCTGCAACCGCGAACGGAACTGAACTTCGCGGCTGAGGACGTTCCTGAACTTGAAACCGGCGCCGGACTTTCCACTGCGGAAATGGGCCTGCGCCTGCGCTATGAGTTCGATCGTCAGTTCGCGCCCTATGTCGGGGTCAACTGGAAAGCCTCAACTGGCGAGACCGCAGACTATGCCCGCGCCCGCGGCGAGGACACGGAAACACTCTCTTTCGTCACCGGCATCAGGGTCTGGTTCTGAACTGCATTCCGCTCAAACTCTCAGTCCTGAAAGGACATCCCATGCACACGCTCAAACTGATCGCCGGATCATGTCTGGCCATCGCGCTCTCAGCTACTCCAGCGCTTGCTCACATCAGCGTCAAATCGACGAGCATCGAGAATGCGGCCGTCATCGAGTCCGCTCCTGAAGCCTTCTCCTTCAGCTTCAGCCAGCCGGTGGGCCTCATCGCGTTTTCTATCAAAACAGAAGCGGGTGAGGCCATCGATCTCGACTTCACGCCACCAAAAGCTCCGGCTGCCACATTCACAGTTCCGCTACCGGACCTCGCGCCCGGTCTCTACTGTGTGGAGTGGCGCACGATGTCGAAGGATGGTCATCCAATGACTGGAAAGTCGACTTTCCAACTGAGATAGGGTTGGACTCATATGCTCCTGCTGGACGCTGCCAATCTTGCAACAAAGATCCTGCTCTATGGCGCCAGCCTCGCAGCGATCGGGGCGGCGCTCCACGGGGCGCTTGGACTGCATGCCAACCGGCGCGCTTACTTCTGGCTCGCCGCCCTGGTGGGTCTCACCGCACTGATGCGGCTGCTTATTCTCAATGCACAGATGGGCGGCAGCCTCGGCGCAGCGTTGTCACTCGATCAGTTCGGGTGGACCTGGGCTGGCGGCGGGCGCCCTGCGCTCTCCCTCCTCGCTGGTGCTATCCTCCTATTTGCGGCAAGCATTGCAAAATGGCGCGTCCTTCTGATGTTCGCGGCTGTCAGCATCAGCGCCGGCTTCGGCCTCACCGGGCACACCGCAGGACTGGAGGCGCCCGGGCTCGCTCCCTGGGTTGTGGCGGTTCATGTCCTGATCGCCGGCTTCTGGCTGGCGGCCCCTGTCACGCTCTGGCCCGGACCCGCGATGACTGACTCAGATGTCCTCGCCCGGACCGAAGCGTTCAGCCGTGTCGCCAGGCTCATCGTGCCGCTGCTGTTTGTGTCCGGCCTTTATCTTTTCTGGCGGGTCAACGGCGACTTCCTGTCGACGCTAAGCTCCGGTTACGGACGGCTCCTGGCCGCCAAGCTTTTGGCCGCAACACTTATCCTCGGGCTCGGCGCGTTGAATATGACCCGTGTCACCCATCAGCTCGCGGCCGAACCTGCCAGGGGGCGCGCAACATTGCGGATCACCCTGCGGCTTGACGCTGTCCTCTTTACACTGATCCTCGGCATCATCGCCGCCGCCACAACGATTTCCGGCCCTATGGAATAAGGAAACTCCAATGAAAGCCAACCTCATCGCCTTTACCGCCGCTGTTTTCCTGTGTCTCGCAGGTCCGGCCGCTGCTGATCAGGGCGCCGCCCCTGAAGCACCGGACTCACCCGCCGGGATCGTCGAAGCATTCGCCGCCGCGCTCGATTCTGGCGATACAGCCGCGCTGTCTGCTCTGCTGGCCCCTGACGTTCAGATAGCCGAGAGCGGCGGGATCGAGCGCTCTCTCGATGAATACCGATCCCATCACATGGGGGCCGATATCGAGTTCTCAAAAGCGGTCGAGACAAAGGTCCTGAGCCGCCACATTTTTGAAGGCGAAGGACTGGCAACAATCATGACCGAAGCTGTGTCCACCGGTATGTTCCGGGGCAAGGCTGTCAACAGCAGCCTGATGGAAACGATGGTCCTCAAACAGAAGGACGGCGACTGGAAGATTGTCCACATACACTGGTCATCAGCGAGCCTTGCATCGGATCACGATCACTGAATCGGCGCATTGAAATTATACCCCCATGGGGTAATTGACGAATACGGTATGGGGGTATATCTTAAGATATAGAAAAGCACGCAGGAGCGCGGCATGTCTTCCACCGAAACCAGGACAAAAGCGGATCCGTTACCGAAGCGCGACCCGGTCTGCGGCATGACCCCGAAGGCAGACACCCCGCACCGCCTTATGCATGAAGGCGCCGAGGTCGTGTTCTGCAGCGCAGGTTGCAAATCCAAGTTTGAGGCAAATCCCGCCACCTACATGAATGCCTCCACGGCGCATGAGGCGGATATGCATGACCACTCAGGCCACAGGCCTGCCTGCCACGGTCATGCTGGCGCCACACCTATGAAGATGGCAGCAGCAGGAAGTCAGTGGACCTGCCCCATGCACCCGGAGATCGTGCGCGACGGCCCCGGCGCCTGCCCGATTTGCGGCATGGCCCTCGAGCCGATGACGCCCAGCGCAGGCGATGGCCCCAATCCCGAGCTGCGCGACATGAAACGGCGCTTTGTGTTCGGCCTAGTGCTGTCATTGCCGTTGCTGGTCATCGAAATGGGTGGGCACGTCTTCGGAATTGACCGGTTCATTCCGCCCACAATCAATCCCTGGATCCAGATGGCTCTGGCAACGCCCGTGGTTCTCTGGGCAGGCTGGCCTTTCTTTGCGCGGGGCGCCGCATCTGTCAGAAACCGCAGCCTCAACATGTTTTCGCTGATCGCGCTCGGTACCGGCGCGGCCTGGATCTACAGTATGATAGCCGCGATTGCGCCGGGCCTGTTCCCGGCCGAATTGCGCTCGGCGCACGGCACCGTACCCGTCTATTTTGAAGCCTCTGCGGTCATCATCACGCTGGTGCTGCTCGGGCAGGTGCTCGAACTCCAGGCGCGCGAAGCGACCGGAGGCGCGATCCGGGCGCTGCTTGACCTTGCGCCGAAAACAGCCCGCCGGATCAATGTAGATGGCACTGAAGAAGATGTACCGCTCGAGACGGTCGTTGCTGGTGATCGCCTGCGGGTGCGGCCCGGGGAAAAGATACCGGTAGACGGCGTCGTCACCGAGGGGCGCTCCTCCATCGACGAGTCGATGGTCACTGGGGAATCAATGCCGGTGACCAAATCGGTAAATGACCGCGTGATTGGCGCAACCGTCAATCAGACCGGCAGCCTGATTGTTGAAGCGCAGCGGGTCGGCAGCGAGACCATGCTCTCCCAGATCGTCCATCTCGTGGCCGACGCGCAACGCAGCCGCGCGCCTATCCAGCGCCTCGCCGACCAGGTGTCGGGCTGGTTTGTTCCAGCCGTAATCTTTGTCGCTGTAACGGCCTTCTTTGGCTGGCTCATATTCGGGCCGGACCCGGCCTTCTCTTACGGTCTCATAGCCGCCGTCTCGGTACTGATCATCGCTTGTCCGTGCGCGCTCGGTCTTGCGACACCGATGTCGATCATGACCGGTGTCGGTGCGGGCGCGCGGGCCGGCGTGCTGATCCGGAATGCCGAGGCGCTCGAACGCATGGAAAAGGTCGACACACTGCTCATCGACAAGACCGGCACACTGACAGAAGGCAAACCCGCGCTTGTCGGGATGGATATGGTTCCGGGCGCGGATGAAACGGTCGCCCTCCGCCTCGCCGCCAGCCTGGAAAGCCACAGCGAGCATCCGCTCGCCACAGCGATCGTCGCTGCCGCGCGCGCAAAAGGTCTTGGGCTCGCTGAGCCCTCAGAGTTCGACTCGCCCACGGGAAAAGGTGTCATCGGGACTGTTGAAGGACAGAAAGTGGCGCTGGGTGCCGAGCGGTTCATGGACGAACTCGCTATTGATACAAGCGCGTTGCGGACCCTTGCCGAGCGCCGCCGGGAGAACGGCGCAACCGCCATCTACCTCGCCGTCGATGGCGCCGCGCAGGCGGTGTTGGCAATTGCGGATCCGGTGAAGGCATCTACGCCAGGCGCGCTGAAAGCCCTTCGGGATGCCGGCCTGCATATCGTCATGGCGACCGGCGACAATCGCACCACCGCTGAGGCGATCGCCCGCTCTCTGGGTATCGATGCCGTCGAGGCCGAAGTGCTGCCTGCCCAGAAAGCCGATATCGTGAAACGCCTGATCGCCGAGGGCCGGGTCGTTGCCATGGCAGGCGACGGTGTCAATGACGCCCCTGCCCTGGCGGCCGCCGATGTCGGCATCGCTATGGGCACCGGCACCGACGTTGCCATTGAAAGCGCCGGCGTCACCCTGCTCAAGGGAGACCTTGGAGGCATTGTACGGGCCCGGACTATTTCGCGGGCAACCATGCGGAATATCCGCCAGAATCTCTTCTTTGCATTCGCCTATAACGCTGCCGGGATCCCCATCGCCGCCGGTGTGCTCTATCCCATCACCGGCGCTCTGCTCTCCCCCATGATCGCAGCCGCCGCGATGGCCCTGTCTTCTGTGTCCGTGATTGCCAATTCGCTGCGGCTGAATGCGCTCGAAAGACGCTAATTGGACAAGCTCATGGGGCCTTGTCGAACGAGAAGGACAACAAGATCAGGAATGCAAGACCGATCAAGCGGCTTGTCATCGGGCATTCTCGCTTAGCTCCGAAGTTCTTCCTGGACGATCTTGGGGCGCTGTTCGATCAGCGCGAGCAATACCCGCGCGGGGCCTGCAGGGCGCCTGCGCGCCTGCTCTCAGCTCTCCTGCCACAGAACTTTCATCCGGACGAGATTAGAGCGTCGGCGGTTTGTAGGCCTTTCGGCGCGGAGCTGGCAACGAACGATTACCGCCTAGCACACCGATCAAGTTCAGTTCATGGCCTTCTGCAAAACAATCATTCAAAGAAGACGAAGTGCCTCGCCGACATCCTATGTATAACAGTCTTGCCGAGCGCGTCGCCCTTGCGGACTAGAATCTGGGCAATCAGGGCGAAGCAAGCTGCTATCCGCAAAGCGCGTTCATCGGCCGATGCACAAGCGCACTCGGCTGCGGCAGGATCTCTCAAATGCTCTTCTGATTGACCCTCGCCGAGAGTTCTGCGGCGCTTTCCCTGCGCTCGGAGTAACGGTCGACGAGATAATCGGCGCGGTCACGCGTCAGCAGGGTAAACTTTACGAGTTCCTCCATCACATCGACGATCCGATCGTAGTATGGCGAAGGCTTCATCCGTCCGGCCTCGTCGAACTCCAGAAAGGCTTTGGCCACGGATGATTGGTTCGGAATGGTGATCAGGCGCATCCAGCGCCCCAGAATACGAAGCTGGTTGACCGCGTTAAAGCTTTGCGAGCCGCCGCATACCTGCATCACGGCGAGAGTTTTTCCCTGCGTTGGGCGCACACCGCCCAGGGAAAGGGGTATCCAGTCGATCTGCGTCTTCATGATTCCGGTCATGGCGCCGTGGCGTTCGGGCGAGCACCAGACCATGCCCTCCGACCAGATGACCAGATCCCTCAGTTCCCGGACTTTCGGATGATCGTCCGGGGCGCCATCAGCAAGTGGCAATCCCGCAGGATCAAAGACTTTGGTCTCGCAGCCAAACCGGCCGAGAACGCGCGCGGCTTCCTCGTTCGCGAGACGCGAGAACGAGCGCTCTCGCAGCGAGCCATGAAGCAACAGTATGCGCGGGGCGTGCCCGGCATGCAGCGGGGCAAGAAGGGCCGAGCGGTCGATCTGGTGAAAGCTCGCTTCATCAAGGGCAGGCAGCGAAGTATCGGAATCAACCAAGGCGAACTCCTTTCTCGTTGATTATCATTTCGCCGTCCTCTTTGTAGAGCGGCCCGGGCGGCATCCTGTCGAGCAGGTCAAGCACGAGCTCGCTCGGCCGGCAAAGGCGCACGCCTTTCGGGCTGCAGACAATGGGGCGGTTCACCAAGACGGGATGTGCCAGCATCGCGACGAGGATCACCTCATCGCTGACACCCGGCTCAAGCAGGCCGAGCTCTTGGGCTGGTGACTTCGATTCCCGCAGCGCGGTGCGGGGCGTCAGACTGGCGGCGGCGAACAGGGCGAGCAATTGCGGCCGGCTCCAGCCTTCTTTCAGATACTCGATGACAACAGGCGTTTCGCCGCTTGCCTCAATGATGGAGAGCACGTTGCGAGAGGTGCCGCAGTCGGGGTTGTGATGAATTACAATCATTTGGGCTCCTGATCGTGCGTTTGGGATTTGCGCCGGATTATCCCCTGCAGGTCGAGTGCTGCGGCGACCGTGTTTGAGATCGTTCCATACTTGCGCACATTCTTGTGCAGCAGCTCCAGTCGGGCGTCGGCTTCATCTGTATCGATCACCAGCTCATAAGTGACGGAGAGCATTTTTGGGGGCGAATCCTGACGGACGCCCTGTAAATGCACCTCTGCGCCGTCTAGCTGGAATTCAAGCAAAGGCGTTACGCGCTCGATCCCCTTCAGCATGCAGGCGGCTATGGACGCCAGAAAGAGCTCCGCCGGATTGAAAGCGTCCGGCCGGCCAGAAAGATCCGTGTCGAGAACAAGCACGGCCTGCTTGCTGCGCGCTTCACTGCCGTGCGTGTCTACACGCCAGGCAGAAACAGAGTATTCGAGCATGTCCTGGCTCCTACTTGAGATGGTCGGCCTGAAACGAGGCAAGGCGAGCATGGATCACATCGCGGATACGGCCAAAACGTTTGCGCATTTCGACCGGATTCAGCGAGGCATTGTCGGAGGGGGGACCGTCAATGCACCAATGCAAGTTTCCTGAACTTTCGACGGCACACTGGCACGTCTCCTCGGCGCAGATTGTGATGACGAAGTCGAACTCTGCCATGTCAATCTCTTGGATCGTCGTTGAAGTATCACCCGTGATGTCGATGCCAAGCTCTGCCATGGCTCTAATGGCGTGGGTATTTGGCCGGGCTCCGGAAGGTACGGCGTTTGTGATTACGGCTCTTCGTCCAAACCTATGGCGCGCAAGCCCTGCGGCCATCAAAGTGTAGGCAGAATGCTCGGCGCAGAAGAACAGGACCTTCATGATACGTGTCTTCAGTCTTCAACCGGGAAAGCCGCTCTGGTCCGGTTGGCAAAGGCGACCAAGGTGAGCATCACCGGCACTTCGACCAGAACGCCAACGACAGTCGCGAGCGCCGCGCCGGAGTTCAGGCCAAAGAGGCTGATGGCAACGGCGACCGCAAGTTCGAAGAAGTTTGACGTGCCGATCATCGCGCAGGGCGCAGCGATCTTGTGAGGGACTTTCCAGGCCCATGCCGCCACATAAGCAATCGCAAATATGCCATACGACTGAATGAGGATGGGTACTGCAATCAGCGCAATGATCAGGGGGCGGTCAATGATCGTCTCGCTCTGAAAACCGAATAGCAGGACGACTGTGGCGAGCAGACCAATAACCGACAGCGGCTTGATGCTCTGGGTGAAATCCAAAACCGCCGCTTCACCGCGGCGCTTCATCAAGGCATTGCGTGTCAAAACGCCGGCGGCCAGTGGCAACAGCACATAGAGCACAACCGACAGGACAAGTGTCTCCCACGGCACAGCGATTTCGGACACACCCAGCAGGAAGGCAACGAGCGGCGCAAATGCGAATACCATCACGGCGTCGTTCACGCTGACCTGCACCAGCGTGTAGTTCGGATCGCCCTTGGTCATCTGCGACCATATAAACACCATGGCCGTGCAGGGCGCAGCGCCGAGCAGGATCAGCCCTGCGATATAGCCGTCAGCTTCGGCGGGCGGGATAAAACCGGCAAATACATGCCGGAAAAACAGAACGCCCAGAAGCGCCATGGTAAAGGGCTTGATCAGCCAGTTGACCACCAGCGTGATAATCAGGCCCTTAGGCCGGTCGCCGACCCGCCGCATGGCCGAAAAGTCGACACCGATCATCATCGGCCAGACCATTGCCCAGATCAGAACGGCGACAGCGAAGTTGACGTTGGCGTATTCCAGGACAGCCAGCGCCTGGAACGCGCCGGGCAACAGCAGGCCAAGGCCGATCCCCGCCAGGATGCACAGACCCACCCAGACAGACAGATAGCGTTCGAAAGTGCCCATCGGACTTGTCCTTCAAAAATCAAACGTGAGTTGTGCGTACCCGAAAAGCGTGCCGTCGCCGCCTGGTGCGCCGGGTGCATTTTTGGCGAATTCGCCGAAGGCCAAGGCTGAAGCTCCGATCTCGAGGCGCAGGCTGTCCGGGACAACCCAGTAGCGGGCCCGCGCGTCCAACGCGTGCCCAATGAAATCACCAGATTGCCCTGTTGGATCTCGCAGGCGGGCAATGACCCAACTGTCTGTCGGCGAGGCGAGGTAGGCTGCGTGGTATTGAAACCAGCCGTCCCAGCGTTCGCTGGGCGTCACCTGCACCCGCAAGCCCGGCGCACTCAGGTTTGCCGGAGTCAGCGGGCCATGGATAGACGTGTTGTTGAGGTCAGTCCGGCGCGATCCAAAGAGCCGCTCGTACTGGTCGAATGAGAGATCGTCAGGGTCCTCGTCGCCGCTGGCAAAATAATACTCGATGGCTATGCGCGGACGCCAAGGGGCATCGAAACTATAGCCCAGTGCCGCGTATAGCATTTCGCCGTCCACGGTGAGGCTTTGCGTGTCCGACGCGCTGCTCGTGCCGTAACGGGTACCTTTCCGGATCGCGCCTTCCAGATCCACGTCCCATCGGCCTGTTTGTGGTTTGCGGTACAGTCTGAAGCCTGGAGTGATGTAGGAACGGTCGGGGGTCTGTGCGCTGCGGGTGTCTTTTTCTTCAAGGCCATAAACGAAAACTTCGCCCGACAAACCGGGTGCCAGGTCCGGCAGGATTTCTGCCCGGCTATAGTGGACGCCCCAAATGTGGCGGCCCCATTGCTCTTCGTCCCCCGAGAGTTGGTTCTCGCCGAGGGCAGACCGCGCCCCCGGAAAGCGGGCTGTCGGAACGACTGACAAGATGTGGAGCTCGTCGCCGTTCTCTGCCTCGCTGATCAGGTGCGCACCGGTGTAGCTGAAGATCACGTTCGCAAACTCAACCCGTTCAATCTGGCGCCGCGATCCGATGGAAACGGTTTGACGGCCAAGCTTGACGTTTGTGGCCGAGTTCTCACCCAGCAAGCCCGGCAGGTCGTCGAAACGCGCATAGATCTGAAGTACGTCAACCGGGTTCAAGAAGCTGGTCGAGAGCGGTGTTCCGGCATCGCCCAGATAGGTCCGACTGTCTTGTATCTCCGCGCCAAATGTCACGGCGCCCGTGTCGGCCTCGGCAAGCAGAAGTGTCCTGAAGAGCAGGAGCTGGTCGCTGCCGCTTCCGCCCGCCCGGAATTGTCCGTCGAGGGTTTCGTACCTTGCCCGCGTTTCGCCCTCCAGCGTCAGCCAGCTTGGCGCATCAACCGCTTCTTCGAGCCGGAACGGTTCCTGAGCGAAAGCCGCGCCCGCAACCGAACCTAAAAGGGCGCAGACAAACAGGGCGTGTCTCATCGCGTCTCCTCACCGCGAGGGGTTCACGGCAAGACCCGACTAAAGGAAGAAGATGGTTATTTCAATATTCTATCGAATATAGAATTAGCACGAGAGGCAGCTCAGCTCTGCTAGCGGTGTGCAGATCTCCGGACGTCCATGGCAGCAGTCTTGAACGAGCGTTTCCAGAAGGGCATTCACGGCTTTGATCTCGGCGCGATAGATCATCCGGCGACCGTCGCGCTCGACGCTTACGAGCCCGGCATTCACCAGGATGGTCAGGTGGCCGGACAGTTTGTTCGGTGCAAGTCCGAGATGTTCAGCGATGGCGCCTGCCTGCATGCCGTTCGGGCTGGCTTCCATGAGTGCGCGGAAGGTCTGCAACCGCGTATTCTGGGCAAGTGCCGAGAGTTGATCCAGAGTCTCCGAGAGATCCGTCACGTTTCGCAATCGACCGGGTTTCAAGCAAGTGCCTCCAACATGGACTGAGAGCCAACGCCTCTTTGCAGCATCCACGCAATGGTCTCGAACCAGACCTGCGAGGTCAAGCCACACTCCGGAAATGGCTCAAGGAAGTATGCGAGCGTGATCCCGGCAAAATGACCTGTGATCTGCGCACCGGATTTTGAACTTCATGTTGCACGCCGCTCCGGCGCGCCTTGCTCGACGTCTGCTTCCTCGCCGGTGCACCAGGTGGCTTCCAGCGACGGCCGCCTGCATCCAGCAACACTTATAAATCATGACCCAGCCCCTGATCCGGGTCGTTTACTTGGAGACTTCGCCTTTCCTACTGGCTGGGGGCTGGGTCATCAATTTTCGCTCCACAGTTCATGCTTCGAGACGGATCGGCAACCTCGTCGATTAGGCTCTCTTGACCCGGCTCTTAGAGTCAGGGACTTCATCTTGTAGGATTTCCTGTGGAAAGCGGAATCGAACCACTCTCCCATGCCAACAGCTACCGATTTGTTGGCAGATTGTTGGCATTCGACGACGCGCCATATTAATTTCTGAAATCAAAACAGAGGTGTAAAGGCGTTCGCGATTCCGCCCCCGGGCACCATAAGTCCTCCAGACGATCTGCGCTTGGACCCGCCTTCGGGGGCGCCAAAGCGTGTCCTGCGCAGGGGTGCGGCTTCTCAGCACTTGCAAATCATTCGCAAAAAGAAGACATACGGGGCAACGAGGATTTGCCCCATGACCCTTGATGAATTGCCTGAAGGCGCCAGCGCCCGGATCGTCGCCATCGACGGGGTTGTCGCCGAGTTGGCCGCGAAGCTGCGCGAGATCGGCTTCTGCGAAGGGGATGATGTGGAGCTGCTGACGCGCGGGCCGTTGGCCGGCCAGCCGCTGGCGATCCGCCTGAACCGGCGTATCATTGCGATGCGCACCCGCGAGGCGCGGGCCATCGAGGTGGAGCGCGGGCGTTGAACCCTTTCAGGCTGGCGCTGGTGGGCGCGCCCAACAGCGGCAAGTCCACACTTTTCAACGGCCTCACCGGCGGCCGCGCCAAGACGGCGAACTATGCGGGCGTGACAGTGGAGCGCCGGCACGGCGCGTTCACGACGCCGGCCGGGCATGCCATCGACCTGCTGGACCTGCCCGGCATTTATGGCTTTTCGTCCCGGTCGCTGGATGAGCGCGTGTCGGTCGACACGATCCTCGGACGCAGCGCCGACGAGCCGATGCCGGACGGCCTGCTGCTGCTGATCGATGCCGGCGATATCCGCACACAATTGCATTTCGTGTTGCAGGTCCGCGCGCTGGGACGGCCGATGGTGCTGGCGCTGAACATGATCGACCTGGCCGAGCGCGACGGCGTGAAGATCGACGTGGCTGCGCTCGAGCGCCGGCTGGGCGTTGCCGTTGTGCCGACGCGCGCGACGCGCTCGAGCGGGCGCGCCGCCCTGCTTGCGCGGCTTGATGAACAGATTGCGTCTGAAGGCTGGACCGCGCAGCGCACCGCCGAGGCGCCGACGACCGAGAACCTGAAGGCGCTGCAACGCGAAGCGCGCGACATTGCCCGCGAAGTGATCCTCGAGGAGCCGGCGATCAACCGGGCGACGCGCGCGATTGACCGCGTGGTGTTGCACAAGATTGCCGGGCCCCTGATTCTGGCGGCAGCACTGTTCCTGATGTTCCAGGCGGTGTTCACCTGGGCGACGGGGCCGATGGATGCCATCGAGGCGGGCGTCGGCGCACTGAACGGCTGGCTGCAATCGGTGATGCCGGACAACTGGTTCCGCAGCCTGATCACCGACGGCATCATCGCCGGCGTGGGCAGCGTGATCGTGTTCCTGCCGCAGATCGTGATCCTGTTTGCGCTGATCCTGCTGCTGGAAGCCTCCGGCTACATGGCGCGCGCGGCGTTCATGATGGACGAGATCATGTTGCGGGTGGGCCTCAACGGGCGGGCCTTCATCCCGCTGCTGTCGAGTTTCGCCTGCGCGATTCCGGGCATCATGGCGGCCCGCACGATCGAGAACGAGCGCGACAGGATCACCACGATCATGGTGGCGCCGCTGATGACGTGTTCGGCGCGCCTGCCGGTCTACACGCTGATCATTGCGGCTTTCATTCCGCCGACGAGTGTCGGTCCGTTCGGGCTGCAGGGGCTGGTGATGTTCGGGCTGTACCTGGCGGGAATCGTCAGTGCCGTGATCGTTGCGTTCGTGCTGAAGCGGACGGTGACCAAAGGCCCGCCGCAGGCCCTGTTGATGGAGCTGCCGAGCTACAAGCTGCCGGAACTGCATGACTTCGCGATCAACTTGTTTTCGCGCGCCTGGGCGTTCCTGCGCCGCGCGGGCACGGTGATCTTCACGGTGTCGGTCGTGCTCTGGTTTCTCGCGAGCTATCCGGCGACGGAAGGCGGCATCCGCGATTCGTTCGCCGGGATGCTGGGATCGATCCTTGAGCCGGTGCTGCGACCGATCGGGTTCAATCTCGAGATCTCGATCGCGCTGGTGCCGGGCATGGCGGCGCGCGAAGTGGCGGTCGGCGCGCTCGGCACGGTGTATGCGGTGCAGGGCGGCGGCGAGGCTGGCCTGGCGAGCGTGCTGCAGTCGGCCTGGTCGCTACCCACGGCGCTCGCCTTCCTCGCCTGGTATGTCTACGCGCCGCAATGCCTGGCGAGCCTGGCCGTTGCAAAGCGCGAGACCAACTCCTGGCGCTGGACGGCGCTGATCGTGGTCTACCTGTTCGCGCTGGCCTATATCGCGGCGGGCGCGACCTACTGGATCGCTACCGCGCTGCTCTGACGCCGATCAAGACATCGCGGGTACGCGGCCGGCCATCGAGCGCAGCAAGTCTTCGAGGTCCTTTTGGGCAAAGGGCTTGCTCAACCTCGGCAGGTCGATCGACGTGCCCGGCGGCAGCTGGGCGTAGCCTGTTGCGATGACCACAGGCAGGGCCGGCCACTCGGCGGCGATGCGTTCGGCGAGCTGGACGCCGGTCATGTGCGGCATGGCCTGGTCGCTGATCACGAGATCGATGCGTGGAGTGTTGCGAAGGATGGCGAGCGCCGCCTCGCCGGAGGAGGCCTCGATCGCGGTATGGCCAAGGTCGTCCAGCATTGCGGACGTTCCCATCAGGACCAGCGGATCGTCGTCGACGACGAGAATGTTCAAGGTGCGGGCGGCCGGCGGGACTTTGGGCGGCTCCGCCTTGACAGGGTCGACGTGCACGGCGGCCGGCGCGGTTGCACGCAGCCACAGCGTCATTGTGGTACCCCGGCCCGGCGAGCTGCGGATCTCGAGCGTGCCGCCGGACTGGGCGCAGAGCCCTTGCACCATCGAAAGGCCGAGACCGGTGCCCTTGCCGACGCCCTTGGTGGTGAAGAAGGGTTCGACGGCACGCCGGACGGTTTCCTCGTCCATGCCCTTGCCATCGTCCGTCACGGAGAGGGTCGCATAGTTGCCCGGCTCGAGACCGAGCGGGCTATCTTGCTCGACTGTCTCGCGGCGCGCCGAGATGGTGATGAGGCCGCCGTCCGGCATCGCATCGCGGCTGTTGACGATGAGGTTCAGGAGGCCGTTCTCGAGCTGGTGAGGGTCGACCGTGACCATCGGCAGGCCGGCCGGGAAATGGTATTCGAGGTCGATACCGGCGCCGATCGACTGTTCGAGCATGGGGCTGAGGCCATGCAGGAGCGCCGGCAGCGCAGTGGGGCGCGGCGCAAGTTCCTGACGGCGGGCGAAGGCCAGCATGCGCTGGGTAAGCGTGACGCCGCGCCGGGCGCCGGCGAGCGAATTGTCGAGCAGGGAAATCATCTCCGCGTCCGCCGGCAAGCGCTTGCGAAGCAGTTCGAGGTTCGACAGGACCACCATGAGCAGGTTGTTGAAGTCGTGGGCGACGCCGCCGGTGAGCTGTCCGATGGCTTCGAGTTTCTGCGTCTGGAACAGGGCTTCCTTGGCCTGGTTGAGGACATCCTCGGCATGCTTGCGCTCGGAAATGTCGCGCGTGATCTTCGCGAAACCGATGACGTGTCCCGACGGGTCGTGGATCGCGTCGATGACGACGCTCGCCCAGAACTCACTGCCGTCCTTGCGCACGCGCCGGCCTTCCGCCTCGAAGCGCCCTTCCCGGGCAGCTGTTTCCAGCGCGAGCTTCGGCTTTCCGGCGCGGCGGTCTTCCTCGGTGTAGAAGCGCTCGAAGTTCTCGCCGATGATCTCGCTCTCGGTATAGCCCTTGAAGCGCTGGGCGCCGGGATTCCAGCTACTGACGAAGCCCCGGCGATCCAGCATGTAGATGGCGAAATCGGTGATCGCGTCGATCAGAAGCTGGTAGCGCTTTTCATCGGTCAGCGCCGCCAGCGTCGTTGCATCTGATGTCACGAAGTCCCCCGGAGCAATACACTCAACCAGACAACACGCGCGAGATGGCGTTTGGTTCCGCGCTGTCGTGAATTTTCGGGGAAGTGGCTCCGTGAGCAGGACTCGAACCTACGACCGGGCGATTAACAGTCGCCTGCTCTACCAACTGAGCTATCAGGGAATAGCCGGAGACGGGGGAATAGCAGACCGCGCACCCTGTTCAAGTGCCTAACTGCGGCCCTTGCACAATTTCTGGGAGGGCCCTGCCCCTGCCTGCGCCACAAGAAAAAAGGGCGGGAGCGTGAGCTCCCGCCGAAGGCGTTGGGTGATGGTGGGTGTCTCCAAAGAAGACACGTTGAAGGTCGCCCGATATGGTTAATTCGGGGTTAACGAACTCCAGTAATGTGGATTTGACCTGTTCATACCTGACCGGAGGCCGGTGCGGCGCGGGTTTCAGCAGTGTGGGAAGGTCTGGAGGCTCCACCCGGAATCGAACCGGGGTGCACGGATTTGCAATCCGCTGCGTCACCACTCCGCCATGGAGCCTCAGGCAGGAGCGCTCCCTAGCAAGGCTTGGGGGGCGAGACAATCGGCCCCGGCAGGCAAAATCACGGCGGCTGGAAGATTGCGCGGCGCGCGCGTCGTGTTACATGGCGCCTGACTGGCAGCTTCGCAGATGGAAGTGACTCGCATGGATTACGATCAGGCCCGTGAGATCATGGTGGACAGCCAGATCCGCCCGAACGACGTGACAAATCCGGAGATCGTGAGCGCCTTCCTGCGCACGCCGCGTGAAGTGTTCGTGCCCAATTCGCGCAAGGGCGTGGCCTATTCCGAACTGGAGATCGCCACCTCGCCGGGCCGGGCGCTGTGGACGCCGCGCGATACCGCGAAACTGATCAAGCTGGCAGGGATCCGGCCGAGCGATGTGGTGCTCGTGGTCGGCGCCGGGGCGGGCTACGAGGCGGCGTTGATCAGCCATCTCGCCGACACCGTGATTGCGCTGGAAGAGACCGCCGCGCTGGTCGACGCGATGGCCCAGCGGTTTGCCGATGTGGGCATTGACCGCGCCGCGCCTGTGGAGGGCGCGCTGGACAAGGGCCTGCCGGAACAGGCGCCGTTCGACGTGATTTACGTGGCCGGCATGATCGAGACGATGCCGGGGGCCTGGGCCGGCCAGCTGCGCGAAGGCGGGCGGCTGGCGGTCGTGATGGCTGAAGAGGGCGGAATCGGCCGCGGCAAGGTGTTCACCAAGGCCGGAACCACCCTGGCGGCCCGGGAAGGCTTTGACGCCTGCCCGCCGCGTTTTTCGGCCTTTGACCGGAAACCTAGCTTTAGCTTCTGACTGGTAGACGCAGCTGGTGCGACTCTGCCGCAAGGTGAACAGTGTTCACCTTTGCAGCCGGGTCACTATATTGCCTGTGCCCAGCTGAGGATGAACTGCGATGCGCTCCCGGAAACTGACCCTTCTTCTTGGCGCGAGCCTGTCTTGCCTCGCCTTTGGTGCCCCGGCACAGGCGGAGACTCTGAGCGAAGCCGTGGCCGCAGCCTTCGGGACCAACCCGCAGCTGGAAATCCAGAAGTATCAGACGGATATCGCCCGCCAGAACCTGAAACTGGCGCGCTCCGGCGCGCTGCCGCAGGTCAACCTGACCGGCAGCGGCGGCTATGAATATGTCGATACCAATTCGGTGCTGAACTTCGGTACGGGCGACCGTCCGATTGCGGCCGCGCAGTTGCAGGCAATCCAGCCGATCTACACGGGCGGGCGCGTGAGCGCCGGGATCCGGCAGGCCGAAGCGGGCATCGACTCCGCCGACAGCACCTTCGATGCGGCGCGCCAGGACCTGATCCTCGATGTGGTGACGGCCTATGTGGACGTGCGCCGGGACCGTGAAGCGGTGGCCATCCGGAAAAACAATGTTGAAGTGACCAGCGAGCAGGTGCGCGCGGCCGAAGACCGGTTCGAGGTCGGCGTGGTGACGCGCACGGACGTGGCGCAGGCGCAGGCGCGGCTGGAAGGCGCCCGCGCGGCACTGGCCGGCGCAGAGGCGACGCTGCAAGGCAGCGAAGCATTCTATGAATTCCTGACCGGTCAGGCGCCAGGCGACCTGGCGGCCCCGCCGCCCTTCCCCGTGCTGCCGCCGGATGTCGAATCGGCGTTTGCCGAGGCTGAAGCGAAGAATCCCTCGATCCAGGCGGCCCGTGAGGACCTGCGCGCGGCCGGCGCGGGCGTGGACATCGCCCGGGCGGACGGGCGTCCGCAGATCAGCATCGTCGGCACGGCCGGCATCCAGGAGACCTGGGGCGACACGAGCCGCCGCGACACCAACGTGTCCGCCGTGGCGCAGGGCCGCATCCCGCTGTTCACCGGCGGCGCCGTGAAGGCGCAGGTCAACGCTGCGAAGCTGCAGCGCGAGCAGGCCCGGCGCCGGATCGACGCGTTCGAGACACAGGTGCGGGCACAGGTAGCGCAGGCCTGGTACGGCTACGAAGCGGCTACACGGGCCATCGAGGCGTCGCGCCGGCAGGTCGAGGCCGCTGAAATCGCCTATGAAGGCGCGAAGGAAGAGCTGGCCGTCGGCGTACGCACGACGCTGGACGTGCTGGACCAAGAACAGCAGCTGTTCGAGGCCCGGCTGGCGCTGGTGGGCGCGGAACGGGACGCCTACGTGGCAGCACACCAGCTGTTGCGGGCAACCGGCGGACTCGACACCATCGGCTGAGCGACTGGCGCCGGGCGCGCTTCCGCGTTAACTTTGTCAAAGGGTTGTTAACCGGATTCGGCCTACCCCTGACTAAAGGTCTGGGAATCGATTCCAGTAACGAGGGGCTAAGATGGCCAACGAAGCACACAAAGAACCGACGATGGAGGAAATCCTCGCGTCGATCCGCAAGATCATCTCGGACGATGAGCCGGCACCGGCTCGCGCGGGTGGACCGACCGTCACGCCGCTGCGGGAAGTGTCGCCCGCGCCAGTGAACGACTATGAGGACATTGAGGACGCCACGGTTGGCGACATCCTCGACGAGACAGACCAGACGATGTTCGAGGCCGATGATGCCCCGGAACCGGCTCCGGTCATGACCACCAAGCTGACCGGGCCAGAGTTCACCTTCGAGGAAATGCTGGGCAGCGCCCGCGAGGCCGCCGGCCAGGCCGTGCCCGAGCCCGCCCCGGCTGCTCCGGCACCGATCACCCGCACACCGCCTGCACGCCCCACCTTCCCCGCTTCGGAGACGACCATGCAAACGAGCGCCCGCTACGCCCAAACCGTCCTCACGGATGACCAGACCGCAGACGTCGCCGCCGGCGCCCTCGGCAAGCTGATCTCGAAAATGGAGGTCCGCGGTGACAACACCATCGAGGGGCTCATCAAGGAAATGCTGAAACCGATGATCAAGGACTGGCTGGACGCCAACCTGCCGACGATCGTCGAGGAGAAAGTGGAAGCTGAAGTACAGCGCATCGCCCGCATGGCGCGCTAGCCTCAGCCCCTAAACTTGATATAGGGAACGGCGCGCCTTCACAGGCGCGCTTTTCTTTTGTGCTTTTGCCAGACTGATTTCCGAAGATGCTTGACCAGAGATTTGACCCGACCGAAGCCGAGCCGCGCCTCTACAAGGCCTGGGAGGAAGCGGGCTGCTTCCATCCATCGGGCGACACGAGCGCGCAGGCCTATTCCATCGTGATCCCGCCGCCGAACGTGACCGGCTCGCTGCACATGGGGCACGCCCTGAACAACACGTTGCAGGACGTGCTGGTGCGGTTCGAGCGGATGCGCGGCAAGAACGTGCTGTGGCAGCCGGGCACCGACCATGCGGGCATTGCGACGCAGATGGTGGTGGAGCGCCAGCTGGCGGCCGGCGGCAGCAACGAGAGCCGCGCGAGCCTCGGGCGCGAAGCATTCGTCGAGCGCGTGTGGAAATGGAAAGCCGAGAGCGGCGGCACGATCGTTGGCCAGCTGAAACGGCTGGGCGCGTCGTGCGACTGGAGCCGGGAGCGGTTCACGCTGGACGAAGGCCTGTCGAAAGCGGTCACGAAAGTGTTCGTCGATCTCTACAACAAGGGGCTGATCTACCGCGACAAGCGCCTCGTGAACTGGGATCCGCATTTTCAGACGGCGATTTCGGATCTCGAGGTCGAGACCAAGGAAGTTGCGGGGCATTACTGGCACCTGAGATATCCGTTGGCGGACGGTGTGACCTACGAACATCCGGTCAAGGATGAAGACGGCAATGTCACGATGGAGACGCGCAACTACATCGTCGTTGCGACGTCGCGCCCCGAGACGATGCTGGGCGATACGGGCGTTGCGGTGCATCCGGACGACGAACGCTACAAGGGTCTCGTCGGCAAGTTCGTCCAGCTGCCGATCGTCGGACGCAAGGTGGCGATCGTGGCGGATGAGTACGCCAACCCCGAGAAGGGCTCGGGCGCGGTGAAGATCACGCCGGCGCATGACTTCAACGACTTCCAGGTTGGCGAGCGCGCCGGGCTGGCGAAGCTGAACATCCTCAGCGCGGTGGCGGCAATCGTCGACGACGCCGAAGCCGATGCGGCCGGCATTCCGGCAAGCTATCGCGGCCTCGACCGGTTCAAGGCGCGCGAGAAAGTGGTTGCCGATTTCGAAGCGGCCGAACTGCTGGACCACATCGAGAATGTGAAGATCGAGCAGCCCTTCGGCGACCGCTCGAACGTCGTGATCGAGCCGTGGATGACGGATCAGTGGTATGTCGACGCGAAGACGCTGGCGCAGCCGGCGATTGCCGCGGTGCGCGAGGGCAAGACGCGGTTCGTGCCCGAGAACTGGGAGAAGACGTATTACAACTGGATGGAAAACATCCAGCCGTGGTGCATCTCGCGCCAGCTCTGGTGGGGGCACCGGATTCCGGCCTGGTACGGTTTTGAAACCTCTGGCGACCTATTTATTGAAAACCAACTAAAACTCTTCGTTGCCGAAGACGAAGCGGAAGCGTTGAGAATGGCGATGACGGTCTATCCGGGTCACGTGTTCGTCGCGGATTCTAAGCAGCAAGCGAAAGAGCAAACGTTCACATTTGACCGAACCGAAAAGGAACGAGTGTTCGCAATTTGGCGAGACGAGGACGTGCTCGATACTTGGTTCTCGTCGGGGCTCTGGCCGTTCTCCACGCAAGGCTGGCCGGAGAAGACGAAGGACCTCGAGACCTTCTACCCGACCTCCACGCTGGTGACCGCGTTTGACATCATCTTCTTCTGGGTTGCCCGGATGATGATGATGGGCATCGAGTTTACCGGCCAGACGCCGTTCAAGGACGTCTACATCCATGCCCTCGTGCTCGACGAGAAGGGCCAGAAGATGTCGAAGTCGAAAGGCAACGTCATCGATCCGCTCGAGCTGATCAACGAGTTCGGCGCGGACGCGCTGCGCTTCACGATGGGCCGCATGGCCGGTCAGGGACGTAACATCCGCCTGTCGAAACAGGCTGTGGAAGGCAACCGTAACTTCTCCACCAAGCTTTGGAACGCCGCACGATTCGCCGAGATGAACGAGTGCGGCGCACCGGGCGACTATGATCCGTGTGCGGCCGAACGGCCGGTCAACCAGTGGATCCTCGGTGAACTGGCGGACTGTGTTGCCGAAGTGACCAAGGGGCTGGAAGACTACCGGTTCAATGATGCGGCCGGCGCGCTCTACAAGTTCATCTGGAACACGCTGTGCGACTGGTACCTGGAGCTGATCAAGCCGCTGCTGGCGGGCATGGATGATGCGGCGAAGGCGGAGACGCGCGCGGTGTGCGGGTTCGTGCTGGACGAGTCGCTGAAGCTGCTGCACCCGTTCATGCCGTTCGTGACCGAAGAGCTGTGGGATCGCCGAGCGCCGGGCCGTGCGGATGACAAGGGCTACCTGATGCTGCAATCCTGGCCGGCTGCAACTGGTTTTGGACATGCGGATGCGAGCGCTGAAATCGAATGGCTGATCGAGATGATCACGGAGATCCGTTCGCTGCGCAATGATCTCGGCGTGCCGGCCGGGGCGAAGGTGCCGCTGACGCTGGTCAATCCGTCGGCGGAAGATGTCGAGCGGCTGACGCGCAATGATGACGTGCTGCGGCGCATGGCGCGGCTCGATGAAACGGCGACGGCCGATGCCCTGCCCGCAGGTTCGGTGTCGACGCTCGTGGGGTCGACCGTGGCGGCGCTGCATATTGCAGACCTGATCGACCGCGACGAGGCGCAGAAGCGCCTGGACAAGGAGATCGCGACGCTCGAGAAGGACATCCTCTCAACCGAGAAGAAGCTCGGCAATGCCGACTTCGTGGCACGGGCGCCGGAGGAAATCGTCGAGGAAAACCGTGAGCGGCTGAAGGACTGGTCGGTGCGGCGCGACAAGCTGAAAGCGGCGCGCACGGCGCTGGCGGGTATCTCGTGATCCGCGCCGCGCTGGCCGCGCTCGGCTTCGCGCTTGCGGCGTGTACGACAGTAGTGGAGGCCCCGGTGGCGGAAACGACGGACTGGCGGCTGGTGATCCATGGCGGCGCCGGCGTGATCCTGCGCGCGGACATGACGCCGGAACGCGAAGCGGCTTACGAGGCGGCGTTGCAGGAGGCGATGGAAGCGGGCGCCGACGTGCTGCGCGGCGGCGGCGAAGCGATCGACGCCGTGCAGGCGGCGGTGCTGGTGATGGAAGACGATCCGCTGTTCAATGCCGGCTATGGGGCGGTGTTCACAGCCGATGCCCGCCACGAACTGGACGCCGCGATCATGGACGGGCGCGATCGCAATGCCGGTTCGGTGGCCGGCGTGACGCGCGTGAAGAATCCGATCCTCGCGGCGCGGGCGGTGATGGACCAGTCCGAACACGTCATGTTTGCCGCCGGCGGCGCCGATGCGTTTGCGGAGGCGCAAGGGCTGGAGATGGTCGACAACACCTACTTCGACACCGACTGGCGCCGCGAAGCCTTGCAGCGCGTGCTCGACGAGCGCATGCGCACGGCAGCCGACCGGCACGGCACGGTTGGCGCGGTGGCAATCGATGTGAACGGCAACCTTGCGGCGGCAACCACGACCGGCGGGATGACGGCGAAAGCCGCCGGCCGCGTGGGCGACACGCCGCTGATCGGCGCGGCGACGTATGCCGAGAACGGCGTGTGTGCGGTGTCGGCGACCGGGCATGGCGAGTATTTCATCCGGGTCGGCGTCGCCAAGACGATCTGCGACCGGGTAAAACTGCTGGGCGAGCCCGTGGACGCGGCGGCGCAGGTGGCGCTGGACGAGGTGGCCGCCCTCGGCGGCGATGGCGGCGTGATCGTCATTGGCGGCGACGGTGTGCCCGCGTTCGTGTTCAATTCTGCGGGCATGTACCGCGGCCAGATTGACGCCTCCGGGGCAAAGGTCGCCATTTATGGCGACGAATAGGCTCTTTTCCGGAAGGAAATTGCGCGCTAGGGCCTTTTGAAACTCTGATTGGAAACCGCCGATGACCAAGAAATGGGACAAGTCCCGCCTGCCCTCGCGCCACGTGACCGAAGGGCCGGAGCGCGCGCCGCACCGCAGCTATTATTACGCGATGGGCCTGTCGACGAAGGACATCCAGAAGCCCTTCGTGGGCGTGGCGTCGTGCTGGAACGAAGCGGCGCCGTGCAACACCGCGCTGATGCGCCAGGCACATGCGGCGAGCAAAGGTGTGAAGGCGGCCGATGGTACGCCGCGCGAGTTCTGCACCATCACCGTGACCGACGGCATCGCCATGGGCCACGAAGGCATGCGCTCGTCGCTGGTCAGCCGCGAGGTGATCGCGGACTCGGTCGAGCTGACGATGCGCGGACATTCCTATGATGCGCTGGTTGGCGTGGCGGGCTGCGACAAGTCGCTGCCGGGCATGATGATGGCGATGCTGCGGCTGAACGTGCCGTCGGTGTTCATCTATGGCGGCTCGATCATGCCGGGGCATTTCGAAGGCAAGGACATCACGGTGATGGACGTGTTCGAGGCGGTTGGCGCGCATGCGGCTGGATCGAACGAGATGACCGAAGCGAAGCTGCATGCCATCGAGAAGCTGGCCTGCCCGGGTGACGGCGCCTGCGGCGGCCAGTTCACGGCGAATACGATGGCCTGCGTTTCCGAAGCGATCGGCCTCGCGCTGCCGCTTTCCTCGGCGCTGCCGGCCCCGAACCTCGACCGCGACGCCTACTGCGTCGAGAGCGGCAAGGCGGTGATGCACCTCATCGAAAAGAACATCCGCCCACGGGATATCTGTACGCGCAAGGCCTTCGAGAATGCGGCGGTCGTGGTGGCCGCGACGGGCGGATCGACCAATGCGGCGCTGCACCTGCCGGCGATGGCGCATGAATGCGGCGTGCAGTTTGACCTCAAGGATGTCGCCGAAATCTTTGCGAAGACGCCGTACATCGTCAGCCTGAAGCCGGGCGGCGAGTATGTGGCTAAGGACTTCGGTGAAGCGGGCGGCGTGCCGATGCTGCTGCGCACGCTGTACGACGCGGGCCTCATCCACGGGGACTGCATGACCGTGACCGGCAAGACGGTGGCGGAGAACATCAAGGACGTGGTGTTCAACAAGAACCAGAAGGTCATCCGCGAAGCGCATGATCCGATCTCTCCGAATGGCGGCGTCGTCGGTCTCTGGGGATCGCTGGCGCCGGATGGCGCGATCGTGAAGGTCGCCGGTCTCGCAAACCTGACCTTCACCGGCCCGGCGCGCGTATTTGACGGCGAGGCGGCCTGTTTCAAGGCGGTGTCCGAACGCGCCTACAAGGAAGGCGAGGTGCTGGTGATCCGGTACGAAGGCCCAAAAGGCGGACCAGGCATGCGCGAGATGCTGTCGACGACGGCGGCGCTGTATGGCCAGGGCATGGGCGACAAGGTTGCGTTGATCACGGATGGCCGGTTCTCGGGCGCGACGAGGGGCTTCTGTGTCGGACATGTGGGGCCGGAAGCGGCGGATGGCGGACCGATCGGGCTGCTGCGCGACGGCGACATCATCACGCTGGACGCCATCAAGGGCACCATTGACGTGCGCCTGACGCCTGCCGAGCTGGCCGATCGCAAGCGCGACTGGAAACCGCGCAAGACGATGTACGGCTCTGGCGCGCTGCAGAAGTTCGTCAAGCTCGTCGGGCCCGCCCATCAAGGCGCGGTGACGCATCCCGGCTTCGAAGGCGAAGACCACGTCTACGCGGATATCTGAGGCGCGGCCGCCCTGCCCTTCCGGTTCCGGCCTGCGCGCTCTAAGCTGCGGGTTGATTGCCGACCGGGGGATTCGGACATGAGCGAGCGAGACGAGGCACCGGTGCCAGGCGGCCCGATTGATCTCAGCAACCTGCCGCCGGAGTTTGCCGGGTTCGACCGGCTGTACGAGCAGGAAATACGCCCGAACCTGATTGCGCGTGAAGCAGAGCGGGTGGCGGCGGCCCAGAAGGCTGTCCAGACCCGCTGGATTGGCGGCGCGATCATTGTCGGCGGCGCGTTGCTGGGACTGCTCGTGCTGAAGATGCCCGTCGTTTCGATTCTGGTCGCGATTGCCGGCTTCGGTGTGATCGGCTGGGGTAACATGGGCATCATGAAGCTCGCCGGCGAGGCGAAGGCGCTGATCGTGGAGCCGATTGCGCGGCAGCTGAACCTGTCCTTTACCGCGGCGCCGGGCACATGCGAGTCGATCTTCCGCCACAAGGAAGTGGGCGTGGTGCCGGGTTGGGACCGGTCGAAGTTCGAAGACCTGCTGACCGGGCGGCGCGGCGCGGTCGATTTCGAACTGTTTGAGGCACATCTGGAAGAGCGCCGCACGACGACGGACTCAAAAGGCCGCACACGGACGACCTGGGTGACGGTATTCCGCGGACAGTGCGTGCGGTTCGACTTTCACAAGACGTTCTACGGCCGCACGCTGGTGACGCGAGATGCGGGATTCTTCAACCGGTTCGGCGGCGGAAAGGGGCTGCAGCGCGCTGCCCTCGAAGATCCCCGGTTCGAGAAGATCTTCGAAGTCTACACGACCGACCAGGTGGAGAGCCGATACCTGCTGACGCCGGACCTCATGCAGAAGCTGGTCGATCTGGAAACGACGTTCAAAGGCGGAAAGCTGAAGACCGCGTTCGACGGCGGAGAAATGCTGATCACTGTACAGGGCGGCAACCTGTTCGAGCCGGGCTCCATGTTCAAGCCGCTGGACAGCGCCGACCGGGTGCACGAATTGCTGAATGATTTCGCGGCGGTGTTCCGCCTGATCGATGCCGTGACGGCCGGACGCAGCCGGATGCCGCCGCCGGCCGCGCCGACACCTTAGCGCCGCATTCTGTTCACCACCGCTTCAGGCGCGCGCCGAATAATTGCCGCAGTGTTCGGAGATTGCTTGCTCATGCTGCGTGCCCTCATCCTGTCCGGAGTTCTCTCGCTCGCCTTCGCCGCGCCGGCGCTGGCGGCCGGCACGCGCGATGCGGCGGCGTGCAAGGCCATGCAGGCGACGCTGGCACCGCGCCAGACCGAAATCGCTGACCTGACGGCGGCGCGCGACGCCGCCGCCGAACTGACCGAAGTGTCCGGCGAAGCTTGGGAGGACGTGGAAATCCACCGCCTCGCCTCGAAGGCGCACGCCGCTGCCGCCGACGAGGCCAAGGCCGCTTATGAAGCGGCCAAGGCGAAGCTCGCACGCGACGAACTTGCCCTGCAGGATGCGGTCGTTCGCTTCAATGACGACGTCGCCGCCTTCAACACGCGCTGCACCTCGAAAGGCTGATCGCCCCGCCGCCTAGGGCGTGACGATGGCGAAGGGCTGGGCAGGTGCGGGTGGATCCAGGACGCCGAGGAGCGTGGCCGCGGCGGTCGGGTCGCCTTCCATCGTGAGAATGCCCTTGGCGATCAGGTCTGGCGGCTTCTGGCCGGCGAAGATCATGCCGAGGAAAGCTGCTTTCGGAAGCTTCAGCGTTGCGTCGGCGGACTGTCCGTCCCCTGCCTCATGAACGAGGACGGAGTTCCGGATGCTGACGCGGCGGGTCTCGCCGAGATCAGGAAACTCGAAATTGATCGACACCGACTTGCCCTCTGCCAAGGCCGGGTCGACGCGGACCGCGAGCATGTCGAATACCTGCTCGACGGAGATGGCGGACACGACATCCGGCGAGAGCGTCGACACGGTCGCGGATTCTGGCGCCTTGCGCGCCTCTGCTGCACCGGTGAGGTACATGTTGCGCCAAAGCGAACCTTCGGCTTGGTATCCCATCTGCTCGAACGCCTGGGCCATAAGTTCACGTGCGTCTTCGTTGGCTGCATCAGAGAACACGATCTGCTTCGTGACTTCAGCGGCCCAGCGGTAGTCGCCGCCCTCATAGGCTTCCTCGGCGAGGCGGAGCGCTTTTGCTGCGCCGCCCATTGCGGCGACGTAGCGCCTGGCGAGCTCTTCCGGTGGCCACGGATTGAGGTTGGCGGGGTTGGCATCGTACCAGCCGAGATAGCGCTGGTACACGGCCTTCGAATTGTGGGCCATCGTGCCGTAATAGCCGTGGTTGTACCATTTGGCGGACAAGGAATCCGGCAACGCGATAACCTCGGCGATTTCTTCGGCCGTGTAGCCCTTGTTCATCAGGCGCACGGACTGGTCGTGAAGGTATTTGTAGGCATCGCGGTGGGACGCCATGAAGGCGAGCACCTCGTCGTGTCCCCAACGCGGCCAGCCGTGCGAGACGAACATCACGTCGGTGTTGTCGCCGTAGAGATGGATCGCCTGCGTGAGATAGTCAGCCCAGGCTTTTGAGTCGCGCACCAGCGCGCCGCGCGGCGGCAGGACGTTGTGCATCGTGGCGTTGGCGTTTTCGGCGAGGCAGAGGGCACGCAGGTGCGGCAGGTAGAAGTTCATCTCGGCAGGAGCTTCCGTGCCGGGCGTGACCTGGAACTCGATCTCGATTCCGTCGATGACGAGCTTCTCGCCGGTTTCCTTGACGGTGTGGGTCGGCGCGATCAGGCTGAAGGTTCCGCTCGGGAGCCCGGTGCCGATGCCCGCGCCGCCCTGGCCGGCCGGACCGGGCTGGAGGCGCGTGCCGAACTGGTAGTTCGCCCGGCGGGTCATAGCCGGGCCGGCGATCAGGTTCTCGCTGACGGCGTGTTCCATGAAGCCGTCCGGCGCGATGACCTGCACCTTGCCGGCGGCTACGTCGGCCTCGCTGATGACCCCCTTCACGCCGCCGAAATGGTCGCCGTGGCTGTGCGTGTAGATAACCGCCTTGACCGGCTTGTCGCCAAGGTGCTCACGCACGAGCGACATGGCCGCTGCGGCCGTTTCCATCGAGGTCAGAGGATCGACGATGACATAACCGGTCTCGGTCGCGATCACGCTCATCACGGAGATGTCGAGCCCGCGCACCTGCCAGAGGCCGGGCGTGACTTCGAACAGGCCGTGATTGTTGAGCAGGCTGAGGTGGCGCCAGAGGCTCGGGTTCATCGTATCGGCGGCAGGACCGTCGGCGAAGTCATACGCGCTGGCATCGAACACGACGCGGCCATCGGCGGCGCGGATCTTCGGGTCGGCGAGCGTGGCGATAAAGCCTTTCGAGGCGAGCGCGGTCTCGCTCTCGTCACTCCAGGGGAGCGTTGCCGAGAATGCCGCGTTCGCCGCGATCGTGGTGGGTGTGGCGGCACCGGTGGACGGTGCGATGGTGAGCGGCGGTGTCGTGCAGGCCGCGCAGGCGAGCGTCGCCGCGAGGGTTGCGAGCAGGTGGCGCATGAGTATCTCCCCGGATGGGCGCCTGCAGGTGAAGGGCGGCGCCTCTGTCGCGATAACGTAAACGAGTGGACACAAGACGCAACGGCTCCGGGTCCGGTTTTCCCTTGCGTCGCCCCGAACCGTAACGTCTGGACGGCGCCGTTCCGCGTGGTCTAACTGCTCGCATGATCACAGGACCGACATCGAACAGCTATTACTCCCAGCGCCTTCGCCTGCACTATGCCGACTGGGGCAATCCGGAGGCGCCGCCGCTGATCCTGCTGCATGGCGGGCGCGACCATTGCCGCAGCTGGGATTGGGTCGCCGAAGAGCTGCGCAAGGACTGGCATGTGATTGCGCCGGACCTTCGGGGGCATGGTGACAGCGCCTGGTCGGCAGACGGAGACTATTCGCCGCGCTCCTGCGTGTATGACCTCGCGCAGCTGATCCACCAGAAGCAGCTGGCGCCGGTCACGATCGTTGCGCATTCCTATGGCGGGAACATTTCGCTGCGCTATGCCGGCATCTATCCCGAGAACGTGCGCAAGATCGTGGCGATCGAGGGACTGGGGCCGTCGCCGAAGATGCTGAAGGAGCGCATGGGTGAGCCGGTCGGCAAGCGGATGCGCGACTGGATATCGGCCAAACGCGAGGCGGCCGGGCGCAATCCGAAACGCTATGCGACGCTGGAGGAAGCCTACGAGCGCATGAAGACCGAGAACAGCTACCTGACCGATGCACAGGCGCGGCACCTGACGATTCATGGGATCAGCCAGAACGAAGACGGCACCTATTCGTGGAAGTTCGACAACTATTTCCGCGTGATGGTGCCGTTCGACATGCCGAACGAGGATGTGCAGGCGTTGTGGCAGGAGATCGATTGCCCGACGCTGCTGCTGTATGGCGCCAACAGTTGGGCTTCGAACCCCGAGAAGGATGGCCGGATCGCATATTTCAAGAATGCGTCGGTGAAGGTGTACGAGAATGCCGGACACTGGCTGCACCATGACCAGTTTGACCGGTTTGTGGCGGACCTGAAGGCGTTTCTCTAGTCCGCATACGGACTTAAGAAAAATGCAGGCGGCGATACTTGCCTCGGAAGTAGAGCAAGGGATCGCGGCGGGGATCGAATGTCGCGCGGAGCACTTCGCCCACGAGGATGACATGGTCGCCGCCGTCATGCATCTGATGCTTGCGGCATTCGAAGTTTGCCAGCGCGTTGGAGAGAAGCGGCGCATCATGCTGGCCGCGTTTCCACGGCGTTTGCCGGAAACGTTCCCCGGTCGTGGCCGCGAACAGGCCGGATACCGGCTGCTGGCCGATGTGCAGGACGTTGATGGCGAAATGGCCCGCCTGTTCGAGCGCCTTCAGGCTGCTCGACGTTTTGGCGATGCAGACAAGCAGCAGCGGCGGATCGAGCGAGACCGATGTGAATGAGTTTGCGGTGAGACCGACCGGCTCGCCGCCCGGCTCGAAGGTGGTGACGACTGTGACGCCGGTCGCAAAGCAGCCGAGGGCATCGCGCAGGGTGCGCGCGTCCGAACCGGATCGGTATTCCGGCACGAAGCGGGGGATGCGCCGCTCGAGGAAGTCGAGCAATGTCGCGCTGAAGAGGTCGGAACGGTCGGACGCGACGAGATGGCCGGCTTGGCCAATCTCCGCATACTCCGCGCCCGGAATCTGCTCGACTATCTTTCCGGCGGCGGCGGCATCGGTGACCGCACTGAGCGCCCCGCGCACGAACAGGACTGGCATCCTGATCTTCGGTGCGGCGGCCTTGAACCGGTTCAGTGCTTCTTCGAGATCGAAGCGGTCGAGCATGCGGGGATCGTAGCCGCCCCGGTCAGTTTCGGAGGCGGCCCGCAAGGCGCCGGCGGCGGCGCGGATGTTAGTGAGGTCTAGATGCGGCGGGGCATCGGCAAGGATCAGGCCGGAGGCGAGGTGGCCGCCGTCTTCGCCGAGCGCGACAGCCGCTACCCAGCCGCCGAGCGACGCGCCGACGATGACAGGGCGCGAGGGCAACTGGGCGAGGATAGCGCGCAGGTCTTCGACATAGGCGCCGAAATCGTAGCGCCCGTCTTCGGGCCATTCGCTCTGGCCGTGACCGCGCAGGTCGATGGCGATGACCTGGCGCCCGGCGCGCACGAGGGCGGACGCAGCTTCATTCCAGACCTCGCGGGTCTGCCCGCCGCCGTGGACCAGCAGGACCAGCGGGTCGTCCGGATCGCCGCGGCGCTCACCCCGGATCGAGACGCCGGCAAAGCCTTTGAACTGCGAAACGGGCATGGTGGTCCTTGTATGGTGCGCCTCGGCGCGGCGCTCTGGCTGCCTTTCAGCGTCTAGCGTGATCGCGCGGCGATGGCGAGGCACGCGTTACCGGCCCCGCCGCCTGCGGACCTGTGGAAAAATCGCCCGGGACGCGATGGGCATTGACTCAATCTCAAAAGAACAAAATAAGAACATATGGATATTGCCACGCTCAAGAACCGAGGCCTTCTGGGACCTGTGACGGCAGCGCCTGCAGCGCCGGCCGCCTTCCCGTTCGGTCTTGGTCTGGCCGGGCTGCATGAGGTGGCTGAGGCGGCGTACGGGGACCGGGCAGCCGTCACCGGGTTTGCCCTGGCGGCCGTGCGCCAGCCGAAAGCGGGCGCCTGGATCTGGATCAGCCAGGGCAAACTGTCCGGCGATCTCGGGCAAGTGCCGGAAGCCGCGCTGCACCAGATGCAGGCGGCAGCGCCGGTGCGCCTGAACGTGGCAGTGCGCACGCTTTCGGATGCGCTATGGGCGGTCGAGGAGGCGGTGGTGTCCGGTGCGGTGAGCCTTGTGGTAGCCGACATCGAAGCGGCAGATTTCACGGCGACACGCCGTCTGACGCTGGCCTCCGGGCGGCATGGTGTGCCGGTGGTCTTGCTGATGCCGCATACCTGCGAAGGCGCAACGGCCGCCGCGACCCGCTGGCGGATCAGCCCCCGGCCTTCGGCGCCGAACCGCTACGATCCGCACGCCCCGGGCCATCCGCGCTGGCGGGCCACACTTGAACGGTGCCGGTCTGCGCCGAATGCCACGGGCGCAAGTTTTGATCTCGAGTGGAATGATGAAACGCTATCTCTCGGTGTGGTTTCCGGAATGGCCGCTGGACCGGCTGCGCCGCGCCCGGCGCAACGGCAAACCCCTGTCCGCAAGGCCGGTTAAGCTCCGGCCGTTTGTCCTGCACGAAACATCCGCTCACGGACTGACTGTGGCAGCCGCGAATGCCGCGGCCAAGGCGGCAGGCATCGGCCCCGGCATGCGCTTCAGCGATGCACGCGCCAGCGTGCCGCACCTGGCAGCGGAAGAAATCGACCGGGAGGAAGACGCCCGAGCGCTGCGCCTGCTGGCGCGGTGGGCCACCTGCTTCTCGCCGCTGGTGGCGCTTGATGGGGAGGACGGCCTGTTGCTGGAGACAACCGGATGCGACCATCTTTTCGGGGGCGAACAGGCGATGGCTGGCGCCTTGTCCGAAAGGCTGGCGCGGGCGGGATATCTCCACCGGATTGCGATGGCGGGCACGCCGGGGGCAGCGCATGCGCTGGCGCATTTCGGAACCGGACAGGGCGTTGTCGATGTCGTGCCGGAAGGCGGGGAGCGAGACGGGATCGGCGACTTGCCGACACAGGCGCTGCGGCTGTCGCCGGAAGCCGCCACGCTGCTGCGCCGGTTTGGCCTGACGCGCATCAGCCAGCTTTATGGCATTGACCGCAAGGCCCTGGCGCGGCGCTTCCAGTCGCGGGCGGCGGCAGATGCGGTGTGCCTGCGCCTCGACCAGGCGCTTGGTATCCGCCGCGAGCCCATCGTGCCGCTTCGTCCGCCAGCGGAGCATGTCTGCCGGCTGCCCTGCCCCGAGCCGCTGACCCAGCCCGCCGGAATAGAAGCCGGCCTGCAGCAGCTGACCGAGGCGCTGTGCGCCGAACTTTCCGGAAAGGGCGTGGGCGCCCGGCGGTTTGTGTTCAGCGCCTTCCATACGGACGGCCAGGTTTCCGAAGTGTCGGCGCAGGCGGCGCGTCCGGTGCGCGCACCGGAGCACGTGCTGAGGCTGTTCCGCGAGAAGCTGGCGCGGATCGACCCGGGCTTCGGGATCGACCTTTTGCTGCTGGAAGCGCGGCGGACGGATGCAATGGAGATGGGCAGCCGGCCGCTGTCCGGAGAACTTGCGGCGAGCCGGATTGACGAGGTCGCGCTCGCGGCCATGTCCGACCGGATCAATGCCCGTCTCGGGGACGGCGCGGTGACCCTTGTGGTCGCCGAAGCGCGGCATGCGCCGGACGCGGCCGAGCGGCAGGCTGTTTTTACCGGCGAGATCCCCGGACCTGCCGTTTTGCCTGCCCGCCTGGCAGGATTGCGGCCTGTGCGGATGTTGGGCTGGCCCGAGCGGGTGGACGTGATCGCGCAGGTGCCTGACGGCCCGCCGCTGAGTTTTATCTGGCGCCGGGTGATGCGGCGCGTGGTGCGCTCGGACGGACCGGAGCGGATCGCACCGGAATGGTGGCTGTTCCTGCCGGGCAAGGATGCAGCGCCCGGCAAGCTGCCGCGCACGCGCGACTATTACCGGATCGAGGACGCCGACGGGCGGCGCTACTGGGTGTTCCGCGAGGGCCTGTATGATGACGGCCGGGGCCAGATGCCGGAATGGTTCGTACAGGGACTGTTCGCATGAGCGGTTATGCAGAGCTTGCGGTGACCACCAACTTCTCGTTCCTGCGGGGCGCGAGCCATCCGGAGGAATTGGTGAAGCGTGCGGCCGAACTGGGCCTGTCCGCCATCGGCATTGCGGACCGCAATACGCTTGCGGGGGTCGTTCGGGCACACCTGGCCGCGAAGGAATCCGGCCTGAAAGTGCTGGTGGGCGCGCGGCTGGTGCCGGTCGACGGGCCGGAGATCATCGCCTACCCGCAGGACCGGGCCGCCTACGGGCGCCTGTCCCGCCTGCTGTCGGAGGGCAAGCTGAAGGCAGCAAAGGGCGATTGCCATCTGGAGCTGGCGGACATCCTTGGCGCCTGCGAAGGACATGTACTCATCGTGCTGCCACCCGGCGTGCCGGACGCTGCGTTCGAGCGTGCGTTGCAGGCCATCAGCGCGGCCGCCCCTCGGCGGACCTACCTTGCCGCCCGCTATGCGTACGCAGGCCGCAACCGGGAAAGTATCGCGCGGCTGGCCGAGATCTCCGCCCGGGCAGGCGCGCCGCTCGTCGCCATCAATGACGTGCTCTACCACCAGCCGGAACGCCGGCCCCTGCAGGATGTGGTGACCTGCATCCGGGAGCATTGCAGCATCACGCAAGCCGGCTTCCGGCTGGACGCGAATGCCGAACGCCACCTCAAGGATGCCCGCGAGATGGCGCGGCTGTTCAGGGGGTTCGAGCCGGCGCTGGCGCGCACGGCTGAAATTGCTGCGCGGTGCACCTTCAGCCTGAACGAGCTGGCTTATGAATATCCCGATGAACCTGTCCCGCCCGGATCAACGCCGCAGGCGCATCTGGAGCACCTGACCTGGAAAGGCGCGAAATGGCGCTATCCGCACGGGATTCCGGAAGCTGTTGCCCACCAGCTGCGCAAGGAACTGAGCCTCGTCGGCGAACTGGCTTACGCCCCCTACTTCCTGACGGTGAATGACATTGTCGCATGGGCAAGGTCGCAAGGCATCCTGTGCCAGGGGCGCGGGTCGGCGGCCAACTCGGCGGTCTGTTTCTGTCTTGGCGTGACCAGCGTTGACCCGGCCGAGACAAGCCTCCTCTTCGAACGCTTCCTGTCACGCGAGCGCAAGGAGCCGCCGGACATCGATGTCGACTTCGAGCATGAGCGGCGCGAGGAAGTTATACAGTACGTGTACGAACGGTATGGCCGTCACCGCGCGGCACTGACGGCAACCGTGATCTGCTACCGGCCACGCTCGGCCGTACGCGAGGTTTGCAAGGCATTGGGCCTGAGCGAAGAGATATCCGGCGCACTGGCGGGATCTGTCTGGGGCGGATGGGGCAGCAGCATTTCGGCCAGTCAGATTGCCGGGGCCGGACTCGATCCGGACAACATGCTGATCCGGCGGGCCATCCAGCTGACACAGCAGCTGATGGGGTTTCCGCGCCACCTGTCGCAGCATGTCGGCGGGTTCGTGCTGACGCGCGGGCCGCTGATCGAGACCGTGCCGATCGGCAATGCGGCGATGGACGCGCGCACCTTCATCGAGTGGGACAAGGACGACATCAACGCGTTGGGCATCCTGAAAGTGGATGTACTTGCGCTGGGCATGCTGACCTGCATCCGCAAGGCTTTTGACTTCCTTGAAGCGCACAAGGGCGAGGGATTCAATCTCGCCACGGTGCCGCAGAATGACACCGCGACCTATGACATGCTGTGCGAAGGTGACAGTCTCGGCGTGTTCCAGGTGGAGAGCCGCGCGCAGATGAACATGCTGCCGCGCCTGAAGCCGCGCACGTTCTATGACCTGGTGATCGAGGTCGCCATCGTGCGCCCCGGACCGATCCAGGGCGACATGGTGCACCCCTACCTGCGCCGGCGGAAGAAGCTGGAGCCGGTCAATTTCCCGAGCCCTTCCCCGGCTCATGGCCCTGCAGACGAGTTGTCGCGGATCCTCCAGCGGACGCTGGGCGTGCCCCTGTTCCAGGAGCAGGCGATGCAGATCTCGATCGATGCCGCGAAGTTCACACCCGACGAAGCCAACGGCCTGCGCCGGGCGATGGCAACGTTCCGAAAGGTCGGCACGATCCAGAATTATGAGGACATGATGGTCTCGCGCATGGTGGCGCGCGGGTACGACCCGCTGTTTGCCAAACGATGCTTCGACCAGGTGAAGGGATTTGGCGAGTATGGCTTCCCGGAAAGCCATGCTGCCTCCTTCGCCTTGCTGGTTTACGTCTCCTCTTGGCTGAAGTGCCACCACCCGGACGTCTTCTGCGCAGCGCTGCTGAACAGCCAGCCGATGGGATTCTATGCGCCGGCCCAGATCGTGCGCGATGCGCGCGAACATGGCGTGGAGGTGCGCCCGGTGGATGTGAACTATTCCGATTGGGACAATACGCTGGAGCCGGCCGACAAGGGCGATGGCCTGTGTGCGGTGCGACTCGGATTCCGGCAGGTGGACGGGCTGCGCGAAGCAGAGATGGAGACTCTGATGGCGGCGCGGGGACCGGGTTACACCTCGCCGGACGACCTGCGCCGGCGAACGGGCCTGCACCGTGCGCCGCTTGAAAAGCTGGCCAGCGCCGATGCGTTCGGCTCGGTCGGCCTCAACCGCCGCGAGGCCCTGTGGCAGGTGCGCGGCGAGGTGGTGAACCAGTCCTTGCCGCTGTTCGTGGCTGCGGACGTGCCGGAACAAGGCGACGAAGCGGGCACAGACCTGCCGCTGATGCCCGCTTCGGAACACGTGATCCAGGATTACCAGACGGCGCGCCTGTCGCTGAAGGCGCACCCGATGGCCTTCCTGCGGGAGGCCTATGGGGCGCGGCGCATCCTTTCGACGGCTGAAGCAAGCGCGCAACCCAACGGGCGGCGGGTGCAGACGGCGGGACTGGTACTGGTGCGCCAGCGGCCGGGATCGGCCAACGGCGTGGTATTCATCACGCTGGAAGACGAGACCGGCATCGCCAACCTCGTGGTGTGGCAGCGTGTGATGGAGCGGTTTCGTCCGGTTGTCATGAACGCGCGCATCCTGCACGTGAAAGGACGTGTCCAGACGGCTGACAATGTGACCCATATCGTGGCGGAGCAGCTGATCGACTGCACGGGCGACCTGTCCCTATTGTCAGAGGACAGTCTGCGCGATCCGCTGAAAGGTGTCCTCGCGAACGCGGACGAAGTTGTCCGGCCCATCACCAACCGGCGCCCGCCGGGCGTCAGAAGCGAAATGGCACACCACCCGCGCGACGTACGTGTTATCCCGCGAAGCCGGGACTTTCACTGAAGCGACGGCGACTCAGGACTTGTCGCGCAACCGGCTGCGGAAATCGCGCTTTGCGGATTCAAGGTCGCCAGAGAGCTTTTCTCGCAAACCTGTGCGCAGCGCGGCAAGCTTCTCAGCCCGCGCTTCCAGCAGGTCGTTCGACACACCGATGCCCTTCATCGACTCGGTCAGGCTGGGCCCAGACAGCTTGAAGCCCGCAGCTTCCTCAATGGCACCGATCGTCCAGAAATCCTCTTCACGCGACCAGGCGTCCATCGTCTCGAACGGGATCCAGCAATACCCATGCTCGGCCCATGAGGCGCTCCAGCTGTTGCGCACCAGATAGGCCCGTTCGTTCATGTCGTAGCCCACAATCAGCATCGCGTGGCCCATGGCCGGGCTTTGCTGCGGCGCCTGACCGGGCTTCGGCATGCGCCCGGTCTGTGCGGCCGTCTGATAGTATTCTCCCGGCACAAAGATGCCGAACACGATCGGCAGGCCTTGTGCGAGCGCGGACAGCGCCGGGACACCTCGCGGCGTGCGCGCGTACTGCACGGCCTCATAGGAAGACGCGTTCTGGTAACAGGCATCAGTGGGACGGGAGGTGACCATCGCCTCGATGAATGGCCAGAGACGCGCTTCGCAGGCGCCATAGGCAAGGATGGAGGCCATGCCGTGGTGGATGAAGCTGCCTTCGTCCTTCTGGGTCGACTCCGACAGGATGCGCGCGTTGTAATACACGAACAGGCGCGAAAGGTCCGTCAACGGACGGCCGGCCTTGAGATGGTGGAATTCCAGCGCGCCGATTACGGCGTTGGCAACGCAAGAGTTGGTCTTGAGCTGGTTCTCGACCGGCGAGCAATGCACGCGCAGGTCGACCCGGTCAGGCAACCGGATGTTCGGCGCGGACAGCACCGGCGCGGCCGATGGGCGCGCTTCGAAGCGGCAGCCACTGAGGCTGTATTCAGACCAGTTTCCAGACATCAGTTTCCCCTTCTTGGAATCGCTGAGAGTAGACGGGCATCGCGATGGATTGCCCGAGTGTGCGGCCAGACGCGGACTAAGCCGGACATGGGCCACCCGGTTCATGGTTCACATGCATCTGTCCGCGTTCGACGACATTGTTGGCAGCATCGCGCGTCTCGAAATTTATATGGCAGCCGCGATCCCACTGCATGGAGCCGCCGAACGACATGCCGATATCGGGAACCGAGAGCGTGTAGTTTGCATTGGTGCCGCTGAACCGGCCGCTCAGTTGAACATTATAGCCATAGGCGTTTCGCCCGCCGCCCGAGAACGATCCGTCGTTGCCGACGCGGACCGAGTAGATCGTTCCGAGGCCATCGTTCCACTGACCGCTGAGCGCGCCCAGGGCAGATGTTCCGCCGCCGCTGGTGACGTCGTTGTCGAACGTCTCCTCGAATCCGCCACCATTGTCGAAGACTTCGTCCGAACCATCGGCGCCGGGTATAAGCGCCGCCAGCAGGATGATGCCGAGAAAAACAGCGGAGCCGATCGCGACCCATTTCCTGATCGACGGACTGACCTTCGGAATCTCGAAGGCCGGCAAGGCATCTTCCTTCTTGCGCGTGGTGCGGCCGGGGACTGCGAGGTTCACTGCGTTGACGAGCGCGGCGCGGTATTCCTTTGCTGTCTGCGGCCGGCTGGCAGGCCGGTTGGACAGACCGGTTTCGATCAGCTGGTCGATGGCTTGCGGCACATCGGAACGGCCGCCGGACGGCGCCTGCCAATGTCCTTGCGGCAGCACGTCGACGAGCAATTCGTAAAAGATGACCGACAGAGAGTAGAGGTCTGCGGGCGCGCCGGCGGAATCCGCATTGGTGACTTGTTCCGGAGCCATGTAGCGCGGTGTGCCGAGACCCGTGCCGGTCCCACTGTCCGTCGCGGAGCCAGCGACGCGCGCGATTCCGAAGTCGAGGATCTTCAGCGGCGCTGCCGTCTCGCTCGGCTCCGAGACGAGGATGATGTTCTCGGGCTTCAGATCGCGGTGGATCACGCCGGCCGCATGAGCGGCCGCAAGGCCATCGAGGATTTCGGCCACGATACGGGCCGCGACCCGCAGTGGCACATCCTGGCGTTGGCGAATCTTTTCGCGATGCCAGTCGCGCAGCGATTGGCCATCAAGGTATTCCATCGACACGAACGGCTGGCCGCCAGCGTCGCCGATATCATACACAGCCACGATATTCTGATGCCGGATGTCGCGGGCGGTCAGGCCTTCCGAAATGAGCCGCTTGACGGCGCCCTGCCCGCCAAGACGTTCGGCACGGATGAGTTTCAGGGCCACCGCCTTGTCAGCGAGCTTGTCTTTCGCCCGGTAGACAACGCCCATGCCGCCCTTGCCCACGACGCGTTCGATGACATACCGGCCAGCGAATTCTGTTCCGGCCGCAAGTTCGGCTTGGGCTTCCTTGCCGGCGTTTCGGGTTTGCGTGTGGTCGAGCGTTTCAAGGCCGCCGATGGTCATCATGCCTTCGAGATTTCGGGCCTGCTGGTCGGTGCCGCACTCCGGGCAGAACCGGTCTCCGGCAGCAATCGGGGCAGAGCATTTCGTGCACTTGGGCATGGCGTTGACCTACATCGTTGCGGAGGTGAGGCGGCGGATATTGATCTGGCGCACACTTCCGTGTTCGGATTGGAAGGAAAGTTTCAGGCTCAGGCTTTGCGGCGCCGTGACGATGGGCGAGATCGTATCGCCATCGGACAGCTGACGAACCTTGCCCTCACCCAAGGCATCGCCGTTTAGGCGCAGGCCGCCGCCACCGGTGACGCGGAGCATCAACCGGTCGGATTCAATGTAGAGTTCGAAGTGGCGGCGAGAAATCAGCTGGCTGAGCCCTTCATCGACTCCGGAAGGGCCTTCGACCAACAGACGGATGTCTCCATCGCCGCCCTGCCGCCGCGTGCGGCTGCGCCCGCCGGCAAACACGCCGTCGCTCGTCAGGATCGGACCGTTGACGGGTGCGTCGCCTTTCGGAAATCCCTGCCAGCGAATGGCCGCCTGACGCGGCACTGAGAGATTTGCATCTATGCCGCGCAGCCCGAGCCGGCGTTCGTCGCGCTCGGCGCGTACCAACGGCAGCGACAAGGCTTCGACGGTGGTTGAGGGTCCCTGCCGGGTTTCATTCTTTCCGGAAATGTACACGAGGTTGCCGTGACCCGCGCTCTGCCCGCCGATATTCACGACCGGGGCCTTCTCTGACGAGGGATCGGCGACGATCAGCGTGGCTTGGGCAATGAATGCATAGTTCTCCTGACGCCAACGCCAACGGCTCGCGAGGGCCACCAATACCTGGAGGCTGTGCGCGCCGGCCTTTTCGATCTCATCGGCGACGATCGTGAACGGACGGGTTTCGCCGGCCTCAAGGCGCTCCCAGCCCAACGTCTCCTCGACCCATGCGCCGGATGCCTCACGGCTCCATAGCCCGGTCACGAAAAGGGGCCGTCCGACTGCGGAGCGATTGGATAGCGACAGCGGCACTGATACCGCGCCGCCTACCTGGGCCGCCGTGGTCGCACCGGCGTCCATCTGAAGGTGCGGCGAGACACAAACCGTGCACAGGCCATTGTCATCCAGCAGCCCGCCGCACTCCTCGGCCGCCATGCAGCGTACGAGGGGCTTTCCGCATTCGCCGCAATAGGTCGCGTCGTGCTGGAGGGCCGCCGCGTAGCAGCACTCCGCCTGGGTGCGCGGCGGCAGCTGAGAAGATGAGGGGCTGCGCGACATTGACGGTCAGGTCCGCATCTTGTGGCCGCAGCCGGTGCAGAAGTTTGCTTTGGCGGCAAGTGTGCGGCCACATTCTGGGCATTCGACAGATGCCGGATCCGCGCTTGCCGCCTCACCCGGAGCCGGAGCGGGCTTGCCGCCCGCGCCATGTGCGACGCCAGACGCGCCGGCCATACCCGCTTTCAGGATATCCAGTTCATGAGCGCGGCTCTCGGACCGCTCGTCGGCCGCGCCCTTGATCAGTTCACGCATGATCGACATCGAGTCGTTGTTCGCATCGGCGCGCGCACGCGCCTGTTCCTTCAGAACCTCGGCCACATGCGGCGACAGGCCGGCATTGATCGCGAGGATCTGTTCCGGCGTCATCTTGGCACCCGCCATCAGCTGCGCCGTGCGGGAATCTGTGTCGGCACGGATCCGGGCGATATCATTCTCGGTCTTGGACTTGTCAGTCCTGATGCCGCGATCGGCGTCGCGGTCGGCCTGCGTTCCCTCAATATCCATCAGGTTCTTGAGGTTCCGGGCCGACTGTTCCTGCGCAACACGGGCCAGGTCGAGCTCCATGCGCTGTGTGCGCTCGCGCAACTCAAGATCTGTCAGGACACCCATTTTCTTGAGCGCCTGGACATGCTGCGCGTCGAGCAATTCGATCTCGCGTTCGGTCTTGCGCAGCTTCGCGGCTTCGGCCGTAAGGTCGATCAGATGGCCAGCGTCCTGGATCTCGCTTTCCATCTTGGCCGCACGTTCGGTGCGAAGCACCTCGATTTCGTGCGCCAACGCTTCCATTTCGTGACGGCGGGTGACGTCCTCACGCGCGTCGAGGAACCGTACTTCGCTCTGGAGCACCATATGCGCCAGTTCGTCGTCACTGGCGTTCTGCAGCTTCGTCAGGTCGGTCGACGACTCGATGCGTACTTGCGTCGCTTCCGACTGCCGCTCCACCTCGCGTTTGAGCAGGCCCAGCTGGTAGTCCAGCGCCTCCTGCTGGCGCTCGACCTGCGCGCGGTCCATGGCCTCACGCTCGACGGCGTTCATCGCCCATTCGACGGATGCTGCGCGCACGAGCACGCCAAGATCGCCGCAGACGCGTTCGGCTTCCCGCATCATGTCGGCCTGGATCTTGTCTTGCAGGCCGCCTTCGCCGCGAATGTCCGCTGCATCCATCCGGCCGACGACAGCTTCGACAACCCGGTCGGTGAAATGAGGCGCGATCCGGTCAAGCACATCAATCCGCGACAGAGCCTTGCGGCCCGGCAGAACAGATTTGCCGTCCTCAGCGTCGACTTGCTGGCGTGACACGCCGCCCATCAGCCCGAGAATGTTCGACGGCTTGTCAGGGTTGAGCTGCAGTTCCAGCGTAGCCACACCTGAGATCTCGACATTGTCGCGCGACAAGGCGCGGATCGGCAGCTTCACCTGGAACGGTTTCAGGTCAGCGAGCATGATGGCGATATGCGTCGAGCCGCCTGCGATGCCTTTGATTGCGGTCGCGATTCCGCCGACCGAGAAATGGGCGCCCTTGAAGGTGTCAATCAGCTGGCCATTGCGAAACAGAAGGGCAGCGATGTCAGGAGGCGTTGCAAAGCGCTTCTCGAAGAAGGTCTTGAAATCCGACTCGCGCACGAATTCGGCGAGCAGTTCGGGATCGGTCAGTACAAGCGGCATCGAGGCCATGGATCAGCCCTCCTTCTGAGCTGGCGGGAAGAAATGCGTGTAGATGCGTGCGAGGATGATCAGCACGCAGAGGGTGAAGGCGATCGGGTGCGCCTCGATGATGGCGCGGGCGCGCTCCCAGGTCGAAAACTCCCCGGCGAGCTGGCCGGCGCCGGTCAGCGTGAAAACCGACGAGGTGACCACCGACAGCATCGTAAAGATCGACATGATCAGCGCGGCAAGACCGGCCGCCTTCTGCGCCGACTTTGCCGGCTTGAGACGCGATGCCGCCCGTTCTTCGGCGGCATCGCGCCGATCGAGCGCTTTTTCGAATTTGTCCCCACGCTCGATCGCCTCTTCCCGGGCTTTCTGGTCCACCTTCAGAAAGTCGGGTTGAGCCTTGCGACTACGCTCGGCGGCGTTCACCGGCGTCAGGTTGGACGCATGGCGTCGCCAGATGACAAACGCCGTGACCGCCAGCCAGATTCCGGCGGCCGCCATTGTGAGGTTGAACAGCAAATCCACGATTGGCCACGCTTCCGGCGGGATCTTGTCGAGGGTTTGTTCCATGTGCGGCGCCTTCCCATTGTCGCTCCTGTAGATGAAGGCGCGGGCCGTCGCGCTTTCGGGTCACGCGCCGCAAAAAATATTTGGAGGCCTGCCAAAGGCTTGTCGAAGCATGGATTTTGCTTCACCCTTTGAGGGGAGGCCAAATTGGCGCACTCGGACGATCAAACAGCAAAGCAGCTGCTGGATGGCTGGCGCGCCGGGGACCTTGGCGCAAGAGACCGGCTTTTCACCCAGCTCTACTCGGAGCTGCGACAGATTTCGGCGGGCCTGATCCGGGCGGAGCGCAACCTTTCGCTTTCAACCAGCGACCTCGTTAACGAGGCGGTCATTCGCCTGATGCGTGTCGAACAGGTTGAATGGGCCGACAAGGTCCACTTCCTAGCGCTTGCGGCACGCGCGATGCGCCGAGTGCTCATCGACCATGCCCGCAAGAAGCGCTCTGACAAGCGACACCATCAAAAGGTGACCCTTGTCTCCCGACTGTCCGACGGCCAGTCCGACCGGATTGAAATGGATGTGTTGGAGAAAGCGCTCATCCGGCTCAGCGTCATCGACGAAGACAAGGCCGAGATTGTCGAGCTGCGCTATTTCGGCGGCATGACACTCGAAGAAATTGCAGCGTTGCGCGGCGTGTCCGAAGCAACGGTCAAGCGAAACTGGCGTGTGGCGCGGGCCTGGTTGCTCGATTGCCTGAATGAAGCGAGGCAGGATGAGCACCGGATCGATTGAGCGCGCGGCGCTCGAACTACTTTCCCGCGCGCTTGATGTTCCATCCGATGTCCGCGTTGAATGGGTGCGTGCGAACTGCAACGGCGACGTCGCGGTCGAAAGCCGCGTGCTTGCGCTGCTGGAAGCCGAACGTGCGCATCCGGGCGCGCTCAAAACCGGCGGCGCCGGCCATGATGCCTCGGATGCTCCGATCCCGGAGCGTATCGGTGCCTACAAGGTTGTCGGCACAATCGGTCAGGGCGGAATGGGCGCGGTTTACAAGGCGGAGCGCGTCAGCGGCAACTTTGACCAGACAGTCGCTATCAAGGTCATTCGGCCCGGCGTCTTGTCGGACGTGCTGGTTGAGCGCTTCCAACGCGAACGGCAGATCCTTGCGGCGCTGAACCATCCGAACATTGCGCGGCTTTATGATGGCGGCGAAATGGATGACGGCTCGCCGTTCATGATCATGGAACTGGTGGATGGTCTGCCCGTGTTGACCTGGGCGGAACAGACGTCCGCGTCGCTTGATGCGCGTCTCGATCTGTTTGCCAAGCTCTGCGCCGCCGTGCAGTTCGCCCACCAGAACCTGATCATCCACCGCGACATCACACCTTCGAACGTTCTCGTCAGCCGCGAGGGCGAGGTAAAGCTGATTGACTTCGGCATTTCAAGACCGCCCGAGCGCGCTGGTTCGACGTCCGTCTCACCGGGTCGTTCTGGCAAGTTGCCAAGCCTCAGTTACACGCCAGGATATGCCGCACCTGAGCGCCTGGACGGCGCGATGGCGACCACGCTGTCGGACATTTTCTCTCTCGGCAAACTGCTCGACGACCTGGTGCCAGGCAAAGACCAAAGCCCGGAGATGCGGGCGATCGTTGCCTGCGCCTGCGCCGCCGATCCAGCCGACCGGTACCCATCCGTGGATGCGCTCGACGACGACCTCAAGAGCTTGCGCGCCGGCCGTCCCGTGTCGGCCTATCGCGGCGGATCCGGCTACCGGTTTGCGAAGTTCATCAGCCGGCACAAAGTTACCGCGCTCGCGGTGGCGGGGGTGGTCCTCGGTCTCTCGGCCGCCTTGACGGTGACGCTGTTGCAATACAACCGCGCCGAGAAGGCATTGGCGCTCGCAAACGCGCGTTTCACGCAAGCCCGTGAGCTCAGCCGGACGCTGGTATTCGATGTTTACGACAAGGCGGACGAGATCGCCGGTTCGCTCGAAGCGCGCCAGGCACTCGCAGGCGTCGTGCGCGACTACATCAACGGATTGGAGCTGGACCAGGAGGCGCCGACTGACGTGCTTCTGGAAGTCGGCATCATCACATCCCGCCTCGCCGATCTTTACGGGGGCGTTGGCATAGCCAACCTGGGCGACACGGAAACCTCGCGGCAGCTCTTTCTCGACGCTGAAGCCACGCTGGACGAAGTGATCGCACGAGATCCGACCGACACGATTGCCATCGCTGAACAGATCATGGTCGAACGTATGCTGACGATGCAGTTCGTGTATCATGTGCGCTACCTCGAAAAGGCGCGGCTTCATAACGCGCGCGGCTTTGAACTCGCCGAACAGGGCCTCGCCTTGAAGGATGAAAACGAACAGCGCGTGTTGAGGCATTTCTGGAGCTTGCGCACGGACCTGCTCCAGATCCTCGAGAACGAGGGCAAACGTGACGAGGCGCTGAAAAATGTTGCGCAGTGGCGCGCCGAGATTACGCCGGAGATGTCAGAACGGATGGGTGGCGGCGAAGAGATGGCAGCCTATCTCGCGATGCAGCATGCAACGACCCTGATCGGCATGGACCGCGGCGCCGAAGCGATCGAGCCGCTGGATTTCGCGATAGACTTCAGGAAGCGCGCGCTCGCCGAAACGCCTGAGAGCTATTATCACATGACGCAGCTGATGGTGGCCGAGGGCGAACACGCAACAGCGTCACGGCTTGCGGGCAACCTCGAAGACGCGGCCCTGCATGCGGACAATGCTGTCGAAATGGCACGCAAGATCCTCGCCGATGATCCCGAGGACGCCGGCGGACCGGAAGGACTGTCGGCCATGCTGCAGAAGCGGGCGACGGCGCAATGGGCGCTCGGAAACCTGCCGGAGGCTCGGGCGGCGATCGAGGAAGCGGCGCAGCTGCTGATCGACCTTGGCAAACTGGTGCCGGGAAACGAATTCTATGAAGCGAACCTGTTGCACGTTGCGTCGCAGGCCGCCGAGATCGACCCACCTGCCGACGCGCGCAGCTGGGCCTGCGGAGTCATTTCCAGGGTCCGCGCGTCGTTCGATGTCGAGGCTCGACTGGCGGACCCGGAATTCGTTCCCGACCGGACCGGCCTCAAGGCTTATCTCGAAGCAGACTGCCCGGCTTAAGAACCGAGACCATCTCCCACGCCGAAATCGCGCCGGGCGGCCACGATGCTGACGATCGGGCCCGCGATCACATCGAGCAGGCACATGACTACAAGCAGGAAAAATACAGACGTGCCGAAGCCGGGTACAACAAGGAATGCAATCACGCAGACCAGCAGGAGCAGCATCGACAGTGAGTGATTGACGATGGCGTCGTTGCGGGTGCGCGCCGCCTTGAGAATTTCGATGAACAGCGTGACGAGGCCGATCAACAGAACGAAGTCGCCAAGTGTGAATCGCCATTTTCCGCCCGACATCATGGGCATGCTGAACAGCGCGCCCTGAAGGTTGGCATCGGCGCCGCCGTCGCCTGAAAACACGGCGACCAAGGCATACACCAGCACGGGCAACAGGATGAGAGGGGCAACCACAAGCATTCGCATCATTCGATTTGTCTCCCGTTGGCGGTTTCAAGCATTGGCGGCGCGAAGCGGAAACATGCGCCTTCAAACTGCAAGGCGTCAAATCGGGCAAGAACGGGTCAAGGCAGACGCGCCGCATACCCCGCAGCGACGGCCGCGCTATGCGACGTCGCGATCGTCGTCGGCGCCGCGCGCCAAGGCCAGTTCGACCCGGTTGCGGCCATTTTGCTTGGCGCGGTAGAGCGCGGCATCGGCGCGTTCAAGCGCGGGGACAACATCAAGATCGGCGAAACCCGGCTCGCTGATGCCCGCACTGATCGTCACCTTGAAGGGCGCGTCCTTGCCGGCATGATCGAGATCGGCCACGGCGAGACGCAGCCTGTTGGCAAGGATCATGGCCCGCAACGGCTCGGTTTCCGGAAGGATGAGCGCAAACTCTTCCCCGCCGAGCCGGCCGAAAAGATCTTCATCCCGTATGTTCTGCGTCACGCAAGCCGACAGACGCACCAGCACATCGTCGCCGGCGCCATGGCCGTGCACGTCGTTGACGCGCTTGAAATGGTCGATGTCGAACATCATCGCTGAGAGCGGCTTTCCGTGCCGGCTTGCGCGCAGGACTTCGCGTTCCGCCATCCTGAAGAACGCGCGGCGGTTCAGCGCGCCTGTAAGGGGATCGGTCATGGCCAGATCGAACAGATCGCTCTTGTCGTGCTCAGCTTCGATGAGGTCGCGAACGGCGTAGCGCGCGGCGCTGCGCACGCAGATGTCCTGGCTGATGATACTGGCAAAGCTCTTGAGCAACTGGAACTGACTGTCGTCGAGATGCTTCGGGACGTGATCGATCAGGCAGAGCGTGCCGAAACGCTTGCCGTCCGGATCGCGCAGCGGCGCCCCGGCGAAGAAAACGACACCCGGGGCGCCAGTGACAACGGGGTCGGCTGCAAAGTAGGCCTCGGCGCGCGCGTCGGGAACGGTGAATGCCGACTCGGCAAGATTGGCGTGTGTGCAAAACTCTTGCAGTTGGCTCAGGCAGCGCGGATTTACGCCGTAGTCGGAGCGATACCAGGTTCGATAGCGCTCGTTCAGGACGGCCAGGACGGTCGGCACGCCAAGCGCCATTGCCGCCGTCTGAGCGATCTGACTGGCGACATGCACTTCAGCGCCATTGAGAATGCGATAGCGCTGAAGCACTTCGCTCTTCTGCTGCTCAAACCCTTGTGGCGGATAAATCATGCACCCGGATCTCGAACTGGCTCACCCCTGAACCAGAATCGATAATCGAAGCTGCTTTATCATTCGTTATCGCGTGGGCGACCCAAAATACCGCCAACGACGGCCTCAATCTACCTTAACGGTCCGTCAAACCCGCTGCGCAAGAAAGGGCAGCTCGCGGCGAAGAATCTTGCCAATTGGCGACTTCGGCAATTCTTCCACGAAATGCACCTTGCGCGGACGTTTGTAGCCAGTCAGTTGCTGTCCGCAAAACTGCAAGACGCTCGCTTCGTCGAGACCGGGATCGCGCCTCACGACGAACGCCACCAGTTCCTCTTCCGAATTCTCTTTCTTGATGCCAACGCTGGCCGCTTCCAGCACGCCGGGACAGGCATTCAACACTTCATCCACTTCTGCCGGAAAAACGTTGAAGCCACCGACCAAGACCATGTCTTTTGCCCGGTCGACAATCTTGAGATAGCCCTCGTCATCAAGCACGCCGATATCACCGGTACGCATCCAGCCATCCCTGAACGCGGCGGCCGTCTCTTCCGGACGGTGCAGGTAGCCCGCCATCAACTGAGGCCCCTTGGCAACAATCTCGCCGACCTCGCCCGGCAAGCCAAATCGGCCATCATCAAGCAGGATCCGGACCTGCGTACCAGGAAGCGGCACACCGGCCGTACCCGGACGATGACGCGCATCTGCCGGATTGACCGTCAGCAGCGTCGTCGCTTCCGTCATGCCGTAACCTTCGATGACCTCCGATCCAGTCATTTCGCGCCAGCGCTTGCCGATCGACGGATCGAGCGCGGCTGCGCCGGATATCGTCAGGTTCAGCTTCGGCGGATTGGCAACGAACCAAGGCTCTTCCATCAGCTTTGCGAACAACGTGTTCACGCCCGGGAAGATGGTTGGCTGAAACTTCTCGAAGCACGCCTTGAGGTTCGACAGTGGTTTCGGGCTGGGCGCGAGGACAAGGCGCACACCATGCCGAAGAGCAATGACTGAGGCGAAGAGGCCGAAGACATGATAAACGGGCAAGACGAGCAGCATTGACTGTCCGCGCATCGACGCCAATGACGGAGACAGGCTGACGAACTGGTCGATATTGGTCACCAGCCCCGCCACGCTCAACCGCACACCCTTCGATGTGCCGGTCGTGCCACCCGAATACTGGAAGATCGCGTCGCGGTTGTCGTTCAATTGCTCGGTGTACAAACCGACTGGAACAGAGTGTTTCGATCCGCGCTGAAGTGCATGGCGCAGGGTCACATGCGCCACGTTCAAAGGCCGCTCCAGCTTCTTGATGCGACGGAGCACAAAATCCAAGCCGGAGCGTTTCAGCGCCGGGAAGAAGTCCGTCAGCGAAACCGATATGACATGCGCGACCCCGGTTCCGACCACCGCGCGGTCGATGGTGGCCGAAAAGACTTCCGAACCGATAAGAGCCTGTGCTTTGCAATCGCGCAGCTGGCGGCGTGTCTCGGTCTCGGTATAGAGCGGGTTGACGTTCGACAGCACGAGCCCGGCACGCAGGATGCCGAGCAGACACACAACGTAACTGATACAATTCGGCGACTGGACCGCCACCACAGCGCCGGGCAGTAGTCCGAGATCTTCTCGCAGATATCGCGCGAGATTTGCCGACTGCTCCGCGACGTCTGCGAAGGACAGCGTTGCAGACAATCCGTTTGGAAGCACTGTCGTGAGATAAGGTTCGTTGCCAAAGGCGGTTGCGGCGTGGCCTATGATCGCTTCCAGGCGTTCAGGCGAATAGTCGCTGATCGCTGCGTGAAAAGCACTGGCTTCCGGATTGTAGGTGTGTGCGTGCAGCGCCGCTTCACGGGGTTGGACGGATGGGTGCTGAAGAGCGCGCATTGGCAGGCCGTTCCTGAATCAGAGGAGACGTCACCCATTGCACATCTTGGTTTGGGTCGGCTGACAACGATTGGCCGAGTTGCACGGAAGTCGTAAACTTGTCGGCAACACTTGCGCGCCAAGCAAGCGGGCCCGCTAGGTGTAGCCGCCTCCGAGCGCCACATACAGGTTTATCGCCGCAGTCAATCGATCCAGGCGGCCGAGCACAAAATTGTTCGAGGCGTCTGCATAGGTCTGCTGAGCCGTCAGCAAGCTTGTCAGGTCGCCTGCCCCGGTCCGGTATCTCAGTTCGGCTGCCTCTAGCGCATCCGCCGCTGCGCGCCGCGCGATCAGCAGTTGCTCCTCACGCGCCGCACTGGCGCTGATGCCATTCAGGCTGACGTCAACATCCCTCAGCGCGCTGAGCACTGCCTGCCGATAGTTTGCAATCAAGCCCGCGCGGCGCGCCTGCGCTCCTTCAAGCTGGCCTTCAAGCCGGCCACCGGAAAATATAGTCGCCGCAATCGTGGAAGAAAGTGATCCCGTGATGTCTCCGCCGCCCGTCAGAAGTCCGGACAAGCCGGCGCCGAGGTCGATGCTTGGAACGAACGCCGCCCGTGCCGCATCGATGTTGGCGTCCGACGCCCGCAGCCCCGCTTCCAGCTGCATGAGGTCAGGCCGGCGCAGCAGCAGATCGGAAGGCAGGCCAGGTGCGGCCAGTGGCAGGTCGATCTCCAAAATGTCCTGGTCCGGCGCCACATAGCCCTGGGGCACCTGTCCGAGCAGTATCGCGAGCGCTGTCTCCAGGCTCGCAATCTGAGCCTCGAGTTGCGGGATGCGCGCTCGCGCGTTTGCGAGTTGTGCTGACTGGCTCGACACATCGTAGCCCGAGATCGTCCCGGCTTCATAGCGTACCTTCACGATCTCGAAGATTCGCTCCGCTGTCTGAAGGTTCTCGCGTGCCACGCTCAATTGTTCGCGGCTTGAAAGCAGATTGAAATAGGTTGTGGCAACATCCGACTGAACTGTAAGCTCCAGTGCGCGTTGGCCAAAAACGGCAGCGTCGACGTTCGCGAGCGCTGAGCGCCGGCTCGCCGCGTTGGCCCCAAAGAGGTCGAGCTGGTATGAGGCGGAAAGCCGACCTGAGGAACTCATGTCGTCCAGGCCAGACTGCGTGTCGCTCGACGCTGACAGGCTAGCGCTGGCCTGTGGGAGCAGCGAGGCATTCGAGACCTTGAGGGCGGCGCGCGACGCATCCACGTTCGCAACGCCTTGAGCGAGCGTCTGGTTCGCTGCCATTGCGCGCGCGACCAATTCACCCAGCGGCTGGCTATCGAACGCGGCCCACCACTTCCGCTCCGGTTCACTCAATCCGTCGATCTCCTGCGCGTAATCGAAACCGTCAGGCATGACGAGACCCGCACGATTGCCAGCATCGGGCGCGCGCTCGGTCGTCGCACAGCCAGAAAGCGTGAAAATGGATGCTGTCAGGATCAGTGAGCGGATCATACGAAATTACTCCGAAGCGAGCGCCATGACCGGATCAAGGCGGGCCGCCTTACGCGCGGGTAGCAAGCCAAACACGAGGCCGGTGCCCAACGCCGAACTGAACGCAAGGATGGCTGGCAGCGCCGTTATGGCGATAGTCATTCCGGACTGCGAAAGGATGAAACAGACGCCAAGGCCTATAAGCACGCCGGCGATTCCGCCCAGGCCGCCCACAACCAGAGCTTCTACCACGAACTGGGTCATGATATCCGACCGCCGCGCGCCGGTTGCCATCCGCACGCCGATCTCACGGGTGCGCTCGGAGACACTCACGAGCATGATGTTCATTACGCCGATGCCGCCGACCAGCAATGAGATTGCGGCCACTGATCCAAGAAGGATCGAAAACGAGTTCTGCGTCTCTTCGACGGATGCAAGGATGGAGGCGGTATTTCGGATCTGGAAATCTTCGGTCCCGTGCCGCGCCATCAGCAGATCGTGCGCAGCCGTTTCCGTCTCAGCGATCTGTTTGGTGTCATCGACGGCGATCGTGATCGACGACAGATAGCTCTGGCCAAAGATCCGCATCATGCCGGTGGTGATCGGCACAAGGGCCACGTCGTCCTGGTCCTGTCCCCAGGATGAAGCGCCCTTCTCTTCCAGGATGCCAGCGACCTCGAATGGCGCGCCGCCCAGGAACACATATTGCCCGATCGCGCCCTCCACATTGTCGAAGAGGTTGCCGGCGGCCGTCGTGCCAAGCACGACCACACCAATGCGACTATCCACATCGTCTTTCGTGAAGAATGTGCCGTACTTCATGTCCCTGTTCTGAGCGATCGGCCAATCCTCGGAGACGCCTTCGATGGAGCTAGAATAATCCTTGCCTCCGACGCGCAGGGTTGCGTTTCCGGTCCGGGATGGCACTGCTGCGATGACATTGTCGAGTTCGCCGAGCGCTTTGACGTCATCCAGCGTGAGCGTGGCGATTGCGCCGCCGCGCATGCGCGTGCCCGGCGCTCCGGGCCGCACAAAGAGCAGGTTCGGTCCCATCGATTCAAATCGTGCCATGACTTCCGAACGGCTTCCTTCACCGATGGCGAGCATCGCCACGACTGCCGAGACGCCGATCACCACGCCCAGTAGCGTCAGCGCCGTGCGGAACAGGTTGGCCCGCAGCGACCGGAAAGCCATCTTTACTGACTCGATGACCTGAACGAGGGGCGACGGGCCCTTGCGTTGCGCCGGTTCGGCTTTCACCTCGGAAACAGCCTGCGCGGAAGCGCCTGTGTCGGACACGATCTTTCCGTCGCGGATTTCGATGACCCGTCTGGCGCGCGCGGCTACTTTTGAATCGTGTGTGATCAGGATGATGGTGCGGCCGCTCGCGTGCATCGACTCGAGCAGGTTGAGCAGCTCATTGCTCGAGCCGGAGTCCAGCGCGCCGGTCGGCTCGTCGGCAAGCACTACTTCGGCGTCGTTGACGAGTGCGCGCGCTACAGCCACGCGTTGCTGCTGCCCGCCGGAAAGCTGGCCGGGCTTGTGATGAATCCGCTCGCCGAGACCGAGTGTGCTGAGCAGCCCGGCGGCCTTTTCGCGCCGCTCCGCTAGGTTTAGCCCTGCATAGACGGCGGGTATCTCGACATTCTCCGACGCCGAAACGCTGGCGAGCAGGTTATAGCGCTGGAATATGAAACCAAAGGTCTGGCGTCGCAGCGCAGCAAGCTCATCCGGATCGAGGCCCGCGATATTCTGGCCACGGATCGTATATGTTCCGGCTGTCGGCCGATCGAGGCAGCCCAGAATGTTCATCAAGGTCGACTTGCCGGAGCCCGACTGGCCAACAATGGCTACAAATTCACCTGGCTGGATGGTCAGGGATACACCGTCCAGCGCACGCACTTCCGTGTCGCCCGCGCCGTAGTAGCGTTGAACATCTCGCAGTTCGATCAAAGGCTGGTTCATGGCACGCGCCTCCGATCAGCCGGGACGTCGCATGCCGCCCGGACCGCCGCCCATCGGATTGCGTTGCTGGGCCTGCGGTTCGGAGGCCGGCTTGTCTTTTGAAACTTCGCCGGTCACGACTACCTGGCCCGGCTCCAGCCCGAACAACACTTCGGCCTGCGTGCGGGTTTTGAGGCCGACCAGCACAGGACGCGGTTGCGGCTGGCCCTTGGCGTCCATGACCAGCACCGTTGCCATTTCCGCATCGGGGTTGGCCTCGCGCGCGGCGCGCATCGCGGCGCGGCGGCTGTCTCCCCCCTCCCCGGATGGAGGTTCTGCGGCTTCGGCCTGCATGATACCTCCGGTTCGGGCGGGCCGCTCCGCGCTGCCACTGGCCACGCGCTCGGCGCCGTCAGGCCGCTGGCGGCGCGGTGATGCAGACTGGAGAGCGGTCACGGGAACGAGTACGGCCTGCTTCGCCGACCCGGTCACGAAAAACACCTGTGCGGTCATTTGCGGCTTCAGCCGCCCTTCCGGGTTCTGCACATCGAGCAGCGCCTTGTAGAGGACGACGTCGTTCAGCACTTCCGGCGTCGGCAGGACCTGGCGGATCGTGGTTTCCCAGCGGCGATTGGAATCGCCAAGGGTGGTAAACCAGGCAGCTTGTTTCGGGGCGATGCGCAACACGTCGGCTTCCGAGACGTCAGTCTCGACCGTCATGACACTGAGGTCCGCAAGCGTGAGGATGGTCGGTGCAGTCTGGTTGGCATTCAGCGTCTGGCCCTCAACCGCTTCGATCGAGACGACGGTGCCGGAGATCGGCGCGTAGATGTTGGTGAACTCGAGCGTCGCGAGATCTGCGCGCAATGATGAGGTCTGGCGCGAGATCTGCGCGTCAATGGCCTCAAGGCGACCCGCGGCAACCACTGACTCAGCGACCGCTGACTCATAGTCCGCCCGCGCGATGGCGTCCGCCTTGAACAGCATGGTTGCGCGGTCGGCATTTGACTTTGCGAGCTCCAGCGTGGCCTGTTGCTGCTTCCGGCTGGCTTGAAGCTCACGCAATTGGGCGCGGTTCGCCTCAACGCTGGTTGTGGCTATCGTCGCATCGATCTTGGCGAGCAGGTTGCCCTTCTGCACTTCGTCGCCCGCCTCCACCATCAACTCGGTCAATTGGCCGGAGACTTGCGCACCGACGGCAACCGACTCCTTGGCCACGATCTTGCCGGCTGCAGAGATCGTGACTTCGATGTCGCCTCGCGTGACTTCGGCAGTCTGGTACTCAGGCGTCTTCTCGCCGCTGAAGACCATGTTCCAGCCGACTGCGGCCACGGAAAGCGCGGCGACCGAAGCCAATATCCATTTCCAGCGCGATCTAAGGGCGTAAACGTTCGACATTCGGGCTCATTCTTGAGACTGCGTTCAGGGCTTCAACGGCTGAAAGCCTCCTTTCCGTCGCCCCATTCAACAGCCAACCAGATGAACCTCACGTAACCCGCGTTCGCCGGACTGATCTATGGACCGGTGAAGCGTATTGTGCCGCTGTCGATCCCGTTGAGAACGATGTCCCTTCCTCCGGACTTCAGCATCCATTCCAGCCGGTGATCCCGGTACTGCCGCTTGAAGAGGCCTGCCTTAACGGCCTGGTCGACCTGCGCCATGCCGCTGATCGACGCCTGCGACTCCTGACGGGTCAGCGAGACGCTGGGGCGAGCATTCGCCCGCTCGAACCAGGCACCAAGGCGGCTGCCCTCAGGGGGCGTGATTCCGAAGCCTGCAGCGCCGTTGAGGTATGGCACGACGCCCAGGTCGCCCCACCCAAATGCGTCACCATTGAACCAGTCGCGCTGTCCAAGCTGCGCCTCCAGCATGGTGAAGAAGGCGGCGGCCTGCTCGGCTGCGCGTGCTTCCATTTGCGCCTTCAGTTCGCCCTCGGCGCGCTTGAAGAAGTTGAGCTCGCCAAGGCCCCAGGTGATCGCTTCGAATTGGGTGTCCATGATGTCCTCGATCATGCGCACCTTGGCGCGCATGGCCGGCGTCGCGGGCAGCATCGGCTGCGCAGGCCAGACATCTTCGATGTATTCAAGAATGATGGTGCTGTCGAAAATGGCGGTGTCGCCATGCACAAGTGCCGGCACCTCGCCCCTCGGGTTCGCCGCCGAAAATCCCGTGCCCGTCACGCCGGTGCCGATGCCTTCGGGCAGCCGAACAGTGAAGGGAACTCCCTTTTCGCGCAGGGCAATTTTCACTTTCTGCGCATAGGGCGACAGCGGGTGTTCATAGAGCAGCAAATCAGACATTAGGCATTTCCTCCCTGGCGCGGCGGCGCGCTTCAGGACAGCATGCTGTCGGGGGCTTCAGCCGAGCGCAAGTCCAGAGGACGCTTGACCCCGCGTCGACCTATTTGCCGGGACCGGGAACGGCGGCGCAAGGCGCGCCGTACATAGCTCCCTGATCGATGCAGAAGAATTTCCAATCTCCTTCAGCCTTCGGTTTGTCGCCAACATTGTCGCCGACAAATGCAACCACCTCCACGTCCGCGAACCCTTGCGCCGCAAGCATTGCGGGAACGAGGTCAAACCTGCCGTCCTTCTCGCCGGGGGCTGTGGGGTAAGCGCGGGTGAGCAGAACCCGGAAATCCTCGCCGCGCAGGAGGCCGACCGACGCGAGATTGATTTCCGTGGCCAACTGCTCGGTGTCCGACCTGTTCGTCACCAGCGCCACATGCCCGCCGGCCGCATTCACGGCCTCAATGAACCCTGCCGCGCCCGGAACCAAAGTGGCGCGCGCTTCCTGAGTCCAGGCGTGCCAGCTTTCGGCAGAAAAGCCGGCGGCGATCCGCTCTCGCGAAACCTGGTACTCAACATTGTTCAGAACCGTCTCGTCGATGTCGAGCACAACGGCCCAGCTCTTGGCTGGCCGGCTGGAAGCCAGGTCCTGCACATAGCTTGCCGCGTCTGCGTAAACCTCTTCCGCCTCAGTTGCCCACCCCTCGGCGGCAACGACCCAGGCGACGCCGGGGCTGAGCTGGATGGTCTCTGCCGTATCGGCTGGTGGCAGCGCAGGCGCGTTCGCGCAGGCAGTCAAAAGCAGTGAGGTAAACAGGGCTGCGATTCTCATGACGGCGTCCTTGGTTCGGGGTGTGCGCAATTCCCGGCAACGCTAGTCGCCGTCGCCGTCGCCCTCAAGTTCATGATGCTGGCGCACTCCCAAAAAAAAGGCGGGCAATTGCTGCCCGCCTTTGTTCGATCAAGTTGTCGGATTGGCCTTAGTGGAGGTCAAACCGGTCGGCGTTCATCACCTTGGTCCAGGCTTCGACGAAGTCCTTCACGAACTTCTCCTTGGCATCATCCTGGGCGTAGACCTCGGCATATGCCCGCAGGATCGAGTTCGAACCGAAAACTAGATCGGCGCGGGTGGCGGTCCATTTCACTGCCCCCGATTTGCGGTCCACGATATCGTAGGCGTTCGCGCCGCGCGGCACCCACCGGTTTGCCATGTCGGTCAGGTTGACGAAAAAGTCGTTGGACAGCGTTCCGACCTTGTCGGTGAACACGCCGTGCTTGCTTGCACCGTAGTTGGCACCGAGCACGCGCATACCGCCGACCAGCACGGTCATTTCCGGTCCCGTCAGCCCGAGGAGCTGTGCCCGGTCGAGCAACATCTCCTCCGGTTTCACGACATAGTCCTTCTTCGTCCAGTTGCGGAAACCGTCTGCAAGCGGCTCGAGCGAGGCGAAGGACGGACCGTCCGTCATCTCGGCGGTCGCGTCGCCGCGGCCAGGAGCGAACGGAACTGCGACGTCGATGCCTGCAGCCTTGGCGGCCTTTTCGATACCGACATTGCCCGCCAGCACGATTACGTCCGCAATGCTGACACCTGCTTCCGTCGCAATCGGCTGGAGCACCGACAAGACCTTCTGCAGGCGGGCCGGCTCGTTGCCTTCCCAGTCCTTTTGCGGCGCAAGACGGATCCGCGCGCCGTTGGCACCGCCGCGCAGGTCGGAGCCGCGATACGTGCGGGCGCTATCCCAGGCCGTCGCAACCATCTCGCCGATCGAGAGTCCCGATGCCGCAATCTTCGCCTTCAACGCCGCGACGTCGTAGGACTTGTTGCCGGCCGGGACGGGATCCTGCCAGATCAGATCCTCTTTCGGCGCATCCGGGCCGATGTAACGGTCCCGCGGACCGAGGTCACGGTGGGTCAGCTTGAACCAGGCGCGGGCGAACGTCTTCGAGAAGTAGTCGAAGTCTGCCATGAACTTCTGGCAGATCGCGTTGTACGTCGGGTCCATTTTCATGGCCATGTCGGCGTCGGTCATCATCGGCATGACACGTTTGGTCGGGTCGGTCGCGTCGACCGGCATGTCTTCCGGCTTGATATTGATCGGCCGCCACTGGCCAGCGCCTGCCGGGCTCTTCGTCAGCTCCCAGTCATAGCCGAACAGCAGCTTGAAATAGCCGGCGTCCCATTGCGTCGGGTTGGTGGTCCACGCGCCTTCGATGCCCGACGTCACGGCGTTGGCCGCCTTGCCGTCCATGTTCGGGTTCATCCAGCCGAAACCTTGCGTCTCCAGGTCGTTGCCTTCCGGCGGCGGCGAAAGCTTGCTCGCATCACCGTTACCGTGCGCCTTGCCGACCGTGTGGCCGCCGCACGTGAGGGCTGCAGTCTCTTCGTCGTCCATCGCCATGCGAGCGAAGGTTTCGCGAACCTGAGCGGCAGACTTCAGAGGGTCCGACTTGCCGTTCACCCCTTCCGGGTTGACGTAGATGAGGCCCATTTGCACGGCAGCGAGCGGGTTTTCCATCGTCTCGGGCTTGTTCACATCTTCGTAGCGTGAATCGGACGGCGCCAGCCATTCCTTCTCGGCGCCCCAGTAGACGTCTTTTTCCGGTGCCCAGATGTCTTCACGGCCGAACGAGAAACCATACGTCTTCAGACCCATCGACTCGTAGGCAACGGTTCCGGCGAGCAGGATGAGATCGGCCCAGGAGATCTTGTTGCCGTACTTCTTCTTGATCGGCCAAAGCAGCCGGCGCGCCTTGTCGAGGTTGCCGTTGTCCGGCCACGAGTTCAGCGGCGCAAACCGGATGTTGCCGTTGCTGCCACCGCCGCGGCCATCGGCAAGGCGATAGGAGCCCGCCGAGTGCCAGGCGAGGCGGATCATCAGGCCGCCGTAGTGGCCGTAGTCAGCCGGCCACCAGTCCTGGCTGTTGGTCATCAGCGCGTGCATGTCTTTCTTCAACGCCTCGAAATCCAGCGTCTTGACGGCTTCGCGGTATTTGAAATCCTTGCCGAGCGGGCTGACCTTCGTGTCGTGCTGATGCAGGATGTCGAGGTTCAGCGTCTCGGGCCACCAGGCAGTGTTTGATTCGCCGGCGACAGTGATAGCGCCATGCATGACGGGGCATTTGGCTTCGGTGCTCATCGAGTATTCCCTTACTGGTCGATGTGAGGATTCGGGATTGTCGCCCCAAGCTGACGGACTTGCCTCCATTGATCAAATTGATTTTGGAGTGCGCAGCTATAGGATCGGCCACTAGCAAAAGTGTCCCTCCTGGCGAGGAACGGCGGGGCCGGGTCTGTTTCGGCAGCGCTGTGTCCGTCGATCCGCAGCACATCTTTGCAATTGCCTTTGCAGCTTCGGATCGCGCGCGAGATGCGTGCTTGGATCAGCGAGCATTCGTTCTCCATAAAGCGCAGTTCATTTTGCCATCGCACACGGATGCAGCGAGAGCGGTCTAAAGCGCTGCGTCAAGCATCCCTTGCGTCATGCTGATCCTGCGCCGGAATTCAACTTGCCGCTATTTTTAAAACGTGTTCTAATTTTTAAATCACTTCAAAGGATACGGACATGGCAGCAGCTGAATTGTCGAAAGTACGCAAATCCATCCTGCCGCAGTCCGGTGACACATGGCAGTCGATTGCAGCGCGTGAACTCAAAGGCACGCCGGAAGACGACGCGGTATCGAAGCTGCAAAGCTGGAACCTGCATGTCTTCATGCGCGCCGCTGGCGCTGCCGGCAGCGTGCGAGGCTCCAATCCAATCCTGCCGAGCGACGTCATTTTTGTAGAACCGCCGCTCGCCTGAGACATGGCCGACGCAAAGATCAGCCATGTGGAAATTGCCGCCGCGCACGATGGCGAGGCCGAACTTGTCGTGACGCTGCTGCACGAGAACGGCGGGCGCTCCCTTGTGACGCTGGATGAATACGCCGCTCGCTCGCTGCTGATGGCTTGCAAGGCCAATACCCCCGACGGCCTCATCGGCGCGGGCTGGGAACACGTCCGCGACGCGCTCGTCGCCTCATCAAGCCGGTTTTCCGGCGCGCAGAATGTAGAGAATTAGGGAGGACTACCGAATGTACGACCTGGTAATCAGGAATGGCCGCCTTGTGGACGGCACCGGCATGCCGGCTTTCATGGCGGACATCGCGATCAGCGGCAACCGCATCGCCAAGATTGGCCGAATCGACGGCAAGGCGCGCAAGGAGATCGATGCGGCCGGCAAGGTCGTCGCTCCGGGTTTCATTGATCCGCATACGCACTTTGACGCGCAGCTCCTCTGGGATGGATACGCCAAGCCTGCCTTGTCGCACGGCGTGACGACGATTGTGCCTGGCAACTGCTCGCTGTCGCTGGCACCGCTCAAGGCCGAGTATCGCACCAAGCTGGTTGGCATGTTCAACCAGATCGAAGAGATGCCCTTGAAGGCTTTCAAGGAAGGTGTGGTGTGGGATTGGGAAACTTTCTCAGAATACATCACCCGCATCCGCAAGGGTCTCGCCATCAACGTTGCGCCGCTGGTCGGCCACAGCGTCATCCGCCTCTGGGTGATGGGCGACGCTGCGATGGAGCGCACCGCGACGCCCGAAGAGATTGCCGGCATGCAGGATGTTCTGCGCGAATGCCTCGATGCGGGCGCCATCGGCCTGTCGACAAGCTATGTCGATATGGACGAGAAGCTGCAGCCGGTGCCAAGTCGTTATGCGGACGCTGGCGAGGTTGAAGCACTGGCCAGCGTTCTGGGAGAATATGGCCGCATGCTGCAGATCGTGCCGGAATTCTACGATCCGGACCTGACCATCGCCCGGCTCGACCAGCTTGCAGAGATCTCTCTGAAATATGCCATTCCCACAACGTTCTCGCCGCTGTTCGTCAATGCCGACAACATGGATGCCGTGAACAAGGTGATGAAGCGCGTTGACGAGCAATTCGCGCGCGGCGCGCGCGTGTGGCCGCAGGTGCAGACGCGGCCGATTGACATCAGTTTTTGCTTTGCCGTGCCGAGCCTGTTGTTCATCCGCCTGCCCGGCTGGTACCGCATCATGCGCTTCGGCTCGCCGGAGCAGATTGTTGCGGCGTTCAAGGATCCGGCGACGCGCGAAAAGCTGGTGGCGGAAGCAGGCGTTTACACTGCACTCTGGCCCACGCTGCGCCTTCGCCAGGTGCAGACCGTCGGCAACCAGAAATATGTCGGCAAGACGGTAGGCGAAATTGCCGATGCGCGCGGTGTGTCGCCGATCGATGCAATGATCGACCTGTCGATCGAAGAAAACCTCGATGCCCACTTCCTCGCGGCCGACATGGGACACAACTCCGACGAAGCCGTTGGCAGCTTGTTGAAACATCCGCGTGTGCACATCGGCGCCAGCGATGGCGGCGCCCACATCCTGTCGTTCTCGACCTATGGCGACACTGGTTACCTGTTCGCTCATTTTGTGCGCGACCTCAAGGCGATGAACATCGAGGCAGCAGTCAAGAAGATTACGTCCGAGACGGCATCGATCTGGGGCATCTCAGATCGGGGCTTGCTGCAACAAGGCTACGTCGCCGATATCGTCGTGTTTGATCCGCAGACGATCAATCGCGGCGAAGAAAAATACGTTCAGGACGTTCCGGGCGATGGCAGCCGCTATGTTCGGGATGCCAAGGGCGTCGACACCGTGATCGTCGGCGGCGGGGTCGCCTGGTCGGCTTCCGCAGGCTATCAGGAAGCACGCGGCGAAATCCTTCCGGGCCAACCGGTCGCCGCTCGCGCGCTGGAGCCGGCATGAGCTGGCCGGGGGTAACTCAGCGCCGGGTCGCGACGAACGGGATATCGCTGAACATCGCTGAAGCGGGCAAAGGCCCGCTGGTGCTCCTGCTGCATGGATTTCCCGAGTCCTGGTACTCGTGGCGCCATCAGTTCGCACCAATTGCGGCGGCCGGCTATCACGTGGTTGCGCCCGACATGCGCGGTTACGGCAAGAGCGACAAGCCTCACGAGATCACGGCCTACTGCCAGACCGAAGTCGTGAATGACATCATGGGCCTGATCCCTGCCTTGGGATATGAAACGGCAATCGTCATCGGACATGACTGGGGAGCGCCGACCGCATGGGCAACCGCGCTGCACCATCCTGACAAGGTCAGGGCCGTCGGCGCGCTGTCAGTGCCGTTCATGCCGCGCTCGCCGGTTCAGCCGATGCCGATGATGCGGGAAATGTTCAAGGGCCAGTTCTTCTACCAGCTCTACTTCCAGGAGCCGGGCGTCGCAGAGGCGGAATTCGAGGCCGACATCCGCCGTTCGCTGCGCAAGTTCCTGATCCTGGCCGGCGGCGAAACCGACCTGGCCAAACTGCCGGTCAAGACTGACAAGGACGACTTGTTGTCCAACCTGCCGGAACCGGAAAGCCTGCCGGCCTGGCTCAGCGAGGATGATCTCGATTTTTATGCTGGCGAGTTTTCTGGCTCCGGCATGCGCGGGCCGATCAACTATTACCGCAATCACGATCTCTACTGGGAACAGACTGCCGGCGCGCCGATGTCCATCCAGCAACCGGCAATGTTCGTAGCCGGAGCAAATGACGGCGTCGTGATGATGGCGGCGGCGGCGATCGAGATGATGCCGCACTTCGTGACCGACCTGCGGATCAACGCGATGATCCCGAAGGTAGGTCACTGGACCCAGCAGGAAGCACCTGAAGCGGTGAACGCTTACATCCTGGACTTCCTGGCAATGGTCGACGCACCCGCATTGTCTGGAGCCACCGCATGAGCGAGCAGGTTGTCGTCATCGGTGCCGGCATCGGGGGGCTCTGCGCCGCGCTTATGCTGGCACCGACCGGACGGCCGGTGACAATCCTCGAGCGAGACGGCCCCATCGGAAGCGGCGACCCGGACGAAATATTCCGCGACTGGCGGCGGACGGGCGTCGGTCATCTGCGGCAAAGCCATGCATTCCTCGCACGACTGCGCACCATCATGAAAGCCCGCCATCCCCTTCTGCTCGAACAGCTCAAGGCGTGCGGCGTGCGCGATCTGACCTTCGACAACATGCTCACAGCGCAGCAACAGTCCGACTACAAGCCCGTGCCTGAGGACCAGGAACTCACCTTCATCACCAGCCGGCGCACAACGCTGGAATTCGTGATCCGGCGCTATGTCGAAACGCTCGCGAATGTGGAGCTACGCACGAACTTCAACGTTCATCGGCTGGACTCTACAATGCTCCCCGACGGTACGCTCAAGATCAACGGCGTCATCGGAGAACAAAATGCCGAGCCCGTTGCGTTGACCGCGGATGTGGTCGTCGATGCAACCGGCAAGGGTGGCATCCTCTTCGACCAACTTGTCGAAGCCGGCGCCAATGTACGCGAGGAAAGCGAAACGGCCGGCATCCTTTACTTCACGATGCACTATCGCTTGCGCCCGGGCCAGGAAGAGCCGAATCGGAACGATCATCCGCCAGCGAGCGGCGATCTCGGCTACATGAAGTACGGCGTGTTTCCGGGCGACAACGGAAACTTCTCAATCACCATCGCGGTGCCGGAAATCGAGTTGGAACTTCGCAAGTCGATCCTGAACCCCGACATCTTCCACGCGATCACGCTGGAGCTTCCCGGGTTGTTGCCTTGGACGAACGAAGAGCGGTCAGTGCGCACGAGCAAGGTCTTCGGTATGGGCGACCTGATCAGCCGCTGGCGCGACATGGTTGTGGACGGCAAGCCGGCGACTCAGGGATATTTCGCTCTGGGTGACACGCTGGTGCGCACCAATCCGCTTTATGGCCGTGGATGTTCTTTTGCGGCTGTCAGCGCTGAAGCGCTGGCAAGCGTGCTAAATGAGACGAGCGAGCCGACAAAGCGGGCCATACTTTTCCACGAACGGCTGCAGGCGGAGCTTCGGCCTTTTTACATGACGCAGCTCAAGCAGGACCGCTCGGCCATCAAGCGAGCGAGGGAAGCGCTCACGCCGGGCTTCAAGCCGTCATTCCGCGCGAACCTTCTCAAGAGCTTCCTTGACGACGGCATCCGCATCGCGGTGCGTTCCGACACGAGATTGCTGCGCGAGGCGATGCGCGGCTTTCACATGCTCGAGCACCCCGACGCCTGGCTCGCCAAGCCGCGCAACCTGGCCACGGTGCTGTACTATTGGGCGCGCGGCAAACGCCTCAATGCGGCCGCGTACCCGCCGAGCCCAGGGCCGGAGCGAACGGAAATGATGCGTGCACTGAACCTTGATCATGAAGCCGACATCAACATCCTCGCCTCGCAGCGAAAGCTGGCCGCATGACCGACGCACCGGCGGCCACCGATCTTGGGCGGCGCGAGCAGGCGAAAGCTGAGCGCCGTCTCAAGATCGTGCGCGCCGCGCGTGACCTGATCCGGGAGACCGGCGACACAAACCTGTCCATGCGGATGATCGCCCAGCGCGCGGAAGTCAGTGTTGCGACTCCCTACAACCTGTTCGGCTCCAAGCGTGCGGTGGTCATGGCCGTACTCGAAGACGAGCGGGATTTCCTGCATCGCTTCAAGGCATTGAAGGTCGAAAATGCCATCGACCGAATCTTTGAGGCGCATGCGCTCGGTGCCGGCTATTTCATTCAGGACCCGGATTTCTACAGGCCGCTTTGGAAAGCCCTTCTGGACACCAACGGCGACGACGACACGGGCCTTGCGACGCCCGAACGGCAGGAACAGACACGCGCCGCCTGGCGATGGCTCCTGGCTGCAGCGCAGCAGGAAGGACTTCTCGACATCGGTATGCCGGTCGAACTGCTGGAACGCACGATGTCCCATCTGGGCAATGGCATCATGCTGGCCTGGGCGATGGACGCTCTTCCGACACGAGACTTGTTGCCGTCCGCGGCATTGGGCTACGCGTTGGTATTGTCATCGGCCGCAACACCCGCTGGGCGTAAGCTGCTTGACCGCCACATTGCTGCGAACCGACGGCTGCTGTCCGAACCCGCCTGAGCGGGCCTTGCCACTCATGTGCCGGACAGGTCGGTCATCAGACCCCGCAAAATCAATCGTTCCCACGCTTCTTCCACATCATCGACGATATCGAAGAGCGAAAGATCCTCCGCTGCGATGACACCCGCCTCGATGAGCGACTCGAAGTTTATGGTCCGTGTCCAGAATGCTTTGTCATAAAGGACGACCGGGATCGCTGGCGCCTTGCCGGTCTGCGTGAGGGTCAGGAGTTCGAACAGTTCGTCCAAAGTGCCAAATCCGCCAGGAAAGATGGCGAGCGCGTTTGCACGCATGGCGAAGTGCATCTTGCGCATCGCAAAATAGTGGAACTTGAAACAAAGTTCCGGCGTGATGTAGGGGTTCGGATATTGCTCATGGGGCACTGAAATGTTCAGGCCGGCCGTTACCGCGCCTGCATCCGCAGCGCCGCGATTTGCAGCCTCCATGATGCCGGGCCCACCGCCTGTGACGATCACGTTGTCTCGCCATTCATGCCGAGGCGCCAGCGCGCCGCCCCGTTCGGAGGCGATACGGCCGAAGTCGCGCGCGGCATTGTATGTCTTTGCCTGCCAGGCATTGCCGTCTTCGCGGATACGGGCGCTGCCAAACACAACGATCGTCGAACGCACGCGCATCCTGCGAAGGTGTTCTTCGGCTTTGGCGTACTCCATCATGAACCGCGCGCCGCGCATGGAGTCGCCGAGGATGAAATCCTGATCGAGCGCAGCCAGGCGGTAGCTGGGCTGATTGTCGTAATCGGTCATCGGCAGCTGTCCCTCCATGTGGTCGGATCAAACGCCTGAATCGCTGCGCGTCAATGCAATCTGCTGCTTCACGCGACGCGCCGATAGCCGGAAACGGGACTACGCAATCGCCTGTATTGACAGCTTGCACGGCGACGCCGACGCTGTGAGCAGCAGACTTGGAGGGATCGCATGTCGAAGTTCTGTTTTGAAGTGCGCTTTGGCTCGCTGCCGGTCTTCGCGGCGTTCACGATGGTACTGTCTGCTTGCGCCGCCCCCGGTAGCCACGAAACGGAGATTGCGACGCCTCAGTTGCGCGGTCAGGCTATCGCGGAATCGCTGTGTGCAGGCTGCCATGCGACCGGGCGCACGGGTGCAAGTCCGCACCCTGAAGCCCTGCCCTTCCGGCGGATTTCATCACACTATCCTGTACGCAGTCTCGAGGAAGCCCTTGGCGAAGGCATCCTGGTTGGACATCCGGACATGCCGCCGTTCCAGCTTGAACCCACCCAAATTGACGAATTGCTCTCTTACATCGAGGCCATACAGGATCCCGTCTGAGCGACCATCGTTCGCCCTAATCTCATGAGAGCTGTGAGCAACGTTGCAATCCGGGAGTGCGTCTCTCATGTGCGAGCTGATGCTCCGGCCGCGCCTTCGGCGCAGGCAGCGGGGACCTCTGCCGAGGCAGGCTTGGATACGAGCCAGCCAAGGACAAGCGGAACCATGATGCCGGGAAGCCCCTCATAGATGTCTGCATGCCAGCCAAGGCCGAAACGCCAGAAAAGTGCAATCGAGACACCTAGGACCAACATCACGATGGCATTCGTCTCCGACACTCGCCGTCCAAGGGCATAGAGAGACAGGAGCGGCGCAAAGGCGGCCGCAAGTGTTGACCAGGCCAGGATGACAAGGCTGAACACGCTCCGGCTCTCAGACAAGGAAAGCGCCAGCGCGATGACGACCGAGACCGCAGTGGCGAGCTTGAGCATCAGCGCGGTTTCGAGGCGTTGCGGCGCCAGATCGTGCGTGAACGCGGCCGAACATGAAAGCACAAGGGAATCGGCTGTCGACATCGTCGCCGCAAAGATGCCGGCGAGGATGACGCCAACCAGCACGGGCGGCAGCAATTCCACCGCCATCCGCGGCAACGCAAGTTCGGGATCCATGCTGCCCAGTTCCGGCAAGTAGATTCGTGAAAGCATGCCCACCCCCGTGGCGAGCAGATAGAAAACCGTGAAATAGCCATAGTACCACGCGCGCGCGCGGATCATGTTGCGGTCGTCATCGAGCGCCATGAAGCGGACCATGACATGAGGTTGGCCGACCACAGAAAACCCGGCAAACAGCCACCCGACCACGAACAACGCAATCCCGGAAAGTCCGGGCAGAAGCAGGTTGTCGGGAAACAGATCAAGGAACCCTGGCACGCCGCGCCACGCTTCCAATGTTCCGGAGATACCGCCGAGGCCGACCAGTCCCGCGGCAAACAGAACAGTCATGGCAGCAACCATGGCAATCGCCTGCGCGCCATCCGTCCAGATCGACGCGCGAATGCCGCCTGCAATCGAATAGATCAGCACCATGGCCGCAACCGAGACCGCCCCGACACGCGGGTCGATCCCGAGCACGCCCTCCAGCGCCTTCCCACCGGCTGACACCTGCGCGCCAGCGTATGCAATCAGGAAGATGATCATGATGACGGCCGCAATTCGGCGCCAGACCCCGAATGTCTCGCCGTGCCATCGAGCTAATACTGATGCAAAGGACGCCTCGCCAGTTGCCGCCGTGACTTGCCGGAGGCGGCGGTGAATGAAGGTGGATCCGATAAAGTCACCCGCGATCCAGCCGATCATCAGCCAGATCGCCGCAAGGCCCGTCTGGTAGGTGAAGCCGATAACGCCGATGAACATGTAGCCCGAATTGTTTGTGGCCACCGCGGACAGGCCAGCGAGCCAAGGGCGCACGCTGCTACTGGCGAGGTAGTAGTCCTTGCGGTCACCGCTCGACTTGCGCGCCGAGGCAAGCCCGATCGCCAGGAATGTCGCGAGGATTAGTACAAAGCTGATCGCAGTAAGCATGATGTTGCAGTCCGATTGTCAGTTTGCGGCCGGGGCTGAAAAGAGATCCGGCTGCTGAGCATCTCCACGCGGATCGATCCCGGCGATTGCGAGACTCGTGGCAGGTGACACGCCGAAAGGTTCGCGGGCGTCTGCGGGCACCGGCGGCGATATCGCGATGCGCGAAAGACATGTCACACACAGCAGGCCCAGCGCGAGGGATGCAAAAATGAAGAGCCCGCTCGCACCCGGCAAGACCTGCATGAGCGCGCCGGCAACTGGCGGCCCGGCAATCGATCCCGCGCCCCATATTACGAGGATACCGGCCATCATCGACGTGATATCTTCAGGCCTTGCGCGGTCGGCTGCGTTTGCAACCGCGACGGCGTAATAGCTAAGCGAGCCGGCGCCGAAGATGCCCGCAAACAAGAGTACAATCCCTTGGCTGTTTGCACCCGCAAACACGGCAAGACCTACGGCGGCAGCCGCTCCGAGCGCCGCAGCGCCGGCAATCACGAGGCGCCGGTCAAGCTTGTCCGACAGAAGTCCGATCGGCCAGAGGCCAAGCATTGCGCCGATCAGGATGGCGCCGTTCAGCCTCGCTGCAAACCCTGCCGGGTCACCGGGTTGGAAGTCCGCGGCGTACACGGGATAGAGCTGCGCGACTGAGTTGTTGACGGCTCCGGCGCAAAGGGCGGCGAACACTGAGGCCGGCGCCGCACGCAGCAATCGTCTTGGACCAAATGGGCTTGCGGCAAAGAGCGCAGGCTGGCTCCGGTTCGTGGCAGCGATCGGCAGCAACGCGGCTATGAAAAAGGCAGCCACAAGCATGAAGACCGCCAACCCGGACATTGCGGACGCCACCAGGAACGGCGCAGCGATCGCGCCGGCTTTCGAAACCATGTGGTAGAATCCGAGGATCGCGCCCCTGCTTTGCGGCGGCGCGGCGTTTGCGATCCAGCTTTCCCCCGCCGTGAGCATTCCAGAAGCGGCGAGACCGGCCAGCGACAGCAAGATTGCCCAGCCCGGAACGCTTGCGCGAACGACGGGCAACGACAAAGCGACCAGCGCCGCAACACCTGCGAGCAGGGTGAACGCCCGGATGTGGCCGATGCGTGCGATTTCCAGCGGGGCGATCAGAGTGCCCGCGAGGAAGCCCGCAGAGTAGGCTGAAGCAACGAGGCCGATGCCGGAGGCGCCTACTCCCGCTTTCAGGAGACTGAGCGACATCACGACCGAAACCGCCGCCATGGCGCCCTGCAAGAGCGTCAAGGCCGTGACCAAGGCCAGCACGTCGCGGTACGCTCCGAGCTGTCCCTGTGCGGTCCTCGTCCCAATTGGCCTTCGCCCGCCGGGTTTCATGCGGCGGGGCGTAACAGAGACTCAAGGCGCTGCGCCTGCGACGTCTCGACTAACGATTTATGCAGTGCACAGACGGATGCATCGAAATCGCTCTCATCGATGACAATCTGGATATCGGTCTTTCGGGAAACCTGCTGCAGCCCGATGATGGCGATGCCGGCATTGTGGAGCGCGACCAGCGATGTCGCCGTGATACCGGGCACGTCGATATCTGCACCGATGACGGAAACAATCGCCACCCGCCGAATTGAAACCGTGGCGCCAGGAAGCGACGCCTCGACAGCCGCTGTCGCGCGTTTCAGCGCCTTGCGCGAGCCTTCCACATAGTGTGTGATTGTGTTGGCATTCGAGCACTTTGAAACGATACGGATGGTGTGGCGTGTCAGTGCATCCAGGATCGCCGCATCGTACCCCTTCTCGCCCACCATGTCCTGTTCGAAGACTTCCAGTGCGAAGATGCTTCTTATTCCTGTGACGATCTCGGCGCGGGACTCATTCGGCGTATGGTCTGCCCGGATCACGGTACCTTCGTCGGCGGGATCGAAGGTGTTCTTCACGCGCAGCGGTATTCCGGCCTGACGGAGGATCTTGGCGGCTTTAGGGTGTACCGCCTCCATGCCCATGTTCGAAAGCTGGTCGGCAACATCGTAGTTGGTCGCTCCGATCTTTCGCACCTTATCTGCCCCGACGAGCTTCGGATCGGCGCTGGAAAGATGGAACTCCTTGTGAATGATTGCTTCATCCGCGCCTACCTGCGCGGCGAGGCGCGCGAACGTCACCTCCGTGTACCCTCGGCCAAACTGGCGCACGAGGCCTTCAGGCCCATTCGCATACCCCGTGACGATCGGAAGTTCGGTCGTGACATCGATTGACGCGAGCGCATCTTCGATGCGTTCCTCGACCGCAAGGGCTCGCTCATCGCGCCAACCCGACAGGTCCACAAAGCGCGCATTCACGCCATGCTTCTTAAGCAGCAATGCAGTGTTGAATGCCGAATGCGCCTCCCCTAGCGCAGACAGCACTTCTTTGACGGTCGCGAGGTTCTGGTCGAGACGAAATTGGCCATAGGAGCAGAGACGGTGCAGATCGATCAGGCAGTTTCGGACCTCCTCGATCCGCTCACGGACGAAATTGTTCGCGGTCGACAGTTCGGCTTCATCCGGGAATATCTCTGCGTTCTTCTCCTGCATTGCGATCGCGGTTGCCGACAAGGCCTCCGTCCAGGCCCACTTGTTGGCGGCGCTCGCAAACAGGCTAAACACCCCGGGCTCGCCTGACGTCTTGTGCTCCAGCAATCGATTGGTCATGCCGGCATAGGCCGAGACAACAAATATCCTGTTGTAGAGCGCACTCCCCCTCCTCTGTCCGATCAGGACATTGTCCACGATCGCGCGTGTGTCGGCGATGGACGTGCCGCCAATTTTCTCGACTGTAAGCGTCATCTCATCGTTCTCCCGAATGCGGGGCCGGGAAGGATTTCTGCGGGCGGATGGGCCGGGAGACGTCGCGGTGCGCTACAAATTCCGGTCGCGGGCGGGTGTTCGCGAATGGTCTTTCCAGCCGGTTGCTCCAGGCGTTAAACACAAGGAATGCGTTGATCCGTTCGTAAGGCGTGATGTTGCTGTTTGATCCGTGCATTGTGTTGCAATCGAAGATGACGACGGAGCCGGCCTTCGGCGCGGGCGCCGCAATGCCGCCCGCTTGCACGAGACGCGTCAGACTTTCCTGATCCGGAATGCCGTAGTCCTGCTTCTTCAGGGACTCGCGATAATGGTTCTCCGGCGTATCGCCCACGCAAGTCACATACTTGTTGTGGCTGCCGGGAATGAACATTGTCGGGCCCGATTGCGGGTGATTGTCCGTCAGCATCACCGACATGGAGACTGCCCGCATTCGCGGCATGCCGTCTTCGGTATGCCAGGTCTCGAAATCAGAGTGCCAATAGAAGTCTTTCCCGCGAAAGGCCGGCTTGTAGTTGATACGCGATTGATGAACGTACACGTCGTCGCCAAGCAGGAACCGCGCGACGTCGGCCAGCCTCGAATCAGCTGCCAGTCGCGCGAACACGTCTGATTGCCGGTGGGGCGCAAACACCGAGCGCACAGCACCGGCTCCGGCTTCGCCCCGCTCCGTGATGCGCGTCTCCGGCACAAGGCCGTCCCGAACGCGCATCGCACCTGCCTCGTTCAGCAGCTTTCGAACTTCTTCCTCAGGGAAGACTTCCTCAAGCACGCAGAATCCGTTCTCGGAGAATGCATTCAGCTGGTCTTGTGAAACCGGCGGTGTCATGCCGGGCAAGCCCCGGACCACAGGATCCCTGCGGTCAAGCCATTCGGCTCGCGGCTTCAATCGCGACGGATAAAGATCAGGTTTTGTGTCGGCCTTGGCTTCCAATTGCATCAGACAGTCTCCTTCGTATCGACGTCCGCGGGATAGGCGCCGTCCGCACCGTGCACTTCCTTTCCCGTCACCGGAGGATTGAACACGCACGCCATGAGCATGGGACCGCCGGCATCGGCGCGCAGAATGTGATCGTCATTCAGGTTGAGTGCATACATGACGCCCGGGCGGATCTGGTGGATCTGGCCCGTTGCGAGATCTTCGATCGAACCGGTGCCTTCCATGCAGAAGACGCTTTCGAGGTGATTTCGGTAATGCATGCGCAGTTCAGCGCCAGCATGAATGGTCGTGATATGGAAAGAAAATCCCATCCCGTCGTTCTTCAACAAGAGACGCACTGACGACCAGCCGTCGCTGTCAACTCGGCGCTCGGTCAGGATTTCCTTGGCAAGGTCTCGTACGATCATGGATCTGGCTCCTTATGCTGCGGATTGTTTGCGGCGCGCGGCGACAAGATCGACCGCGCCCGAGAGGATTTTCAGGCCGGTATCAAGCTCGGCATCGGAAATCGTCAGAGGTGCAAGCACCTTGACGACTTCGTCTTCGCCGCCGCTGGTTTCAATAATCAGGCCCTTGCGGAAACACTCGGCACAGACTTCGGCAGCGATCTCGCCGCTCGTCATCTCGATGCCCGACATCATGCCTCGCCCCTTCACCTTGATTGCAAACTCTGCGCGGTCCGCAATCTGCTTGAGCGCCGTCCGGAGGCGGGCGGCCTTACGGTTGACGCTTTCTTCAAAAGCGTCGTCCGACCAGAACAGCTCAAGCGCCCGGGTTGCCGTCACAAATGCGTGGTTGTTACCCCGGAATGTGCCGTTGTGTTCGCCCGGGTCCCACTGATCAATCTCGGGACGGATCAAAGTCAGCGAGAATGGAAGTCCGAACCCGGAAAGCGATTTCGCCAGCGTCACGATATCCGGTCGGATGCCCGCCGATTCGAAGCTGAAGAATCCGGATGTCCGGCCGATGCCGGCCTGGATGTCATCGACGATTAGCAGAGCGCCATGCTTGCGGGCAATGTGCTCGATCTTCCGAAGCCATTCATCCGACGCAGCATTGAGACCGCCTTCGCCTTGCACCGTTTCGACAATGATCGCTGCGGGGCTGTCGACACCGGACGAAGGATCCGACAGGCGCTGGTCCAGCTGATCGGCCGTGTCGGTGCCTGCGCCGAAGTATCCGTCATAGGGCTCATGGCTCACACCGGTCAGCTCAACGCCCGCCCCGCCCCGTTTCGCAGCATTGCCGGTAAGGGAAAGCGCGCCGAGCGTCATGCCATGAAAGCCGTTTGTGAAGGCGATTACGTTCGTTCGGCCCGTGATCTTGCGCGCGAGTTTGATTGCTGCCTCAACCGCATTCGCCCCGGTCGGCCCCGGAAACATCGCGCGGTAATCAAGCCCCCGCGGCTTGAGGATCAACCTCTCAAGCGCGGAGAGGAATCCGGCCTTCGCGTCCGTATGCAGGTCAAGGCCGTGGGCGAGACCGTCGCGTTCGATATAGTCCAGCAGCGCCCGCTTGAGGGCCGGATGATTGTGTCCATAATTCAGCGTCGAACACCCGGAGAGGAAGTCGAGATACTTTCGTCCGTCGGAATCAACGAGGTGGGACCCCAAAGCGGACCTAAACGTGGCGGGAAAGTTGCGGCAATAACTGCGCACGCGCGACTCGCGTCGTTCGAATATATTCTCAGCCGCAAAAGCGTGTTCATAGGCCATCGAGGGCTCCTTCGGATCAATAAAGTGTTTTATCTGTATACGGAGTGGTCAGGTCGTCGCTTTGACGCGCTCGAATGGACCAATCGTGACAAGGTGCTCGGTATCGTGCTGCCCAGCAAAGTGGCGGCTTTTCTCAAACCAGGGCCTGTCGGCAATCGGCGCAGCCAGTTTGTCAGCCACGCTGCGAAACAAGGCCCAGGACGCTTCGTTCGCGCTGGTTATCGACGTTTCAATGAAGCGCACGCGCGATTGCCCGGCGCGCGACAGAATCTGGCGGATCATACGGAGCGGCAATCCGCTGCCGCGAGCCGCAGGGCTGACTGCGACTTGCCATAGAAAGTAGGTGTCGCCCCTACCCGGCGGGTGATGGCCGGAAACCCATCCGGCAACCTTTCCGTCAAGGCGCGCGACTGCGCACGTATCGGCGAAGTGGGTGCACTGGATCAGATTGGCATAGCGCGAATTTGTGTCCAGCGGCGGACAAGCAGCGATGAGTGCATGCACATCAGCGGCGTCGTCGGCGGTTGGCGCTTTGATCACGACCTCTTGAGCGCGGGCCCTGTTACTTCGGTCTGTGCCCGATTCTGTACCGGACGTGATGGTGGCCTCATTTGGCATGACGGCTCCCTCTGTTTTTTACTTTGACCGTCTAAATGGTAATCACACAGGAGGGTCAACCCCGAGCTCGTCAAATTGACGCACCACGCGACCACACGGAGTTCGGGAACTGCCGGTAATTGCTGGATTAATTCCGATATCTAATTATTTCTTGGAAAACACAGTCGCGCTACATCTCCGTCATGTCCAACCCGCCCCACCGCTCCGAATCATCACCGCAGCCGGCCGACCAGGCGCTCGTATCGCTTCGGCGCATCGTCAAAGTAGTCGATGCCCACGCCCGCGAACTGGCGCGCCATACACATCTGACGCCTTCACAGATGCTGGTTCTGAAGGAACTCGCGGACGCCGGATCGGCACAACCGGGCGAATTGGCCCGCATCGCCAGTCTAAAACAGGCGACCATCTCGATCCTGCTTGATCGATTGCAGGAGCGCGGTTTCGTCAGCCGGGCGCGCGGCGAGGCGGACCGGCGCACGGTGCACGTCGAAATAACATCAGCAGGCCGCCGCGTTCTCGCCGGCGCACCGGACCTGCTGCAAGCGGAATTCGGCGAGCGCTTCGGTCAACTTCCGGAATGGGAACAGGCGTACATCAATGCGGCGCTGGCCCGGCTCGTCGCGCTGCTCGGCGCCGGTACAATCGACGCGTCGCCCGTGCTCGATATCGGCCAGTTGAACGACTTGCCGCCGCCCAGCGGCAGCTGAAACACGTCGCGGGCGCCCAGATCAGGGAACACGCGATTTTGCGGCAACGCGCCCCTGGCTCGTCTTGGAGCCGTGAATGGGACGCTTATGCGCACCAGACAAGTGCATCTGTGACCAGCCTTTGCTGCGGTTATCAACAGTCCTGATGGCCGAGAACTGGAAGCTCACGGCGCGCAGGTCGTGACACGAGTTCAACAGGGCTATTTTCTCCTTGGGCTGCAGGGCGGCGACGAACTCAGATACCGAACCCGACTTCTCCGCCCTCGCTCTCGCCAGCGCGAGCGGGGTGTGGATTTCACCGTTCGCGAGGGGCCACAGCGGATCGACAAGATAGGCGCGCAAATGCTGCTCATACGGATCGATCAAAAGCGACTCGAGGCTTCGCGACCGCAACTCCGCAAACGACTTGCGCGCATCCAGAGACGCTCGCCGTGACTCCGGCGGCAGGCTGTCGTGCGGCGATATCAGCATTCCAGCCTTTGTCGCCTTTTCGCCCGCCCGCCGCTTGGCCGCGAAGTAGGACACCGGCGCGCTCAGGATCATACCAATCGTCGCCGGCGCCAGCCAGGCAGCGTACACTGGCGAAATCAGGATCGCTGAAATCGTCAGCACACAGCCGAGTATCGTGGCTAGCAAGTTGTGCCGGAAAGTCGTTGCGAACGAGTAGCCGAACTCATCCCGCTTCTGCGGCGACCAACCGGAATCGCGGCCGGACAATACGCTGAAAACGGCGCTGGTTTGCGTCACCATGAGGATAGGCGCAGTCAGGATCGACAGAAGTGTCTCGGCGAGGGTGCCTTTGACCGTTCGCCAGACACCCACTTCGCGGCGCCAGTCCCGGCTGCAGAGTCCGTAGACCAGGCCGCAGATCTTTGGCGTGAACAGGATGATCATGGTTGCGATGAATAGGTTCAGGGCGCGCTCGGAGTCGATCACCGGCCAGGTCGGAAACAAGGCTGCGCCTTCACCGAAATAGCTCGGCTCAAGGAAGCTGTTCTGCAAAGACAGCAACATACCCACCGTGATGAACAACAACCACAGCGGCGACGAGAGATAGGAAAAGATACCGGTGATGAGGTGAAAGCGGCTCGTCCAGGCGAGCCCGCGGGCTTTCAGCAACACGGCCATATGCTGCATATTGCCCTGGCACCAGCGCCGGTCGCGGGTCACCATGTCAATGATGGTCGGCGGGCCTTGTTCATAGGAGCCCCCGATCTCCGGACGAACTTCGACATTCCAGCCCGCGCGTCGCAGCAGGGCCGCCTCGACGAAATCGTGGCTCATGATACTGCCGCCGAACGGCGCACGCCCCGGGATCACGGGGAGGCCGGCAGCCTCGGCGAGCGCGCGCACACGGATGATCGCATTGTGGCCCCAGAAGTTGCCCTCCTTCTGCGACCACCAGGCGATGCCGTGCCCGAGCACGGGACCGTAAAGCGCTGCCGCAAATTGCTGGCATCGTGCAAACAATGTCTCACCGCCAACCAGCTGCGGAATAGTCTGGATCAAGCCCGTCTTCGGCGACACCTGCATTTCGTCGACCAGCCTCAGGATCGCGTCGCGTTCCATATAGCTGTCCGCGTCGTACACGATCATGTAGTCGTAACGCCCGCCCCAGCGCGTGACGAAATCGCGGATGTTGCCCGCCTTACGGTGCAGGTTCAGCGTGCGGCGACGATATCGGACCTTTACATCGGCAGGCCGCAGCATCTGCAGGCGCTCGAAGGCCGCCTCTTCGCGCAGTGCCACATCCGGATCGTTGGTATCGCTGAGGATGAAACACTCGAAATGCCCGGGCGCGCCAGACATGCTCTGCGCCGTCGCAAGCACGGTTGCGAAAATCTGCTCCACATCCTCATTGTAGATGGGAAACGCAATCACAGTCTTCGCCGACGACACAGACCTTACGCAGATTGCCCGGTCATCTTCCTTCAGGCTTCTCAGCGCCGCACCAAGGCCGACCAGAGCGTTGACGAACGCATAGCAAACCCAGCTGATGTTGATCGCGAATACAAACAACAGTGCCCACTCAAACACTGTGAGACTCGACACTTTCAGCACTTCATACATCTCGCGCGTCGCCCACGCCGTCAGCAGCAGCGACGAAAGCAGGACGAACAGCTTTCGCCATGCCAGCGACTTCGGCCGGTGCCGGTCACGTCGCGCCGCGGACGCCAGGAAATCCTGGTCGGGCATTTCGACTGGAAATTCGATCGGGCGAGCTCGGGAATCGATCATTCTGGCCTCCAGCGGTAGAGCCATGTTTCAGATACGGGTTTCCCCCCCTTGGTCAGCAATGCCCTGAGCTCCGCTACTTCTGCATTCGCAGGGCTGAGCTCGAACGTGAGCCGGGTTTTCCCGGTCTCGGGTTGTCTCTTGATCGTCGGATGAAGGATTGTCCCGGACGACGTTGAAATCTTCGCTTCAATATCGGTCAGGAGGCTTTCGTCTGCAGGTTCGTAGTCGATCACGAACATCTGGCGTTTCTTGTCAGGAGTCTTGCCGGTGCGCGTCTCGTGAACCTTCACGACCGCCGGCATCGCTGGCGCCAGCAGGCTCCATCGCATGTCGTAGGAAATGTTGTATGACTTGCCCTGCTGCCAGGCTTCGGAAGGCTTCCAGAACACGACTACATTGTCGTTGTATTCGTTCACGGTCGGGATCTCGACCAGAGAGAGATTTCCTGCGCCCCAGTCCGACCGCGGCTCGATCCATACGTTCGGCCTGTGATGGTAGTCGGCCTCGACATCGGCATAGTCGTCCAGATTGCGCTTGCGCTGGATCAATCCAAAACCGCGCGGCATTGTGGTGGACAGTACGGAAATCTGAAGCGATTGCGGATTGATCAGCGGACGCCAGACCCACTCCCCGTTCGCAAGCCAGATCAGCAGGCCTTCGGAGTCATGCACGGCAGGTCGAAAATCGTCTGCCTGCTTTTTGAGGTCGTGAGGCGAGAAGAAATACATCGATGTGATCGGCGAAATGCCGACACCTGCAATTGTCTTGCGCGGATAGAAGGTTGCGTTGACCTTGATTCCTGTTTCAGGGCCCGGCGTGATGTCGAACCGGAACGCACCGGTGACGCTGTCACCGTCCATCAACGCATATACGGTTATTGCCGGCGACGCTGGTGTCGGCGTCTCCAGCCAGAATTCCGTGAAGAACGGAAATTGCTCGCCCTCCGCCGAAGCGGTTCCGATGGAAAGACCGCGTGCGGAAGCGCCGTAAACTGTGCCGGCACCTAGGGCACGAAAAAAGCTTGCTCCCTTGAAGCTGACCAACTCGTCATACTTGCCGGCCTTGTTGAGGACGTTCAGCACGCGGAAGCCGGCAAACCCCAGCGATGTCTTCACATCGTCCTTGAGCGGCAGGTCGTGGAAATTGAAATCACGCGCCTTGTACGGGTGCGCAACCACAACGCCATTTTCGATGACGTTGAATTTTACTTCTGTCGCAAACAGGTACCCGCGTGGATCAAGTAGCGCCTTGAACCCTTCGATACTGTCCGGCCAGATCGTCGAGGATTGCTTGGTCTCGATGCGCCGATACTGGTCGTAATTGAGGTCAGCTGCGCTCTTCGCCAGGCCTGCCGGTGGAACGAATTGTTTGCTGGCAAGCAGCTGCGCGGACGCGCGGACATCGTCCAGGCCGAAACCCTCGGCTTCATCCAGTTTGGCCTGGCCATCCGCCAACCCTCCGCAGTCGGCCGCCCCGGATTGAGCGCACAGCTCGGATGGCTTGGCAGGCTGCGTCGCAGGCTCAACCACGACCGTACCAACCTCTTCGGGCGAGACAGTTTCGGCCGTTTCCGGCGGCGCCGTATCTGTAATTTCGACCGAATCCGCCCCTTCCGGCGCAGAACACCCGCATAGCCAAATCAGCGCAGCGGCCGCCGCGCACAGTTTCGCACTCCTGGCATTGCGACCTATCCGCAAAACCGCACTCCTCAGTCCATCACCCCAGGTCGAGCCCGGTTATCGTCTTGCTGCAGCGCAGCAACCGGCCCGGGCTAGACAATGATTGTGGCCGGAATTGGTTGCATTCGGCGTTGAGTCGCACCTGAACTGCGACCGGCGCCTGATTCCGGCCAAATCCGGCCAAACTGATATCGAGCCTACCTCGGCGGCCGAGCATTCTGCCGAAATATTAGGCATTCGCGGGCGCACACGGGGCGACAATCTGCGCGATCTGCGACGCGTCTAAAGGGGGCGGTCGTCTTCGTCCCGCAGGATGCGATGCGCGGCGCCCAACGGATCGTCGAATTGGCCACTCCCCGCCGCCCAGAGAAATGCGCCGAGCCCCAGCCCTCCCAAGGCGAGCGCAACCGGAATGAGATAGATCAGGATGGTCATGCTTTACCCCCCGTGCCGGAACCGATGCGCAGGGCATTCAGCGTTACAACCAGGGACGACAGCGACATGGCCAAAGCTGCGATCAGGGGCGTGACATGCCCGGTTACGGCAATCGGAACGGCGATCAGGTTGTAGCCTGCAGCCAGCGCAAAGTTCTGCCGCATAACCGCCCGCGCGGACTTCGAAATGGCCAGCACCTGCCCGATGCTCGCCAGGCCACCCGCAAAGACCGCGTCGCTGGCCGACTGGCTGATGTCCATTGCGCCGCCGGGCGCCATTGAAGCATGCGCCAATGCCAGCGCCCCTGCATCGTTGAGCCCGTCGCCCACCATCAGGACACGCCGCCCCTCGCACTGAAGCGCTTCAAGGCGCGCCGCTTTATCCTGCGGAAGCGCACCCGCCCTCCAGTCGGCGATACCCAACGTCTCCGACAGGCGGGCCACGGCGCCCGAGCGGTCCCCGGACAACACCTCCAGCGACAAGCCCGCATCCCGCAACCCCTGCACCGATCGAATGGCGTCTTCGCGCAGCCGTTCCTCGAAGCGGAAACACACCGGCTCACTGCGGCCGCGCGAAAACCAGATCTCCGGTCCGGTCGACTTCGCCGCAGGTTTCGCGCCCACCCAATCCGGCGCACCGAGCCTGCACGTTTCGCCGTCAATTTCTGCTTCGATGCCAAGGCCCGGCCGCTCGATCACATTCGCTGCAACTGGTCCGGGGCCAGCGGCAGCAACGAGTGCCCGTGACAAGGGATGGCGGCTGGCACGCGCCAGCATCGCTGCAGCGGACAAGCTTTCCTGCGCCGCGGCATCGCGCATGAGCACAGGCTCGCCGAGCGTGAGCGTGCCCGTCTTGTCGAGCACGATATGGTCGACCTCGGCCAGCCTTTCGAGCGCGTCACCCGATTTCAGGAAAATCCCCAGCCGGAACAGTTTGCCCGACGCCACGACCTGCGCAACCGGCGCAGCCAGCGCCAGCGCACATGGACAGGTGATGATCAGCGTGGCGACGGCGACCAGGATCGCTTCGCGGACGCTGGCACCGGCAACCAGCCAGCCCACAAATGTCAGCGCCGCGGTGGAATGCACAAACGGTACGTAGAGCCCGACAGCGCGGTCGGCGAGTTTGCGATAGGACGAGCGGCGCTGCTCGCCGGCCTCAAGCATTGATGCAATGTCCGACAGCAGCGAGTTCGCGGCTGGCGCGGTCGCGCGGCCTCGAAGAACCGCCCCAAGATTGACCGAGCCTGCATAGAGAAGGCTCCCGGCGACCGCTGTGCGGGGTTGGCTCTCGCCGGTTACCAGGCTTTCGTCCACTTCGCTTTCGCCGGCCGTGAGGGTCATGTCTATGACACTGCGCTCGCCGGGCGCGAGGAGCAGTTCGTCTCCAGCCTGGATATCCGATGCCCGAACCGCTTTCGACGTGCCGTCCGGCAGGATCCGGGTAACGCTGCGCCCTTGCAGGGCGGCAAGGTCGTGCGCAGCACTCCAGGCCTGCCGCCGCAACCGGGCGTCAAGAAACCGGCCGATCAGCAGGAAGAAGAGCAACATCGTGCAGGCGTCGAAATAGGCGTGCGGCCCGCCGACGACGGTTTCCCAGACACTCGTCGAGAACGCGAGCAGGATGGCGAGCGATATCGGCACATCCATGTTGGCATGTCCGCGCTTCAGCACGTTCCAGGCGGAGCGGAAGAAATGCCGCCCTGAAAACACGATGACCGGAAGGGCGATCAGGCCGGAAATGGCGTGGAATGTCTGACGGGTCGCACCGCCCATCTCGTTCGCACCGCCCCAGACAGACACAGACAGCAGCATGATGTTTGCGGCCGCAAAACCGGCAACACCCATCGCGATCAGCAGGCTGCGTTCTTCGGACTTGCGATTGTCGACCGAGTCGCTTGCCGAGAAGGGTGACACGCCGTACCCGAGATCCGAAATGGCGTCGGCGACTTCGGTGCCGGTCAGCGCGCCGCTCCATTCGACGCGCATCTTTCCGTTTGAAAGATTGAGACGCGCGACCGAAACACCTGGCAAGCCTTGCACCGCACCTTCAATCCGCGCGAGACATGCGCCACATTTGGCGCCGCGCACATTGAGGTCGAGGATGTAGCGCCCTGCCACCTTCTGCACGAAGGCATCCGCACCCTGCACATTCGTTCCGTGCGCGGGCGGCGCCAGATTGGAAGGACACCCCTTATCGAAGGCCGCGTCGGCGAACGTCATCGGATGTTTATCCGCTTGTGAGCTTCGAACACCGTTCCGTCCTGGTTCGGATGTTTCACTTTCGCGGTAACGTCCCACTGACCGGCCGCAAGCTGCGCGACATCCGCCAGGTAGATTCCGCCGCCTTGAGCGCCGGCCGGAAGCACAGTGTCGGCGCTCGTCGTTGCGAGGCGGCGCACCTGGACTTCCACATCATATCCTGAGACGCCCGCGCCGGATCCATCCAGGAGTCGGATTTCGAGCTGCGAACCAATCAGTCCCATCTCGGCCTGCCAGCCAAGCTGTGCCTGCTGCGCACGCTCGGCGAGCGTGTGGTTGTACTCAAGTCCTTGCGCATAGGACTTCTTCACATCTTCGCCTGGAAACGTCGTGATGGCGTAGAAGAGGAAGAAGCCGTTCACGACAAACATCAGACCGAAGAACCCGATCATCCAGAGCAGAACGTGCCAGCCTTTCAACGGGCCCTTACGGTCTTGCAGCTCTGCAATTGCGCTCGTCATCAGTTTCCACTCCTGAAAGCCACCCGGTTGGAATCCGATTCCCCGGTTGCGTTGTCGGTTACCCTGAACGTGATTTGCTGGATATCTTCCGTCTTTGGAACGACGACGAGAACCCGGTACCGATCCACACCGTACGCCGCCACCGGCACTTCGAACTGTTTGCGCGAACCGCTCTCCAGTCCGATGATCTTCATTTCGGCGTCGGGCGCACCTTCGATACTGATCGTCATTCGGCGCGCTTCGGTGGATTTGTTGACCAGCTTCAGGGTGTAACCATTCTGGATATCGCCGCCAGAAAGACGAACAAACGGCGGCGAACGGTCCTTGATCACGTTCATCTCGAGTGTCGATTTTGTGAGGAGTCCGAAGATCATCAGCGATCCGATCAGCGCAATCAGCACGGCATACAGCACGGTCCGGCTACGGATCAGCCTGTATTTCGGCACGGGCACGCCTTTGGCGCGCGCGGCGACGGCTACGTCCGTGTCATAGGCAATCAAGCCCGTCGGGCGCTCCACGCGAAGCATCATCTCGTCACACGCATCGATACAGAGCGCGCAGTGGATGCACTCGAGCTGCGATCCGTTCCGGATATCGATCCCGACCGGGCAAACCTGAACACATTGGTTGCAGTCGACGCAATCGCCGCGCCCTTCCCATCCTTCGGACTTGCGTTTTGGCCCACGCGGCTCGCCGCGATCGTACCGGTAGGTGACGTTGAGCGCATGCTCGTCGGTTAGTGCGGCCTGTATCCGAGGCCAAGGGCACATATAGGTGCAGACCTGTTCGCGCATCGTGCCGGCGAGGAAGTAGGTCGTGAAAGTCAGTATACCTGCGAACCAGTAGGCCGACAGCGGCGCTTCGCCCGTGAACCAGCCTTTCGCGACTGTTGGCGCGTCATGCCAGTAAAGTACGAACGCGCCACCGGTCCAGAACGCGATGACAAGCCAGACGATATGCTTGCCGGCCTTGCGCCAGAGCTTGTTGAAACTCATGGGCGCATGGTCCAGCCGCATTCGCGCCGCACGGTCGCCTTCGAACGCGCGCTCGACCCACACATAGAGGTCGGTCCACACCGTTTGCGGACAAGCATACCCGCACCACACCCGGCCAAGCAGAGATGTGACGAGGAAAAGGCTGAGCGCTGCCAGGATCAGGAGCCCGGCCAGATAGTACGCTTCCTGCGGCCAGATCTCGATGAAGAAGAAATATAATTTCTCGCTCTCGAAATCTGCCAGCACCGCCTGGTTCGGAATGCCCGGCCCCCGATTCCACCGTATCCAGGGCACGATGTAATAGACCGCAAGGGTTACAGCCATCACCGCCCATTTGACGGTCCGGAACTTGCCATGCGCAAGCTTCGGATAGATCTGCCGGCGTTTGGCATAAAGATCCGGATGCGGCGGCGGCGAGGCGCCCGGCTTATGGCTCGTGTCGAGTGTGATCCGGGTCATCGCCGCCTCTCATTCGCCCCCGCCAAGCGAGTGGACGTACACAGCCAGCGCCTTGATCGAAGCGTCATCCAACCGGTCGGTCCAAGCGGGCATGTGCGAATTGCGCGCGTTGAAGATCGTTGTGTAGATGTCGGCTTCCTCGCCGCCATACAGCCAGTCTTCGTCGGTAAGGTTTGGCGCGCCGATCGTGCGATTGCCTTTACCGCCGTCCCCGTGACAGACCGCGCATTGCGACGCGAACAGGGATTGCCCACGTTGAACAGCAGCCTGGCTATCCGAACGGCCAGAGAAGTTCAGCACATACTGCACGAGGTCGTCGATCTCCGCAGAACTGAGCAACTTGTCGCGGCCGAAGCGCGGCATCGCAGAGTTCCGCGTCAACTCATCACTGGTGTGGCGGATGCCGTGATGAAGCGTCGTCTCGATTCCACTGAGCGTGCCGTCCCAGAGCCAGATGTCGTCCGCGAGCACGGGATACCCTTTCGCCCCGCGTCCTCCGGTACCGTGGCAGGTAGCGCAGTTGCTCTCGAACAGGCTCTCGCCCATGGCCAGCGAAAATTGCTGCAAGTCGCGGTCCTGTTCGATGTCCTGCAACGATGCTTTCAGCAAATCTTCTGCTTTCACCTGCCGGGCAGCATCCAGCTTGCCCATCTCGATCGCCACATTGTCGCGGTCAGACTGGTTGCGTAGTCCGGTCGTGTTCGTGCCCATGCCCGGCAGCGCCGGGATGGCCGGCATCAGGACCATATAAACGATCGAAATCACGATCGTGATGTACCAGACATAAAGCCACCAGCGCGGCAGCGGATTGTTCAGCTCCTGGATGCCGTCCCAGGAATGCCCGGTGGTCTCGACACCGCTGTGCGGGTCCACATTGTCTTTTTCACTGCTCATCTGCAGGTCCTTTGTCGGAAAGCGGAGAACGGGCGGCTTCATCGAAGCGCGACTGGTTCGACGGCCAGACGGCGTAGGCAAACGCAGCCGCAAACATCAGCACGAAATAGATCATGCCCCCGGTCTGTGCGAATTTTGAAAGTGCTTCATACATTGAGGGCTCCCATCACCGCCGGTTGCTGAGATCGCTGGCTTCGTAGGTCGAGAAGTCGACCAACGTGCCAGTCATTTGCAGGTAGGCGACAAGCGCATCCATTTCGGTCAGACGCGCCGGGTCACCATCAAAGTCCCGCACTTCGACCGTGCCTTCCCGGCCGGACGCCGCATTGTAGGCCGCAGTCAGCGCGTCCTCTGCGTCATAGTCCACCCCCGGGTTCGCCTGGGCCGTGAGGTGGCTGCGGCTGTTCGAGATCATCTCGTCCGTGTACGGCACGCCGACCAGACGCTCGGTGCGCAGGCGCTGCTCGATATCATCGTACTGCAACGTCTTGTCCGCGAGGAAGGCGTAGGGTGGCATCACCGACTCCGGCACGACCGACCGGGGGTCCTTCAGGTGATCGACCTGCCATTCCGATGAATACTTCCCGCCCACCCGGGCAAGGTCTGGACCGGTCCGCTTGGAACCCCACTGGAAGGGATGGTCGTACATGCTTTCGGCGGCAAGCGAGTAATGCCCGTAGCGCTCCACCTCGTCCCTCAGCGGGCGGACCATCTGGCTATGGCAGACATAGCAGCCTTCGCGGACGTAGATGTCCCGCCCCTTCAGTTCGAGCGGCGTGTAAGGACGCATGCCGTCCACCTTCTCGATCGTATTTTCCATGTACATGAGCGGAGCCATCTGGATGATCCCGCCGATCGAGACGACGACAAGGATGCCGACCGTCAGCAGGAGTGAGTGGCGTTCTAGAAGCCCGTGCTTGTTGATCAGTGCCATGTTCAGATGACCTATTCTGCAGGCTGGAGGAGAGGGCGGATCGCCCGTTCTTCGGGTGTGAGGTCGACGGCATCGACAGCTTCGCCATGACCCAGCGCGGTACGCGTCAGGTTGTAGGCCATGATCAGCGTGCCGGTCAGGTAAAGCAGGCCGCCCAGTGCACGGATCATGTAGCTGATGTGCTTGGCTTCGACCGTCTCCACGAAGCTGTATTCGAGGAAGCCGAACTCGTTGTAGGCGCGCCACATCAGGCCTTCGGTGATGCCCGCGAACCACATCGAAATCATGTAGAATAGGATGCCGATGGTCGAGATCCAGAAGTGCCATTCAACCAGGCTCTTCGAGAACAGCGCCTTGCGCTTCCAGAGCCACGGCACAAGGCAGTAGAGCGCGCCGAACGAGATGTAGCCGACCCAGCCCAACGCGCCGGAGTGAACGTGGCCGATGCCCCACTCTGTATAGTGAGAGAGCGCATTGACGGCCCGCACGCTCATCAGCGGTCCTTCAAAAGTCGACATGCCGTAGAAGGCGAGCGACACAACCATCATCCGCACCACCGGATCCGTGCGCAGCTTGTCCCAGGCGCCCGACAGCGTCATCACGCCATTGATCATCCCGCCCCAGCTCGGCATCCACAACATGATCGAGAACGTCATGCCCAGCGTCTGGGCCCACTGCGGCAGCGCGGTGTAGTGGAGGTGGTGTGGACCGGCCCAGATGTAGATGAAGATCAGCGACCAGAAGTGCACGATCGAGAGCCGGTAGGAATAAACCGGGCGGTTGACCCGCTTCGGAACGAAATAATACATGATGGCGAGGAAGCCCGTGGTCAGGAAGAAGCCGACCGCGTTGTGGCCATACCACCACTGCGTCATGGCATCCTGCACGCCGGAGAAAAGCTGCACCGATTTCGAACCCGTGAAGCTCACCGGGACGGACAGGTTATTGACGATGTGCAACATCGCGATGGTCACGATGAACGAGAGATAGAACCAGTTCGCGACGTAGATATGCGGTTCCTTGCGCTTCCAGATCGTGCCGAGGAAGACCAGCAGGTAGGTCACCCAGATCAGCGTGAGCCACCAGTCGGTGTACCATTCCGGCTCTGCGTATTCCTTGGACTGCGTGACGCCCGCCAGATATCCGGTTGCGGCCAGCACGATGAAGATCTGGTAGCCCCAGAAGACGAACCAGGGCCACATGCCGCCGGCAAGTCGGGTCCGGCAGGTGCGCTGCACGACGTAGAAACTCGTGGCGATCAGCACGTTGCCGCCGAAAGCAAAGATCACCGCGGATGTGTGAAGCGGGCGCAGGCGGCCGAAGTTCGTCCAACCCAACTCAGGGAAGTAGAAGTAATTCGGGAATGTCAGCTGCAGCGCGATGATGACGCCGACGAGCATGCCGGCAACGCCCCAGAACGTTGAGGCGAAGACGCCCCATTTGACGATCGTATCCTCGTACTCGCGTTCGTCGAAGGGGTTGCGATCGAGCAGGTTGCCGGCCCACATGCCAAGGCCGACGAAGAAGGCCCCTGTCAGCGCGACGAAGGTCCAGGCCTGAATTGCCATCGCCCGGTCTGCTGCGTGGCCCGCAATGATCAGGCCGAGCAGGATGAAGATTCCCAACAGTCCGCCCACGGCGAACAGGGTGCTATTGTCACGGCGCATGTGTGCGAGTGTCGGGGTCATGGGATTCGCTCTCGTCTCCGGTTTCCGGGTGGATTACCGTTGAGCGATCGGGGCCAGTATAGGGGACCCTACGTATGTGCGACGACTTGTTCCGAAGGCACCTAGTCCGCCATTCGAAGGAGATCGATCATGCGGAACCTTTACTTGATGATCACCGGCCTGGGTGTGCTCGCCATCGGCCTCGCAAAGACGTTCGTGCACCTGAACTCGCCAGAGATGTTGCAGGTGCCGGGCTGCCTCGGCTCAACTTACATGATCCCGCTGTCGAACGCGCATCCCGCGATCGGCCATTGCTGGGGCTGCTATGTCGCGCTGGCAGGCGCCGCGATGATAGTGCTATCGATCGCGAATCAAAGGTTTGCCGGAAACCGGGCTGACCCGGGCGCAGGGAAAGGCCCAACACTGGTCTGATGACGTCGCCATTCGAATCCCAGGACGACGAGACGGTCAGGTCTCTGCTGCAGACCGTGCTGGCTTCGGTCCCTGACGCCATGATTGTCATCGATGAACACGGAACGATCGTCGCATTCAGTGCGGCAGCCGAGAAACTGTTCGGCTACACAGCGCATGACATCACGGGAAAGAACGTGAGCGTGCTGATGAGCGAAAACGACCGCCCTCATCATGACCGCTACATTCACAACTACCTTTCAACCGGCGAGAAGCAGATCATCGGCATCGGGCGCATTGTGGAAGCCCGGCTCGCGAATGGCACGCGCATCCCCGTCGATCTCAAGATCGGCGAAGCACGGCTCGGAGAGCACCGCCTTTTCACCGGCTACATCCGGGACGTAACCGAGCGACAGGCCACAGCTCACCGAATCAGCAGCATGCAGGCTGAACTGGTCGCCTTCGCGCGCCTGAGCGCTGTGGGTACTATGTCGTCGGCCATGGCGCACGAGCTCAACCAGCCGCTGACCGCCGTTTCCAACTACCTCGAAGCCGCCCGTGACCTCCTGGATACGCCGACCGAGGAGACCATCCTTCTGGTTAAGGAGGCGCTCGACGCGGCTTCCATTCAGTCCGTCCGTGCCGGTCAGATTGTGAGGCGTCTGCGCGACTATGTTTCACGCGGCGAAATAGACGCACGCGCCGTCGACCTGGGCTCGCTGATCCGCGACGCGGCGTCGCTGTCGAAAATCGGCATAGAAGGCCCGCTCGCCCGGATCGTACTGAAGATTGACGACGACCTGCCCCCCGCTCACGCCGACCGGCTGCAGATCCGGCAAGTCGTCGTCAACCTGATCAAGAATGCGATCGAAGCGACCGCCGATGTGCCTTCGGCGATGATTTGGGTCAGCGCTACGAAGCGTGATGACTCCATGCTGCTCGTGCAGGTGCGAGACAATGGCCCCGGACTGCCCGATCAGTCAGGAAGGTCGCTGTTCGACCCCTTCTTCAGTTCGAAGCCAAAGGGCATGGGGCTCGGCCTTTCAATTTGTCAGACGATCATCGATGCCCATGGTGGAAAAATCTGGGCAGAATCTGTAAAGTCGGGCGGCGCACTATTCAGTTTCACGCTCAAGATTGAAGATCCGGACGCTGACACCAACGATGACTGACCATCGAGACATCCATCTCGTCGACGACGACGAGGCCATTCGCCACTCGGCCAGTTTCATGCTGCGCCATGCCGGTTTCAACGTCCGCACCTACAAGGATGGTCTGCATTTCCTGCAGACGGTTGACCGCACCAGCCAGGGCTGCGTGCTGCTGGATGTGCGCATGCCGGGCATGGATGGAATTGCGGTACTTCGCGCGCTGGACCAGCACGGGATCTCAATGCCGGTGATCGTCCTCACCGGACACGGCGATGTTTCGGTTGCCGTCGAAGCCATGAAGGCCGGCGCGAAGGATTTCATCGAGAAACCCTATGAGAAGCAGTCCCTGCTCGCCGCCATCAATGCCACCTTCCACAATCAGGAAGACCGTGACGCCTCACGCACCAACGAAGTCAACGCCCGCGCCAAGATCGCCTCTCTGACCAAACGCGAACGCGAAGTTCTGGAGCGGCTGGTCGAAGGAATGACGAACAAGGCGATTGCCGAAGATCTGTCGATCTCCTCGCGGACTGTCGAAATCCACCGGGGACACGTCATGGAGAAACTGGAGGCCGACAGCCTGTCAGCGGCGCTGCGTATCGCATTCAATGCCAAGCTCGGCTCCACTGCGGACTAGGTAGGAATCCGTAGCGACATACGGCGGCAGTCCATGCAAGCTCCTTCGTTCGGGCACCGCTGACTCAGCCGGGTACCTGAACGAACAGAACGAGATGGAGCCGGCATGCAGGCCGAACCGCCTATAGCAAGTGCCGCCCGAATCCTCGTGATCGAAGACCACGAGGAAGTGCGCCGGTCCCTGGTGCTTGTGCTTCGATCAAGCGGCTTTGCTGTTGATGCCTATGCCAGCGGTATCGAACTTCTGAGCAGCCGCGCCCTCCCGTCTGCCGACTGCCTCGTGATCGACTACAAGCTTCCGTCCGTCGACGGATTCGAGTTGCTCGCCCGAATCCGCGCCAAAGGTCTCAACTGCCCGGCGCTGATGATCACCGGCTTCGCCTCAACCACCCTCAAGGCCCGGGCATTGGCCGCTGGCTATGCGGGCGTGCTTCTCAAGCCGCTGGTTGCCGGTGAGCTGATCTCGCAGATTTCCGAACAGATCCAGCCCTCTCATTGAAGCCGAAGTCGCACGGGTGGCGGCGCGGGCCCATGTCTTTCACTCAGAAAGACCGCGGCAAGCCCAGCACGTGCTCGGCAACGTAGGAAAGGATCAGGTTGGTCGAGATCGGCGCGACCTGGTACAGCCTCGTCTCGCGGAACTTGCGCTCAACATCATATTCGCGCGCAAACCCGAAACCGCCGTGTATCTGCAGGCACTCGTTCGCCGCTTTCCAGCTCGCGTCTGCGGCCAGCAGCTTTGCCATGTTGGCTTGGGCGCCGCACTCTTCATGGGCATCGAAGCGCCGGCACGATTCGAAGCGCATCAGGTCAGCCGCTTCGATATCCACGAATGCCCGCGCCAGCGGGAACTGCACGCCCTGGTTCTGGCCGATCGGCCGGTCAAAAACCTGCCGTTCACGGGCATATGCGGCAGCCTTTTCAACGAACCAGTAGCCGTCGCCGATACATTCGGCGGCAATCAGCGTGCGTTCGGCGTTCAAACCGTCGAGGATATACCGGAACCCCTTGCCCTCTTCCCCGATCAGGCAGTCGGCCGGTATCTCCAGATTATCGAAGAACACTTCATTGGTTTCATGCCCCACCATGTTGGCAATCGGCCGGATGCTCATGCCCGATTGAAGCGCCATCTTCAGGTCGACGAGGAACACCGAAAGGCCCTCTGTCTTGCGGCTCACGTCCGCCAGCGGCGTCGTCCGTGCAAGGAGGATCATCAGGTCCGAATGCTGGATGCGGCTGATCCACACCTTCTGGCCGTTGACAACATACCGGTCGCCTTTGCGCACGGCGCGCGTCTTCAGCTTGGTCGTATCGGTACCCGTGGTCGGCTCGGTGACCGCCATCGATTGCAAGCGCAGCTCGCCGGAGGCGATCTTCGGCAGGTAGATCCGCTTCTGCTCGTCCGAGCCGTGCCGCAGCAGCGTGCTCATGTTGTACATCTGGCCGTGGCAATGGCCTGCATTGCCGCCCGCTCGGTTGATCTCTTCCATCACAATCGATGCTTCGGTCAGCCCGAGCCCTGCGCCGCCGAAGGCCTCAGGGATCATCGCCGCCAGCCACCCGCCTTTTGTCAGCGCCTCGATGAACTCTTCCGGGTAGGTCTCCGCCGCGCCGTGCCCCCTGTGGTAGGCCGCCGGAAACTGCGCGCAAAGGCTACGGATGCCCTCCCGAAACGCGTCATGCGCCTTTGAAGCTGTCGTTTTCATGTGTCGTCGTCACTCCGCAACGTGCTGGCCCCGGCCAGCGCCACAAGGGCGCCTGCCCGATCCCGACTAGCCTGTAAACGAAGTATCTGGCGGTGGGAGGGAGTCTGCGAACAAACTCTCTCTATCCACCTAGGACGATCGACGCGATCCCTCGTAGGCCAGGGTTTTTTGAGACCAAGCGGTCGCTGGGTCGTTTGCGTATGGGGCGAAAAAATTCGACCAATGAAAGTCGACCCTCTTTCGTAACTCGTCAGGATCAACCTGCTGTGTGCTCCCCGTTTTTTGGAAGACCCCAACCCCGGTCGACGCCCATTTTGACCGGCCCCCATTGAGTGGTCCGGTTTGATTGTTAGTGCATGATTGCCTCCTTGGCCAGTGCTGGTCGCAGGTGGAGCGAAGCGGAACCGGAGGACGGCACTGGCCAAGGGACGGTCTGTGGTGCGGGTGGGCGATAACCAAGCGAGCTATGTGGTCTGACAGTATTGTAATGCCGCCGCCATGCTTCGATCAGGATTTGGGCTTCGGCAAGGCCGTAGAAGATTTCGCCATTAAGCAACTCGTCACGCAAGCTGCCGTTGAACGATTCACAATAGCCGTTCTCCCACGGGCTGCCTGGTGTTATGTAAAGCGCCTGCACTCCGATCTGTGCCAACCAGCCTTTCACGGCGGTGGCAACGAACTCGGGGCCATTGTCAGACCGTATGTGCGCTGGCGGGCCGTGGATGACGAACAGATCAGCTAAGATAGCCAGAACGTTAGCGCTTCTGATCCGGCGTGCAACCAACAAGGCCATACACTCCCGGCTCGCTTCATCAATGATTGCAAGGATCCGGAACTTGCGACCGTCATGGGTTCGGCCCTCGACAAAGTCATAAGCCCAGACATGCCCCGGATATTCAGGGCGCAGCCGGATACACGAACCGTCGTTCAGCCACAGCCGTCCGCGCTTAGGTTGCCTCTGCGGTACCTTCAGCCCTTCACGCCGCCAGATGCGCTCCACCCGCTTGCGGTTCACATGCCAGCCTGCGTTGCGCAGGAGCGCTGTCACACGCCTATAGCCATAACGACCATATTGGCGCGCCAGCTCGATAATGTCTGCAGTCAGGGCTTCCTCATCATCGGCCCCGCGCGGAACTTTACGCTGCGTCGATCGGTGCTGGCCCAGAACGCGGCAGATGCGGCGTTCAGAGACAGGCAGTTCCTTGCGGATATGATCAATACAGCGCCGCCGTCGCGCGGGGCTCAGTAGTTTCCCCGAGCAGCCTCTTGCAGGATCAGCTTGTCGAGAGTGAGATCTGAGATCTCACGGCGCAGCCGCGCATTCTCTTTCTCAAGGTCTTTCATCCGGCGAGCCTGATCGGTCTTCAGACCGCCATATTCCTTGCGCCAGCGGTAATAGGTCTGCTCGCTGATCGATAGCCGGCGGCAAGCGTCCGTTGTCGTCCCTCCCTGCGCCAGCACAATCTCCGCCTCACGCAGCTTGCCGATAATCTCCTCCGGCGTGTGTTTCTTAAATGGCATTTGTCTTTTCCTTCCGTGTCCAAAACAACATATATTTTGGACCACCCAGAAGGGGGCAGATCAATGTCGGTGAAGTCCAGACAAGCGCTCGCGCAGTTATGGTCTGTCAGCAGCAAGACGCGACCCTTGAACGGAGACGCTTCTGTCGGCGTGTTGGCCTCCAATCGAGCAGGGTCAGGCTTGTGGACATAAGGGTATTCATGCAGTTTAGGCGAGTTGCTCTGTCACGGCCCGCCAGGCCGCATCGATTGCGGCATCCAGATAGGCTCGCGCTTCAGAGTCCGAGTTTGCAATTGAGATTCGTCCGAATTTCCGGCGTCCGATTTCATGCGGAAAAGCGCCCTTCTCAAAATCTGGATCGTCAAGCTCTCTGTAGGTATAAGCATAACCATGCGACCATCGGTTCACCGTTATTGCTTCAATATCTCGCTCAGCTTCGAACCCGTATCTCCCATACAAGTCCATGAGTTGAGCTTTGGTTGCAGTCTCGATTTCTGAAAAAGGTGTCTCCAGAAGTTGATAGCGACCGGCCCTGTAATGGTCACGAATGGTCATATCCGGGATTTTATGCCTGACAGGTGCGCGCACCATGAACACGACTATCGGATCAGTCTGTTCGCTAGGCGGAGAAAAATCCGGCAGTGTCACGGGCGGAGCCTTGGTAACGATGCTATAGTAGCCCTGCGGACAAAGGATTGTTTCGGCGGCGGCGCGTCGTATCGCAGCCCCGTCGCGCAGTAAGACGTTGGTCCAGATAAAGGGAGCTTTCGATCCATACCTCAGGCCATCCTTCTGCTCGTCCTTCATTTCGGGACATAAATGTGGAATGATCATATTGAAACAAGCCAACACACAGTGCTTCGCTCGAACGCGTGCGGGTTTGCCGTTCTGGATGTAAGAGACCGCGACTGTTTCACCCTCCTCTCGGACTCGAACAGCAGTGCTATTGAGACGGATGCGAACTGGAGAGGCGGCTGTATCGAGCTTAGAATAATCGAAGCGAGCAGCGGCAATGTCGTCCATGCTATTGCCTTCGGCCACGCCGGGGATCAGCCGCCGCACCATCAGCCGAGCAACAGACGCATTTCCATCTGGAAACAGAGGCGCTTCAAACAAGTTGTCCCCATCTACCAGCAGCCGTTCCGCCAGGCCCCAGGGCCAACCAACACCACTTAAACCGGGCGCGCCGGAGTTAATCGCTTCATTTACGGATAGTCCCTCACCACCAACGCTGTAATTGGCCAGCAATGGAGGATCAAAAAGCGCAGCAGTATCTGGCGCAAGACCGACTCTGCTGGTCAGGAACTCTCTGTAAGAGGTCGATGACATATATTCACTGCGCTCGAACATTGACCGCCCGGTAAGATAATCCCAGTTGCCCCCAAGAAATTTGAGAAGCTTCTCTTTCTCACTGCGAGGATACGGCAATTGATCGACAAGCGGTTTGGCATCAGCGTCCCCGTAAAAGGCACCGAACCAACGTCCAACAATGAGCGCAGATTCGCCGGTTTGCGATTTAACGAACATACCGGTTTCGCGCGTGCCGCCGCCGAAGAAATAATCCGGGTCTTTTGCTCTTTTGAGCTGCTTGAAATCTACCCCAAGTTCGCTCAAAAGGTCTTTTGCGACATCGCTATACTTGCTTGGATTCTCCAGATTTATGCTGCCGCCGACACCAAGCAGCATTTTTCCGCCGGTATGAAACTCATTGCGTTTTGCGTGTCCTCCAAAATCGTCATGATTGTCGAGAATGAGAATGCGTTGGCCAACTCCGCGGGCTTGCTGGAAGAACAAGGCTGCCGCTAGTCCGCTAATTCCCCCACCAACGACGACCAGATCATACTCTTCGCCCGTTTCATGAAATTCGGTCGGCGATTCTCCATCCCTAGCGAGTGCATGCGCATCATCGAAAGCGCCAGGATGATTTCCTCTCATTCCAGTGAGTTCTGGAGGGTAGTCACTCCGGATGGGGGATTGTTGGTTTGTGGATAGGGAATTGTTGGTTTGTGCAAAGGCAAGTGGCGGCAACGCTGCTGAAACGACGGTCAGGGCAACGCCGTCGAGAAAATCCCGCCGACTGATCGAGTTTTTGATCGTCATGACGCTACCGAGTCTGATGTTGGCTGGATGGTATCGACGCGGCAGCCGCGAAAGCGGAACAGAAGCGCGATTGCGGAAATCAGCACCAAATAACCGATCGCGGAGATGGCATCCCCTACATCACTCTGACCCAACAAGTCGATCATGACAGCAACATAGACGAGATGGAACAGAATTCCATACATCAGCAACGCAATCGCGGCAATTTTGGCACTGAGCGACTGACGAAAAAGCGGCCTGAACAATAACAAACCAATGAGTCCATAGAGCCAGAAGCCAAGGTAATCAATTGATGGCACAAGGCCAAATGCCTCGTTCGGGCCCAGCGTGACAAGGATGGATTGAGCGGAACCAGCCACCGCGTTTTCCGCCGCGATCGCTTTTGCGGTTAGCGGAACCGACCAGAGAGACAGGAATTTTGATATCAGGAACGCAAGGGTTGACATCAGCGTAAACACCCAAACCGCTCCGGCGCGAAGAGGGGCCGATGAATAGATCGAAAGACCGGCTGCCAAGAGGATCAGAGAAGAGGAAAACATCAAGATGACCTGATTGAGCCAGCCGAAAAGATAGCCCCCGACTTCGGTATTCAACCATAATTCTGCCGCACTCTGAGTGGGAACCGGAGCATCAAGTGGAAGGGCGAGTGAGATTACGGCAGTGATTAGGAAGACAATTACTGCTTTGTAACCTAAATCGAAGATCGTCGGCGAAATATTCCTATCAGCCATCATTAACACCTTTATTCGGAATGTGATTGGGCATATGTCAAATTATACAATCTTTGACATATGTCAAGAGGTTTTGCGAATGGTGTTCGAATTCAGTTTAGAAGATCGGAACCTCAACTATGCAAATCAGCGCTGGAGAAAAGACCCGACAACAAATTTTGAGGGGAGCCTTGGCGGTTATAGAAAAGGAAGGTGTTGACGCTATCACGCATCGCCGCGTCGGCAGTGAAGCGGAGCAATCTCACGGCGTCGTCAGCTATCATTTCCCGACTCGCGATGTGCTCATCCAGAAGGCTTTTGAGTTCCATCTTGGTTCAGCCGAGAATTACGTGTCAGCGCTAGGTTTGCGGACAGATCAGCGATTGACCCGAGCGCATCTCTCGAAGTTACTGACACGGCTGGTGGCAGAAGAACTTGCAGACGCCCGCTCAATCAAGATCGATCTTGAGTTAAGCCTCTACGGTGCCAGAAAGCCGACTTTAGCCGAGCTGTTCGACAATTGGATGCGTATAGGATGTCAAAATTTGTCACTCGCATTGCACCACGGTGGGTATGAGCAGCCTGATGAACTCGCTCGCAGTCTGGTCAATCTGATGCGCGGCTTTCTGCTAGAATGCCTAACGAACAAGACACTCACAAAGTTAGACTTTCAAGCGCGGCTGGAGCTTCTGCTCCCAGCCTCTCCAATTATTGAGAAGTAGCCCAATCATCCCTGAAAACAATCAGGTTGCGAACGGAAACTGCAAGGCTGATGCGAGAACCAACCCCGACCAGCTTGTTTCGAACGGTATCCTATTGGCAATGTTTTTGGTCTGAGCCCGAGGTTTCTACCAGCTATGAGTAGAACCTGTCGCCCAGTTTCACGACACGCTGGGGGGATATCCCTTCAGCGAAGATGGGGTAATACCAGTTTATGGACGCCGCCGATCAAGAGTTACCTGAAGCTGCTGTGCAACATGTCAGCCAGATGCTGACGCTGGCCAAGAGCAAGCATCAAGAGGCCATCGCGCTATTGGGCACGCCTGATCGGAACGCACTGCCTAGACTGCACGAGGTGCTCAGGTTGCTCGAGGATGTCGAACTGCTTGCAGATGACGCCACGACCCTCGTCGGGGCTGATGTTATGAAGACCGCCATCAAGGATCTGCACTTTCAGCAGGCTAGCGTTCAGATGGCGATTGCCCAGCTGCAGTCAGTGAAGTCGCGATCACCATGGGCCACACCATGGCCATGGATATCGGTTGTAGCGCTCGTTTGGATATTCGGCAGCTTGGCCTGCCCCTTCGGGGTGATCCAGTTTCAATGTTAGTGCACGGCGGTCTCTAACGCCATGTTTTGGGGTGGGCGAGCGCGCGCCCTCAACGGCTGGCGCGCTTGCCCATGGCACGATGCCGCCGCTTCGTGGGACGTAGGATTCAGGCGCCGGCGGTCGGTAGTTGAGCGAGCTATGTGGGCGCACGCCGTTGTAGTGACGCCGCCAAGCCTCGATCAGGATCTGAGCCTCAGCCAGGCTGTAGAAGATCTCGCCGTCGAGCAGTTCGTCGCGCAGCTTGCTGTTGAAGCTCTCGCAGTAGCCGTTCTCCCAAGGACTGCCGGGCGCGATTGGCCTGACCCCCTTGAAGTGATCCATCTCTTATGTTGGTCCGAGGACCATTTTGGATGGATGGAACGATGGCAAGGAAGCGCCACAAGCCTGAAGAGATCGTCGCCAAGCTGCGTCAGGTTGATGTCCTGACCGGTCAGGACCGTTAGGCTGACTGGGTGTTGCCGGTCGCCAGTTCGCTATGGGTTGGCCCCGGTTGCCGAGGTGCTCCAAAAAATCCCACCAGCTCGGCAGCCTTTTATCTAACTGAAAAGACTTGTGGTTTTTGGCTCCGCACCAAATCGCCACGGTGCGGAGGTCTGGAGACTCTCTGGGCTTTCGGAGAGAAAATCCGCCAGTTTCCTGGAAACCCAGTGCGGAGCCAGTTCGGGGAAACCCTGTAATACAACGGGATTTTCTGACACCGCCCGGCCCACAGAGAGATTTGTGGCGAGGGGCGATGGCGGAGTATGAGCTCCTGAAGACGGAATACCTGTCGGAGCTGGCGATCGACAATGAGGCCTATCGCAAGCATCTGGCCGGCATCGACGCCACCAAGACCCACAACGGCTACTTCTCAATCGACAAGAAGACCAAGCGGCTGAAGAATCCTGATGTCGGGGCGAAGTCTTCCGATTCCGACGACACGGATGCCTATGACCTGATCCTGAAAGACAAGGAACGGCTGCTGTCCTTCGCCGAGGCAACCCGGTTCATCTTTTCCCACTCCGCGCTCCGCGAAGGGTGGGACAATCCAAACGTGTTCGTGATGTGCATGCTGAAGCACAGCGACAACATGATCTCGCGGCGGCAGGAAGTCGGCCGTGGGCTTCGACTGTCGGTCAACCAGGATGGCGATCGCATGGACCACCCTGCGGTGGTTCACGACATCAACGTCCTGACTGTGGTGGCCAGCGAGAGCTACAAGGACTTCGTCGGGGGGCTCCAGAAGGAGATTGCCGATACCCTGTCCTCCCGACCGAGGAAGGCGACGGAGGCCTACTTCAGCGGCAAGACGGTCACGACTGAGAATGGTCCCGTCCAGATCACCCCGGCCCTGGCTAAGCAGATCTACCGGTATCTGGTGAAGAACGACTACACCGATGACACTGACCAGATCGCGGCCGGCTACCATGAGGCCAAGACCGCAGGCACGCTGGCGGCGCTTCCGGACGATCTGAAGCCCTATGCCGATCAGGTCTTCCAGCTGATCGACAGCGTGTTCAGCGACGCCCAATTGCCGAAGGTTGAAGACGGCCGGAAGCCGAAGACCAATCCGCTGAACGCCAACTTCGACAAGAAGGAATTCCAGGAGCTCTGGGGCCGGATCAACCGCAAAGCCGTTTATCGGGTGGAGTTTGATTCCGACGAGCTCGTTCGCAAATGCGTCGGTGCGCTCGATAGCCAGCTTCGGGTCACGCCACTGCAGTACACCGTCCAAACTGGCATTCAGAGCGACGAGATCACCGACGATCAGCTCAAGGCTGGCGACGGGTTCAAGGTGACCAATACGACCACTGAGATCGGCGGGTCCGTCTATTCGCAGGTGAAGTACGACCTGCTGGGCAAGGTCTCCGAAAACGCCCATCTCACCCGCCAGACCGTTGCGGAAATCCTGACCGGGATGGCGCCAAGCGTCTTTGCTCAGTTTCGCCAGAACCCCGAACACTTCATTGCCGAGGCGTCCCGGATCATCTCCGAGCAGAAGGCGACAATGGTCATTGAGCGCCTGGCCTATGACGGTGTCGAGGACCGATACGAGGTCGACATATTCACGGCCAACCAGTCAGGCCAGGACTTCTCCAAGGTCGGCTCGAAACTGAAAAACCATGTCTATGACTACGTCGTCACGGACTCGGATATCGAGCGGCGGTTCGTCGAGGAGCTTGATACGAGCGACGAGGTCGTCGTCTACGCGAAGCTCCCCCGCGGGTTCCTGATCCCGACCCCTGTCGGCGACTACAACCCGGACTGGGCGATCTCGTTCAAGGTCGGCAGCGTCAAGCACGTCTATTTCGTTGCCGAGACCAAGGGGACAATGTCTTCGCTCAAGCTGCGCGAGATCGAGTCCACCAAGATCGCCTGCGCGCGGAAGTTTTTCGATGAAATCGGGCAGCGCGCATCCGCCGACCCGGTTCGGTATGACGTCGTCACGGACTACGGAAAGCTGATGGAGGTCGTTGGTTTAAGCCGGTCAGCGTCGGCGGGACAGCCGGCATGAGGCAGTGTTCGGCTAGTGAAGGAGTGTCGCATGCTAGGATTTAGAGATTTCGTATCTCTGCCGGTCCTTCAGGAGGTCCTGATTTCGTCAGACCAATCCACATTCGAGCGACTTGACGAAGGTAAATGGGTCCGAGGCAGATTTGACGACAATATCCGGATTGATCAGCCAACCCACGGGGTTGGGCAGCCTCATGCACACGTGTACGGTCGAAATCGCGAGAAGATCGGCGTGGTGAATCTAGACGGTAGCTCGAGCCATGGGACCAAATGCCGACTGAATGACGCTGATGCTGACGCGCTGCGAGCTAGAGGCTTTTCAATCCGAACAGGAAACATCGTCGAATGGTTTGAACTGCCAAGACAGCCACAGATGCTCTTCGGATAGGACCTCAAAGAACCTCTAAATCGCGGTCTTCGTAAACGTCGTGCTCCCCGCCGCGACCGTCGCCGCCACCGATCCCGCCGTCAGCGTGCGCGTCGCACTGGTCAAGGCGCGCGTGAGCCCGGTCAACGTCCCAGCCGACAGGGTCACTGACCCGGCTGCGCCTGTGAATTCACCCCAGGCCCCGGTCTTCGATCCATCGAGCGGCAGCTTGAATATGCTGCTGGCCAGGACGATCGACCCGTTCTTGATCATTATCCATTCCTGGGCGTTGAACACCAGCCCGCCGCCGGCGACCTTGGCCCCGGTGATCTCGACCCAGAACCCGGCCAGGGTGGAGATCTGCAGGCTCCAGACCAGATTGCCGGAGCTATCGATCTTGGCCACGAAGCCAGTCGAGTCCGCATAGTTGTTTCCGACCAGATAGACATTGCCACCCGTGTCGGCCGTGATGTCCCGCGGGTAGAAATTGGCAGGCAGTTGCACCTGCCAGAGCAGGTTGCCGTTGGTGTCGTAGGTAGCGACGACTGCGTTTCCTGTGGCCGTGCCGTAGCCCAGAATCACCGGATTGCCGGCGGCGTTGAAGGTGATCGAGATGCCGCTGTCGGCCGCGGAGGTCCCGAGCGACCGCTGCCAGGCAAGGGTTCCCGCCGAGTTGTATTTGGCGATCAGGATGTCCTGACCGCCCATGCCACCGGCGCTGGCCGTGGTCCCGACGAAATAGATATTGCCGCTGGCGTCGACCACGCCGCGGATTGCTGAGTCCGCGCCAGATCCACCGAGCGATCGCTGCCACTGGAACGTGCCGGCGCTGTTCCATTTGGCGATCAGGGCGTCGCCAGCGCCCGCGCCCTGGCTGAGGGTCTGGCCGACCATGTAGACGTCGGTCGCGGTTGCATCGACGTCGTAGCCGTACTCGGCATTGCCGGTGGCATCGAGGCTGCGGGTCCAGACGAGATTGCCGTTGGTGTCCAGGCGCGCGACGTAGGAGCCATAGTTTGAGCCCGACACGATCCAGTAGCCGGCCAGATGGACGGTGCCATCGTCCATCGCCTTGCCGGCCATGATCGTCCGGTTGATGGTCCGTTGCCATTGCAGGACGCCGTCGGCGTTGAACTTGGCGACCAGCGAATAACCGAACGCATAGATGTTGCCGGCGCTGTCGGTCCCGAACGACTGGATGGTCTCGAGCGAGCCACAGGCGACATACCAGTAGCTGGTAGCCGACTTGCCATAGAGGTTCGACAGCGAGATCGGACCGGAAGCGACGCCGGCCAGACCGCGGACCGCGGCCTCGCCAAGGGATGTGGTCGCAGACGCGCTGCGCCCCAGCTCCACGGATACATTCGACAGCGAGATCGCGCCGGACGACTGCAGGGTCATTGGCGCGGCTCGAGCGTCTCGACCCTGGCGGCCAGCTCCTTCACCGCCTCGATCAGCACCCCGACCAGATTGCCATAAGCGACCGAGAGCAGGCCTTCCGGGTTCTCCGCGACCAGCTCTGGCGTCACCGCGCGCAGTTCCTGGGCGATGACCCCGATGCCTGCCGCGCCCGTGTCCAGGCGCTGATAGCGGACGCCGCGCATCTGCCGGACCAGATCCAGCGCACCCGCGATTGTCGCCACATCGGTTTTCAGGCTGGCATCGGAATAGGCCGTCACATCGCCGGTCGCCGTGATCGACCCGGCCACCGAGATCGCGCCTGTGAAGCTCTCACCCGCTTTGTTGGCCGGAGTGTAGCCGAGCGCGGCGGTGACACCGCCCGAGGTGATCGCGCCCACCTCAACCACGGTCTCAGACCCCGAGACGTTCTTCTTCAGGTACAACTTGCCGTCATAGGTGTTGATGGCGAGCTCGCCGAGCGACAGGGCAGCCGTCGTCGGAACCACGCCCGCAGATGTCGATCGTTTGTGGCGCAGGGTGTTGGGCATCAGAAGGTGCCGCCATCCAGAGTGATGTTGTCGATCGTGCCGCCGGTGATTGTGACATTGCTGGCCGCCTGGCTGGCGATGGTGCCCAGCCCGGTGATGTCAGAGCTGGGGATGGTGGCCGAGGCCGTGAACGCCGCTGTGCCCGCGCCCTTGATGTAGCCGGTCAGGGTCGTGGCCCCGGTGCCGCCCTTGGTGACGCCCAGCGTGCCGCCGATGTTGTTATGGGTGAGATTGGCCTCGTTCACATCGAGGGTCGGGTTGCCCGCGATGCCGTCGCCATTGGTGACGGTCAGCTTGGCCGAACCGGCGGTAAGCGTGCGCCCGGTGACCGTATCGGCCGCGGTGCGCGCGACCAGGCCGCTGGTGGCGAGGTTGTGCAGCGCCAGAGCCTGGCCGCTCAGGGCGATACTGTCGGCGCTTACCGCTATCCCCGTGCCAGCGCCCACATCGATGCTGTTGCCTGTCTTGGTGAGGCCCGCGCCGGCCACCACCTGACCTGCGCCATTGAACTGGACGAAGGCGATGGCTGTGGTCCCCAGCGTGCCGCCGCTGTCGACCGTGCAGAGGAAGCCGACGTCAGCGTTGATCGTGCCCTGCTCGACGAACAGATAGGCCGACACATGTTCGTCCCAGGTCGACAGATCATCTGCCCGGGCCCAGGTGCTGGCAGCGACAATATAGACGCCGTTCTGGGCTGGCGTGGTCTGGTCCTTCACCAATACCCGGTTGCCCGCGATGAGCGCCACGCCGTCGATGGTCATCGTGCCCGTCAGCGCTGCGATGTTGCCGGTCGAGGCCGCCCTGACCGAGGCCTTGGGATCGAGCCCCTGAACCGTCAGGTCGACATAGTTCTTGGTGGCCGCGTCCTGGGCGGCCGTCGGTTCGGCAAGGCCGGTCAGCCGCTGGGCGTTCATAGCCACAGCGGCGGTGGGCGCTGCCAGTTGATCGAGCCGATTGGCGCGCACCCGGGCGTCGGTGAAATAGAGGTTTGCGCCTTCGGCCACATCGGCGGTGGTCAGGGTGATGGCGCCGGTGCGGCCGGCCACGGAGGCCACCGGGAAGCTGATGGCGACGCCGGCTGCCAGGGTAACCCGGCCCTTGGCATCGACGGTGATCTGGGAGACCTGCGTGGCCGAACCATAGGTCCCGGCGGTCGCGCCGCTATTGGCGAGGGTCGCCGTGATGGTGGCGTTGGCCGATCCATCGAAACTGGCCGAACCTGAGACATCCCCCGAAAGGGCCAGGGACCGGGCCGTCACCAGCTTGGTGGCAGTGGCCGCATTGCCGGTGATCGAGCCACCAATGGTGCTGGAGAAGGTCTTGATGCCGGCGACCGTCTGATCGCCCGCCAACCCGACAAATGCCCCCGGGCCGCCAATCGCAATGACGGACGTCGCCGTGCCGCCTGCGCCGCCAGTGCCGGTGCCGTAGTAGAGGGTGTTGTCCTGCTCGTTGAAGGCAAGCTCGGCATTGGCCAGCGAAGCGGGCGCTCCGGCGGAGCCACCCGCAGCGCGGCGTTTGATGCGAAGTGTGTTGGCCATTTAGAAATTTCCTCCGTCGACCAGCCCGGTCGCGTTTGAGTTGGTCCATCGGTTCTGGGGGGCGGTGAACATCAGCACGTCGCCGGCCGCGGGGGCCGAGACGGTGACATCGCCAAGTTGGGTGAGCGTGGTGGCCGGCGTTGCAGGCCCTTGCGGCCCCGCCGGCCCTTGGGGCCCTGTGGGTCCCGCGGGCCCTGCGATGCCCTGTCCTTCGATGAGGAGGCTCAGGGCGCCATCTTCGGTTTCAACGACGAGGGACTGGACCGTCTCCAGGATCTGGAGCGCGGCCGTCATTCGACATCAAACGTGAGGGTCGGCAGGACCTCACGCTCCCCGCTGGAGTTCTCCAGCCCAAGCGTCAGCCAGACCCGGCCAAGCCCGCGGTTGAGAGCGGCGGTCTGCTCGTCGGTCCAGAGGATCTGGATTTGGCCGAGGCTGGCCGGCGTCAGGATCGAGACCGTAGGCGCGGCGATATTGGCGCTCTGGTCGATGATGATCAGCGACAGGCCGGAGAGGTTCCGGACGATCCCCGCCGGCTGATCGGTAAAATAGGTCGCGCGCAGGCGCTTGGTGCCGCCGCGGCGGATCGTCAGCCTGGTCATGCCTGCACCTTTTCGGAAATGAGGGCTGGCGCAGACAGCATTGCCTGCGCCAGCGGGATCAGCCGATGCGAGCGCGAGCGGTCTTGCGGAAAACCACCCCGCCAATTCCCGTGATGGCCAGGACCACGGTCAGCACGTCGGCCTGGCTGAGGCCCTCAGGCAGCAGGCCAAGCGTGCCGGCCACGCCCCAGGCGCTGCCGATCAGGCCGGTCCAGATGGCCTTGGAGGTCCACCAGGGTTTGAGATCGTCCATGTCGTTTCTCCATAAAAAATGCCCGCAGGAGCGCGGGCGGTTGGTGACGTTGATGAAGGGTGAGATCAGGCTTCGTTGGTCGATATCTCGCCGGTGGCCGCCAGATGAACGGTCGCCACGCTGGCGGGCTGGACCCGGTAGATCGGCCGGCGGATGGCGATGCATCGGGTCTTGGCGATGCGGGTGATGCTGACGGCGTCAGACTGATTGCCGCCCAGCACATGGAAGGCGGTCTCGTCCTCGCCGACATAGAGGCCGACATGGCCGCCACCTTTGGCGCGGGAAAACACCAGCACGTCCCCCAGCGCTGCTTGCGGTGAGCCGATGCCAAACCGGCTCCAGCTTCGGGCCCATAGCGGCTTGGCCGGCGCAGCCTTGCCGGCGCGTTTGGCGATCAGAGCCATGAAGAGGCCGCACCAGGGCACGGCGTCGGATGAATAGGCGTTGGAGAGCCCGGCCTCTTTCGCCCAGTCCAGAATGACCGGGTTGTCGGCGGGGCCCGACGTCTCGACCGTGCCGAAGAGACGGCGAGCCTCAGCCACCATCCTGGGCAGCGGGCGCACCTCGTCGATCCAGCGATAGGCTGGAGGAAGCTGGGGCATCGATGTCTCCGGGAGTTAGCGGCCAGCCAGGCCCTTGAGGGTGGCGTAGATCACCGCCATCGCAGCCATCAGGGTCGACAGCCATTTGACGAACTTGACCACGCCAGTGGCGGTCTTCCAGGCCGAGACCAGGTCCTGCACATCGGTCCGCAGCGCCTGGATATCGGACCGGACTTCGGCCAGCTCGCGCTTCATCTCGGCATGATCGGTCTCAAGGCGCGAAGCGGCCACGGCCGTCGGCGTCAGATCAGCGGACAAGGAGAATGATCCCTGCGCCGGCGCCAGTGAGGTCTGTCAGCCGCGGCTTGAAATACCGGTCCTGTGCGACCTCGACCCCGTCGATGACGACCTGACCTTGCGCGACGATCAGCCCCCAGCCAGCCGCCAGCGTGAACTCGCCGTCAATGGTCTGGCAGGCCACCTCCCGGTCGCCGGAATCGTTGCGAGACAGGCAGAACCACTCCGCGCCATCGGGTGCAAACACACTGATGGGTGAGGTCCCTGAGAACCGCTTCATGAACCCGATCGGCTCGGGCTCGCGCAGCAGCACATCGCCGGTCTCGATCTCGGTGCTTTCCAGCCGGCCCTGCAGCACCAGGACGCCGAGCGAGCGGGCCGCTGAGCCTCGGGGAAAGGTGAGCGTCTCGCCGACATCGAGCGTCACCCGGTCGGCATGGCAGACGCTGTAGCGGTAGCTGACGTTCTTCATCAGAGTTCCTCCGGCTGATCGTGCAGTTCCAGCTCGACCCGGACGCCGTCGATCTCGCCGATCCGCCGGCGCGGCGGACGGGGCTCAATGGGGGTTTCAAGCATGGGGTCTTGCGCCTGCGGGTCCGCAGGCGTGGGGGTAGTTTCATCGGTCATGGAGGAACCCTTCAGTTCAGGGAGACGCTCGAGGTCAGGCCGTCAGAGAGACCAAACAGGGTCGGGCCCGTGACGTTGGCAAAGAGCGAAAATGTGGTTTCGTTGTTGGTGGCATCGAAGCTCGGAGCGCCAACCGACCCATCGACGCTGGTGCCGTTGATGGTCAGGCCCGTGACGAAACCGGCGGCCTGATTGCCCGAGAAGATCATCGTGTAGGCCAGCGCCTCATTGGGGGCGAAGCCGTAGGAATAGACCGCCTTGACGGTCGCCCCGTTGAACAGGGCCGGGACCGGCGCGATGGACCCGAAGTTGACATAGAGCCCGACCGAGGCGTCGTAGCCGCAGTAGTAGGTGCTCAGTTTGCCAATCTCGGCATAGCTGCCGCGGGTCACCGTGAGGCTTGCGCCACCCGCGCCCAGCAGCATGCCCATGATCCCGCTCATCAGCTGATCCCGGCGCCAGAGATGAACCAGACATCGGTCCCGACTTTGAGCAGGGTTGCGACGCCCCGGACCGCAATCGTGCGGTTGCCGGTGTTGCTGCTGCCGGCCTGATAGAGGGTGACGCCGGCCGCTGAGAGGGTAATTGGCGATGTGCCAGCATTGACGATGGTAATAGCTGTGCCGATCGCGAAGGCCGCCGCCGCATTGGTCGGCAGGGTGATGGTCTGGACGCCAGCGTTGGCGCTGAAGATGTGTTTGCCGACGTCAGCGAGGCTGAGCGTATAGGCGCCGTTCTGGGCGTTCTGCGGCACTTCGCGGTAGCCGATGGCATAGCTCGTACCGGCGCTGTCCCTGACCGTGGAGGCCGACGCCATGGCGGTCAGGGTCTTGTTAGTCAGGGTCTGGGTATCGGTGGTGCCGACAGCCGCCCCCGCCGGGACCGCCTTGGCCGCCCATTGATCGAGGGCGGCGTTATAGGCCTGGACCTGGGAGCCGATCACGAGGCCAAGATTGGTGCGAGCATCGACGGCGGTTGCAGCACCGGTGCCGCCATTGGCGATGGCCGCCTGGCCGGTGAGCTTGGCGGCGGCCAGAGATGTAATCCAGGCCGGGTCGGCATAACTGCCCGAGGTCAGCACCGAGTTGCCGCCCTGGCTCGGGGCGCTCAGGGCAACAGTCCAGGCCGCGATCGTGCCGCTGCCGCTGGTCAGGCCGACATTGACCACCAGAGCCCCGGTGCCGCTCGTATAGGAGGTGATCTGGCCGTGCATCCAGTTGGCGGGTGTGGCTGTGCTGGTGATCGTCACCCACTGGCCGATGACGAAGGCCTTGCCGGTCTGGACGGTGAGCGACTTGGAGCCGGTGCCGATCGCAAGGCTCGTGGTGCTGGTCGCGCTGGTTCCCGGCGCATTGACGGCGGTGGCTGCGCTGGATGAGGCGCTGACCACATAGCCGTTGACCTCGGTGGCGAGCGAATTGGCCTCGGTCGCAAAGGTCGGCAGCGCGCCCAGGAAGGCGTCGGCGCGCGCGTTGAAGTTCGCCGCATCCGTCCGGGACGGGGGCGTTGGCAGGGATGTGATGGGCATGGGGTCTCCTGAAAACTCAGGTCAGGCCCTCGATGGTCAGGCTGCAGTAGCTGACCGTCGGATAGGCGATGTCGATCGAGAACTCTTTGTAGAAGCCGTAGACGGTGAGGCTCTCGAAGCTCTCCGAACCGATCCACAGAACGGGCGTGGCGCGAAGGGCGGCGAGACTCCGGTGGATGTCGTCGATGGCGTCGGTGGCCAGGACCACCTTGGCGGTCATGCGTTTGGCGAAGGCCCGCTCGACCACGGAAGTCACCCCGAACTGGTCGGTCTCTTTGCGGCTGTAGTCGATGATGCCGATGTCGGCCCCGTGCTCGGTGTCGCCGAGAGACAGCTGGCGACCGACGAGCAGCGTGCCGCAGGAGACGCTGTCAGCTGGGTTATCCCGGGTCAGGGTCACGCTGAGCTGGCCCGCCGCATAGACCGGCAGGTCCAGAAACAGCATCGAGGTCTTTTGGCCCAGCGGCTCGAAGAACCAGGAGAACCAGTTGTCGATGGCAACGCCGCCGACATTGAAGGTCTGGCTGCGCGAATAGACCTGCACGCCGCCTGCCGTCAGGGTCACGGTGGCGCTTTCCGCCTCAGTGTCGATCAGAGCCAGGGCGTCGATCGCGCCCGGGGCCAGACCCACCTGCAGCGAGGCGGCCCTGCTGGTGGCGGTGCCGACGCGGGCGTCGAACATGGCCCAGCGGTTGGTGGGACCCAGATCCAGCCATTTGGTCGGATCGGTGGATGGGCTGACATTGGTCGAGGCCGCCAGCGCCTCATAGCGGCGATGGGTAGCGGTAAGGATCACCCGGGCGCCGACCGTATAGGCGGTGACTGACGACCAGGCGGGATAGTCGGTCTCGGGCGCGGTGCTGCTGGTCAGCATGGCGTCGGTCAGGGTTGTGGGTCGGATCAGTCTCATGCCGCCGTCCTCACCGCGATCGCATCACCGTCCGGCGTGACCCGCTCGAGGATACGGGCGGTCTTGCCAGTGCCAGAGGCGATGGCCGCCGACGCGGTCATCTGTTCGGCGCGCAGGTCGCTCAGCTCCTGACGCAGGCCTTGAAGCTCATCGATGATGGCGAGCCCGCTGTCATTGGCTGCGGTCGTGACGCCGGGCGTCTGGCCGGCCGCGAACTGGTCCCACCAGCCGGGCTGCGAGACGGCGTCGGTCGTCGTCCCCCCAGTCCCGGCCATGGCGGCGATGATTGCCAGCGTCTCTTCGAGGCTGCCGGCGGTCTGGCCCTGAATGCGCGCCAGACCCTCGGCGCTGGTCGCCATATTGCCAGCGGCCGTGAGCAGGGCCTGCGACAGGCGCGGCAGGGACTGGGCGGCCTCCTGGTCGCCGGCCCGAGCCGCGGCGGTGGCGGCATTGAACTGTGCCAGGGCATCGCTGTAGCTGACCGAGCCGCCGCCCATAACGCCGCGGATGCGTTTGACCTCGGCGATGAGACTTTCGGTGATCTGGGTCCAGGCGCTGCGCAGTTTCTCGGCTGCGGCAGCGGCCTCGCTTGCGGCCTTGGCCTCATCTTCGAGCGCCCAGATCTGGGTCTGCAGGGCGCGGTTGGACGCGTCCAGCGTGGCCAGTTCCAGAGCCCGAAGCGCAGCGGTATCGCCGCGCAATTCCATCAGCCGGCGTTCAAGGCCAAGCCGCTCGTCAGCAATGGCCGCGGCACTGGCGGCGTCCTGGGCCGCCCCGATCAGGTCGGCAAAGGCTGGGGCCAGTTGCAGCAGCGCCGCATAGGCCGCGCGCCCGGCCTCAGTGGTCAGGTCCTGGGCTTCGACGAGGGCGCGGAAGGCCTCGATGCTGCCGGGCATGGATAGGCCCAGCGCCTCAAGCGCTGCGCTCATCTGGGCAGTGCGGGCCGAGGCCTGCTGCGCGCTGGTATAGTAGAGGGAGAAATAGTCGTTGGTGGCCGATACCATGTCCTGGGCCGTGCCGAAGAGATCGACCAGGTCCAGCGAGGCGGCGACGCCAAGCGCGCTCGCCTGATGGCCCAGAAGCTGCAGAGCCTGGCTGACCGCCTCGACGCTGGAGGCCACCCGCACCAGGGTCTCGAAATAGCCCTCTCCGACCTTCTGGAACTGCTCGAGCCCGCCAATGGCGTACTGCGCCATGCGGTCAGCGGCCGCCCCAAACACCGCGGCCAGCTTCTCCTGGATCTGCTCGGCGGTCAGGCCCTTGAGATCAATCTTGCCGATGTCGATGACGAAGGACTTCAGACGGTTCTGCACCTCGTCGAGCGAAAGGCCGAGCGGCCCGGCGGCAGCCGAGATGGCGTCATAGAAGCCCGAGAAGATCAGTGAGAACTGGCGCTCAAGCTCGGGGCTGGCGTTTGAGAACTGGGTGCTGGTCGAGCTGCCGACACTGATCCCGAGGAACTTCTTGGTCTTCTTGATGTCGCTGAAATAGCTGGCGTCGAACCCGCCGCCCAGCACATCGCCCAGCGACTGGGCGCGTCCGAAGATGCCCTGGCCGGTGATCGAGGTCTTGGTTCCAAACAGTGAGCCGATCAGCTTGCCAAGCAGGCCGGTGATCCCGCCTAGGAGGCCGCCGATCAGCGGGATCTTGGCCAGCACATTGCCCACGCCCTGCATGGCCTTGGAGATCGAGCCCGCGATCGGATCAGACTTGAACCCGGTGACGACACCGGCGGCGGAGCTTTCCGCGCCATTGGTGCGCACGATCAGATTGGTCAGCCCGCCGAGATTGGCCTCGATGTTGCGCAGCGAGGCCAGCATGGCCGACGAATAGCGCATGGTCAGGGTGTCGACTTCGCGCAGGCGCTCCAGTGCGTTGGAGATGCTCTTGGACTGGGCATCGGCATCGCCAAAGACGGTGCCGGTCCCGGTATTGGTGGGAGCCGCGGCCTTGCCGCCGCCGCCAAAGGCCCCGCCGATGGCGACGCCGAGCGAGGCGACCACGGCAGCGGTTGCCGCGCCCGCAGCGATATTGAGCGGAAACGGCATGGAGCGAATGGCGTTGATCACCGCCTCGACCGCCTTGATGCCCGTCGTGATCAGGCTGTTGCCCTGTTCGATCCCGGCGCGGGCGGTGTCGGAGGCGGCCTGGGCGGTATCGCTGCCGACCTTGGCGGCGGTCACACCGCCGATGAGGCCAATGCGGACCGCGGCATTCTTGATGGCGATGGCCAGCTCAAAGGCGCGGAAGGCCTTCTCGGCCGCTTCGAGCGCTTTGTAGCCCTTGGAGCCCTCCTTGAAGAACCCCTTCGCCGCCCCGGCGAGGTTGCCATAGTGGTTGATCTCCGAGGCCGTCATGGCGTTTCGGGCAGCGGCATATTGGAACGAGGTCTTGCCGTATTCGGCTTGCGCGTCTGCGACGCGCTGGGCCGCAGCGGTCTGCTGCGCGGCGTAGCGGGCAAACTCGGCCGCCACTCCACCGATCGCCGCACCGACGGTTCCGAAGGCGTCGGACATGCCTTGGGCAGCCTGCTGGGTGAGGCTGGCCATCTCCTGCAGGCTTTCAAGATATTGCTGCTGCTGGGCCAGACCAAAGTCGTGCTCGATCAGGGCCGCGCGGGCGGCGTGATAGCGGTTCCAGGCCTCCACTCCGCGCTCGAGCACGATCTGCTCGCGCTCAGCTTCAAGCGTCGCCAAAGCCTGAGACTTGGCCGACTGGCCCAGAAGCAAGATCTGAAGTTCCAGAGGGGTGACGGTATTGCGCACGAACTCGACGGCGTTCTGGGCGCGGGTCGCGGCCTCCCAAGCTTGCCCCGCCTGAATGATCGCAATCCGGCTCTCATCGGTCGGCGCGCGCAGGGCCGCCATGGCGACCTCCAGACGTTTGATCTCGATGGCGGTGCGACCGATCTTGGCGGTCTCCATGACGAGGGCCGCCGCATAGTCACGGGCTGCCTGCAGGGCGCGCTCGGCCTCGTCGGATGCGCTGTCACGCCCCCGGCTGCCGGCGCGATCTGGCCGGTCGCCGCGGATCTCGGCGGCGCGTGCGGCGATGCGCGTGCGGGCGGCATCGAGGGTGTTCTGACGCCAGCGTTCAGAGAAGGCGTCCAGCATCCCCTCGGCATCGGCAAAGGCTGTGGTGAACTCGCCCCGGACCGCATCGGCCATCCGGCCCGTGCTGCCGGCAAACCGGTTCTCAAGGCGGGGCAGCACGACCTGGTCCATCTGGGACAGCAGCGGCAGGCCGACCACTTCAAGGACGGCGTTGGTTCCAGCGACCAGGGCGTTGATGGAGGCGATGGCGCGGTTGGCCATGGTCTCGACCGCCGCGATCAGCAGATTGGCCGCACCGATCGCCGCTTCGCCGATCACGCCCGGCAGACCGTTCCAGACCACGCGGATGGCGTTAAAGCCGCCGACCCAAGAGGCATAGATGACCGCCAGAGCGATCTTGCCGACCTCCAGCACCTTGCCGAAGGCGGCGACCGCCCACTCCTTGATCGAGGTGAACACCGGGCCGAGGTTCAGGCCATCGCTGATGGTCTTCCACAGGCCCTTGAACACATCGCCCACGGTGATGCCGACAGGGCCCAGTTCCTTCATCTCCTTGGCGGTCAGGCCAAGGCTGGCGGCATAGCGGTCAAGCTCGCCTGTTTGTTTGACGCTCGACTGGAACATCTTGAAGGCGCCGAAGGCCAGGGCGGCGGCAGCGGCGGCGGCCAGTAGATAGGGGTTGGTGAGGACCACCATGGCCGCCGTTGCAGCAAGGCCCACCAAAGCCCGCGCCATGCCGCCGATGCCAAGGCCGGCCTGCATGGCGATCTGGCCGATCTGCGAGCCCTGCTGCATGAAGACTGTCATCGGCTTTTGGCCAGAGAAGAGCCCGACCACCATGTCGTTGAGCTGGTAGACGAGGTTCTGGACCTGGTGGCCCGCGAGCCGGGCCGAGCCGCCCATGCGGGTCATACCGCCCGTGCCGACACCGTTGAGGGCACGGTCGGCGCGGCCCGCCGAGGCCTCGATATCGCCCATGGCCCCGCCTACCGCGCGGCGCATGTCGCCCATCTCCTTCTGGAGCCGGGCGATGTTGGTGATCATCTCGATCTCAAGGGTGCCCGCTTTCATGGTCTGGGCTCCCTTCAGTTCGATGTGGACATGGCAATGGCGCGGAAGGTCTGGGCGACCTTTCGCGACAGGGCTTCACGATCAAAGTCGGTAGACGGACTGTTCCAGGGCGCGGGACAATCCGCCTCCCGGGCTCTGTGGCTCTCAGCGACAAACTCCAGCGACAGACGCCGCAGCAGGCGTGTGACCCACGGGTCGAGCGCGATGCCGAGGCATTGTTGCCAGTGGTCGATCTCGCGCCAGGACACCGGAACAGGCCCCATGGCGCCGGCCTCGGTTGGCCCGACCTCCATCAGATAGTCGACCACCCATGGGCAGGAGACGGGCGGCATGTCTGGCTCCAGCCCGTCGGCGGCAAGCCGCTGGAGACGGGTCTGGGGCGCAGGGTCCGGTCCTGATTTGAGGTGTTTGTGCGCCTTGGTGGTTGGCGCTGCGCCCAGCCAGGCAAGCTGGCGGACGTAGAGGATCAGCTCGCGGCCGAGCTCTTCGTAAAATTTGCCCAGTCGCCGATATGGGCCCCGACCTGGGCAGCGATGAAGCCGATGGTCGGGTCCTCATAGGCTTTGCGGAAATAGGCTGCGCCCTCCATCCCCTTGGCGGGCGGATAGGCAAAGCCGTTGAAGCTGACCGTGCAGGCGGCAAGGAACTCGGCCTGTTCCAGAGCCTTTTCCTCGGCCGACTGGTCCATGCGCCCGCGCTTCTTCAGCTTGTCCATGATCAGGTTCTGCTGACGGGCCTGGGCGCGCTGATAGACCTTGGTGCCGGGGCCATAGACCGTGATCGAGAGGCGAGCACCCTTGTCGTCATAGAGGGGCTCGTCGTCGCCGCCGACCAGTTCGACCGTGGAGGTCTCATTGGCGGAGAGTTGGGTGATGTCGAACATCTGGTGTCCTTCGAATGGGGGGATGCGGGGAATCAAGCAGCCAATCACCGCAAATCCTGCGGTGATCAGCGCTCATCAGGGGGCGAGGACCTCGACCACGCCGATACCGGCGGAATTGGTGGTCAGTTCCAGGGTGACGCTGGCAGTCGTGATCTGATCGACCGAGCCGATGTTGACCTTGAAGCTCATCACCTGGGCCTGGAAATAGTACTTGTCGCCGTTCTGGGTGGTGACGAGGAAGCTGTAGTCAGCGTCCGCCAGCGATGCGGCCTTGAGCAGGATCTGGCCGGCATCGTCGGTATCGAGGCCCAGACCGATGGTCATGGTCCCCTGGTTGAAGCTGCCCTTCTTCTTGACCACGCCGCGGCTACCGACGGGATTGAAAGTCACCAGGGCATATTCCCGGCCAAACTCGCCCAGATCAGTGACCTCGCCAATGAGCGTCATCGTCAAGGCGTTGTAGCCGGTGGAGTCAAAGGTAGCGGGCGTGGCAGCCGACACTTTCAGCGTCGTGCCCGCGGAGGTGCGAACCGTCATGGGAGTATCCTTCTAGGGTCGGGGGTTGTTCAGACGGTCTCGAGGAACGAGACGCGCAGGTCCTGGGTCTGGATGAAGATGCCGGTCTCAGGATCGGTGAAATCAGGGCCGGCGGCGTCGGTGTGGACGACCACGTTCTCGATGCCCGTGACCGTGGGCATCTGGTCTGCTGTGGCGGCGCGAGCTGCCCTCATCAGCGCCTTGGCGGCCGGATAGGTGGCGGCCAGAACGCTGATCTGGACCCGCTCGGTCACCTGCCGGCGGCTGCCGGGTTTGAGGATATTGCGGTCGATGCCGCTGATACTCATCAGGGCGATGGCGGGAAGGTTCGAGCCTTGCGGCAGGACGCCGGCAGTGATGCGGCTCTCGGGCACCAGGGCGGTGAGTGAGGCGTTCCCGGTCAGCAGGGAGCGGACCGCGACGACCCCGTTCATTCCTCGGTGTCCACGCTGAGCGTCGGCGCGCGCAGATCGCCGATCTGGAAGCGCTGGGCGATATAGGCGCCCATGGCCGCGACCGCTTCTTGCGCCTTCTGATCGAGCGCCGGGCGCAGGAAGGGTTTGGGGGCATGGCCCGGGTGATGGACCATGGGCCCGACGAAATTGCCGCCGATCACCAGGCTGCCACGGGCGACCATCTTGTTGATCGTGCCCATGCTCAAACGCCGAGGACCGCGCCGGGTGTTGCGGATCGGACGGGCCTCCTCGGCCACTTTGATCAGGTGGGGCGAGACGCCGTATTCGATGAAGGGGCCGATGTAGGAGCCTGGACCGCGCAGTTTGACGTAGGAACTCAGGCGCGCGCCCTCGGTCCGCGTGCCAATGCCGATGGCCCGGCGAAGCTGGCCGGATTCCACTGGCACATTGGCCCGGGCCTGCTGCTGAATGACCTTGGCCCCGGCGCGAAGACCGCCGCGGATGATGTTGCGCTCAAGGTTTTTGGGCAGCTGGTCCAGCAGGGCCAAGAGCTCAGGACCGCCTGACAGTCTGATGGTCATGGCGCGTCTCCTTCGGTGGAGTGGTCTTCCACGATCAGTTCCATCGCCTCGCGTCGGCCGAGCATCGCCGGCCCCGAGATGATCTGCATGATCCGTCCACCGATGATCAGCCGCATGTCGGCGGACAGCCCCGGTAGGTAGCGGACCCGGACCCGGGCCGGCCGATTGGCGATCGTGATGGTCTCGGCCAGCCGTTCGGCACGGCTTGGCAGCACATCGCGCACCTCGCCCCAGACATTGGCGAACAGAGACCAGGAGGCTTCTTGAGTGCCGTAGGCCGGATCGAGGGTGACGGTCTTGCGCTCGATCCGCACGCGGGTGTCGAGCATTGAGGCTAGATCCATCGGGCGGCCAGCTGGCTTGCCAGGGTGTTGAACGCCAGACATGCGCCGCCCTCCCGGTTCTGGAACTCGGAGGCTGCTTTCACGAGGATGGCGGCCCGAGCGATCAGGAAGTCCGGGTCAGTCTCGGCGAAACCCGCCGCAAGCGTGATGGTGATCAGCCCGTCACTGCCGAGCGTCGGCCAGACCTTGCCCGTCGCCGGGCGGATACGGGTCAGGCCGTGCCGACGGCGCACGACGTAGTCGCCGGCCGCCAAGGTCACGACCGCTCCCGACGGCCCCACATACTGGATCTGGGTCACGGCACAGGGCCGGACCGGGACCGCGATCTCCTCCTCCCAGGCCTCAAGCTCAAGGCTCAAGGTCTGGGGGCAGAGGCGAAGGCCGGTCAGCAGCTCCAGTTCGGCCTGGGCCGCATCGAGCTTGGCGGTCAGCAGCAGATCCTCGTCGTCGCCGTCGAGGCGCAGCTGCTGGCGGGCTTCCTCCAGGCTCACCGCGCGGCAGGCCGGAGCGGTGAGCGTGGTGATCATTTGGCGCGGGCCTTTGGGGTTGGCGCGGGCTCGGCATCAGCCGGCCCATCTTCTCCAATTCCACCATCCACAGGCACGGCCAGGCCGCGTTCGTGCAGGATGGCGCCATCGCCGTCGTTGATCTCGAAGGTCTGGCCGGGCTGGATATTGTCCGGCCCGACCGCGCTCACATGAAGCGTACCAATCGCCTTCATCAGCATGGTGCTCTCCTTGCAGGATTACGGAGCGGTCGCCGCGGTGGCGGCAGCAGCGAAGGCGCCCTTCACGAAGGCCTCGGGGCGATACACCGCGAGCGCCAGACGCTCTTCGGCCAGGATCGTCACGAGGTTCTTGCGGAAGTTCTGGTCGTCCTCGGTGGAGACCTCGACGCGGGCATCCCAGCGATCAAAGATCTGGGCCCCGAGCCGGAAAGCGCCGGTCAGGAAGTTGCCCTGGGAGATCGCCTGGGTGGCGACGATCGGCAGGCTCCACAGGGTGGGCGCAAGCGCGCCCTGCGGATTGCCGATCAGATAGGCGCCGGTCGTCTCCTTCAGGAGCTCGATGCTCGCCCAGTCGGCCGGGTGCAGGACCGCGCCCGTGGTCGGAAGTTCCGCCAGAGCCGATTTGAGGACGGCCAGGCGCAGGACATCGATGCGGGTCACGGGCGCTGGGATGGTGATAGGCGCGGTGAAGGCCGAGGCCTGGGTGTAGATGCCGTTGAGGTCCGTGCCGGTGCCGCCGCCGTTGAGCAGCTGGTTTTCCTCGACCAGGGCCAGGCCGTAACGCAGACGTCCGTCGATATAGGACTGCAGCATCGGCGCATCATCGAGAATCTGGCGGGTGGCCAGGACCCAGTGGGCGATGGTGGTGACGCTGGAGGTGGCGATGTCGAACTTGATGTCCGACTGAGGCTTCAGCGCGCCGGTCGTTTCTGAAACGGTAGCTGCGGCGTTGGTGAACCCGGTCTCCTTCACATACTGCACCGAGGTGCTGGAGGTCCGGCCCGGGGTGAGCAGGTCGCGCACCGTCAGGCGGCGCTGGCCGGGGGCCAGAATGCCGGGCAGACGGTCCGGCACGATCAGATCGCCGGCAGAGCCCATCGCGTCCGTGGTCAGGGAGGTGATGATCGCCTTGACCTCGACACTGGCCCGGCCGCGTGAAGCCCGGGACGCCAGGAAGGCCTTCATCTCGTCGGCGGCCAGAACCTGCTCGCCGATCGAGCGGGGGCGGGTCTCATCATCGGCGCCCTTGCGGGCGATCTTCTGCTCCAGCTCGTCGAGCCGGGCCTTGGCCTCGTTCATGCCGACAAGGGCCTCATCGGCCAGTTGCTTGGTGGCGGCCGAGAGGTCCTCGCCCTTCTGGGCCTTGCCCAGCGCTTCTTCAGCGAGGGCTTTGACCTGGTCGTGCTTGGCGTCGAACGCAGCCTTCACTTCGCCGGCAAGCTGCTCGGCGGTTTTGGTATCTGTCATGGATGTCTCCGGATGTTGGGGGTCAGGCGCGGACGGATCTGGCGAGCGCCGAAAGGAAGTCGTTGGAGGGACTGCCGGGCTCGCCCCGGAGCAGAGAGCTCAGGCCTTTGCCGGCGATCGCGGCGGCCTGAGACTTCGAGAACCCTGCCTCGCGCAGGAAGTCCTCAAACTGGGAGAGGCTCGGCAGCTGGCCGGCCTCGATGATGGATTTGACCGAGGTGATCAGCGCCTTCTCATTCATTGGAATGGTGACGAGGCTGACCTCGTGCAGGGCGACCTCGATAAGGTGGCGGGCCTTGCCCACCAGCCGCTCGCGAATGGCGCGGTAGCCGATCGAAAGGCCGCCAATGGCGCCGTCCTTGACCAGGCCGTGGGCCTCGCGGCCGGTGCGGGTCGACATGGAGAACCGGCCCTTCACGAGCAGGCCATCGCTGGTCTCCTCGAACCCGGTCCAGACGCCGGCGGGGCGTTTCTGGTCGTGGTACATCAGCATCGGCACCGACTTTCGGCCGGCAATCGATGCGGCGATGGCCCCGGGCAGGATCACGTCGCCGCCGAAGTCGAGATTGCCATAGCCGGCGGCCAGACCTTCGATCTCGCCGTCATCGGCCAGGGCCTTGGCGTCCAGAATGAAGTCCAGCTCGCTCATTGGGGACCTCCTGAAGGTGTGGCTTGCTGCTGCTGGCCGGCCTGCGTGATCGGCACGTTCTGCATCTGCATGCGGGGCTCATCGCCGCCCTCGACGGGGGGCAGGTTCTCGAGGCTGCGCACCTCGTTGATGGTCATGACGCCGTTGGTCAGCATCAGCTGGTAGAAGCTGGCCCGGGCGGCGCTATCAGCGCGCAGCAGGCCTTCGAGATTGAACTCGATGGTGATGCCGGCCAGCCGGTCAGCGACCGACAGGAGCTGCTTTTCCAGCGCCTGTTCGATGCGTTTTAGCCGTCGGCGCAGGGTGAATTTCTGGAAGCCCAGGGTCTGTTGTTCGAGCCCGGTGCCCCAGCTGGTGGTCTTTTCGGTATGGCCGACCATGAATGGCGGCACGCCGAAGAAGCGGCAGACTTCCTCCACCGAGAAGGCCCGGCTTTGCAGCATCTGGGCGTCTTCGGGGCTGATCGAGAGCTGGACCCAGTCCATGCCGCGATCGAGCAGCATGGGCCTCCCGGCGTTGATCGCGCCTGCGAACTTCTCCTGCAGCAGCTCCTCGGCCTGTTTCCTCTGGTCGATGGTCAGGGTGTCGGCGGTCTTCAAAAGCCCCGATGGACGCACCCCGTTGCGGAAGGTGTCGCCCGAGGCCCGCTCGATGGCCTGGGCCAGACCAAAACTCTGGCGACCGGCGCTCAAGGTGGAGAGCCCGCCCAGCGGATTGCCGCCAAAGCCGCGGATGTGCAGCACCCGGTCCTGGCCGGCGATGATGCGCCGGCCCTGATCGACCCACTCATATTCCAGAGCGCCGGTATCGAGGCGGCGGACGGTGACCAGTTCTGGCGTGATCGGCACGCCCAGAGCGATGATCCGGCCATTACGGGCCCGCACCACCTCGGCATAGGCATTGCCGTGCAGCTCCAGCGAGGCGCAGACGAACTCCCAGAAATCCAGCGCCGTCTGGTCGGCATTGGGGCTGTCGTGAAGGATACGGTAGAGCGGATGATCACTCGCCACCGTGCGAGCGCCGCCGCGGGTGCGGTAGACCATCAGCGGCAGTGACGCGATCGTACCGGCCAGCAGATTGACGCAGGCCCAGGCCGCCGCCAGCCCCAGCACCGAGGCGGTATTGACCGTCTCGCCGCTGGAAGTGGGGACGCTGCCCAGCGCCCGGTAAAGACGCGGGTCGGTAAGGCCGATGGAGCGCGCCAGATAACTGACGGCCTTTTGAAGAAGGTTCACGCGGCCAGGCTCTTGAGCCAGTCGTCGATCGTCGCGCCCGTGTCGCTGGCCATGGCTGCTCCAATCGCCATGCAAAGCGCCACGGCTGCGTCGATCTTGTTGGTGGCCCTCTGTTTGGAGAGCCAATAATTGTCCCAGCGGTCGGTCTCGATGACCGCCGACATGATCGCCGAGATCAGAACCGGGCTCTTCTGCAGCCGGATACGGCCCTCGAGCATCATCTCTTCGAGCTGGCGCACCGAGCCTGGCATCCACAGGCCCTGCGGCTCGCGGTCGGCGCTCTTGGCGGCCAGTTTCATGGCCTCGGTCGGCTTGCCACGCTTGGTGCCGCCCTGGGGGTGCTCGACGAACTCAAGATTGAGCCCGACCTCGGCGATGTCTTCTTCGAACCGGCGAAAGGCGTAGCGGTCGTAGGCGACCATCTGGACGTCATAGTCGCGGTCGTATTCGGCCAGTGCCTGGGCAACGTGCCTGAAGTTGATGTTCTCGCCCTGCGGGGCGTGCAGGAAACCGTCCCGCACCCAGACCGGATAGGGCTGCTTGTCGCGCAGTGCCCTGGCCGCCAGTGTGTCGCCGGGCGTCCAGGCTTCGATCCAGGCGTCAAAACAGGGTTTGCCGTCGCGCTCGCCGGTCCTTTGAACGGCGGCGAGCGCGGTGATGTCGCGGTTCTGGCTAAGGTCGAGCCCCAGCCAGACTTTTGCGCCCGGCGTGGGCGTGATCTCGCAGAGCAGCGGCTCCAGCGTCGCCCGCGTCATCCAGGCGGTCTCGGCGTCGGTCCAGACGCAGAAGTGAAGCCGCAGGATGCCGTTCAGCTGGCCCGGAATAGACCGGGCCTGGGCGACCACCTCGGAGAGGTATTCGGCCGTGATGGTCACGCCCAGCAGTGGGTTGGCCTTTATCCAGCAGCCTGGGTCGTTCAGCGGATCATCGCCGTCGTCGAGGGCGCAGACGTAGGAAAAGGTAGTGTCGTCCAGGACCTCGCCCAGATAGGTGGGGTCGGTCAGGGCGTCGATATTGCCGGCGGCCACCTTTACCGCGTGTTCGTGTTCCTCCCAGGCGACCGAGTTCCGGTCCGAGCCGGAGTTGGTGATCATGAACAGCAGCGGCTCGCGCCGGAACTTGAAGCCGCGCTCCAGCATCTCGATGATCGAGCGGTCGGGCAGCTCGTGGATCTCGTCGGCCAGAACGAAGTAAGGCCGAGGGCCCGAGCCGGTCTTGCCGGTATCGCGCGACACCGGCCGGAAGAACGAGCCCGACCCATGGTGGGCGATGTTGAACTCGCGCCCGGGACCGCCGGAGAACTCCAGCCGTTTGGCGAGCGCCGGAGACTGACGCACCATCTTCACCGCGTCGGAAAAGAGGATGCCCGCCTGTTCGCGCTTGGCGGCAGCAGCATAGATCTGGGCCCCGGCTTCGCCCGCGGCCGTCATGCCGAAAAGGCCGATGCCGCCGGCGACCGGGGATTTGCCGTTGCCTTTGCCCTGCTCGATGTAGGCCCGGCGAAACCGGCGTCGTCCGTCGGCGCGTTTCCAGCCGAACAGCGAGCCGATGATGAAGGCCTGGCTGGGTTCCAGATGGAACGGCTGGCCCTCGAACTGGCCCTCGGAGAGTTTGAGCACCTCCTCGAAGAAGCCGAAGGCATGGGCCGCGGCGTCTGGATCAAACCAGATGCCGTCGGATCGTTTCAGGTCGTCCAGGTGTCGGCGGCAGGCGTTGCGGACATGGGGTCCAGCGATGATCTCGCCAGCGACCACGGCCCTGGCATAGGCGCTGGTGCGGTCAGCCGAAGAAGCGGTCGGCGGGGTCGGCGTTTTGCTCGCACGCCTTGGTTTCGATGCGGGTTCTGGCACTGGGCGTCATCCCGAACTCGGCGGCGTAGCGCATCATGTCGGAGGCGGCCTTGTTGGCTGTGCCCACGAGCGGGTTCTGGATGGCGTTGCCGTTGGAGGTCTTGATCATCAGGCCTCCGGTCAGCTGGTCCTTCTCGGCCATCCTCGCGATCGCCCGCTCGGCCTGGACCCAGCGGCCATAGGCCTGGGCGTAAGCGGCGAGCGCAGCGCGATCGACCTCCGAGAGAAGCCCGATCTTGTGCAGCCAGCTGGCCACCCGGTGCCATTCCTCCAGCGCATCGGCGGTCAGGTGCGGCGGCGGATCTGGCAGAGCCGGAATGGTCTTTGCCTCTTTGCGATTAAGCGGCCGCTTGCCGCGGTTGCCCTCGATCAATTTCAGATGGGTCGGCTTGGGTTTGGTCCCGGGTTTCATCGGTCATGTCCTGGCCTCGTCCAGCGGCAATCTCGGCAAACCCGCGCCCATCGCCCTCAAGCGTGGCGGCTTTGCCGGTGAAGTCCTGCCAGCGCTGGACGATGACGTCGGCGTATTTGGGATCGAGCTCCATCAACCGGCAGCGCCGGCCCTGCTGCTCGCAGGCGATCAGGGTCGAGCCAGAGCCGCCGAAGAGATCAACCACCAGGGCGCCGCGGGCCGAGGAGTTCAGCAAGGCGCGCTCGATCAGGAGTGTCGGCTTGGTGGTGGGGTGAAGATCGGAGACCCGTGGCCGGGCGATGTTCCAGATGTCCGACTGCTTGCGATCCGGCACCTGCATGATGCGCGGGCCGTCCTCGTTCCAGCCGTACCAGAGGGGCTCGTATTGGGTGTGATAGTCTTTGCGGGAGAGGACGAGCGCGTCCTTCACCCAGATGATGGTCGAGGACCAGTGGAACTTGGCCTCGCGCAGACCCTTGTCGATCGAGGGCCACTCCTGGGCGCTCATCACCACATAGGCCAGCGCACCGGGCTTGGTGACGGCGTAGAACGAGGCGCAGAAACCGGCCACGAACTGGGCCCAGTCGGCCTCATCCATATGGTCGTTGAGAATCTTGCGGGGCTTGTAGCCCTGTGCGTTGCCGGCTTTGACAGCGCCGTAGTTCACATTCCAGGGCGGGTCGGTGAACAGAAGGTCCCCGCGCTCGCCCTGCATCAGTTTGTCGACGTCGGTCTGAACGGTGCTGTCGCCGCAGCAGAGGCGATGGTCGCCCATCACCCACACGTCGCCCGGTACCGAGACCGGAACCAGCGGCACATCAGGCACCGTGTCCGGGTCGGTCAGACCCTCGCTGCTTTGCGCCAGAAGTCCGGCCAGCTCCTCGTCGGAAAAGCCGGTCAGGCCAAGGTCGAAGTCGAAGGCCTGCAGATCGGCAAGCTCGACGCGGAGCAGGTCGACGTCCCAGCCGGCGTTCAGCGCCAGCTTGTTGTCGGCCAGCACATAGGCGCGCTTTTGCGCCTCGCTCCAGCCGGTCGCGACCATCACCGGGATCTCGGCCAGGCCAAGTTTGCGGGCCGCCAACACCCGTCCGTGGCCGGCGATAAGGCCGCCGTCCTCGTCGATCAGAACCGGCACCGTCCAGCCCCATTCGCGGATCGAGGCGGCGATCTGGGCCACCTGTTCGTCGCTGTGGGTGCGGGCGTTTCGGGCATAGGGAACGAGCGCCGAGACGCTCCTGCGCTCGACCTGATCGGCTGGCCATTGTGTCATTTGACCCCCGGTCGCTAACTCGCGGTCGTGAAAAGTTTGGACCATGCGCGGTTTCCACCCCGCAGGGCCCCGAGTTTCGACCCACCCCCCGGGGGCTCAGCCGATGGGCCAGCCGTCCGAGCCGGTCGGAACGATCCTGCGATGACCGAACTGCTCAGCCGTGCGTGCCTGGTGGCAGTCGGCGCAGAGGCAGCGGATGTTGCTGTCGTCGTCGCTGCCGCCCTGGGTAAGCGGCACGATGTGGTCGGGCACTGTGGCTTCCCGAACGATCCCTGCGGAGGAGCAATCGCGACAGAGAGGTTCAGCTCTTAGGCGGAGCAACCGTTTGGCGACTGCCCGTCTACCGCGTAGTCTCTCGACCATAGCAACTCAAAGGGATTGCCGTGATGCCAGACGACTTCGACAAGATCATGGATCAAATTGGACGACTGAGTGCCCGTATCAATGAAATTGCAGATCGAGAGGCTGCCTCGGCCTTAGTGAATGGGTGGGCTGCTCAAGGCGGACTAATGCCCCAAAAAGAAGCATTGATCCGGAAGGTGGATGAGCTTCTCGATGAGCTCCTAAAGTAGGGCCCGAAACGAACAACGCCCGAAAGCCATTGGCTCCGGGCGCAGTTCTCAAGTCTCTATTTCGGAAGGTTTAGAGTGTTCGCCTAGTGTCGTCAATGTTGAAAACACAGAAAGCGCAATAATATCAGTTTGTTACGAGCCTTGCCTAGCGAGTTAAACTGATCACGAACCATCGGTTCTGATGTGGAACAGCTTCCGCAGGGCTTCAAGACCCTGAACCAGATTGCCGATGTCCGCAGCCGGCCAGCCCGAGGCGTCCTCGTCGGCAATGACAACCCGGTGAACGAGATCGATGGCCGCACGACCCCCGTCGCAGCCGGGCGCGCAACCACAGTACCGCAGCATCAGCTGCACGCTGGCCGCCTGCCTGCGCACCTTCTCGATCAGGTCAGGAGCGTGGACAACGTCACCACTGGCAAAGATGCCCTCGTTGATCAGCAGGGCCATCATCGAGCGTGGTTGATCGGTGGGCAGCCCCATGATCGCCCCATAGCGGCCCATGGTGGTGGCATAGACCTGGCCGGCCGAATACTGGTCGGCGGTGATCAAGGCCGCAGAAGGCCAGCCGTCCCAGCGCAGATCCCAGCCGCTCATCACGGGCCTGCCTGGCTGTGACCCCATATTGCCGACGCCGGGCTTCCACCACCGTGGCGAGGACGTCAGCTTGGGGTCTCGCCGGTGAAGGGCCTGACCAGTTTTCCGCAGGGGTGGCGTTTGCCGGATTTTCGTTTGCGTCCCTTGGCCATGGGCTCAGCCCTCGACCTTGGGAGAGCCGCCATAGAGCTTCTCACCGATCTGGCGGATGAACTCTTTCTCGACCCAGTTCAGTCGATGGTCGGAGGCGCAGACGGCCAGAACGCCCATCTCGCGCCAGCCGTCGCGTTTGACCTGTTCTGGGTCGCGGCGCTCGCCGCCATAGCCGCGCGGACACCAGTTCATCGCACACCTCCGCCGGTCTCGATGGCCCAGAGCAGGATGGCGATGGCATCGGCTTCGTTGTCGTCGGCCGGCGAGAAACCGCGCGACTGTACCGCGGCGATCATCGCGGCCTTGTCGGCATTGCCGCGGCCGGTGGCGGAGGCCTTGATGGTGCCGACGGGTACGCCCTGATAGGCGACGCCGTGTTCCTCGCACCAGGCGGTCAGCTGGCCCAGCAGGCCGCCATAGACGTGCGCGGCGTCGGTGCCGACATGGCGGCGGACCTCCTCGAAATAGACCGCGCCTATGGGGCCGGCATCGCTCTGCAGCTGCTCAAGCCAACGCCTGAAGCGCAGATAGCGCATGCCGCCGCCGTCGAACCGGGAGGACTTGAGGGACAGGCAGCCGCTGGTGATCATGCCCATCGACCGCAGGGCCCAGCCGGTCGTGGTGCCGAGGTCGAGGGCGAGGACCGTCAGGTCGGGGTGACGGGTCGTGACGGTTGTGACGGCATCTCCATTATCGGCCTTAGAGGCGCGCGTGTACGCGCGTGTAACGCCTATAAGGGGGAGACCCGTCACAACCGTCACCGATGGCGAATTGGTCGACATTGTTCAGAACTCCATGGCGGTTGAATTGGCTGGGGCATCGCGCAACTCCAGGCCCCGGAAACCCCTGGCCGAGTTGGTGTTGGCGCGCGTAAATCCGCGAGCGGTGAGGGTTTCGGAGAAGCGCTTGTTGGAGCCGGCATATTCGCCATTGGCATCGGCCCAGCTCTTCCAACTGGCGTAGAGCGCACCCGACGTCGCCTTGCAGTTCGGGCCGAGGTTGCAGCGCTCATCGAGCCACCGGCCGACCGCATCCTCGGCGTCGAAATACTCCTCGGTCGCAGCCAGCACCGACGCCGGCGGCTGCAGCCCGATGCGCTGCCACTCCAGACAGCCCTCGAGCGCCCAGCGCAGGATGCCATCGCGCTCGGCCAGCAATCGGTCAGGCAGGCGCTTGTCACGCTTGGCGGCCGGGATGGTGACTGTGAACGGGATCATGTGCAGACGACGGCGCATGGCCTCGTCGACATTGCGGATCGACGGCTTGTGGTTGCCGACTACCAGCAGCTTGAACTGGGGATGAACTCGAAGAAGTCCTGGCGCATGAACCGGGCGGTGATCTTGTCGCCGCCGGTCAGGGCTTTCAGCTTGCTCTCGGCCCAGCGGCTGCCCTGTTCGGTCTCGATGGCGGTCACGACGCGCGCGCCGCGCAGGCTGGCCATATCGGTCGGGTGGCGATCTCCATGGCTGGCCATGAACATGTCCATCGCCGCGACCGTGGCGTAGTCGCCCATCATCGCGGTCAGGGTGTTGGCGAAGACCGATTTGCCGTTGGCGCCGGTGCCATAGAGGAAGAACAGCGCGTGTTCGCTGGTCACGCCGGTCAGGCAGTAGCCGGCCATGCGCTGCAGATAGAGCTGGAGCTCGGTATCGCCGCCGGTGACGGTGACCAGGAACTCACGCCAGACCGGACAGTCGCCCTGCGGCGAAGCGCTGGTGATCTTGGTCATGTAGGAGGGCCGATCGTGCGACCCGCCAATGGCTGTGTGCAGATCCACCACGCCTGCGGGCGTGTTCAGCGCCCAGGGATCGCGGTCCCAGACCTCGGTCGTCTCCGCATGCCGCCGATCGGCCCGCGCGATGCGCTCGACCGCCGCAATCGTCGAGGCCGACGACAGCTTGGCCTTCAGCTTGGCGCTGGACGCCTTGCGCGCGGCCGACCGGCAGACCTTGCGGGACAGATCGTAGGCCTTCAGCGTGTCTTCGCGCACCCAGACCGTGCCGGTCCAGGTCAGCCACTGGCCCCAGGCCGCGACGTATCGCCAGTCCTGCGCGTGCTGGCCGGTAAAGACCTCAGCGAGGGCATCCTCAGTCAGTTGGACCGGGGCCGCATCGTCGCCGCTGTCACCGCCGCCGCCTGTCGGACCGCGATTGCCAGTGTCGTCGAGGTAGTCCTCGCCGTAGCGGGCGCTGTCGAGCTTCCAGATCTTTTCGGCTTCCGACGTGAGCCGGGTCCGCTCCACGGCGGGTCGATGCGGGCGTTGTTGTAGTCGACGATCTCCTGCCAGGCCTGGGTGGTGGTGACGTGGCCCTCGCGGCAGCGCCTGATCCAGTAGCCAATGATCCGCGACAAGGCATCAAATCGGGTTGTGCCGTCGACACCCCCTTCGCGCACTGCGCGGCCGAACAGCTCGGTCACGGTTCCAGTGCCGGTGCCAGCGTCGTTGTAGTCAAACTCTGAACTCGCCTCGCCCTCGAGCAGGGGCATGGCCAGAACCGCTTCGACCAGATCGCTGAGGTCGTGGTCGCGGTCGTGCTGGCTGAGGATTTCGACCAGTCGCGCCGTGCCGGATTTACCGTGAACAGAGCCTGCCACGCGGATGGGCTGATGCGGCGACCGGAACGACGGGTCGCCACCGACCTTGCTGGCGATCATGTGACGGGCTCGGCAGACCGTGGCGATATCATCGCCCTCGGCCGGTTCACTCAGCCGCCAATAGAGGTGCAGCTTTCGCTGGCCTTCAGGAGTGACTCCGCCCGACGCGACCACCAGACTGGGGTCACCCAGATGACGGGCCAGGTGTTCCTGCTTGGCGGCAATGTCGCCGTGGTCGAGATCGACCAGCACGACCTGGGTCTGCACGATGTGTTCGGCCCGGGTCACCAGATGCCGCAACGGTGCCGGGCACCACGAACAGCGCCATGCCGTTGTCGGTAGCCCATCCCGCCTGGATAACCAGCTTGTCCGCCAGCGCCGCGTCACACTCCATGAAGGGCGTGTGCGGCATCTGATCGCCGCCGCCTTTTTCCGCGAGCGCGCGAACCGGGACGAGGTGGTCGCAATAGCCGAACACCATCTGGGTGAAGGCCGCGATCATCTCGGGATTGGGTTTTACGCGATCGGCCGCGCCCTGGCTGTCAGCCGCAGTCATGCCCAGCACCTCTGCCTCCAGGCGCACCAGGCGCATTCGAAATGTTCGGGATCGGCGGAGACGCGCGGCAGCCATTCGCCGGCGTCGCAGGCCTGAAGAATGCGAACGGCCTTGTCGCTGGCCACCTGCGCCAGAGCGCCGTTGAACGGCACCAGCTCGTGCCAGAGCTCGCAGGTGTCCTTGTTCACGGCCGTGAAGACCGCCGGATGCTCGGTCAGGCCCAGATAGGCTTGGTAGAGCGCGATCTGGGCCGCATAAACCGGCTTCAGACCGTGACGCCGCGCTTGACGATATCGCGCCAGTTCTTGGCGTTGGCGGATTGCATTCCCACAAGGCCGGGACTGCCAGCCCATCGGGCGCAGCGACGATGACGCCGTCTATGTGTCCACGGACACGCCCGCCAGCCACCGGAAACCGAACTGGTCGCCGGACGCGTTGCGGGTGCGCAGATCAAATCCCGCCTTGGTGATCCAGTCGACGGCCAGGTCCTCAAAGCAGTGGCCCGCCGCAAAGATGCGCAGGGTCTTGCCGGTGAACTCGCCGCCGCCGGGTCGCGAGGAACCTGCAGGAACTCATACTGCAGTAGCCGCGAGCAGCCTTCGCCAAGGCGGCTCCCGCCCAGGTACTGGCGTGGTTCGCGGGCGCCGTTCTCCGCGGTGAGCACGGCATCGATGCGCGCGTTGACCTCGTCGGCGAAGCCGGCGGCTTTCGCGGTGATTGAAGTCAGAGGTCCGGTCATCAGAACGGCACCTCCGGGGCGCTATCCCGCATAGACTGCAGGAAGGCCCCGACGGCGACCTGAGCCATGTTCCTGGCCTGGAGACCGGTGACGTCACACAGCCGGTGTTCCCAGCCGATCTCCGCCATGATCTCGGCCATGGCCTTCAGCCCGGCGCTCAGGGCGGCGGTTTCGCGCTCGTCCGGATCAACCATGAGCAGCACCTGTGGACAGGAGCAGCAGCGAGACAGGCAGATGATTCGCTGTCGTAATGGTCGCGCAGACGACCATCGCGGGGTCGCCGTTATGATTGAGGCCGACAAGACGGTGGCAACAGCTGCTCCGGGACATGGCCCGGCTAGTTCAGTAGGCGCAGAAATTCGGGCATGCGACAGGGCTCCAGCTAGTCCTGTCACCTACCGGCACG